>JALGVJ010000081.1 GCA_029838195.1 Promethearchaeota archaeon
ACTCCTAACATGTATCAAAAGATTCCTGAAAAAAAAATGACTTTTAAAACTCAAAAAGCTTCTGGTTGCAGTATGTTTATGAAAAAAAGCACCTTCTTAAAGTTAAATGGTTTTAACCCATATTTTTTTATGTATCACGAAGATACTGATTTTTCCTTAAAGGCATACAGAAATAAGATAGATATATATACTACTAATAAAACTGTATTACGCCATCAAAAGCTCCATATGATGCTCAACGATTTCACATATTATTATCTTGAAAGAAATAGATATATCATCTTATATAAAAATATTAAGAATCTCAGAAATTTAGCGCCATATTTAATAATTTCAGAATTTATGCTTTTATTTCAATCTATTCTAACAAAAAAGTTTAAGGTAAGATTAAGAATTTATAAGTTCTTAATACAAAACAATAAACAGCTTAGAGATATAAGGAAGCACGCAAGAAATAGTAGAACTCTAAAAATTAAAAAGGAAGAATTATCCTCAAATTTTGATGATTTGCTCTTAGGACGATTCCCAAGTCAAGTTAAAGTTTTAAAATATTTTTTAAAATTAATAAATTTCATATTTTAAATCCCAATAAACAAAGAGTTATTTATGACGGAAAGAATTAAATCTCTGGATTTCTTAAGAGGTTTAACTATTATTTTTATGATCCTATTTCATATATTAATTTTCTGGATTAATAATAAAATAGGGCTATTTGAAAATATTATAATTTATTTGGGATTAATTGGAGCTCCCTTTTATCTTTTAATTTCTGGAATTAGTTTAAATTGTTTTATAAATAGTAAAATAGAAGATGAGATACCAAAGATAGAAGTATATCTCGATGTTCTAAAACGTGCCGTCTTTATTTTTTTAATTTCTACATTCTTAAAATTCTTATTCGGACATTTTTTAAATCTTAAATTTAGCTTTTTATATTGGAGTATATTTCAAGTTATTGCCGTTGCTATGATTCTATTTAGTTTTATCCTATTTTTAGGAAAATGGAAATTAATCAGTTATTTATTCTTAATAATATTTATATTTATTATAAATCATTTAATAATCATTAATGATTTAATCATATTTAGCTTTCTAATATATGGTTCCTTCCCTTTCATTCCTTGGGTTAATTTCTTAATTTTAGGACTAATTATTGGAGCGATGCTTGATAATTTTAAAAAAGAGCAATACCAAAGAATGCTTTATATTTTTTTTGGTATAGGAATAATAACAATTTCTCTATGGTCTTTATTATTAAGCAAGATATATTACTTAAAAATCAATTTATTTTTCCATAGTTTTGCTGTTTTTTTAATTTTATTCTCATTATGTTATTTTGTATTCGATATTAGGAAAATTAGTTTTAAACTTGATAAAATATTAATCCGCTGGGGTAAATTGTCATTTTCTATTTATTATATCCATTTTGCCATGATCGCCGCAGGTGTTATATTATTTCCATTAATAATTGAAAATTATTACTCATTAAATCTTTCTTTTTACTATTATTTAATTATTTTTTTAATTTTCCTATTAAGTATTGAGATTTTTCTAATAATTTGGGAAAAATTTAATTATTTTATGGGATTGGAATGGTTAATGAATAAACTTTCTAAGAAATCTTTATTTTCTTGAGAGTTAAATTAATATAAAATTCTATATTTAGTTTTTATAACAAATGGAATATTGAGGATAAAATAACTTATATGAAACAACAAAACTCAATGCAAAAAGTTGTATTTTTTACTTTTTCAGATTTCATATCTGGATCTTCTGGAGATGCAATTAACGATAAGAAATTATTTGAAGCAATACCATCAAATTATAATAAAATTGCGATTTATCCTGAATTAAAAAGCAATAAAAAGTTACCTATAAAATCTATAATAAAATTTCTTGGAAATTATTTCAAGGAAATTATCGCCTCAAATAATATTATTATTACGCGTGGTGAAAAGTTAGCAATTTTACCTATTTTATTAAATAGATTTTTTAAAAATAAAATTATCTTAAGATTAGGATGTACTCCTTTAATGTTTGTAGAGAGAAAAGCTTTTTCGGAAAATTTAGGTTTTAAAATGGGTATATATACCTTTTTTCAAATAAGAATTTAATTAACTCGTGATAAATGCCATCAGCGAAAGTTGGGCAAATTGTGTTCCATTAGACCATAAATCATAAGCTTTCTTTTCCTTTTTCTTCGGCTTGACTAAATATTTCCACAAATACTTCCCGTGTAGAGTCATGGGAGGCAAATATCCGCGCTCCGCAATGTACGCATTAAATACGAACTTTTGATGCTGGTAAACCATGTCTTGCTGTTTTCTAAGATTCCCTTTACCCTTTACTTGAGAATGTTTCCCTTCCACTATGTTAGATGTCACGCATTTTCCATTAAAAATTTTTAATACAACGATTAAAAGATCTTTCATCCACTTGGACGAGCCCGCACGCAACGAAATTTTATTAGTCTCTGGATTTACAAATACTTTAGCGGTGCCTTCTTGCTTGGTTTTATAGAATTTATACATCTCATATTTTTGCCGCCATCGAGAGCCGTACAGTTGCTTCCAGGCACTTTGGGTCTGATCCTTGGTAGGGCGCCCCCTTCCATTAAATATCTTTTTGCGAATTAACTTGATTGACCATTCAAGGATCAACACCTTTTTTCCTCCATTAAAGGCTTTCCAATTAGTTTTTATTTGATAGTGGTGTAGATAAGGTCCTAATTGCTCGTATTTATTGATGAAGATCGTCCCTCGCTCTCTTGGATCGTGTATTTGCTGAACATGAATGATGTTTTTATTCAAGTTTCTCATTAATTTCTTGTAGGCTTTTTCTCCATCACTGATAAATACCTTTAACTGCTT
>JALGVJ010000082.1 GCA_029838195.1 Promethearchaeota archaeon
AGATATTACATTTCTGGCCTATCTCCGATTTTTTTATTGATTGAGAAAAAGAAGGATCTTGGCTAATGATAAGTAAATTCAATTTTAAAGGCAGTTTGTCTCCTTGAGATGCTTCTTTCATTTTTACCCGCTTTGCATTTTTATGTTATTAAAGTTTTCCTTCATATTAGCAATTTAGACTATAGTTTACAAATTTTACCTTGGAAACAATTAGGGCCGGAACCATCTCCCAATGGCTATAGAAAAAATATTATAATGCTGGTTAAAGAACTTGGGGAATCGACTAAGTTAATAAAACAGATAAAAGCTCTTGCATAAAAAGAAATAGGGGCAAGTCAACTTTTAGAAATGGATTAAAAAGTCTAAAAATCTTCTATGAAAATTGACACTCACTCGACATTCTAGAATGAAAAGTCTGAAAGGATAATTTCGATTGATTATATCCTGCTTTATCAATCTTATCTACTATTTTCTAACATTAAAGGGTTTCAGAAAAAAGTTTTCGCTAAATTCATTTGTATTTATTTTTAAATCATCACACATTGATTTGAATAATTTAATAAGATCATCATTTGCTAATTCGGTATTTTTAGAAGTAATTGTTCTATGGAATTGCATTAAAGCAGATTTTACTTTCTCGGAGTCTTGAAAAACGATAAAAATTTCATTAAGTGCTTTTGAAAAATTTGGCCCAGTTAAATCCCATCTGTATGCGGCGAAATCTTTTAATGTTTTTAACTTCATCTGATATTTTTCATACTTTCTGTAGTAAATAGTAGAAATGATAACGCCAACTATTCCTGTTATAAGAGATGAAATTATTGTAACTGCTATATTCATGATAGTGTTAATATTTTTAGGATTTCGAAAGGTTTATTTCTAATTCATCCACTTTTTTATCCTCCTTTAGATATGTTAAAGATTTTCGCTTTCTCCCATTCAAAATAAAGTATCAAAAATTTTTTATATAATTATATCAAAATTATTCTTATTCTACTATGATCCAATGATTTAAATGAAGCAAAAGCCGGCTGTTGTCAGCAAAAAGGGGTGTTGATGGGAACTAAATTGGCAAGTGTTCTTTCTAGCTGGCTAAAAAGGAATTTTCTCTTAAAAGTGATAAAACTATAAAGAAATTTTAGGTTATAGATTAATTAGAGGCTTGGACTTTTTGTTGTTATTGATGGCGATAGGCAACAAAAATTATTCAGATTTCTGTCTTCCCATCCAAAAGTCTTAGGGAATTTGAGAGAATTTTATTAAAGCATGGCAAGGTTTAAGTCGGCAAGCGGATTTGTATGAATTATTAAAATAGACATTAGTAATAACTGCCAAGAAGAATAGATAACTAAAGCTCCTCAGCTGCTTCTTGCTTTCTCCTCTGTCATAGATTAGAATCAGCTAAGATTGTCAGTATTATAAAGGCAAGGAGGGAATCATGTTTTTAGCCAAGTAGACGTCAGTCATGAGGGCTTTGGATTGACAGATTACTCTTCTATTGGATGAGATTGAAATGATGTAAAGGGGTGCAATATGAGCAAATGTAAAAAGAATATCCTTCTAATTTTCGGATATTTATTGATTGTAGCAATTCTTTTTATTCCTTATATAAAATTTGCTTACTATATTCCTAAGTATTTCATATTTGAAAATGGTAAATCCAAAGAAATTGCTGCTCCTCCCGTGGGCTATATATTAGATAAGCCATTTAAGCCTGCATCAAAGTTATCATCAAAATCGCTTAACAGAAAGGGATTTAGGTTTCTTCCTCTTTATCTTTTTGATGCTATTAGCTACCAGAAATTTAAAAATTGGAAGAATCAAATTACAAAAGAATCAACGAAATACTTAAATGAAGAAAAGAAAATCATAACAACCGAAGAGCTTTTCAAATTGGAATACAAGTTTATTGAGAAATATAAAGGCTATTTAATTTATGATAAAGTGAGGCTTGATTTTTTCCTGACAGAACTTGCAATAATTATTCTCGCTGGAGGTTTCACATACATTCTTTTTTGTGTGGTGTTAAGGAAATCTGAAAAAAGAGGGGAGAAATGATTAAAAGAAGAAAGATTGGAATTCTTTTAGTTCTAATTGGTATAGGCATTCCGCTTGTTTTGTTTTTCTTCCAGAATAGAAAAGGAAATATTGTTCTCATGAAACCTAAATACAAGACCGAATACCACGAAATAATATTGGATCCAAAAGATCCAGAAGATGCTCTTGAAATACTAATAAGAGAATATGTTAGTAAATTACCACCCAGAGAACCAGAGAAGCCTCATTTTGAGAAAAATGAAAAGAAGATGACAACTGATGAAAGAGGCCTTGTGCATGATTGGGAACCCAAGAGAATAAAGATTCACGAAGTAGTGAAAATTCATTACAAGTATCCCCTTGTTACAGGAATTATTCTTATTCTTGTAGGAGTCGGAATTGTCATATTCTCTTTTTTCCCAAAAGAATCAAAACAAGAATAATTGAGCCGCCTTGAAGCCAAAGACCCTAAAGCTCTGACTTCCTGATAATGAAAAAGATGCATTATGTAAGGATTGCCTCATGGGAGAGATGGTTAGGGGGATAAGTTGGGATTCCCCGAAATAAAACAAATGCCTTAAATCCATGAAAGAAGAATCCAAAGAATTAGCCATATTAAAGAACAAGGATTGGGATATTATAAAAGACCAATGGCTTCGAGTTATTGAGTTTGTTCCGCTTGGAAAAATAGAAAATAACAAGATTATGGCTCTCGATTCAAGAATGCCTTACGCTTCATTAAGGGTA
>JALGVJ010000083.1 GCA_029838195.1 Promethearchaeota archaeon
CAATCTCTTGTTCCCCAACTATGATCTCTATGACCTAAACAATTAATATTAATTATTTTTTCTTTTTTCTTTAATTTTAAGTAACCAGTTATTTTCATTCCTTGTTCATAATGATGTTGGGCTGTTCTTTCAAGAAGATCCACTCCCAATTTTTTAATTGAAGTCAGAGGATCTTCATGAGAAAGGTAATTATAAACAGGAAAACGACCTTCAAGATTAACATCTAATTCTATTTTTCTATCTTGATAAGTAATTCGCCATTTTTTCATGGGTTCAAGACAATAATATTTAACTCTTTTATCGAAGTCCAGAGTATCGGACATTTTTTCAAGGTTAAAATAATCCCTTGCATATCCAGTTATTTTTCCGTTCAATAATAAAATTAACATAATTCTAGATTTTTTCTGCCCCATTTCAAATGAAATTCGAGTTATAAAATAAAGATTATTAGAAGGATCAATTAGATTAAAGTACCAGCTCTCGTTATGATGAGGGGGATATGTGTCGAAATCATGTTTATATTCATCCTTTTCAGTAATATCCACTCCGCCTTCAAGATAATTTAATAAAGCTTCGTCGATATCGATATTTTTTTCTTTTAGATATTCTAAAATTTTCTCTTTCATTTTTAATTCCTCTTAATAATTAAATTCTTAGTCTTGTATCTTGTAATATGCGGGATCTTTCATCCTCTTTTTTCTAGCTCGGAAAAATCGACCTAAAAAAGGATGTAGACCACCTTTATGTTTACCAACCTCTTTAATATAACGTTTCACGTCGTTGGTATTAACTAAATCTGATTTTTGCACATCTGAGCAAACATCATTGACCCATCCCCAGTCCCATTTTTTCTCTAAACCAGCAAATGGTGCAAACTTCGCACAAAAATTAGTGTAAACATTAACTCCTGCCATAATTTTCTTTATCAAATCCCAAGATGATATTTCAATAAACATCTCATTTAATGAATCTTGGCAATACTGCATAATTGGATCGAGGATATTATCATTTAGATTCTCGATTTCACCTAATTTATTAGGGAATCTAATATCTTTGGGATGAATCGGGTGTTTTGTCCAAAAACCTATTGATGTTATATTATTAGAAAAATCTGAGGGCTCAGAAAAGCAAGTTCCCCAGTCATTATAATATAATTTCTTCATATTTTTCAAAGTCATTCCAATTATAATATTCGGAATTGGTGACTTGACTTTGGTTTTTTGATAGTCCATGAGATAACTATCCAACCCAAAAGGATCTTTTCCAGTATAGAGCCCTAAAAATTCTTTAAAGATTAAAACTTCGCCAGGATTGTTTGTTTCATAAGGACCATACTCAAAAATTCCTGAACGGCAATCGGCAGATGCTAAAAAATTCCTACTAGTTAATAAACCAATAGCTCTTTTGAGCTTCTTTACTAGGGAGGGATTTACAGAAACCATTTCATTTACGAGCGAATCAACCACGTTTTCTGGAAGGAACCTTATTGTTCCATCTTCTGCAGTCATTTTCCCATCATTTCTATAATTAGGACATAGTCTACTCCAAAAATCTAAAATAAATTTTGTTTCCTTCTTCTTTTCTTCTTCTTCTATAATAATATCAGCCTGTCCTGCTTTCTTTTTCTCTATATTATTATAAATTACTTGAGCCCTTCCTTGTAAAAATAACATGGCAAATGAATTAAAATCTAAATTATTTAAATAACTTCCAATAGTTTTATTCCGCCTTCCAATTTCTTCGGGGGAGATTATCTTTGCGACCTCTTTAATTATCTTGTATTGATAAGATTGATCATATAAAATTAAACATGCTACGTGAATATAGTGTGTAACAGGAAAAAGTTCGCTCTCTACCACGGAACGCCCTAAAAAATTTTTGCGCACATTTTCGGAAATTAAATGAATTAGTTCATTAGCCCGTTCATTAGATATATTTCCAATCATTTAATAATCAACAATAATTGGTTATAAATTCATTAAAAATATAGAATATAATTACATTTTGTGGGAATTTTAATTTTTAGAAGGATAAGAAAATGACAAAATCTAAGAAAAAAGCGAAGTCTGTTCAGAAAAAGAATGTAAAACAAGCGGTTGGTAAGCCTGAACCCATTATAGAAGAAAAATATAAAAAAATGCAAAAAGCTTATGGAGCTTCGGCAAAGATTATGAAAGCAAAAATGGCAAAAGAGAGAGCCGAAGATTTAGAATTACTTGATAAAGCTGGAGACGACCATATAATTATAGTTAAAGGTAAATATGATAAAGTAGAGTTAGTAATGGATGCCGTAGGATTAGAGTATATTTTTCTTGAGCCTGAAGCGGTTGGTAGGATTGATTTAAGACCGGACCAAATTCTCATTATAAATTGTCCCGGTGATGGAATTGACCAACAAGGAATAGAAGATATTAGAGAATTTGTAAAGAGTGGCGGCTTTTTATTAAGTACAGACTGGGTTCTGAAAAATATTCTTGAGAAGGCTTTTCCAGGGTATGTGAAGTTTAATGGAAATCAGACAGGGGATGAAGTTATTCCTATAGAGGTTATCGATAAATCACATCCATTGCTTTTGGGTATGTTTAGCGATGTTTCAAATCCGCAATGGTGGCTTGAAAGTAGTAGTTATCCAATTAAGGTTCTAAATAAAGATGCAATTAATGTACTTGTTAAAAGTAAAGAATTAAAAAAACGATATGGAGATGACCCCGTCGTAATAACATTTGATTATGGTCAAGGAAAAGTATTGCATATG
>JALGVJ010000084.1 GCA_029838195.1 Promethearchaeota archaeon
AATCAGCTGCTCAGATTAAAGTTTTTGAAGACACATGGCACTGGGATAGAAAGGCAGAGGAAACATATATCGAGATAACAGAAAAAGGACCTCAAAAAGTAGCAGATTTGATTATAGCATTAAGGAGATTCTTAGGCTCTAATGACATGATGGCTTATCTCGTAATGATGGCCATACGGTTAGTAGAGCTCCACAGAGTATTAAAAGAGACGGGGTCTATATATCTTCATTGTGATCCTACAGCAAGTCATTATCTAAAAATGCTAATGGATGCAGTTTTCGAAGTGAAGAATTTTAGAAATGAGATCGTGTGGTTATATACTCGCCCTGGGACAAAACATCAAAGACAATTCCCAAGAGTACACGACATTATCTTTTGGTACAGTAAATCTAATAATTGGACATTTAACCCTGATGATGTAAGAATCCCTTACTCCCAGAAAACTATTGAACGAGGTAAGTATTCTGTTGCTACAAGCAAAGTAACAAGGGGAATTCAAAAAAGAATTCTCCCAAAGGGAGGAAAATGTCCAGAAGATTGGTGGCACATTCCAATGATTCAAGGCAATGCAAGAGAACGCCTAGGTTATCCTACTCAAAAACCCGAGGCTCTTTTGGAGAGAATAATTAAAGCTTCTTCTAATAAGGGCGACATCGTTTTAGACCCCTTTTGTGGCTGTGGAACTTCTATAACGGTAGCAGAGAAATTAAAGCGTAAATGGATTGGAATTGATATCACCCACCTTGCTATCTCCTTAATGAGACATAGATTAATGGATACTTTTGGAGATAAAATTAGTTTTAAAGTAATTGGAGAACCAATAGATTTAAAGGGGGCTGAAACTTTAGCAAAGCAAGATCCATATCAATTTCAGTGGTGGGCACTTGGATTAGTTGGAGCAAGACCTGCTGAAAGTGAAAAGAAAAAAGGAGCAGACAAGGGAATAGATGGATATATCTATTTTCACGATGAACCTCAAAAAACAAAAAAGATTATCATTCAAGTAAAAAGTGGACATGTAAATCCCGGCCAAATAAGAGATTTAAGAGGAACAATTGAAAGAGCTCAAGCCCAAATTGGAGTGTTTATTACTCTTAATGAGCCAACCACTGGCATGAGGAAAGAGGCAGTATCGGCTGGATATTATCGATCTCCTGGTTGGAATAAAGATTATCCCAGGATTCAAATACTAACTATTGAAGAGCTCCTTGAAGGCAAAAGCATTGATTACCCACCAAAAACAAGTGTAACATTTAAAAAAGCAGAAAAAGCCGAGGTTGAAGAACAAGTTCAATTAATCATTGAAGAGAAAAATCAGGAATAAACACATTGAGACGGGTGGAAGCCAAAGACGCTAAGTCTTTAATTCCCGAATTTGATTCTCAAATTTGTTTTCATGATATAAATTAAGAAAAATGTCAATAAAGATAATAATTGCTTTCTTGGTGCTTATTTTAATATTACCGTCTTGTTTATTAAAGTTTATACTCTTATCAAAATGGAATTATGTAATTCAAGGTTTGGTAATTTTATTTGGTGCAATCGAATTATTATTATCAAGCGAAGTGATAAAACTAAAAAACTTCAAATTTTATTTAACATTTTTTGCGGCATCTATACTGTGGTTTGGCATACTTCTCATAATAATAAATCTCAGACTTACTAAATTACAACCCATCGCTTTCGCAACAGCACATCTTGAGCTAAATATAAAACCTACAAAAATTGATAAATCAAAAATGGGACCGAGTCCATTGGTGGGTATCGATCTAGTAAAAGTAAAAGGGAAAATAAACCATCATTTTATGCGAATTGCAAATACTACTTCATGGGGGAGAACGGGCTTAGCAGAAATACTTCATATTGATTATTCTATGGATTGGTTTTCTGTAGGATATGGTGAACCATTTGATTTTATTGATAAATACGAGGCAATAGAATTTACACTTTTTATGCTACCTAAAAATACAGAAATAATCAGGGGAAGGTGTGTTTTTACATTTAACGGAATTATAAGAAGAGAAATAAAAATTCCACCTCAAAAGATTTCTCTTTTTTCTGTTTATTATATCAATCCAAAAAAAAAGAAAAAAAATGTGAGCAACCTGGCAACCAAAGATCGTGATGCTCTGGCTTTCTTAAATAAACTCCCTTTAGAAAAAAGAGGGCCTATTTAGATAGTATAGATTGATTGTGATTTCTAATTATGGACGGGAGATAATATGGCAAACAATATTGATAAACTTCCGAGTACTTATTCAAAAATAAAATGTGCGATAGTTGCGATTGTTTCAAAAGTATCTCATCAACCTCATTTTCCCCCAATTATAGGAACAGGTTTCATTGCAAGGGAAGACGGAATAATTTTCACATGCGACCATGTTATAAGAGCTATCGAAAAATTACCTAGAAGAAAAGACGCACCTAAAGAG
>JALGVJ010000061.1 GCA_029838195.1 Promethearchaeota archaeon
TCGAAGCAATTGAGCTTCGAATTAGTGAGAAGTTAATCAAAGAGTTTAAGGTCTCAATGGATACTCTTTTTTACGACCCCACAAATTTTTTCACGTATATAAATCCGAAAGAGGCGGCAATTCTTCCAAGACACGGGCATTCTAAAGAGGGGCGTTCCACGCTAAACTTGATAGGGTTGGTCTTATTTTGTACCGCCGATGGCGGCATACCTATCTTTCAAGAGATCTATCCCGGGAACGTTCAAGATGCAAGATTGTTCAAGGAGCAGTTTCCCAATTTTTGCAATAAACTTGAAAAGTTAAGCATTGATGCGGATGATGCGTGCCTCGTATTTGACAAGGGAAACATTTCAAGAGCGGTTTTTGAAAAGATCAAGGCTTCAGGAATCCATTTTGTCTGCTCCCTTCGTCCAAGCACGCAAAAAAAATATTTGCATCTAAAACCCTCTGATTTTCCCCTCAAGACGCTTCCTAATGGTAAAGAAATAGGAGTTCTCGAATTTGAAGAGCCTGTTCACGGCTCAAATTATAGATTACTTGTAGTTTACAATCCCTCCCTAAAATCATGGCAGGAAAAAAATCTCAAGAAAAAACTTGAAAAGAAGATAACGAGCGTTCATGATTGGTTTAAAAAACGGTTGAATAAAAATAAATGGAGAGAGCCGGCAGCTGTTGCCGCAAAAATACGCTCGCTTTTAGGGGCTAAGAACTTCCTTGAATTAATTGATTTTAAAGTCTCGGGCACCTTCGGTAAGGTAAAATATTCGATTGCAATTGACGATTAAAGTCTCGGGCACCTTCGGTAAGGTAAAATATTCGATTGCAATTGACGATAAAGCGCTAACAACCAAGGTGGATTCGCTCGGAAAAACCTTCTTATTATCCAACCATCCCACATTAAGTCCATTTGAACTTGCATAGCTTTATCGCCAGCAATATACCGTAGAGAGAGCATTTAAATACATTAAATCGCCGTCTCTTTTATCTGTCAGGCCCATTTATCATTGGACGGATGAGAGCATCCACGGGCATCTATTTATATGCGTGCTCGGACTGTTGCTCCTCATGCTTTTAGTAAGAAAAATCCGGCGTGGATTCAAGAAGATGAGCTTATTTGAAATTGTTGATTATTTATCGGAGATAGACCTTGCCCTCGTGAGATATAAAGGCTCACGCAAGGTGATTAAAAAAATTGTAGAGATATCTCCTGAAGCAAGGGAATTATCCGAATTTTTAGAGCTTACGGATTTTATATAAATATTCTCCATTTTTTTTAGTTTTAGAGGAAAAAATTTGAATGATGGATATCTTATAAAGTCAAGAAATTAAAAAATTTTTAAATACTAAGTTTTTTGATCTTTCTAATTGTTAAAAATATTCGGATCTCATGTAAAATATGAGTCATCGTAACTTACATCCTCATGGAAACATCAAATATCTCTATAAGATTAAAAAAAATTGCCCTCAACAACCCAAAAATGAATTTAAATTGAACTCTTGACCTGAAAATATCAAATCAAGCAATTTATCGAAATCCTTTCCATTTACCTTGCTGGTCATGTACAAAGATGGGTAAATGACATAATACCACATGACCTCGGGACTCTTGAATCCCTCCGAATGCTTCCGTTGGACCACGAAAGGTCGGAGAGTCCGTTCTGCCGCATTATTATCGGGCGACATGCCCTCGTATTTCAAGTATGTAAAAAGCTTTTTTGCATATTTTTCGTAGCTTTTTACCAGTTTCTCCAAATCCGGCTCAATAATGCCTTCCACTTGCAAATTAAACAGAGTTCTCTTAGTTTTTTCTCAGCAATTTCTTTTGTTAACCTTTTGGATGCCTCTGCTTTCCAATCAAAGGGATCGGGCTTAAAAGCTGCCCAGAATAAAGAACGTAAGTGGATTGCTTGACCCAAGCTTTTGAGGTTCTGAGTATGCCGAGCATGTAGGGTCTCTATCTAAGATGGAGTCAAGGATTCGAACTTTCTCGGACGACTCCGCTTTTTGGACACGACTTCAGCCTCCCTTCCTTTCTTAACCGCTTCCTCGTGATTTTTTAATTCATCATGATGAGTTCGATGATGGCGCTAAGTAAATGTCCTAAACATTTTTGTTGTTCCCCATCTTTAAACTTATCGTATACACGAAAAAAATCAGAAATTAATGTCCCCTCAAACCCTTCCAAAAAATGTTTCACGCTCTCTTGTTCTCGCGAAGTGCTCTGAATATACAGCACGAAATTAGCACAACACACCACCCACAGCCTCCAATTATCCCCCTTCATCGGAAGGCTTGTCTCATCCACGTGTAAAAACGCCTGCGTCTTCACCAATTCCTCTAATTGCTCATGCAAACCTTCGATGACCTTGGAAAAATTCTTGAACCAATTGATAATGGCACGTGCCGTGATGAAAAATTACCTTCCAAAATGAGTAGAAAGCTTATCAATAATGACCTCGTAAGGAAGGCCCGTGCGAATGCACCTGCTGGTGATGAAACTCACCAATGAAAGCCCGATACGGGCATTCTTTAGCAAGCCCTGTTCGGTATATACCCATCTCTTACATTTAGGATACTTCTTCCGCTTGACGATTAACTTCACGTTCCTCAACCGCAAGGTGAGATAATCCTTTTTATACTCTTGTTACTGGAATAAATCCGTGACTACCCGTTCATAAGCCTTGTATTTCTTAACACCCTCCATGCTGATACCGCAATATTAACATTTATGGATATGCAATTCTTTCACTTCTTGGATTTTCTCGGGACGCTTGCGACCACCAGCATAACTGCCTTTTGGTTTTCCCATTTCATAAGATTTTGGGCCTTCACGAGAATGCGGCAACTAAAAGGGCCCTTCCTCACGATCTCTTCCGCCTCCTCAGCAATCGTCTTTTTCTGGAGTGCTTTCATCTTCTGTTTGTATCGGGCAAGGTTCTTTTTCTTCACCTCCGCTGACGTGAGTTTCTTGAGATATTTTGCTTCCATTAATTCTTTTTCTTTTTCCAGTTGCTTTATTTGACCCTGAAATTGGGATTCTTTTCTCAAAAATTCGGCATTCTTGGCTTTTAACTCGTTATCTTTTGCTTTTAGCTCATTATCTTTTGCTTTTAACTCAATAGCTGTTTCGATTAGATGGCTCTCATGAGCTCTCTCTTTCCGTTGCAGCGTCCAAAGGAGGAATGTACATGTTCCGATTAATAGAGAGAAAATTGAGAGCCATGTTCCCATGAATAAACGAATTTAAGGTTAAATTTAAATACTTCGGTTTCGGGAACATTTAAGAAGAATCAAAAAACTTAATGTTTACAAAAATTTTCATTTTAAAATAGGTTCTGTTTTTTTTCTACTTCTTTTTTTCCTTATTTTATTTATAATAATGCCCACCATACCAGCAACGATAAATATAAATATTAAATTTTTAATCAAATTTTCAAAAATACTTAATTTTTGAGATTGGGATAAAGATTCTTCTTTTTTCTCTATTAATTTCTTTAATCTACTTTCAAAAGTTTCTTGAAAAGCTTCTTGAAATGTTTTTTCCAAAGCTTTTTGAAATGCTACTTCAAATGCACGATTAAAGATTTCTTCTGAGATTAACTTAATTCCTGTCTTAAAAACCCAAGTGTTTGATTGATCAATTAAAACACCATCAGATACATTTACATACCAAGAATAGGTCCTATTTTCTAAAAGGCCTGACCATACTACGGAGGCTCTTCCTCCACTTGGAATATCATTAACCACTCCAATCAAGCTATCATCGGAAGCATCAAAAAAGTACACGTCTAAAGAATCTCCATCGGGATCACTAACGTCAACGCTAAGCGTGGGACTTAAGCTCACATCAATCGTATTATTAGCGGGAGATGGATTAGTAGGTTTAAAAGGAGATGAGTTTAACGGTATTACGGTCTTAAAAATCCATGTGTTTGATTGATTAATTAAAACACCATCAGATACCTTTACATACCAAGAATAAATCGTATTTTCTGAAAGGCCTGACCATATAACAGAGACGTTTTCTCCACTAAGAACATCAGTGACTCTATCAATCAAGCTATCATCAGAAGCATCATAGAATTCCACTGTTAAGAGATCTCCATCAAAATCAAAAACAACAACGCTAAGCGTAGCAATCGTGCTCACATCGATCGTATTATTTTCAGGAGAATAATTTATTATTACTGGAAAATTTGGGTAAAATGCTATAGTTCCAATATTTTCGGATATCGTGTTATCATAACTGTACTCTAAATATATTCCATACTCATCATTATTGCTAGCGTCATTTCTCAATATCGTGTTCTCATTACTGTATTTTAAATATATTCCATACCTATTATTTTCGGTTGCATTATTTCCCGACACCGTGTTGTTAACACTGTTATCTAAACGGATTCCATAATAATTATGACTAGTGTTTAAATTTGTCAAGATATTACCATAGCATTTATATAGAAATATTCCTATAGAGGCATGAGATAAATCTAAATTCCTAATGAGTGAATCATTGCAATTTATTAAGATCACTTGACCAGCGTTTGAAAAATTGTTATCTTTTAATTCTTTTTCATTTTTATAATAGTACATTAATTTTTCATTTACCGTATTTCCATTGATAACATGAGAAGAAAAATGTTCTATATTGCCTCCCTCAAGGCTAATACCACACTTTATCAATACATTATTTGAAATGTTATTAAAAAAACTATAACTTGACATTATTCCATAACGACTATTATTATTAGCATCATTTCCCGATACCGTATTGTTATCACTGTAAATTAAATCTATTCCATCCACACCATTATTGCTAGCGTCATTTCCCGACACCGTGTTCTCATTACTGTAAATTAAATCTATTCCATCCACACCATTATTGCTAGCGTCATTTCCCGACACCGTGTTCTCATTACTGTACCATAGTTCTATTCCATAAGAACTGTGGGTTGCGTTATTTCCCGACACCGTGTTGTTATCACTGTTATCTAAATAAATTCCAATCCAATTATGATTAGTGTTTAAATTTGTCAAAATATTATTATGGCATTTATATAAAAATATTCCTATAGAGGCATGAGATAAATCTAAATTCCTAATGAGTGAATTACTGCAATTTATTAAGATCACTTGACCAGCGTTTGAAAAATTGTTATCATTTAATTCTTTTTCATTTTTATAATAGTATATTAATTTTTCATTTGCCGTATTTCCATTGATAACATGAGAAGTAAAATGTTCTATATTGTCTCCGTAAAGGAAGATACCACAATTTATTAATACATTATTTGAAATGTTATTAAAACGACTATCTATTGAATTTATTCCATAACGACCATTATTGCTAACCTCATTTCCCGACACCATATTCTCATCACTTGAAATTAAAAATATTCCATTATCATCATTACTACTTACATTATTTTCTAATATTATATTTTTATTACTATAATCCAAGGCAATTCCATTAGAATAATAATTATTAGTTGCGTTATTTCTCAGTATCGTGTTCTCATGACTGGACTCTAAATATATTGAATCATGAGTGTTATATTTTACGTCATTTCCCAAAACCGTGTTATTATCACTGGACTCTAAATGTATTCCATAATAGTTATTGCTAGCGTCATTTCCCGACACCGTGTTCTCATCACTCAGACATAAAAATATTCCATCATTACTATTGCTAGCGTCATTTCCCGACACCGTGTTGTTCTCACTATTTTTTAAGTATATTCCATACCTATTATGACTAGTGTTTAAATTTGTCAAAATATTATTATGGCATTCATATAGAAATATTCCAGTAGAGGCATGAGATAAATCTAAATTCCTGATGAGTGAATCATTGCAATTTACTAAGAACACTTGAGCTGCGTTTGAAAAATTATTATCATTTAATTCTTTTTCATTTTCATAATAGTATATTAATTTTTCATTTACCGTATTTCCATTGATAATATGAGAAGAAAAATGTTCTTTATTGACTCCGTCAAGGAAGATACCACATTTTATCAATACATTATTTGAAATGTTATTAAAATAACTCAAACTTGAAACTATTCCATAACCATTATCATTTTCGTCGTTTGTCGATGCGTTGTTATTATTACTGTAAAATAGAGTTATTCCATACCAATTATCGCTTGCGTTATTTTTTATTATTGCATTATATCCACCTGATATTAAAATTATTCCATAAGTATTGTTAATTACTTTGTTTTCCTTTAGCATGTTATAATTACCTGCATATAGATATACTCCTATATTATTGTTTGAACAATTATTCTCAATTAGCTTTCCGTTATTAGAGGTATCGAGTTTAATCCCAGCATACATATATATGGGATCACTGGAGGACCCTAATTCAGCGCCATAAATCGTTCCTATAGGAGAATTGGATGCGTCTATGGTCACGTTTTCAATAATGTGAGGGTCTGCCTCGGTACCCGCTCCCACTTGAATCCACGGTAAACTGTTCTCAGACCAATTATCATTTTTTACATGAATGAATGCTACATCATCTTCATCCCAGAAACCTGCAAGCTTTATTTTTTTATTTTTAATAGAATTCTCATTAAACTCTCTTTTGTTGCGTTCTTCCAGTTTAGAGCCTGTATAAACGCCCTCAAGATCAGCCATGCTAATATAAGTTAGTACCAAGATTGAAATTATTGAAATGGCAAGTAAGAGATTTAAATCTTTTTTCATTACCATTTTAATTTCAGTCTTATAATGGAATTTTGCTGAATGACAATATTATTCAAATATTCATGCATTTTGTATATGATAATTAGATAAAAAGATCATGATTTTATAATTAAATTTTATGATGCAAAATTGAGCTATGAATGAGATATGATCTACTTTTATTTGAGTTTTAAAATTTTTAGATTTCTCACTCAGACTCCAAAAACTATATAAAATCTAAATATATACCTGATATCTACATAAAAATAGATACATTTTTACTCCTAAAATCGCGAATTCATGTACTACTTTTTTCTATTCAATTTTGATAATAGATCAAAATCTTCAAGAGATTGAAAGGACTCCAGATTTGCTCTAAATATCAAATAAAAAAGTTTAAACTTTTTAAATAATTACAAATTTACACGACTCAAACTAACTAATTAAGAAAATAAATCTCTTAATTTAAAAGAAGTTAGATAATTAATTATAATTAAGTAAAAAAGAACAAATTTTAATTAAAATCTTTTATCTGTCTCATGAGGTACGACATCGCACGTTTCCATGTACCACGTGAGCATGCGTTCTTTAAATTGTTGTAATATTTCCTTGTAATTAGGATCATCAATTAAATTTGTTAGTTCTTGAGGATCATTTTTTAAATCATACAACTCATCGGTTTCATATAATCTTCGGACGTATTTATACTGCTTTGTTCTACACATGGCTGCTTTAGTGTGATAAGGCCCATCATCCGAGATCTGTAAGGACAAGCGAGGCCAGTATTGCGTTTTGGGCCAAAGTTTCTTGAATTTACTCAAGGATTCTAATTCCATAGCTTGCTTTTCGCCTTTTAATCGTCCACCTTCTGCGAAAACAGCATCTCTATGTTCATTTCTTTCCCCCGTGAGCAAGGGAATGAGACTCTTTCCGAAATGAGAATAATTAGGTTCAATGGTGAGAACATCATAGACCGTTGCGGGAAAATCTATTAATTCTACTAAAGCATCACGGACTCCGGGTTTTACAGGAATTGTTGCTGGGGGTTTAATGAGAAAGGGAACTCGGACCAGGCAATCTTCGAAAGTATTTTGAGTTTTTTCCACTAATCCAAAGTCTCCCGTGAAATCGCCGTGATCGGCAAAAAAGAAAATCATGGTATTATCATACATCCCTTTATCTTTTAAGGCCTTAATAATCATCCCAAATTGATGATCTAAGCGTGCACACATGCCATAATACGTGGCTCTTAGTTCCGTCCAGCGCTCTTCCGACCATCCTTGCATGTGCTGTCGTTCATGAATTCCTTTTAAAATGGAAGGCTTTTTTTCCCAAGTTTCCGGAGCTTGTATTCTTGGAGGGAGCAATTTTCTATTTATCATGCTAAACCAAGGCTCTTCTACTGCATAAGGCGGATGAGGATTCAATAAGGGTAAGAAAATGCAGAAAGGCATTTCTTCTTGCTTGAGGTCATGTATGAAATCCACGGCTCCTAATATCATGCCCCAATCAATATCAAAATATACATCATCCGTTCCTTTATCTAACTTGCCGGCAAAAAAACTATAATATGTATCGCTATTTTCCTCGCCTCTCCACCATTTATCTGCAACATGCACGCTTTTTCTATATCTGACACCCCACCGTTTTAAATCTTCTTTTTTCGGAGCATATTTCACGTGACAGTAATCATCATACCCAAACTGACCTGGAGTTAGGTCATTTTTGCCACCCCACCAAACAAAATATCCTTCGTCCTTTAAGATTTTTAATAGATTAGGTTCTCCTCTTTCGGCGTGGAGCATGTGATACATGGTACGATGCCCTCGCACGTGGGGATACCATCCTGTCATGAAGCTACAACGAGATGGGGTACAGACGGGATTCTGACAATAAGAATTCGTGAAAGAAACAGCATCTGTTTTAACTAAGTCATCTAAATTTGGAGTTATTGCGGCTGGGTTTCCCACGTGCCCCAAAACATCTCCTCTCCATTGATCCGGATTAAAAATCAGAATATTAGGTCGCTCACTCAAGACGCATCATTTTTTTCATGATAATTTAAAATTAAGAGAAGAATCATTGGTTTATAATTTTAAATTTCTATTGAATATTCTTTTGTTTTAAATGATGAACACTATGATAATTTAGATTTATTTTTCTTAATTTAAAAGTCTCATTATTCTCATTGATTAGTAACAATTATTTAGAACATGAGGATGGTAAAAATATTAAAAAATAAGGGGTTCTTCAGTTTTAAAATGAATGAAAAGGTTATTCTCTGTTAATAATGCTATTAATGGTTAGTTCAGAGATGTCGGTAGAATATTCTCCCGTTCTCCTGATGCTCTCGATGATATAACTCAGAGCAATGAACGCATCAAAATCTAAATTGGTTCCATTTTTAAATGAAATGTTTTCGCAAGCTTCAATGAGTTTATTAATGGATTTAATATTTTCGTTAGCAATGAACATGTCTTTTTGAAGCCATGCATCCAAGCTACGGCTGAAGAGTTCCAATGAAATTTTACTTGCGTGCGAAATTTTATCAATAATCTCTTCATCGATTTCTTTTTCAATTATTTTTAAAGCATTTCGTGCTATTTTTTCGGCATGGTCGGCAATCCGTTCTAAAAATCGACTCATGGCTTGGAAATGGTTTGCATCTTCTAAGGTAATCCCCAATTTTTGAGCTAAGATAATGTCTCTTAAGATAATATTAGATTGGCGGGAAATTAGCCAGTGCAATCTATCGACATCATTGTCTCTTTTAATGACATCTTCCGCTAATTCTTTATTTCTTTTTATCAGAGAATTAATGGCATCATCGTGCATGCGTTCAATTAAGATATACATTCTGCGAATCGTCTTTTCGAAGGGCATTTCTTTTGGATTCAAGAGATCTTTCATTATTACAAGGTTATTCGATTCTTCAATAATTTCAGGGCCTATGGCGATTTTTGTAAAGTTAATAATGGTGTCGTGGAAGGAAGAATCAAATCTTCTACTTGATTTTACAATTATTTTTGAATACCCCATGATATATGCTCCAATCAAGATACGAAATAAAAATTCCGGGTCTTTATAATCTTCTACTAGAATTTCTTTTGTTTTAAGATTGCTTTCGGAATTAATATTAGGCGTGATGAGTAAATTTCCGTCCGGTTGGGATATTATTCCTATAGAATCATTTTTTTCAATCCCGTGTTTTATAATCCACGGTTTTGGTAAAGAAATGATGTAAGAACTGCCACCTGTCTTTTGAACTTTTCTCGTTTCTACATTATAAGACATGGGTTCTCATCTCCTTGAATGAGTGGTTTGAGCAATTGGACATGATAAAGTAACCACTAGAGATTTTTTAAAAGAGATGTTCTAATTGTCAATTTTAAGGTTAATAAATTTTATAATGAAAATCTTAATTATTTAGAAAGAAAATTGGTGATGAGATATATATATTTTCTATATAATCTATATATTAAAATATAATCTAATTATTGATTTTTTACATGGAGCTCGAGAATGATAAATGCTAATAAAAAATTCATTAGAAAGAACGAGAAGCTCCTTTTAAATGGCATGTTTAACTACTTAATAAAGGAGTGTTTTAAAATCACCATTCTTGTTATTTGTTTTTTTTAGATTTAAAAGAAATTCTCTTTTTTAATGTTAGATTTCAAGGTGCAATGGAGAGCGTTTATTTGTACTTAATAGAATTTAATTTTTAAGGATAAATAATTAATATATTAAAAAAAATCGCTTAATATTTCATTAAAAACGATCAAAAGTATAAAATAAACAATTAATATCAAGAGCATCGGGTCATTCTTTATAATATTGTGGATGAGCTAACCAAACAATATTTTATTGATGTTTTTGGATCACTACCCAGATGTGGTCCTGGCTCAGTGGAAACAACGAGAAGAGCCTATTCATGTTTAAAAGATGTTCCAGCAAATCCGAAGATCTTAGATATTGGTGTAGGTATAGGCATATCAACCATAGAATTAGCTAAAATATCAAAGGGAACCATATTTGCTATCGACATTATACCCGAATATTTAAAAAGGTTAAAAGAAAAGATGGATGATGAGGATGTTCAAAATATTACAACCCTTTTAATGTCCATGGATGATATAACTTTTCCAGAAGATACGTTTGATATTATCTGGAGTGAAGGTTCGGTATTTATCATTGGAATTGAACGAGGGCTTAAAAATTGGAAAGATTTTTTAAAATCAGGAGGTTATTTAGCTTTCTCTGATATGATTTGGTTTAACCGAAATGCACCTCGAGCCCTTAAAGAATATATAGATACCGAATATGAGGGATTACCAAAAATGCTGGACAATGGACAAATCTTAAATCTTATAAAGAAACATGGATACAAATTGGTAGCCTATTTTAAACTAGACGAAAAAAGAGATTGGTGGGATAATTTCTACATTCCCCTGGAAAAGTCGATTCCTTACTTTAGAAATAAATATAAAGATAATAAAAAATACTTGGATATGTTAGAGCTAAACGTTAAGGAGATTGAAAATTTTAGAAAATATTCAGATTTCTATGGATACATGTTTTATATACTGCAAAAGAAATAACCTGCTATTAACGACTGAAATTTTGAGAATTTTTTTTTAAAACAAGTAAACTGCTTTTTAATATCAATTGTAATAATATAAACTTCTCTTTTTTAAGAAGGAATGGAATCCTATATATTTCTATAAAGAATATCGAGTTCCATGTTCCTACCATATTTTATATAAGAACTCTTTATTTTTCACTCAATTTTCTCTAAATTAAGATAAATTTAAAGAGAACGAGAAGTTCGATATTTTATTATTAAAATTACATGATTTGGTGATTGGAGGTAAAGAAGATGGAAAGAAGAAAAAAAATAATTCTAAGCGCAGGGATTATTATTATAGCTATTCTTGTCGCTTGGATCGGGGTTGCTGCATCAACTTCAAGGCCAAAAACTCTTAAAATAAGTGGTTCGACAACATGTCTTCCTGTAGTACAAGCATGCGCAACGGCTTATGAAGAAATTCAAACAGAAGTAGGAGTCACGGTAACTGGTGGAGGTAGCAGTGTGGGAGTAAAAGATGTCGGAGAGGGAAACTCAGATATTGGCATGACTTCGCGGCCAGTAAAACCTTCAGAACTTGAGGCATATCCCGACATTCAACAACACGCATTTGCCAGAGACGGCGTTGCTATCATAGTGAACCTGGCTAATCCCGTTAATGGATTAACGCTTTCCCAAATCAAGCAGATTTATGAAGGAAAAATCACCAATTGGAAAGATTTAGGAGGAAATGATGCTCCTATCGTTTTAATGGGGAGAGATAGTGCTTCAGGAACACGGGAAACCTTTGAAACAAAAATAGTCGTAAATGGAGAAAAACTTGAAGATTCTGCTGCTTATGAACAAAATCAAGCTAATATTGAGCAATATAATTCCAATGGCGGATTACATGATGCTATTGCTGCTAATCCCAATGCGATTGGTTATATCGGTATTGGATATATAGATTCTGATGTCAAAGCCCTTGCCGTTAATGGAATTAGATGTACGGAAGAAACTGTCAAATCTGAGAAATATCCCATAGCAAGAAAGCTGTATCTATTAACCCTAGGAGCTCCTGATGAACATGAAGCAGATTTTATAAATTTTGTTTTAGGGGAACAAGGACAAGCCATCGTACAACAAGAAGGTTTCGTAAAATTATAAACCATGAAGTGATTCTTCATTTTTAAGGTTTTTTTTTGATTCTTATTATGATTTTTGAATTTATCATTTATTATATCAAAGTTTCAGGTAATTTTGTTTAATAAAACAATCGTTTACTTCAAGTTAAGAAGTGTATTGAATTAAATATAATTATATCTTTTTCTCGTTCTATTATTGTATTCAATTAATTGATTTTAAAAGGTAAAAAAAAAAAATCAAGATAATAGGACATGAGTATTAAAATGAAGATTTTAAGGGTTTCTAATTAAGAATCACGAATATATAGATTATATAGGAAAAATAGTTTATATATAAAAATCTTAAAAGCTTCCTAGCTCTATTTCTCATATATAAGAAGAAAATGATTAAACATGACACGGAATTAATGGAGTTCAAGATTTTCTGACGAAATTAAGAGAAATGAATCAATTAAATAAAGTTAAAAAAGAGTGATAAGAACATGGCTATAATTGAAGAAGTTAAGGACCAATCTATTGAATTTACATCTCTGAATGAGCCTTCTAGTGATAAAACAATTGCTAAATTGTTATTTACTTGCTCATTCATAGCAATATTTATATTATTCTTAATTATCGTTTTCCTTTTTAACAGATCCTTAAATTTTTTCATGAACTATGACATTCGAGATTTCTTCTTTGGAACTATTTGGTATCATAAAAAAGACAAATATGGCGCCGCCCCAATAATCATCGGAACATGTTTAGTAGCATTGGGCTCCATCGTGATTGCGGTTCCTTTAGGAATAGCTACAGCAATATTCATCTCCGAAATTGCTCCATTTAAATTCAAGCAATACTTAAAAGGGGCAGTAGAATTACTTGCCGGAATTCCTTCCGTAGTATTTGGATTTTTTGGATTGGTTTTCTTTAATCCCTTATTAATGAAATGGTTTAATCTTGAGTCCGGAAATACATGGTTCTCAGGTTCGGTAATCTTAGCAATAATGACGCTACCCACGATAATAAGCGTTTCTGAAGATGCGATAAGCGCAGTACCCCAAAAATATAGAGAAGCATCTCTCGCCATGGGGGCTACAAAATGGCAAACCATCACGCGGGTTTTATTACCCTCAGCGATCTCTGGTATCACTGCTGCAATTATTCTTGGTTTGGGCAGGGCTATTGGAGAAACAATGGTGGTATCCATGGTCATCGGGAATGCAGCAATCATCCCCGAGCCCATAACCAACATGTTTTCTCCCTTGAAAACCATGACAGCGACGATAGCAATTGACATGCCGGAGGCCTATAAACCATTACATGTGGGTGCTTTATATGCTCTTGGCGTAATTTTATTCATGATCACATTAGCAATCAATATCACTGCGAATTACATTCTAGGAAGGATTAAAATTAAGTTTACGGGGAAAGAGAGTAAAAAGAAAATTCATTTGATGACTTCAGAAAAAACGAGATGGTTAAAGCCTCTAATTAAAAATATATTAATATTAGCTATTTTGCTCTGGCTATTTTCCACTTGGATTGGAATTTATCGGAGTATTGTTATTGTTATTGGATTTTATCTTTTATTTAGAATAATTAAGATGTTAAATCCCAGAAATAAACAACGCGTGATGTTTGGAATGATTATTGGTGCTGTAATCATTGTCATTATGATTTTAGGCATTATTATAGGATATGTAGTAGTGAGAGGTTTACCTGTCTTGAGTTGGACATTTCTCATTGAACCTCCAAGAGCTATGGGAAGAGAAGGAGGAATTTCCACGGCGATTATTGGAACATTATTAGTAATTTTTGGTTCAATTGCTTTTTCAGTCCCGATTGGCACGTGCGCAGGAATTTATTTGTCGGAATATGCTAAGAGAGAGAATATTTTGACCAAGATCATTAATCTTGCCATAGAAAACTTGAATGGGACTCCCTCGATTATATTTGGACTATTTGGATATTCTTTTTTCTTAATTATTTTTAATTTACAGAAATCTCTTTTAGCCGCTCAATTAACTTTAGGTTTAATGATTCTCCCAACGATAATAAAAACTACCGAAGAAGCTATAAAATCAATTCCGCAAGGATTCAGAGAAGCAAGCTTAGCTTTGGGATCAACCAAGTGGCAGAGCATTTCTAAAGTAGTATTATCTGCCGCTTTACCGGGAATTATTACAGGTATCATTCTTGGAATGGGCCGAGTAGCGGGTGAAACTGCTCCATTGCTTTTAGTCGGAGGAACCTTTATCGCACGTTCCTTATCTCCCTTTGATCCGGTTCCAACATTGACTACCCATTTATTCTTCTTAGCAACTAATGTTCCTGGCCAAGAAGCAAATAATAATGCTGCTGCTACTGCTTTAGTCCTTCTTTTAATCATTATTGTAATTTATGGATTAGCTATTTATATTCGAAATTATTTTACAAAACGAATGCGGTGGTGATTGAATGAATTTTAAAGTTGTAAGTAATAACAGAATTTTCAAGCAGAAACAACATGTCATTATCGCAGAAAGTGATGTAGATCAAAACATCATTGAATGCAAAAATTTGAATTTATGGTATGAAAAGAATCATGCCCTTATCGATATCAACTTACCCATTAAAAAAAATCGCGTGACAGCAATTATTGGCCCGTCAGGGTGTGGAAAATCGACATTATTGAGAACTTTTAATCGTATGAATGATATAATTGAAGGGTGCACGATTAAAGGAACGGTAATTTTCAAAGGAAAAAATATTTACTCTGAAGGTGTTAATGTAATCGAGATACGGAAGAAAATTGGAATAATATTTCAAAAGCCAAATCCCTTTCCCATGTCGATATATGACAATGTTGCTTATGGACCTCTCCTTCATGGAATTACAGATATAAAAAGTTTAGATGAAATTGTAGAACAAAGTTTGAAACGAGCCGTGTTATGGGAAGAGGTTAAGGATAGACTTAAAGCTTCAGCAATGGGACTAAGTGGTGGCCAGCAACAAAGACTATGCATAGCACGAGCTTTAGCTGTCGAACCAGAAGTTCTTTTAATGGATGAGCCTACCTCAGCTCTCGATCCTATCGCAACACGAAAAATTGAAGATTTAATTCATGAATTGAAAAAAACGTATACTTTTGTAATAGTGACTCATAACATGCAACAAGCAGCGAGGATTTCTGACTATACAGCGTTCATGTATATGGGAAAAATGATTGAATTTGGAGACACCATTCAAATTTTTGAGAATCCCCGAGAAGAATTAACAGAGAGTTATATCACCGGTATGTTCGGATGATTTTTTCAATGCTTTTTCATAAATTTCTTATCATGCATTTAGTTATAAATGTATTTTTCTGTTTTTTTTATGAGGTAGCAAATTAATCTCAGTTACCACGCTCCAGCTCTAAGATTGGCGACAAAACCACCAAAAAGTTGAAAAAACATTACGAGCCATTATAAATATATTAATGAATCGAAAAATTGTGAACGGGACGAGCCGGCATCGGATATAATCTTCCAATATTCTGAAGAAGTAATAAGACAGCTAAGAAAGCAATTAAGCGCTGCCATTCGGGAAATAAGTGCTATTGGTCGGGCAAGAAGCAAGCAATACAGGGAATTTGACATGTATGTGAATAAGCACGTCCGACAAAAAGCAAAAAAAGGCGGGGGCGCAATTTAGTCGGAGGTGAGATTAATTTGCTACCTCATATTTTTTTTATTTTTAGGTGATTTCTTTACCAATTAAGTTTTTTTATAGGATTGAGGCCTTGTTTTTATTCTTAATTAGCTTAATCTTTATTCTCTATAATTCAGTAGTAATTTCTTCACCTAATTGGAAGAATATCGTTTTTTTACTTTCAATCGCTTTTTTTGTTTTTTATAACATGAAAATGATGGTAAGAGAGAGGATAAACTCTCGTAATTAAATTACACGAGATTGACCCATCTTTTCTTTAGATATATCAATTTTTAAATTAAAACAAAGAATTTCCTATAACAGATTTATGGGGTTGTTTCCCTAAGGCTTTTAATAATGTTGGAACAACATCAGTTATTTTACAAAATTTAATGTATTTTTTCGGAATTTCAGGGGAACCCGAGATAATCAAGGGAACCAAGGCACTCTCTTTAATTCCCAAGTCGTGGGAATAAAGATAAGCATTGTTTTTTCTCTTTCCTCTTTTCAAATTATAAATCCGTGTTCCATCCGTACTGAGAATTATATCACCACTGCGGGGGTTTTTAAAATAGCGGGAGAGTAAATCGGGATAAAGCGGATAATTAAAAGTAGCAGAAAAATTGATCCAACCATTGATATCATGATAATGATTATTCACGTATTTTGAAGCATTTTCATGAAAAGAATATTCAAGGGGGTCTTGTTCCTCATTACCTACTATATATTTTGTTTTTAGGGTTTTCCCTTTCCCTTGATATTCTATCCTGCTAGCATGAATTTTCCCGGTCTTGGCATCCTTTTTTAATACATGAAGGGTTCCCTTGTCAATTGTATTATTATCATCCCTATAAATTAAAAAACTTGCTCCTGGTATTCGTAATAATTCATGTAATAGATTGATCTTTTTCGGACCGTAATTTTCTAATTCTTTTATGGTTGGAGGTTCCCAAGTTTTTTCGGAGCTTTTGTCAGAACCTTTGGCTTTAAAATAAAAAAAACCAATTCCGTCAAATTCGGCAATATTTACATTCCCTCTCGGATTGTAGGGAGGATTATAAATTTTTAATCCATTTTCTCTCAAAAAAGGGGTAAGATCACCAATTTTTTTAGCTTTATAATTTCCATGGTCAGACAAGAGAGCTATGGCAGTATCATCCAAATAGCCCATTTTATCCAATTCTTCACATAATACGCCCATGCAAGCATCAATGTGTTTTAAATTTAATTTATAAGCCTCAGAATCGTATCCATGAAAATGCATGAAAATATCGGGTGTCATGAACCATAATAGAGAGGCAATAGGGGGTTCTTTTGAGGGAAAATAATGATGGGGATTTTTGAATGTGTCTAATAATTTTTGAACCACGATTGAGTTAACTCTTATAGCCATTTTTCTCATCTGAATGGACTGGCGTAGGATTAAATAGTATAGAATTAGTTTAACTTTATTTTCGGGAAAGAAATAATCCGTTCCACGACTTATGAATTGTGCGATGCTTGATTTATTTCCTTCATTAATCATTTCGAACAAGGTTCTACAATTTTTACCCAGATCTTCATTTACTTTATAAATTTGTAAATTCCGGGCGGCATAATTTCTAATAAACGGTTTACCCCCAGTTCTTTCCATCCAATTAAAAAGAGGAACTCCATGGCAAGGCTCCTTACGATAATTTCCCGTATATGTCCCGGTAATAATAGACACGTGAGAAGGAAAGGTAATTGCAGGAAAATCGGTGATGCAAATATCGCTCCATATTCCTTTTTCCATGAGCTTTTTAAAATTGGGCAATAATCCACTTCGGATAAAATAAAAAAAATCACTTGATTTTACGTCATCTAAAATGCATAAAATGACGTGATTGATCGTGTTCATTGTAAATATGAAAACCCAAATCGAGAAAAAGTTTTGGTTCACTTTGGGGCTTGTTTTGAAATCAAAATCTTTTAAATTAAAGTTATCCTCTTAAAAGCGTTAATATTTAATCTTTTTCTGAAACATTCATATTTATTCTTCCAAAATACTGAATGCATTAGATTTCTTAATGCAATCTTTCTCTTCTTGATTTGATGATTTTGATGAGTATTTGGGTTCTTCTCTTAGAATTTCAGATGTGAGAAAATGGCATAAAAACATAAAATTTTCAAGATTTAGACTATTCAAAATAATTGATTAGATTATTTTTTTGATAATTTTTTTTTTAATATTCTTTATTGCTCCAATTTTAAATAAAAATAATATTATAAATTTATTTTCGGTATCAAATGTAAAAGTAATACGTTAAATCTCTTTTTAAAGATTATTTCTCATAAAAAAATAAACAATGTTCAATTCGATATTTTTTCTTCTATTTGCGTGTTAGAACTTTTTTTCTTTATATAGAGTGAAAGTATTTAAATACTATACAAGGGGGAGTATCAAAAAAATGACGTTTAAATGTTCATGCTATTTAATCTTGATAATAATCTTGATAACCTTTGCTCACGGCATGTCCCTTGAGAAGGGCAAGCTGTCGATTTAAATCTCCCGATGCCTTTTGTCGAGTGCCGGATACTCGTCCGTAGAGTGCCATAAAACTTTTTTTCATGATTTATTAATTTTGTTATTTAACTCCCGCATTTATTTCTCTTTTAATAAAAAAAACTATATATCAATGACATCGTCTTATTTAAACATATGATATCTTTACCCGAAAGCGTGACACTTCAATTAACAGAATCGTGTAATTTGCGATGCAAGATGTGCTATTTTTGGGGTAATAATGGCTATTTTATTGAGGTGAGCAAAAACAAGAAACCCACAACAATGGAATTTGATTTGATCAAAGCATTGGTCGAAGAATTGAAACCAGCAAGACCCCTTTATAGTTTCTTTGGAGGCGAGCCACTACTTCATCCAAAGTTGGAAGATATCATCCATCTAATCAAAAGTGAAGGGTCTCCTATAGATACTCCTACAAATGGCACTCTGCTTAAAAAACATGCTTCATTGTTAATAAAAACAGGTTTTGATAATGTCCGGGTTTCAATCGATGGTCCAAAAGAAATTAACGACATGCAGAGGGGTGCAGGCGCTCATGACAAGGCAATGGAAGGAATTAAAACCCTACATGAGATGAAAAAGGAAATGGGGGCAAAAAAACCCATCATTAGCATTATTTATACGATCACTCCCATGAACTATCATTCAATTGAAGAATTTTTCTTGAGCGATTTGAATCTTGAGATGGTGGATTGGATCACCATTCAAATGTATAATTTTATTACGGAAGAAATGGGAAAAGCTTTTG
>JALGVJ010000085.1 GCA_029838195.1 Promethearchaeota archaeon
ACGAATCAGAAAAAATAAATTGGTTATCTTAATATAAAAAAGATGAAAGGGGGAATATTAAATTATGAATAAACGAGGAGCGTCCGTAGGGGAAATCGTAATGATTTTTGTAGCAATAATTTTTGGAATAGCAATGTTAACACAAGTAATAAACACCCAGAGCATCGTTACAAATTTGCAAAGTGTAACAGACGAGTCAGTTGATTTGGGAGCAGGTTGCTATGCTTTCAATATCAGTGGAACAGGATTGTGGGAAGTTAATGAATCAGATCCAGATTGCAATATTACGGTGAGCCAATGGTATAGCGATTGGAGAGCATCAGAGCCGCAATGTTATTTGAGCGGTGTTGTAGTAACAAATTCCACTGGAACATTGACTTTAACAGAGGATACTGACTATATTGTTCACGAATCAGAAGGAATAATTCAATTCTTGAACACTACAAAGACCAATAACAATTCCCTCAAAGATAATGTAACTAAAATAGACTACAATTATTGTGGAGAGGGATACAATAAGGACTCATCAAGCAGAAGCATAGCAAAGCTGTGGGGTGTTTTTGGAGCTTTGATAATAGCAGCAGCAGCCCTCTATGGAATCCGTAGGTGGTTCTAAAGTAGCTTGTTTAATTTTATTTTAATGGTTTTCAGTAGTTGGAACTTTAATATTAATTAAATAAAGGAGGTTGAAAATGGCTAGGAGAAAAAAAAGGTCAAAAAGGGTTAAGAGGACAAAGAGGAAAAGCAAAAGTAGAAGAAAGAGAAGGAAATAAATTCCTTCAAATAGAATGAAAATGAAGTGGGGTATTGAGTAGGATTCTAGCCCCACTTGTTTACTTCGTAGTGGCTACACTACTTTTTAAACTTTTTGGTAGTGGCTATTTTATTTTACCATTTTTAAATTAAAAGAATTGTTTATAAATGGTAGGGCTTTTTTATTACAAAACGAGGTGATATAAAGTGTGCAAAGTAAAAGGTGTGCAAAGTGGCATTATTCTGAATGAAAATGATAGGATTATTCTTCAAAATCTATACATGAATAGGGAAGGATTAAGGGCTGTAACTTTAAAGAAATTGACGGGTTTATCGACGAGAACAATATATAAGCGATTAAATATTTTGAGAAATAAAGGATTAATAGAAAATATATTTCCGATATGGAAAATAGTTAATGGTAGGGTAGAAAAGTGTGCAAAGTTACTAAGGAATGACAACATATTTGAATTGCATAATCTTTCTTATGTTTTAAAGTTAATTAGAAAGCCGAGTTGGTGGAATAAAAGAAAGCCAAGATTAAGAAGGTTAAGGGGATGGCAATTTAAGGAAGTGGGCTTTGGAAAAAAGGGAACAAATCCATTTGAGCAATTAATTAATGAAAATTTTGTGATACAGACCTATCCAGAATCAATTATAATCATTTCTCGCAAGAGATATTACTCAAATTCGCCATATGAAGTGATTACAGAAGCAATTGGAGATGTTTTAGATCTAATCGATTATTTAGAAGAGCGATTTAAATTCAAATTTTTCCCATCTGGAATACCTTCATTAGAGCTAAGAAGCAACGATTTTAATCGGTTAAACGATTATCTAGCAGAATATTGTAAAAAAGAAGGGAGAAAGTTTTTAGTGGAATTAGATAAAAACAGAAAAGTTTGGGTAGATTATTCAGAGCCTTTCGGGAAAGAGGCAAATTATCCAGAAGGGCAGGAAATTTTAGAGAAAGTAACAAAGGATTTCTTATTAAACAAGCCAATGTTGAATTCAGAATTGCAATCAAGAATCTCGGAAATGGTGAAAATTCAGGAAAATTTGGTCAGGGTTCAGCAAATGCACTCGCAAAATATAATTAAGCATCAAAGAGTATTGGATGAAATGTTGATAACATTGAAAAAAATTCAAAAATCATTGGAAAAAGGGTTTAATAAGGAAAATGAAAAAAATTGAATTAGAAGTTGAAGAAAAGAATTTTTTAACAAAAGAAGAGCGAGAAATATTGCTCGAAAAATATAAAAAAATGGGATTAAAAGGGGAGGTAGTAGAAGAAAGGTTAAAGGAAATTCTAGATTACTTAAAATTGAATCACTTTGAAGTGAACAGAAATGTTTATAAATAGTATAATCCTCCATAAATTGTGGAGAGTAAAATGGGAAGTAAAAAGCACAACGAGCAAAAAATCATTCTTCCAGAAAAGATAAAGATAATAAAAACAAAAACAAAAAGCAATTTTTGGGGGGTTTTCTCTGATATGCTTATGGCGTTTATTTTTATTTTTGGAATGGGATTAGTTATTTGTATGGCTTTAATGCATGCAATAACCTCCCACTTTCTAACAAATGCTCTTCAATTAAATCAAATAATAGAATATTCATTAATAATTTGCCTTATATGTTCGAACATTATTCTTTTAATATTAATCATAGGAGGTTTATATGGAGAAGTGCAGATCTAATGAGTTTAGCAAGTGTGATATAGCATTCATAGTCGTAATTTGCGCTATGATTCCTTTTTCTTTTTTCCTTTTCGGATTTTATAATTTATTGACTTTTCCTAGAGAAAATATTGTAGGTTATTTAATTGTTTCAGTGGGAATGATTATTCTCGGAATAATTTGGTTTTTTGAATTCGGTTTTAATGAAATTATTCCCGACCTTCTCAAAATAGCCAAAGCCAGAATTAAAGCTTGGAAAAAGGAAATTAGGAAGGAGGGCACTCGGAAAACATTAAAAGAAATGAAAGGAGGTGAAAAAAAGAAAAAATGAATAAAAAAGGAATTAGTGTAGGAATAGTGCTGTTAATAATGTTTATTGGATTTATTTGTTATATGGGA
>JALGVJ010000086.1 GCA_029838195.1 Promethearchaeota archaeon
GATAAGATCAGTCCGCATAGTAATACCTTTCTTGGATGGCTTCCAATCCTCTTTGACCAATCCTGCATTGTAATAAACTCTAATTCCTATCACATCGACGCCCTTGTATTGACTGAATTCAACCTTAACCTTTTCAAGGGCATTTTTCATAAATTCATGTACTAGTTGCTCATTATTCATCTAAGATCCTTTTTATCTGTTATATTCATATTCTTTCGGAGCGACCATTAGATACACTTAGAACCACAGATACATTCAATAACGCCAGAATCAATTGGCTTGTAACTATGCTTAAGACGAGAAAAGATATTTTTTCCCCTAGGTGAGAAATAAATACACACAGGACAAAGGAAAAGTGATTGACAAAGGAAGTGATGACACGCCACAGGACAAGAATGTTTTTTATAAAGTTTTTATATTCACTTAGGGAGCAAGTGAGGCTTTTTAATAAAGCCGAACGCAGCTCCTTTGTATAAAGCCGAAGCGAATGAAATGAGCGAAGGCTTATGTATAGATTAATTAGACTAATTAGACCATTACATTTTCCCCTGGAGATTGCTACAATTAAGCGACACTTTTGCGCAATTAAGCGACACTTTTGCGCAATTAAGCGTATATCTATTTTCATTCTTTTTTGTTTCTTAATCGATAAAATTTTTTTGGATTTAAGATCAAAATATCGACATTATATCTAGCTCCTTCGTGGTCTATATAATAATTTGAGAGATATCCCAAATCGGCATACATTCGATAAATGGAATTAATTTTTTCTCTTATAAACTTAAATTTACGGTCCTTGATGTAACGCCTCATTAGTAAAGGAGCTTGTGCAATTTTAAGATAATTTCTTTTAATTACTTTTTTATTTTCATGTAATAATAAATAGTAGAAACGGATATCATATTTTGAAGCCTTCTTCCCTTGACCCTTCCTATATTCTCGGATTTCTCGTATTATGTCTGGATTGCCCAATCTGAAGTTATTCCTTAATCTTCCAATAAGTTTTTCGTTAAAAGCGATTTTATATCGACTAAAGTTTTCTTTTGTCGGAAAAGGCTTAAATTCTAAATTTCCATTTTCAGTTTCAATGCCCCATGCTAATTTGATAAGAACATCATAAGTAAGCCATCTCCATATACGATTACCTTCCTCTTCACTCCAATAAATAGGAAACCTTTTGTTAGATAGATTTTCTAACATTTTCCTCCGTTTTTGACGCTCCCACCCACAAGGCTTTTTGTTATTTTTTAAAGCCTTAAACAGCTCTTTTTCTGTACATTCTATATACTCAGGATAATCATTATTTGAAAAAAGATTTGCAATTCCATAAATCAGGCATTCTTTTTCAAAATTCAAATCAATTCCCTCTCCACCATTATTAAGAAACAATGCAATTTCTTCTTTTTGCAGTCGTTCATTTTTACAGGGATCTATACGGTCATTTTCTAAATACCTCTCAATTTCCTTTCTGCCCATAAGTCTATTTGTAGTATAACTTGCTGGAATCTTTATTTTCGTATGTGCAGAAAGAACTTTTAATGTCCTTTTTTCACTGGTAGCTAGTTCGATATTTGAATTATTACTCATTGTTTATTTCTGCTCTAATCTAAATCGCTGGTCAAATTTTTCCAAATATCCTGCTTTTTCCAGCTCATGCCTAACTACAGGATTCCTGGGGCCAAACACTTTATAAAAAGAATCTAAAATTCCTTCAAAATAGCCTTCTGCATTGCCATTACTAGAATTTAGTAGTTCTATAAATCTCATGGTTAAAATGATAGTTAAGCTTGAATAATATTTATAAGGATTGGTTGTCCAATTCCCACAGAGTGGACATTGGAAGCCGTAGGGTTGCTTAGCAGATGATTTCCTTCGCCTTGGCCTTGTTATCTTTTCTTTGTCCCATTGCTCTTCAATTTCTTCTTTTTTCTTCTTCCTATATTTCCTTTTATATTCTTTTATCTCCTTCTTCTTTTCTATTTCGGACAATTTTATTTCGAACTCTGAAATAGAATTATATTTGTCTGCTTCTTCTAGCATTCGTCCTATACTTTTAAACCTTCTTTGGAAAGTCCTTAAAGAGGGTTTTATTTTCCCCTTTTTCCAGTCCTCTCTATCTGGAAGTCTCCCTTTATTATCTACTTTAAATTGAATTACTGCATTGATTAAATCGTTTCTATTGTACTTTTTTCTGTTAACTAACATAGGCCTTATTTACCCTTAAATGACATCCTCTTTAGGCAACATGACCGATTACTCTTAGATAATATTACAAAACAATTTAAATGGTTGATTTTACTTAAGATAACTGTCATCATTACTTCCATCTATCCCATTGATAATCAGTGG
>JALGVJ010000087.1 GCA_029838195.1 Promethearchaeota archaeon
TGGAGATATTATCTTCGACCTTTAATAAACCCGTGTAATATCGGCGTGATACGTGCAGGACATGGTTATTCCTAAAGCGCACCTTCCCTTGGCTTGCGAGCAAGAACGTGAATTCTCCTTTTTTCCTTCCATTTCCGAGAAGTTGAGATGTTCATTCATTTAAGAGATCTCCCAAATTGCCTCATCATGCCAAGAAAAAAAGTTTTAACTTTAAGGAAAATTATAAATTTACAAAACTTAAGTAATTATATTGTTTGAAAGTACAAATGAAATTTAGGGTTATATAAAAAGTAGTATAAATGAATATTGAATGAAGAAGAAAGGAAAAGAAGAAAAGAGAATATTATGATAATGAAAAATGTATTATTTTTCAAATATTTGCTTTATAATTATATAAGCATTATTTAATGCTTTTATTCTGATTTGGTTAATATCTAGGTTTAAAGAATTGCTAAATTCTTTTCTTATTGAATTTATTCTTTCAATTAGGAAATTAAAAAAATTTTCATCTATATTCTGATTTTGGTAAAGATAGAATATGTCTTTTAAATGCTTTTTTAGTACTTTTTTAATCAATCGCTTTTTAATTTTAGATGGAAAATTCTTATTATCTTCGAATTCTTTTATTTGTTGATAATCACTGCTAATGGTACTAATGGTATCATTTTCATTATCATAATAACATAATAAAATAAGATTTCTTTCATAATTTTCAAGTTCAATATTTTTTAAGAGAAATTCTCCATTTAATGATCTCATTTTTAAATAATCTAAATCATGTAAGTTTAGACTTTTTACAGTTCTCAAAATCGTTGTACAAATCAATGAAAACATTGCTCCAACAGCCAAACGATCCATGTCGATTTTAGATAATTCCGAAATCATCATTCCTTTTTCATCCATTAGAAAACACCCTTGAAAATTCCCACGATTAGATAATTCCTGTAAAATATCTTGCAATAATTCTGCTCTCCCCTTTTGACTTGTTGATTTATCTTGATCCAATTGTAGATTTAATTCATTTAAGGGGAGGGTGGGAATAATTATTTCTTTTGCATCGATTTCTTTTCCTTTTTCTAATTGTTTTTTGACTGGTGCGAAGTATTTATTTTTAATATTCTCAAATTCAGCTTTTTCTTGTTTTAATTCAAGATTCATGCGTTCCAACTCTTTTTCCCTGTAAAAGAGCTTTTTCAGCTGTTGTTCTAGCTCATTTTTTTTTTTTTCAAGCTCTTTACTCAATTCTTTAATCTGAAATCTTGCATTTTCTAATTTGTTATTCCGTTCTTCAAGTTCCTTCTTTTTTTCATCCATGAGGTAGATTTTTTCTTCAAATTCCTTTCTTCTTTCTTCTAAAAGAACTGTTTTTTCTTCAAATTCCTTTCTTCTTTCTTCTAAAAGAACTGTTTTTTCTTCAAATTCTATTGTCATCTTATCATAATCTTCTTTTTTCAATTGGAAGTTCTTCTTTTCCATTTCATATTCTTTAATTTTCTCCTGCAACTCATTCAATTTCTCTTTATAAAGAGAGTTTAATTCCTCAACCAATTCCATTTTATGTTGGAATGTATTATATTTATCGGATTTAACTTCGCCTGAAATTATACCTTCTAAATTTTCTATTATTTTTTCTTTTTCATCCATTTTATTCGACACCACCACCTTTTTTTAATTTAGAATAAACAAAATATTTAATTATAATAATGAACCTATACTAGTGAAAAGTTCACGAGCCGTATCTTTTTTTATAAGATTTTTAATTTCTTTGATACTTGCATTGGCTTCAAATTGTATTAATCCTAAGTTAATTTTCTTAGGAAATATTATCTGTAATAATATATTTGAAATAACCCGTGTTATTAAGATTGTAAAGTCTTTTTCAACGCTTTCATCAAGGGTTGCATCAATCTTTATTTGCTCCAATATTTTATTTGAATTAATTATTTCTATACCCCTTTCTGCCATTGATAATATGCTAGCAGAAATACCGGCAAAATTAGAATCCTCGTCCCTATAACCGCTTTCCTTTTTTGTGCTTGAAGTAATAAGAAGGCCATCTTCAGTTATTAAACTTGCACTTGTAGATCCTGTATTCATTACTAAAGTGTCCAATATCCTTATCAATTCTTCATTTATTTCCGACATGATTCCACTATAATTTAATTTTTATATTTTTTTTTCTAAAACTTAAAAAAAAAAAATTATTTAATTAATAGAAATGAATTAACCAAGGACCATTTTTATTTTATCTAATGCAGCATTCACTTCAAAATCAATTAGACCGACTTTGGCATCAGCAGGAGCCATAGCAATTAATAATGATTGGCTTAGTTGCGCTAAAAATATC
>JALGVJ010000062.1 GCA_029838195.1 Promethearchaeota archaeon
CATCAATGAACATTTTCCCACGTCCTTCCGGTGGTAAGTCCTCATGATACCCTTCCTTTAAAATGAACATAATTGCAGCCAGGTTTCCCGCCTTGAAGGGAGTTAAAATACATTTTTGAAGAAAAGATCGAGCAGAATCATCTCTCAAATCGATTAATTTCCGTAAAATATCAATGTCCCGCTCGATTTTGGAATAAGCATTATCAGAATTTTCATAGGTTTTAAAATCTTTGAGTATTTTCTTTTTTAAGTTGGGATTGACAATACTGAAAATCTCTCTACGCTTTTCTGTTGTTAAATAGACGTAATACTTCTCATATATAATGAACTCAATTTCATCCAAGTTTCCTGTCTTGAAGAGAGTTAAAATACGTTCTTGAAGAAAAGATCGAGCGGACTCATCCCCCAACTCGATTAATTGCCGTAAAATATCAATATCCCGCTTGATTTTATCTTTAACATATTTATAATGATAAAGATTTATGTAGGTTTCAAAGTCTTCTACTATTTTCTTTTTTAATGCAGGATTGGCATCAATGAACATTTTCCCACGTCCTTCCGGTGGTAAGTCCTCATGATACCCTTCCTTTAAAATGAACATAATTGCAGCCTTAAAATACATTCTTGAAGAAAGGATCGTGCGGATTCATCACCCAAGTCGATTAATTTCCGTAAAATATCAATGTCCCACTTGATTTTAGAAGCATCACGAGAATTTTCATAGGTTTCAAAATTTTCTAACATGTTCTTTTTTAATTCGGGATTGGCATCAATGAACATTGTCCCACGCCTTTCCGCTGGCAAAACCTCATAAAATTCATTCTTTAAAATGAAATAAATTGTGGCCAAGTTTCTTTCCTTGAAAGGGGTTAAAATACATTCTTGAAGAAAAGATTTTACGGATTCATCCCCCCAGCTGATCAATTGCCGTAAAATATCAATATCCCGCTTAATTTTATCTTCAATATAATAATAATTTTTGTGGGTTTTAAAATCTTCTAATATGTTCTTTTTTAAGTTGGGATTGGCATCAATGAACATTTCCCCGCGCCTTTCCGCTGGCAATACCTCGTAAATTTCATTCTTTAAAATGAAATTAATTGCAGTAAGGTTTCCTGCCTTGAAGGGGGTTAAAATACTTATATGAAGTAAAGATTGAGCGGATTTATCCCCCCAGCTGATCAATTGCCGTAAAATACCAATGTCCCGCCTGATATAATAATCACCACCAGAATTTTCAAGATCGTTAAGTATTTTCTTTTTTAATTTAAGATTTGCTTCAATGAACATTTCCACACGCCTTTCCACTGGCAATACCTCATAAAATTCATTCTTTAAAATGAACATAATTGCATCCAGGTTTCCTGTCTTGAAGGGGGTTAAAAGACATTCTTGAAGAAAAGATTCCGCGTATTGATCACCCCATTTGATTAATTTCCGTAATATATCAACGTCCTGTTTGATTTTAGAATCATATTCATAATTTTTCTTATAAGTTTCAAAATCTTCTAACATGTTTTTTTTTAATTCGGGATTGGCATCAATGAACATTGCCCCACGCATTTCTGCGGGCATTACCTCGCAAAATTCATTCTTTAAAATGAACTCTATTAGCTCGAAATTTCTTTGGTTAAATACCTCTATAATGCTTTTCCAAAATAAAAGTTTTGTACGCAATTCTTCCCGATTAATGAAGGGAGATAAAATATAGGCTCCAGGCCCTTGAGGAAGGACATTTTTTAGGTTTGTTCTATTCAACAAGTAATACAAGAGCAATATTAGCCCTTTTTCTATTGTAGCCCTGACGAGTTCTTTACGGTCCATCTCGTTCAAATAATCAAGATAATGATTTTTGAGGAGATATTGAATTACCGTTTTATGATTACTTAAAAATCTGGAAATGATCTCCCTTTTAAACGCCTCCTCTGCCTTAGGATCTCCGGCATCTGCTAATTCCTTCAATAGAGGAAAGGCAAGCGTCCGGTGTAATAAGCGGGTGTCATAATCGTGTTCCGCCCAGACTTGGAGATTGGAACAATGGCCCCAAAATTCAGTTTCCGGAGGGATATTAAACTTGCTTCTGTTTCCCTCCATGGAACGATCTAATCGTTCAGCAGCCTCATCAATGGATTGGAGCTCATCAAATGTGCTGACTTTCTTAACCGGGATGTCTAATAAAAGGAACTTACATTGTCTAAAATTTTTTCCAGCAATGTAGATGTTAGTCTTGTTATTTATTAATTTAAGCGTTAAATATTCATTAACCTTAAATTCTTTCATGATTTAATTGTCTTTTTAATTCAAATCCGTTAATTATTCTTTGACAGTAAATATTTAAATTTATTGGTATTTAAATTTATTTATCGAGATTTTTTCTTAAATGCGTTTTAGTTTCAATGAAATTAATTTTTTCAAGAAAGGGGGTTCTTTTAGATTTCAATAGTCGGGGATTCACGCCTCCTAAACAACCGGCTTTCTTCGAAAGGACCGGTGTATCATAAATCCTAAAAAGCGAAGCTAACAGGATGAATTCATTACTAATAGCTGGCTCCTCCTCATTGTAAAAATCACAAGTTATGAAAACGTCCGGCTTTTCAATTATGTGGAGCAAGGCACTAAGAATTGCCCTTCGACGGGCTAAAAGATCTGTATTATCATACACGATCATGTAGGATTCGTATTCCGGTAATTTCGCAAGACGAGTTTGATCAATAACATCTAAATACATTTTATTTCTCATTCTATAAAACTTAAACACGAGTTGTTTGCTATTTTTTTCTTGACCCTCGCTCAATTTAGAGAAAAACTCCTCATAATACCTGTAAGCACTCACGAATTTCCTAAAAAGCAACGGATGAGCATCTTTCATCTTACTAAAGAAAATCCTATAAAGAGAGATGTCTCGAACGTCCGTACAAAATTTGTTTATCTTTCCCTTTTCCGAATGATGAAACAAAAATGTAGCGATTATTTTACCAAAATACTCGGGATTTTCAATTATTTCCAACAATTTATCGCGTTCTATTCTCACGATTATTAACTCTTCTTTACCTTCACTCGCTCCTTCACTAAATTTCAATATAAGATTTGAGCGGCCAAAATACGCATCTCAAATAGCATGCACAATATCTCCCGTTTTTTCACTCTCTTCAGTATAAGCATTATATCTATTGGGATCAATCAATTCTTTATTGAATTGCTCGATCATGTTTTCGCTTATTTCAAGCAACTAATAAAAAATAAATAAAATCAAATCCTATTTCCATATCAATCATCATCGGTTTTTATTGGGTAATTTTTTATAATACAACGTGTTAATAAATAAAAAAAGATACGCACGCTAGTTCAAATGAAAATCAGTTTTCCAAATATGGGTCCAAATTGGGTCGCGTTTAAATCATTATTCACTGCTCTTGACCCAAATATCGAAGTCATCTTGCCTGACCCTACGAATCGAGAGGCCATTAAAATTGGTGTCAAGCACAGTCCGGAATTCGTATGTTTTCCTTTTAAAGCGACTTTGGGGGATTTTGTTTCTGCTATAAAAAAGGGTGCGGATACTTTAGTAATGGCAATAGACTGTGGCCCTTGCCGGTTTGGGTTTTATCACGCCGTTCAAGAACGTCTCTTGCATGACATGGGCTATAAACACGTGCGGGTTATTCCTTTAGATCAAGCGGACTTGCTGGAATTCCATTGGGTAAAAACCCTTTATGAGGTCTCACCGCCGAAAAATAAACTCGCATTGTATTCCGGCATGGTAAGAGCCGTCATCGTCTTCTTGAAAAAAGCAAAACTATTAAGCGACATCCAGACTGCTGAAGGTATTTTCCGAGCTTACGAGCGAAATCAAGGAGATACAACGGAAACGGTAAAAAATTTATTGATTAAATTAGATGAGGCAAATACACTAAAAGAGTTACGAAATTTTAAGAAAGTAATCAAGGAAGAATTCAATAAAATTGATGTCGACAAGACTAGAAATCCTTTAAAGGTGGCAATCGCCGGAGAAATTCACATTAGCTTGGAAACTTTTGTTAACCTAGATATTAGACGAAAATTGGGAGAACTAGGTGTTGAAATTCACCAGAATTTGTGCCTCTGGGATTGGGTCGCCCATAAATTTCACTTGAATTTTCATCGAAAATGGTTGGAACACTTGGCAAAACCGTATGTTCCCATGGACATTGGTGGCGAATGTTATTGGGTAATCGGCGAGTACATTGACCGGGCAAGAAGTGGCTTTGATGGATTCGTTCACGTATATCCATTTACCTGCATGCCGGAAGTCACGGCTCGCACTATCATTACGAATCGGTTAAAAGGAATTTATGATCTTCCCGTTATATTCTTTTCTTTTGATGAGCATTCCGGAATGGAAGGTTTTAGAACAAGATTAGAAGCTTTTGTGGATTTAATGACCACCCGAAGAGCACATTTAAAAAATAAGGAGAAAGAGGGAAAAGAAAGCTCAACTCCTGAATTTGATATTGGAAATCATTTCTATAAAGAATGCGTGCAATTAATTAATGCCAAATGAAGAGGAAACAAGCATGGTTGAAATTACGGAAGAGAATGTAGAGGTAAAAGAAACTAAAAAAGAAGCTTTCCTCGGAATTGATGTGGGAAGCGTGAGCGTGAAATTTGTACTGATGGATATGGAGGGCAACGTGTTGACCAGTGTTTTCTTACGAAATAAAGGCTCACCAATTGAGTCCGTAAAAGAAGGAATGGAACAACTGCGACAAAAAATCGAATCGGAGAAAATTTTACAACAATATGAGATAAAAGCTTGTGGAACCACCGGCTCTGCTCGTTATTTAACAAAAGCCGTAGTAGGTGGTGATCTAGCTAAAACTGAGATCATAGCTCACGCAGTTGCCACGCAAAGCGAATATCCTGACGTTAGAACGATTCTTGAAATTGGTGGGCAAGATTCCAAAATCATCATCTTGCGAGATGGTATCATCGTGGATTTCGCCATGAATTCAGTATGCGCTGCTGGCACGGGTTCCTTTCTTGACCATCAAGCCTCCAGATTGGGTATCCCCATCGAAAAATTTGGAGATTATGCACTTAAATCGAAAAATCCCGTATCTATTGCAGGCAGATGTACTGTATTTGCTGAATCAGATATGATACACAAACAGAATGCGGGTTATTCAAAGGAGGACATTATTGCGGGACTCTGCGACTCGCTTGTAAGAAATTACTTGAATAACCTGGCAAAAGGCAAGGAGTTGGAAGAACCCATTGTTTTCCAAGGAGGGGTTTCGTTTAATAAGGGAATCGTGAAGGCATTTGAGAAGCAATTGGGCGTGAAAGTATTGGTCCCGAAGCATAATGTCTTGATGGGGGCTTTAGGAATGGCAATTTTATCACGGGATTATTATTTAGAAAATGGCATGAAGACAAATTTTAGGGGGTTAAACGTGGGAGAATTAAATTTTGTAACATCAGCGTTCTATTGTGGAGATTGCCCGAATAATTGCGAAATAGTTCAAGTGCGGTTATCTGAGGAGGATAATAAGGTCATAGCGCGCTGGGGTTCTCGTTGTGGAAAATGGGAGGTGTTTTAGCATGGGAGGTGTTATAGCATGGTAGAAAGAATTAAAGAGTTTTTAGACCAGATAGAAGATTTAGGAAAGGAAGTAATGGAAACCCTCCAGCATCGGGCGAAATTAAGGACAATATTTGATATATTCACGGAGAAAGTAATTCCAGCTTTCGTGTCAGAGAAGGATTTAAAGGAGTATTATGAGAAGCGCATGGAAGAGTTGAATGATTTCATTGATCGATTGTAGAAAGAAAAGATCATTAATAGAAAATCTTTTTATTGAAGGTTCGTAATTTATATTTTACACGTGAGTAGTTTTTGAATTTTTAAAACAAACCTAAATCCGCAAGTGTAATTCGGGTGGCATGGAATAATCATCTCAAGGATAAAGAAGATAACTGATTTAAGTAATATTTATCATAATATTAAATATTAAGACGGATCATATTAGTTTTCGATTTAGAATCTTTATAAAAGATGCAATAATTAAAGTAATGGATAATTTAACCATGTTTTTCAAGAGTGGTAAGTAGACCGAAATTTTTCAAGTAATTAAATAAATAAAAATAAGAAAAACAAGTACGAAAGACGTGATTCCAATGGTAGAAACTTCAGAAGTTTCGAAAAATGAGAATAAAATAAACACAAAGGAGCTATTAGGCGATGTATTTTATGGAGCTGTGAAAGGAATTGGGGGATTGGCACTGAAACTTTTCACGAATTTAGAAATAGAGGGAAAGGAAAACATACCGTTAAGGGGCAAGGCAATCTTAACCACGGTGAGTAAAAATGTTATTCGAGATTTATTAATTATTAGCCAGGTTTCGGGGCGAAAAATTCATTTCATGTTAAATCCAAAGTTAATGCGTCATCAGATTGCGGGTCCCGTGTTGAAATCGCTTGGCATGATTCGAAGTACCGAGAGCAAGGACGATACGGAGCCAATTGATAATGTATTTAGAATCTTGAATGAAGAAGGGGATTTAGTGGCAATGACTCCGGAAGCAAAGTTGGATCGTGAGACTAAAATCAAATCCATGGCTGCCATAATTAAATTTGCCGTGGCAGCGGATGCACCCATCATTCCCATTGCCGTGGTACGGAAGAAAACGAAATTATTTAACATGGTGAATTCAAATGGATTTAAGGTTAAAGTAGGGAATCCCTTGCCCCTGGATAAAAAACTAAATCGAGATAAGTATCGAAGTCAGAGATATGAAATTGCCGAAGATATCTTGAATATAATCGAATCTCTTGAAGAAGAAGAGGAATTGGAAGAAGAAAATAATAAATAATGTATTTAAATTAAAAAATTGATTGTTGAGTGATATTCTCATGGAGGGAAAGAACCATTTAAATAATGAAAATAATACCCCAACTAATATAGAAACGATTGAACAAGGAAAATTTATTAAAGAACCTTTAAATAATTCGAACGAAGTCAAAAAATTATTTACAGAATTAGATGTGGACGAACCGATTGGCGAACTTTTTTATAATTCGGTAAAAATTATTTTTGATACGGGATTTCATTTAGTGAAACGGCTAAATTTTGATTTCATCGCAGAGTCTATTGAAAAAGCGGAAGAAGATCAAAAAAGCCGGTAAAAAAAATATTTTTACTCATGGTTCTTGATTTAAGGGAAACTAATTATTTTTTTAATGAATCGTTTGCTATTTCTTTTCGAAGAAGGGGGAGAAGAAATGAGAGGGTGAAAGAGGATCAAAAAAAATTCGGATGAATTCATTTTATTAGATTTAGAGCATGCAAAAATAAATTAAATGCTTTATTCTTCCACCAATAACAAGAATGATGAGAGTAGGGGGTTAAAGAAGAATAAAAAAATGAATTATGATAATTAATATTGCTTCGATTCGATAACTTCTTGGATAATTCTATTTTTAATCCATTTTGGTAAAACGAATCCATAATAAAATAAAATGGCACTAGACGCTAATACGATCCTGCTAAATATCAAAAAGAGTCCTTGTGAAGCAAATAAACCATCCCAAATCGCTCCAATCGTATAAGAACAAACTGCTATCAACAAGATTTTCCCTTTCCATTTAATTTCTATATTCGTACTTTTCATGGCAGTAAGAGAAAACATGAAACCCGTTATTATGAAGATTCCCAGTACTGTGAGGAAGTAGCCTAATATGAAGGGTTGATTGATAGAATCTACAGGACTTACTTCGATTGCTATTACGGAAGGTTCTGTAAATAGGAAATATAAAAATATTACCAAGAAGATAGCTTGACTGATAGTTGCGATGATTACTACAATTTTTTGTTTATTTTCGTAAGTGAACCCTGTAAAGGCTGCTAACCAAGCAATTAAACCAACGGGAACGAAAATGGTTGATATGAAATAAATTGTGGGAATGTTTAATCCATTTCCCGTGAAAAGAGCAAATAAGAAGGAAGCAGTATGACCCCACCATGGTTCGCTCATTGCTATCCATGTAATTCCCACGTAAATTAATGTGTTTTGTCTATATTTCAAGTATTTTTGTAAGAACATGATACCTACCATGATGGATATTGCTACAAAAATTAACTCTAAAAACCCGTTAATAATTTCATTTGGTTGTAAGGCCATTCTTAAAAATTTGTTTGATATAATTAGAATAAATTAAATATATGATTAAACATGGAAAAATAATACATATAAATTTTCACATTTTAAAAAAAAAAAATTTTAAAGAGTGTTGGAAATGAAAAAAATACATGATTTGAGAAAAAGTGAAAATGGTACTTAAAACATGTTAATTAATTCTCTTATTTTAATGGTAAATTTCGATCAACTCATTCAAAAACCGTCTGAAATTGATAAAGGAAGTTTTTAAATTCCATTATTAACCGTCTAAAGCGAAAAATAGTCTATATTCTCGAGTGAGAGAAAAATTGAAGTTTGAGATTAATATCTCCCAGAAAATGACAATTTATTTTCTATTGTTGTCAAATTTTAAGTAAATCTTCTACTCTCCTCCGAATGGCGTCTATGATGAATTCAGAATGAGAGCGGTATCCTAATTCCTTCTTTTCCTCAATGATCTTTAGAACGGTTTCCACTAAATTTTCTGGTATCCGAACTGTTCTATAATTATTCATATTTTCCAAATTTTGAAAGAAGTCTCAATAAAGGATGAGATTATTAAAAATTGCATTTTTAAGAACTAATTACAATATCCCGTTATTCATAAAAATATATGACAAAATTAATAGTTTTTTATTTTAATTTGTAAGAGTTTATTTTAATGGCAATCCTCAATTGTACTCCGAATTAATGAATTTTTAGGCACGATTCTTTATTTTAAAGCAAATCTAATATCATGTATATCGATTTTTGTTCATATCATTTCTTTCCATGGAAAAAATTGGAAGAATTAAATAAGATGAAAAAATAGTTGCATTAAACACGTGTTCCAATCGAGTTAAAATATCTTCAAACTCAGCCAATAATCCCCTAAAACGATAAAAAGTAAAAAATCAAGGTAATTTTCTTGATAGGATAAAATTAGCACTAAAAGAGTAATTTAAAAAATAGTTATAAATTATTAGAGAAATAATCTAATTTTTTCATTATAATACTTATCCAATCTCATGATTAGAAGCATGAAAACAACACTTTTAGTAATTTTTATCTTTAAGATTAGGATAAGAAAATATAATTTATAAGGAACGATAAAATATTATACATATTATTGTTGTATATTTAAATCAAACATGACATGAATGCAAGGACAAGGTTGCCGAATAGTTTTTAAAAAGAAAAGGGATAAAGATGATAAATTTCTCTGCAAATGAGGTAATATCTCAAGATTTCAAGAAACTCTTGAAAAAAATACCCTCGCCAGCGTATTTATGGAAAAAAACCAAAAATAATGATTTTATTCTAATAGAATATAATAAAAAAGCAGAAGATATTATAAGAAGAAGAATTCGAACTTGGATAAATAAAGGTGCGGATCAACTTTTAAAAGAAAAGCCAGAAATGAGAGATGCTATGTTAGCTTGCTTTGAACAGAAAAAAGATTTTGTAAAAAAAGTAGAATTTTCTCTAAGATTTTTTCGATTCAAAAAATATTTTTTAGTAAATTTTCGATTCATGCCTCCTGATATGATATTAGTTTATATAGAGGATCTCGTAGAGCAAAAAAAAATAATTAAAAACCTCCTTAAAGCGAACAAAAAACTAAAATATATTAATGCTGAATTGGAGAAAATTTTAGATTTCATTCCCGTACGAGTTTTTTACAAGGATAATAATAATCGAATTATTCGGGTGAATCGGCGATATAGCGAAGATTTAAACATGAAAAAAGAAGATTTAGAGGGAAAGAGCTGTTTTGAATTATATCCTAAAGAAATTGCTCTTAAATATTGGCATGATGACTTGGAAATCATGAATACCGGATGCGCAAAATTAAATTATGAAGAGCCGTGGATTTCGCCAAAGGGGAAACGTTGGGTATTAACCAGTAAAATTCCTTTTCTATACAGTAAAAATAATATAATTGGTGTTATCGGATTTGCGGTAGATATCACGGAGCAAAAATTTTTAGAAAACGAATTAAAAAAATCTCGAGATCAACTGAAGCAAGTCAATGAAAAACTACTTCAGGTAAAAGAAGCTGAAACAAAATATCGAAAGGCATTTGAGCACCTTTCCTTTTACAAGGATTTGGTGTTTCATGATATTAATAACATTTTTAATAACATGCATTTATCTGCCCGCTTGCATGAAGAAAAAATTAAATCAACCATAATAACTGAGGAGATTAAAAAATTCCCTCAATCTATCATCGAACAAGTTATTCGAGGGATGAAATTAATTTCAAATGTACGAGCAATTTTAAACATGAAAATTCAAGAAATACCTTTACAAGAGGTTGATCTTATCCTATTGTTATCTAATGCGTTGAACTTCATTGAAGCATTTTTTCAACATCGTACAATAAATATCACTACGCAATATTCCAAGAAAAAATACATTGTATTAGCAAACGAACTGCTACAAGATGTTTTCGAAAATTTATTAATTAATGCCATTCATCATAATCAAAATGAAATTGTCCAAATTGAAATTGTCATTACCGAAATTACTGAAGAAAGTAAAAAGCACGTGAAAATGGAGTTTAAAGATAATGGAATGGGCATATCGGAAGAACTAAAGAAAAACCTTTTCGTAATGACACCCTCGCAAGATATTAGAGAAAGAAAAGCTAAGGGGTTTGGTCTAAAACTTGTAAAAAAATTAATGGATATTTACAATGGAAAAATTATCGTGGAAGATCGCATTAAAGGCAAGCCTTCAGAAGGGACTAATTTTATCCTCTTCATACCTGCTTTGAGTTGATTAAAAATAAATTAATCCGGTTTGTTTTTACAAATAATTTTATTAATTATTCTTATTATCTATTTTTTTGATTATAATTAATCATGAGCACGGCAATTAAGACCACTAATCCACCAATAATATTTCCCATTTTCACGATTTCTTCTATATTTAAAAAATAAGAAAATAATAAAGTAATAAATGGTTCCACGTAAAGGAATGAGGCCACGTTTGAAGAGCTTAACGTTCTCTGGGAATTTTGCCAAATAAAATACCCTAAAACATAACATGCGGGTCCTAAATATAAAGCACTAATTATCACCACCCAATTTAACCCTTGCTTAAAAAAGAAGAACAATTCTCCATTTAAATAAATGTATAAAAATAATTCTATAGCCCCAAGATAAGCAATATATTTTAACATCATGTTAGTTCCATGATTTTGCATCAATTTTTTTGTAAGCATGGTATAAATTGCCCAAAATAGAGGAGTGAGAAGTGCTAAAAAGATTCCTAAAAAGTTGGACGAGTTAGGATTTAATGTGTTTATATCCCCTCCCGTGACTAAAAAAAAGCCGCCTATTGAAGCCAAGAGAAACCCCAAGGATTTTAATTTATTTAACTTTTCTTTAAAAAAAATTAAAGAAAAAATCGCTATAAAAACGGGAGAAAGCAAGCAGACGAAGAGGGCCGGCAAGGATGGGCCAATGAGTTGGATTGCATTATATTGAGAAAGAAAAAATAAAACAACGCCAAATTGAGTGGCTAAAAAGAGTAAAATCCATTCTTTACCATTAAATTTTTCATTTTGAAGGGATTGTAGTTCACTTGAATTATTATTTTTTCTTAAAAAAAATGAATAAATATCAACCAGCAAGTACAAAATGGATGAGACGAGAAATCTATAGAAAGCAATTACCATTGGAGGAATATAATTAATCGCAATGTTCACTACTATGAAAGAAAATGCCCACATGTTAATCATGAGAATTAATAATAAATATATGGAAAGCATGATATTGAATGAAGAACCGATTGATTTTAATTAAAGTCGAGTTTTTTAACCCTTAACTGGAGAAAGATTAATTGATTTTTTATAATTAATTAAAGAATTTAGTTTTATTGAATGGAAGGAAGACCCCTTGAAAAAAATTACGTTTGGTCTTAAGTTTGGAATTATCGGAAAATCGAATGTTCCGAGAGAACGGTTTAGAAATTATCTAAAAAACATTAGCATTGAAACGAAGCAAGGATCAAAAGATCCACGGGGAGTTGCGGAGAAATACCTCATGCTTTATTCCTCCATTCCATTAAGCATTACTCTCCATGAAGAATCGACAATCGATTCGTTTCTTGATATTCATGCGAATCTAACTTCCTTGGATGCCTTGCTATTATTCTTATCTATGGAACAAAAAAATAATTTACATGATTTTGATTTCCACGCGTTAAAAAAAATAGAGGATTATTATAATTTTAAGGGGATTGATGTATTAATTGGCATGAACATTTTACCTCCGGATAATGGTGATAATCAAGTAGAGCTATCTAATATTATATTAAACGAAGATTTAATAGATAAAGCCAAATCATTAGATGTACTATATTGTTTCGAAATTACCAAGGAGCCCGAGGATTTTCAAGAAATTTTGGATGAAATTCTTAGTTTTTTCTTACTGAAATTTAAAATCTCAAGCCCGGAAATATACAAACAAGCAAAAAATTATGGATTAGCCCTTAAAAAGAAAAAAAATTCCTTGCGAACTAAAGTTCGCTTCTAATCACTAAAATTTTTTCCTTTAATTATAAGATGGATTATATCAAGAAAAAAAAATATGAGGTAGCAAATTAATCTCAGTTACCACGCTCCAGCTCTAAGATTGGCGACAAAACCACCAAAAAGTTGAAAAAACATGACGAGCCATTATAAATATATTAATGAATCGAAAAATTGTGAACTGGACGAGCTGGCATCGGATATAATCTTCCAATATTCTGAAGAAGTAATAAGACAGCTAAGAAACCAATTAAGCGCTGCCATGCG
>JALGVJ010000013.1 GCA_029838195.1 Promethearchaeota archaeon
AAGATGATATTTTACGGCTAATTAGGACAAGTAAAATAATGTCGGTTTGAATATCAAGACTAATCCATGCTAAATTTTAAAAAAAATAATATCTTATAAAGTCAAGAAATTATTAACGAGGCTTAGGTTTAAGTTATATAAATCGAATATTTACGTTATCTAAACGGTTTAAAATTACCTATACAAGAAGATATTCCCTCTCTACAAAAGAAATTAATTACTTATTTGGAAATACTTTTAATTCTACGTATTTTATTGTTAATACAAAAAAATAAGAAAATTTATTTAATGATGAAACGTTCAGAAATCGATAGTTTAATCCTAAAATCCATTGATATTCTCCATGAAAATAAATTTTTTCTTCCTGAATTCGCCTATTGGACCTTAAATACTTGGAAAAAACAGAATAAAGAAGAAATTCATGAGATTTTAGATAGAAAATTAGGATGGGATATTACGGACTATGGTTCAGGAGATTTTCATCGTTGTGGACTCATTCATTTCACCCTTCGTAATGGAAAGTCCAATAGCGGGAGAAATTATTGCGAAAAAATTATGATTGGTTTTCCAGGCCAAAAATTACCGTGGCATTATCACTTTAATAAGTACGAGGATATAATTAATAGGGGGGGAGGAAATTTAATCGTTCAAGTCTATCAAAAAACTAAGAATAATGATTTTTCTATTGAAAAGATACCTATTTTAATAGATGGTATCAAAAAAGTTAAGAATCCGGGTGAAAAAATCATTTTGAAACCCGGACAATCCATCTATCTAAATGCCGGTATCTTTCATAGATTTTGGGCAGATTCTTCCGCTTCGGTGGTATTAATTGGAGAGGTATCCAGCGTGAATGATGATAAATCGGATAATTTTTATAAGGGTGTGGTTCAACGCTTCATGGAAATTGAAGAAGATGAAAACCCTATTTATTTATTATACTCGGATTATGAAAAATATCTTTTTTCTTAATTTTATTGACCCATGATTTCAATCTAAAAGATCAAAAAATTCTAAGGAAGAATACCGAATGAAAATAAATCGAAAAGAAAGAAACCTTTTTACTATTAAATTAGATCGCATCTAGACCTCGTCATACATGATAAATCGTGATGTAAGTTTTGGAATAAAAGGCAAGAAACGCTAAAATGGTATGAAAAAACCCCCGCCCGCTCCTTTTAAACATGTTTTAAGAACTATTCAAATTTGCCTGGGAAGGGTATGAAATTCATGTTATCTCCTAATCTCACTTGGATGCCGCCCAGAAATAGACAAAAATATACACGGTTCGACACGCTATCATTACTTTTGAAAGAATTTTTACTTATATAGAAAAATATCCTCATTTTACCCAATGGCAAACATCTCCTTAAGATTTTGAATGGATAAAAAATCTACCCCCAATCTATTTGAAAAAATTAAATAGATTAGCGGAAATAACTTTAAGAAATTGTGAGATTTTATATTATACTTCCTTACCCTTTTTTTTAAATCGTCCTTATCCGCAAAAATAACTGAACAAATCATGGAAAACCCTATCATTCAATCAATATCACGATAGATTATCCGGTTCGAGTATTCATGCCTCTCCAATAATGACTTAATACTCCTAAAAAATTTAAATGGCCGCTTGATGGTTGAGCCATTTGAAATTCAGACTCTAAAACTTCAATCTTTATAATTTTAATACTTGTTTTTTTAAGGCATTTTTTGATTTCGCATTTGAAAAATGAGAACATCTCATGAAATAAGCAAAAATAAAAAAATAAGTAGAATATAGTTTTAGATTTTAATCTTGATGTTGTATTTATCTAATAAAAGCCCAATTGCAATTTCAAACAAAATCGGCAAAATCCCTACGAGTATAAGCGTGAGAGGTGGAAACGTCATCAAGAAATCTCTATAATTATCTGCCAAAATTCCCACGTATAAATCTACCAGAAATGCGAGAATAAACAAGACCAACATATTCTTTCCCATCGCTGTCAGAACCGGAAATTTAAAATCAATTCGATCAAAAAGATAAAAGATGGAAATCATAAACCCAGAAACCGCAATGGCAAAAATTGCTAAGGAGGTCGTGCAATCATGATGTTCTGCGGGCTGGATCCAATCAAAACAATAAAATGCTATCATTGCAATGGTTGATGCGGGAAGTACTTTTTTTTTAAAACCCGTTAAAATATCACCTGCCTCCTTTATCCACTGCGAAAATGATGTCGCAATGATGGCAATTGCCGCATGATTAAAAGCATTAAATGGGAATATCAACACGCCTTCTGGATATCCCGTATCAATATATCTATCAAAAAGGGGCAAAGCGTACAAAATGGAATGAATGATCAACATCGCAATTCCCAAATATATCCGTTTATCTGCATTTTTGATTAAATATATGCCCATATAAGCAGCAAACGTACCTATCGCTAAATTTGCCAAAGTACCATTGTAAAGCACGTTTTTAATCCAGCTTGTTCCTCCTTCTAAGAGATCTCCTCCAATCAATCCATCATCTAAAAAAGCTAAGAAATATAATACGGCTACTCGGATGATTCCATGTTTCCAAGCTTCTTTTACTCCTGCCTTCTCCACTCTTCCGGAAAATGCTAAGTATCCAACAAAACCCAAGATAAACATGAAGATTTGCTGCCCAATATCAATAATCGTGATTAAAGGTGGATAATAATTAGCATACCTGAATCCATGATTCAATAAAGGTGGGCCAATGATTCCCGTGCCATTTTTTCCTGATAGTGGCCACGTGATCACTGATATAATTAAAAATATTATAACCAACCCTCGGAATTGATCCAACCATTCATATCGCACGTGATACTTTTCTTGGGGTTGTTCACGTTCTTCTGACATGATAATACACTTTTTTAACTAAGTAGTTCATGTATTTTTATTTAGATTTAAATATAAATCTACCTCCTATCCTATTTAAAGTCTTTTATTAATACCTTTCTAAATGCTTTAAGAAATTCATAAGATCTCATGGTTTCCTCTAAAAAATAAAAAATGCGATTGCTCACACTTGCGAGATAAGGAGGTGTAATTAGAAAATCTGATGATTTTTTCAAATAAATAGAATGAGAAATACACGTGCTCATTTTTATAACACCACATGCTCTCCCTCCCTTTAATTCGCCATGAAATGAATCTTTTACGAGTAATCTTTAAAATAATTCGGAATCTCTGCGAATAATTCATTTTTATCTGATTATTATTTAAATTTTAAGTTTCAATGGATTAATAATGAAGGCTCATTTCATGTCCATGTTGTATCTCCTATAGAGAATGGACGGAAAGAGCATTCATTCCTCAAAAAAATCGTTGGAATTGATTGAATAATGTTTATACATGTTCCTCCTCCGTGGTATATAAAAATAAATTCCTTATAAATACCCGACATCTATTTCTCTCCCCTTCTATCCCTCTTTCATTTATTTTCACCCCATTATATTTCTAATTATGAATGATCCCCCTCTCTATCCCTCATGTTCCTCCCGTCCTTCTCTAATTCGCATGTTCTTGATCACGTAATGAAATAACTCACTTTCTACATTTTTTTAAAAGGAAAAAAACCTACTTTGATTAAAATCGGATAAAGAAAATTTAAAATTAAACACTTCATTTACCAAAATATTACTACAAATTCATGAAAAACTACATTTTATGGAATGTTAAAAACATGTCATATAAAAAACCAGATGAAAAAGACCTAGAAGCCATGATTGGCATCGTAGGTAAGCAGTACGCCACCAATAATAAAGCTATTACTGCTTCCTACCTCGCTAAATCAGTCATGGGCCTCGAAAGCCAGATCCCTGATATCGTCGTCCGCCCAAAATACGTGGAAGAAGTCAGAAAAATCTTGCTCTATTGCTCCGAAGAAAAAATCGCCGTATCGCCCATCTCTGCTGGCCTCTCTGGAGGATTCGCTTGCCCTACCCTCAAACCCGCTGGTGTACTCCTCGACCTCGGCCGCATGAATCGCATCATTAACATTGACGAGAAAAATCGATTCGCAATCATCGAACCGGGAGTAACCAACGGCCAATTATGGGCTTACATGCACAAACATCATCCTGATTGGGCTCCTCCCATCGCTGATGGAGCCCCCCCCGCAGCAACAGTCATGGGTGATGCCATCGACCGTGGCTTTTCTCTTTACACGTCAAGCGTGGGACCTCAAGGCGATAATTTCATGTGCGCAGAAATCGTGTTTCCTAACGGTGATATCGTAAAAACGGGTTCATGGGCATTACCCGGCGCTAAACCCTTCTACAAGTATGGTCTTGGCCCGGACATGTGGTCCTTCCTCATGGGAAGCCAAGGTGCTCTCGGCGTGGTCACGAAAGCCGCCGTTAAAATTTATCCTCATCCCGACGCTAAAACTGTCATCGCATGGGGCATGTCCAATCCATACGACATGCAAGATGTCACGTTGGAACTTGGCATGAAGGAGTTCGGAATTGCCCATAATACGGTGATGGTCCAAGGCGGAAATTATCCTTTGGTCATGACTCGCTGGCCCAAAGACAAGATTCCTCACGATTATGAGTTTTACAAGCAGCTTGGAATTCCGGAATGGTGGATGAATTGGGAGTGCTGGGCACAAAGCCAAAGAGAATTAGATTTCGTGGTAGAAACTATTAATGAGCATTGCAAGGATTTCGCTAAAAACCGTGCCCGAGATGGAGAAGCAATGAAACCTTGGGAGTTACATCCAAAACAAATTGCAAGTCGATTGAAAAAGCCGAATAAAATTGCTATCCCATATTCTTTTTGGGAGGCTGGATTTTTGTTCATTACATGGTATACGCCTTGGAATGAGTGTGCCCATTTTGCGGAAATGTATTGCGCAGCAATGGAAAAATACGGATTCCCTCCTGTCATGTGGATTGCGAGCATCGAGCGTTGTAGACAAGCAATTTGTATGCCTATCGTGTGTTTTGATTCTACCAAGCCTGAAGACTTTGAAAAGGTACAAGATCTTAATAGGGAAACCACAGAATACGGGCTTGAGCAGGGCTGGTTAAATTATCGTCCAGATCCCTTCGTACACGCTCCTCTTACGTACAGCAGGGCAGCGATGTACTGGAAATATTTGCGGGCGTTCAAAAAGCTTGTAGATCCGAATATGATCATGCATCCTGGACGATTAGCTTTGCCATAAGGCTAATATAAATTAAAAACTAAGAGAGGTTGAAAATAAAATGGCAAATAAAACTGGAATGGAAAGATTAGAAGAACTGAAAGGCCAAATCTTCAAATGTATTCACTGTAAGGCCTGCAGATTCGCTTATTCAGGAGAACCAAGCCGAAAAGGCATTGGTGAGTATAAGGGTAAACAGAAAACGGTTTTGTATGAAGGAATGGTAGATTCCTGTCCGGCTGGCATAGAATACGGCTGGGAAGCATTCTGGAATGCTGGAAAAGTCTGGATTGCACGCTCCATATTGAATGGAGATTTGGAGTTCTCTGAAGAGGTTCGTGATGTAATCATGCCATGCATTACATGCGGGATGTGTTCTGCTCAATGTGAAAACAAGATTCCTACTGTTGATATCATTGAATCACTTCGAGCCGCATGTATTGAAGCAGGTGTTCCAATGATTGAAAAACATGAATTAGTAAATAGACTTGTTAAGGAATTGAATAATCCCTATGGTGGCAAGGCAGAGGAACGATTTAAGTGGGCTAAAGACGCAGGTTTGGAAAAATACATTAACAATAAAGGTGCGAAAATAGGCTATTTTGTGGGTTGTACTGCTTCTTATCGACAAATTGAAGTGGCTGTAGCAACAGCAAAACTTTTTGAACAATTAGGCATAAATTTCACTTTAATTGAGGAAGAAGTATGCTGTGGAAGTCCTTTTTTTAGAATAGGAGCAGTAAATACAGCTCAAGAACTGATGAACAAGAATCTTGAATTATTTAAGGGGTTAGATATGGTATATTTTTCGTGTGCTGGGTGTTACAGGACCATAACTATTGATTATCCTAAATGGATGCCTGAAGGTGAAAAGCTTCCTTTTAAGACTCAACACGCCTTCGAGCTAATAGCCCGATTAATTCAACAAGAAAAAATAAAATTCAAACCTAACAAAGAATTAAAGGGTAAAGTTGTGACTTATCATGATCCGTGCCACACAGGGCGACACTTCGGCATTGATTTTGAACAAGAGCTTATAAAACAGAGTAAAAATTTAATGTTCGATATGAGAAAAATTACTCAAAAAATTGATGAGTGGTTCGAAATTCCACGAGTTATTCTCAGAAAACTTCAAGAAGATGTTGGTATTGTGTTCAAAGAAATGTATCGAATCAAGCTGAATTCCATGTGTTGCGGTGCAGGAGGTGGAGTTCGGGCGGGCTATCCTGATTTCTCCTTACGCACGGCAAGCCTTAGATGTGATGAAGCGAATGCAATTGGAGCTGACATTCTCACGACGGAGTGCCCGTTCTGTTGGAGGAATCTTACTGATGCTAATGAATTATATGGACATGGCATGAAAGTCATGGGGGTGCTTCAGATGATTACTGAATATGGTTTATTGGATATAGTGGCTTCGCCTTCCGAACAAGATTTCTTGACACCTTCTATTCGCGAGTTAGAAGAGGAGGGGTCAAAGAAAAAAAAGTGAAAGGGGAAGGCACTTACTAAATCTTTTTTTTTCCTCATTTTTGTTTAGATATTTTTTCATTTAATCCCGTATTATATTTTTGGTTCAATTGTAAAATAAATTTTCTAATTTAAGAAAACGATTGATTAAAGGTTTTTAGATAATAATTAAAACTCGAGGATTCGCATTTCATGAGAAGAAAAGGGATGGGAAGGGGAGAGAGAGAAGAAAACAAAATTTTTAAAAGGCATGATATTTTATTTAACACTAAAGCAATTGTTTTAAAATTGTGGAGAACCATGCCTCAGAGAATAACAATTTTTAAGAGAAGCCTTGTTCTGAGGAAGGATTCTTCGATAAAACGATTGCTTGGGTCTTTAATCTTATTAAACTCTTTATTATTATTATTATTATTATAACCCCCTCCTTTCGAATTGAGGGCAATATATCTTGTTTGCATGATTCAAGGGGGGGATTCTTTTTACACTAAGTGAAATTAAAATAGGTGGAAATAGAGGTGGAAGGAAAAAAAGAAATAAATGTTTCGAAAATGATGGAAGTAATCAGGGAAGAGTTGCTCCTGCCTGAGAAAGCTTACTTTTTCGATACTACGCTTCGGGATGGAGAGCAAACCCCCGGAATAAGTTTTACATTGGAGGAGAAAATTTCCATTGCCCGTGCGTTGAATGAACTGGGCATTGACGTGATAGAGGCTGGATTTCCGGTGGTTTCTCAAGGAGATTTTGATGCTTGTCGGGAAATTGCCCATTTGGGTTTAGATTCCGAGGTCATTGGATTGGCAAGATGCAATATGGTGGATATAGATAAGGTCATTGAAGCCGATATGGATAGCATTCACGTGTTCATTGCGACCTCGGATTTGCATTTAAAGGAGAAACTTCAGATGACGCGTGAGGAGGTCTTGGAACAGATTGAAAAGACGGTGTCATATGCTAAAGAGCATTACTCAACCGTGTTATTTTCTGCGGAGGATGCGACTCGTTCCAATTTAGACTTTCTATTAAAAGCCAACAAGCTAGCGGTGAAATGCGGGGCCACGCGCATTAATATTCCGGATACTGTTGGAACTATCACGCCGAAAGCGTTCGGATACATCGTTCGCAAGCACCATGAATTCTTGCCAAAAAACGTGCGAATTGCGGTTCATTGTCATAATGATTTTGGATTGGCCGTGGCAAATACAATTGCGGGGTTTGAAAATGGAGCATCAGAAGCTCAAACGACCATAATGGGTTTAGGAGAGCGGGCCGGTAATGCTTCTTTTGAGGAAACAGCCATGTCCTTGTATGCGCTTTATGGCATTCCCATGAACATCAATACTCGAAGAATTTTTCCCACGGCAAAATTAGTGGAGAGTTATTGTGGTGGAAAGATTAAAATCGGAAGGCTTCAGCCTTTAATTGGGCAAAATGCCTTTGCTCATGAGTCGGGAATTCATGCCCATGCAATGATTAAGAATGCTCGCACGTATGAACCCTTATCCCCCGAGTTAATTGGCATCAAGAGATCGGACTCCATGGAGGAGATTGTTCGGCAGTCGATTAAATTGGGGAAACATACGGGAGGGCATGCGCTTAAAGCCAAATTAAAGGAATTGGGCGTGAATACTACTGAAGAGCAGTTTAATAAGATAATGACAAACGTCAAACGATTTGGCGATAAAGGACATGAAGTATCAGAGGAGGATTTCTTGGCAATCGTGAAAGACGTGTTGGGACAAATACCAGAACAAGAGCAATTTGTTCATTTGGAGGAATTAACCGTATTGACGGGTTCGGTGACACCTACAGCGACCGTGAAGTTACAAATTAAAAATAATGGTGAATATATCGAGAAATTGGCTTCTTCTGTTGGTGTTGGCCCAGTAGATGCGAGCGTCAAAGCAATTGTCAAGTGTTTTGAGCCCATGAGTAAAATCAAACTCTTGGAATATAATATTGAAGCGGTTACGGGAGGTACGGAGGCTTTAGGACACGTTTCCATTGAATTAATGGACTTAGAAAGCAATCATATCGTGAAATCAAGCGCAACTCATGAAGATATTGTCATGTCGTCGGTTTTAGCTCTCTTGAAAGGATTAAACCGGCTTTTAAAAGCAAAAAACAGTTAAATTGATTTTTTTAAAAAATCTTCTAAATAATTATACGCCGTTTCTAAGGTTGGTAAATCGGGTAAAAACGTAAAACGCACGTGTTTTTTACCGTAAAATCCAAATCCAGAACCATATACGGCGCAAACGCCCGTATATTTTAAAAGATCAATTACAAATTCTTTATCATTTTTCCATTTTTTAAATTCTTCGAGCTCGATTCGAGGAAATAAATAAAACGTGCCCTCAGCATTAATGCAATGAAATCCCTCCATTTGTCGTAATCGTTTGTATGAATAATCCCTGCGTTCCTTCAACTTACGAACCATACTCTTAGTATGGGGTCCAGGATTCTTCAAGGCTTCGATAGCGGCGAATTGAGCATTAGAATTTGCACACAAACGAGAGCGGGCGATTTTTTCAATCCCTTCTTTTAATTCTTTTAATTTCCCATAGGGGTCATGAAAGTACATGTAGCCTAATCTCCAGCCCGTAGCCATGTGGGCTTTGGAAAAACCATTTAATCCGATGAGGGGAATATCTTTAGATAAAGTAGCAGGGCACGTATATTCTTTTTCAAAAACGATTTGGTCGTAGATTTCGTCCGATAACACGATTAAGTCATGCTCTCCCGCAAGATCTAAAATCTCTCGAATGCTTTTTTTATCATATATCACGCCCGTGGGATTGTTAGGAGAGCTGATTAATATGGCTTGGGTTTTTGGAGTAATTTTTTTTCTTAAATCTTCAATATTGGGAGACCAATCGTTTTCTTCTTCTAATTGGTATTCTACAGGCACGCCGTCAAAAAACCGAGAATAATTTATGTAAAGAGGATAACTCGGTCCGGGAATGAGAAGTTCGTTTCCATTTTCCAGCAAGCTAGCAAGAATGAAAAAAATCCCTTCTGTCACTCCGGCTGTTATTAAAATATCATCGGGTTCCAAGTTAATGGAATTTTTCTCATTTTCATGCTTGCATACTTCTTCTCTAAGTTCTCTCACGCCCAAGCTATCGACATAATAATTTTGTCCGGAAAACGTGGAATCTGATAAAGCCTGGGAAATATATTTTGGCGTGTCAAAATCATACCTGGCAGGGTCTCCAATATTCATGTGAATGATTTTTTTTCCACTTTTTTCCACTTGCTCCGCGACCACGGCGATGTCTCTAATAGCATATTCTAAATCTTTAACTCTTCTTGAAACCATTTTCCTTTAATGAGATCTGGTGCTAAAAAAGTTGGTCTATTTATTGAAAAAGTATTATAAGATTAAATAAGGTTATCATTTACTTTTATTCCAAAAAAATATATTGCCTTTTCATTATTAAGTTCATAATAAGTTAAATCTCGTAATGATCTTGGGGAGTTTCATACATCCATGACGATTATTGAAGGTAAGACTGCGTATCCCTATTTGACAGTTTTTAAAAAGGAGCCATTTGAATCGTTCACGTTAATCAAGCAAAGAAATATTAATGATTTTTATACCAGTAATAAAGAAAAAATTTTTAAAATTCATGACCATTTCCAAGAGAATCTGTTCAAGTATCAAAATCTTAACTTGGAAAATATTTATTGGTTTTTATTATTGAATAAATACTTGAAACAACCCGATCCCTTTAATGCAGAACAGATCTACGAGTTTATAAAGAAATGTGAGCGAATAAAAGAAAATAAATTAGGGTTTAAATTCACTCCTACCGCAGATTGTGAACCCGATATTTGGTCCACGTATTATGCGCTCATGAGCCTTCATTTTTTGGGAAAGTTAGAGGAGTATTTGTTTTCACGTGGATTAGAACAATCCATTACCTTCATTAAAGATTTTATTTTTTCTCATTCGAAAGGCACCCGATTTCTTCATTGTTTGGATGCCCGCTGTGAGATTGAAAATAATATTTCTCCCGCAAGAACGTTATATTTTATTTTAGAAATATTTTCCTTATTAGAATTCGATATACGAGGAAATAGGGAAAAATTTCGTCCTTTTATTGGCGTTCGGAGAAAGGATCCTTCTCTGGTTTTTAAACTTTCATGTTTATTATATTTAGATTTGGCATCCAACGTAAAAGAGAAAGAGATTCTGTATCTTTATCAATTTCAGAGAAAAAATGGGGGGTTTAATTTCAAGGAGGGAATAGGAAATTCGAGGGCTACATTTTGGATAACTTGGGTATTATATAATTATAGTTGGCTTGTAGATTATGATCCTTCACGTATTTATTCATTTATCATTAATCGATTAAATAATCTCATGAAAAAAGAGGAAGAATGGAATTTAACTATATTAGCGGAAGTTTCGAAATTAATTATTACCTTATCTCTGATTTGGAAAAAATTTATTGATGAAATAGAAAGAGTGGTATTTGATGAGTTAGAAAAAAACAAATTCATTGATTTAAATCGGGTCGAGGCGATATTTGGGTTAGATACCACGACAATCCAAGAAATTTTTTCCTACATTAACGAAAGCTATAATTTTAATCTTCGAATTTTAACCATGAAGAGTGAATTCTCCAAGTTCGTGAATGACCTCAGCAGTACCAACTTGAACTTATTGGCCACAACCCTCTATGAGGAGATTTCTAAAAATAGCGTGATATATATTTCTGATATTTTAAAAAAATACAACACTAAATTTCGCTCTGAACAATTAAAAATCAAGGATGTCGATGTTCTCCTCAAAAAAATGATTTCTCACCATTTCTTTAATGGAACACTAAGGAAAAAAAGAACCTTATTAAAAAGGGTAAAATATTTTTTCTATGTGAGTCAAGTTCCCGAACACGTGATTGTATCGGACATGGATATAAATGCTGAGAAAATCTTTGAAGAAAAACTGAAATTAAAAGAGATTAAAAATGACATCTACAATATCATCTTGAATCTTAAAAATGCAACCTCCCAAATTAAGGAGGAAATTGAAAGTTATTTAATGATGGATGAAGTTGAATATGCTAAAAAAAGATTAAGCTTAATTACTCGTAGCAAGTTAATGGACGCTGACTTTCTTAATGAAAACATCGAAAATTCTTTTAATGAAGAATTGTATTACATGAACATTCAATCTGTATTAGCGGCAGAAATATCTCGTTGGAAAGAATTATATTCCGTGTTAAGTTTAAGATTAAATGAAACCGAAAAATACCTAAAAGAAAAAATTAAAGAGAAGGAAGAGCTAAAAAATTATGAACTTCTTTTGGATAAATTAGAAGAAAAAATATTCGCTGCGGCTGAAGCATTTAATAAATATATTAAGGCGTTTCGAATTTTTCTTAGAACGATTTTAGAACAACAGCAAGCGGAAAACGTTTATGATACTATAATGAAAGAATTTAACACGTTAAAAGAAAAGGTTGAGATGTTTGATGAAAAAATTCAACGGTTTTCTCAAAAAATAATAACTAAAGAAGATATGGTACGGAAAAAACATAAAAATATTATTGAAAAGTGGTTGGGAATAAAAGAAGAATTAGATATGATCTTAAATTATTATTCAGAAGGGTTTTCCTTCTTTAACCAAGTTATGGTAGAGTTAGCCCATCTCGAGCGAGAATTAGAAGATCGTCTGTCCGAAATTCATGACCAAGCGAGTCAAAAAATTTATGGTAGCGAGTTTAAAATAGCGTACGAGATTATTCAAAATCAATCAGATTTAATCTTACAAGAACTTTCCGTAAAATTAAAATCTTTAAAAACTACCGTGGAAGGGGAGATTAAGAAAAAACAAAAACTATATCTCCTTTATCGGTATCTTAATGAGAATATAGATAAAATGGAAGAAAGATACATTAAAAAAGTCGGTGATCGAGTTCAAGCTCTGCGGGATAAAATTATAGAAGAACAAAATCGTTCTAAGATCGAAGATTTTGAAAGTTTTACTTCAGAAAAGATTATAGATCTCAAGAATGATTTGCAAGAGTTCAGGAAGAAGTTAAAAGATCATGAGGTTTTACAAAACCTTGAACTGAAACAAGTTACTAAAGAAATAGAGAAAATTCAGGATAAATTTGAAGCGTACAATAAAAAATATCTTTTAAAATTAGAAAATTGTAGAAAAACCATCTCGAGTTTTGATGAAAAATTAAAGGTAACGCTTATTCAATGGGATAAATTTTCGATGTTTTTTAAGAATGAGCTTTCCATATTAAAGGAAGAATTGATAGACACGCTTCTTCTGTTAAAGATTGACCACCTCTCTAATAAATATAATTCAGATAGCATTAATCTAAAAGAACTAAAAAAAGAAACTAATCTTTCTTGCAAATTTTTAATAGAAAAAATTAAAAATTTAATCGAATCATCAAAGGTGGAGGGCCAATTACATGAAGATAAAAAATGCTTATTGATTTTCTCGGAGCATTATTACAAAAACAGGGAATTGAGGTATTTCATTGATAATAAATTAATCAAAGATAGCCAAGAAAAAATGGGTAAAATCTTAGCATTATTCGATTCTGCCGTGAAAAAAATGACGTTAAGCGTGAACTTCTTAGAAATTCAAAACCGAATTAATGATATAGAAAATTTTGAGCTTCCCCTTAAAAAGCAATTTGAACAAAAAATAAGATTTTTAGATATTGATCTAAATAGCCGAACTGAATACCTCGAAACAAGAGAACATTTTTTTTCTCTTATACAGCGTATCAAGCATGCTTTAAATCAAATCAAGACGAATCTCAAACTCTTTAAAGAGGCTCAAACCTTAATAATTACTCGTTTTGAAGCCCTTAAACTGAAGTTACAGAAAATCTTTTCTAAATTAATGGAAGAAAGTGACAATGTAAGGTCCTATCTGAGAGTTAAAAAAGCATTTGAAGAATTTAAAATAGATTTTGAGCGATCCTTAACAGAAGTTGATAAAGCTATTGAAGAAAATATTAGCCGAATCTTGAATCAAACCGAAGAGGCAAAAAAATTCACTCCAGAACTCCAAGCCTTGCGAGTGAAGGCTAAAAACCAGCTCATTGAGGAATACAAAAATAAAAAAGATAAGCTAGAAAAAATGCTCGAATTACTAAAAAACAAGCTCTTTCAAGGGAATCTCTTAACCTTAATAAACGATTCCAAAATTCGTTTATCTCAATTATTAGGGACGCTTCAGAGAAAAGTAGAAGATACCATTGAAATAAAAGAATTCAAGCGTGCCCAAGCTACTGTTCAAAAAAGAGTGAAAAACATTAACATGGAAATAAAAAACATTCATCGCGAAATCAGAAATCTCGTAAAAACTTATAATAAACAAGCAATAGGATTTGAAACACAGAGCAAATATATTTTGGACGATTTTGAACACTTTCTCAATGAATATGGTGCAGCCCTCTTGGAAAAAGAAAAAACTCTCGAGCGAACCATTTTAAAAGAATACGTTTCCATGACGATTAAGGCCGTCACGAATCAATACCTCACGATTGGATTTCTCAACCATGAATTAGGAATTAAAAAGCAAAACATTCAAGATCATTTGCTTTTTTTAATCAGTTCTGGGCAATTACAAGGCAAGTATGACCCTCGCATGGGATTATATTATGAAAATCCCCAAGTATTAAAAGATTTAGACGAGAATGAATTAGAGGTAATAAAAACTATGAATTTCAGAGTCTACATGTTCTTAAATCGACTTAAAAATTTTACTTCACAATATTATTCCATTATCGCCTTTTTCGCAAGTTTTCTCACTATTTCTTATTATTTATTCACATTATCGGGAGGAAATCCTTTAGCTCTCATCATTCCTGCCATTGTTCTAATCATGCTATTGAGCTTCATGTTTTTAAAGAAAAGAAAAGAAGAAAAAATAAAAATCTAAAAAGCAATAGTTCGGAAAATAAGAGTTATAATTAATTATTGTCTTTTTTTTTCTCAAGTAATGAACCGAAAAAAATTTAATTCTAAAGTGGACAGACTTCTTCAAAGAATCCCGGCACTTGGTAAATTGCTCACTACTCTTTTTAGTGCTCAAGAAGTATTAATGCTGGAGATCTTTAGATTTTTAGATCAAAAATTTCACGTGAATTCCTTGATTTTCCTTGATAAATATTTATTTAAAGGAAGATGGGGAGGAAAAATCGTTCCTTTAAACATTAATCTACAACCAGACATGAGCTTTTTACCTTCGCAAGAAATATTAGAACTTCTCAGTAGATCAAGTGTCACGGGCATTTCATATTGTTATTGTAGGAATGTCCAACGCAAGCACGGAAAACCCAATTGCGATCATCCCATCAATACATGCATTCATCTTGGTTTTGGCAAGGATTTAAAAGAAATACCTTTCAAATCTGAAAATTTAAAAAAGGTATCTAAAGAAGAAATAAGAAAAATTTTAATCGAATCTGACGAGCGGGGATTAATTCATCAATTAATTTATTATCCAAGTCCAGACTTCTATTATGTTGCCTGTAATTGTTGCCCTTGTTGTTGTGTTGTTTTAAGCAAGTTTCTAAAAATGGGAGCACCTCAAGTAATTAAAAGTGATTTCATTGCGGAAACGGATTTATCTAAATGCGCGAATTGCGGAAATTGCGTGCAATGGTGCTATTTTGGAGCAAGAAAAATGAACAACGGGCGATTGGCCCTCACCCCATCCCTCTGTTTCGGTTGTGGAATCTGTATTTCGAAATGTCCAAATAGAGCAATTTCCTTAAAGAAGAAATTAAAAAATTAATGCTTTACATGTATTTTCTAAAAGAAATATCTTTTTATAAAAAATGATGATAATAATAATATTGATATAACGGTGTTAATTTTTTTTTATCCTTGTTCGCCAGGCGTTTTTATCAAAAGATCTTCAATTTCTTTCTTAAATTTAGTTCTAGAACCCACGAGATTTAAGAATTTGTGAGGTGGATCATTCGCTTTATCTTCTACCCAATAATTTTTTCCTGGTTCTTCATCTAAAACTAATCGATAACCCGACACCTCTTCAAAATATTTATCACACCCTCGAATAGCATAATATACCGTGAGCAAATCCCAAGTAAAATTTCCTTTATGATTGGTTCCCAAGTAAAATTCATAACACTTACGGACGGGATTTTCCTCAGGTGTTTTAGTAGGGAGCATTTTACCATTTAAAAATTCACTTCCATGAGTCTGGACGACGAGTTCCGTGGGCCAATGATTAAGGGCGGTTCGGGCGGCAGGCCAATCCATCCTCCAATTGAGGCGTTCAATATCCTTGGGAAAGCGACCCCATCCCATGGTAACCAGTTTTTTAACTTTTTTCCTTACCAAATCCATTCCGGAGAGCTCACTGAACTCATCAGGACCTGATTTTAAAAGATCACCAAGAGCAGAGAGTAAGCCTACGGCTATTATAACCACAGAAGAGTCTTCAGCTTCTGAGAGTAAATGGCGGTATAACGGGACTGCGTCCCACGTGTTAGGAATTTTAATTTCATCTAAATTAAAAAATTGAACCACTTTTTTTGGATAATAATTTCGCCCAGAAGCAATTACTTCTTGTTGATGTTCTCTATATTCCTTAAACCTACTTCCATTTTCGAAATCTTCATTTTTTAAATAACCTATGGGAAGATTTCCTCTATCATAATAGGTATTAATGGTATGAGCAATTTTCACGGAAGAATCCAAGGGCACATCGCAAATAACGCCAAGGATGGTTGCTTCTTGGAGATCTGCTAGTGCATGGAGAATTGCCAAAGCACCACAATCATCACAGTCGAGATCCATGTCCGTATCGTAAATGACGGGGACGGATTTATTGTTTGAGCTTGACATTTTCTAGTAAAATTTAATTAATTAATCTCTCTAATTTATAAAATTCATAAAATATAGGTATTAATAAGATAATTAAAGATTTAATTTATTCATGATCTATGAGGATGTGAAGTTCATTTTCATTTCTTTTTTCTAAATAACCTAAATAACAAGCTTGATTGAGATGAATAAAAAAAGTGTTTTCTAAAATATCTTCTTGCTCAGCTAATTTTTTTAATTTGGAAACTTCGATTTTACCTTCAATTGCATAGATTCGTGCTAAATTAATGAGCGTTTTTAACTTCTTGTTGTAAGAGGGTTTTCGGGCGTCCGTCTTTTTAACAGATTTTTTTTTAATTCCTTTTATTGTCATCATTCTTTTTTTTAATCGGCTCTTGGAAAGATCAGCTACATCAGAAAAAAAAGTTATTCCATATTTTCTAAATTTTTTAAATTCCAAGCTATTTGAGAATTTCTCCATTTCTTCCAAAATTTCTTCGATGGATTTATTAGATAGAATTTCTCTTTCTCGTTCTTTTCGTTCCTGGAACTCTTTAATGAAGTCCCATTCCGAGAAAGGTTTCTTTTTCTGTGTGAAATTAATTGCGGAGCGAGGAATTTTTGTTTTTAAATCCAAGCATTCTTCATTAGAAAGAATGGTTTTCATGCTATTTTTTTTTTTACATGCAACTTTAAAGTAGGGTACATCCACGGTATTTTTAGTAATTAATATATAACAACGACCCGGAGAATGTCTTCCAGTTCGCCCTCGCCTCTGAATGTAGCGAATTTCGGAAGGGATGGGTTCATAAAAAATGATAGCATCTACATTAGGAATGTCCAAACCTTCTTCCGCAACACAAGTAGCACATAAAATATTAATTTCGTTTTCTCTAAACTTTCTGATTATTTCACTTTGTTCTGACTGAGAAAATCCTTTATCTTCGTGTTTAGTTGCTTGTCCTATAAACTTCTCTATTTTTATTTCCTCGGGTAATAGTAATTGCAATCTTTTTCTCAAAACCGTTGCCATTTGGCGATATTGAGTGAAAATAATAATTTTTTCATTCTTATAATGATTTAATTCTTTATTTATGATTGAAAGAGTCAAATCGATTTTAGGATGATGTAAATTCATAAACTCGTTTTTTTCCAATAGGGAATAAATGTAGTTAAAATGTTCCGAATTCGATATGCGTATAGCGGCACTATTATTGTTTCTTGCTTTAAACGCAATGGTCTCTAAAAATGTTTTAAAAAGACGAATATCTTGGGTTTCCAACAAATCTTTACCATGTAATATAGAAATACAACTAGAACAATAAGAGAAGATGGAATGGATGTTTAAGTTTTTTTCTCTCACGATATCAATTATTTTAGGATTGGTGTAATAAAGGTTATTTAATAGTATCTCTGTTTCTACTGCCTTATCTAATAAATCCTCAAATTTTAAGGAAAGGGTCAGATCTTCCGCTATACGTAAAAAATCTATTTTCGAATAATATTTTTTATGAGGATTTATTAAACCTCGTTGGATGAAAAATCTCAAGAATTTTTTAAATAAAGCGTCCCAAATAACGCTTATTTTAATGAATTCCAATGGTAAAACAGTATATTTTAAATAAAGTTCAATATCATGTAGATATCGTTCCACGTCCGGATCTTCTCTCGATTTAAATATTACTTTTTCAATACTTAAATTATCGCAAATTTGCTGGATTCTCTCTAGATCTTTACCAGGAGATGCTGTTAAGCCTAATATGAGCGGATCATTACACGTTTTCAGGTATTCCTTAGCAATTCCTGTATAAGCATAGTTTCCCCTCGTTCTATGAGCTTCATCAATGATTAGCAAGCAAATAAAAGATAAATCATAGCGTTTTCTCATGACGTCATTTTTTATTACTTGAGGGGTAGAAATAATGATCTGGGATTTTTCGAATAAAACAAATCTTTCCTCGGGTTTAATTTTTCCCGTTAAAGATACTATTTTCTCTTCAGGAATTGTAAGAAATCTTTTACAAGAGCGCTCGTGTTGAGCGACTAGTGGTCTCGTTGGAGCAAGAATTAATATTTTTCCTTCAGGATATTTTTTAAGCGCTTCTGCCATGAGAAGCACGCCGATGACCGTTTTACCTAAACCCGTGGGCAATACTACGAGGGAATTTTTATCCTTTATTTCCTTTAAAATATTAGCTTGATATTCTCTAAAATCAATGGTATTTTCTTTTAAAAACTCTCCATTAAAATAGACAAAATTACATTTCATCGTTCATGGTTTAAAAACAAGTTTCGGATTATAAAAAACCAGAGAGTAGTGAATTATTAAATATTAATTATAGATTATTAATGCGTCCCTCTTTTTTTACCTTGAGAAAAAAATTATTAATCCATCGATAAGCTCACCAAGAGAATTATCATCATTACTTAATGATTGAACCTTAGTAAAAAAATAGCTTAGTAGTAGCAGGAAAAAGGGAAAAAATCACTTAAAATCGAATTAACCTCAAAATTATAAATTCTTTCCCCAAAAAAATAATAGCTTCTAATTTAATATTAAAACATGCTAAATTTCATTCGGCATGAATTTGAACTCATTTTTTCCTAATGTTCTCTTTATCAAGCCTTCTTGTTCTAATTTTTTAAGGGTTAAACAAACATATCCCCGTGCCATGTTTCGTATTCTGCTCGTTCCATTAGGATATAATGCTTTTACGATTTCTGAGGCTGCAACGCCGTTTTTAGAATTATTTCGCACTAACCTTAAAATCTCTTCGGTTCGTTTCCGCCGATGAGCTAATAACTCTTTAATCCTTTCCCTTGGAGCTTCAATGGGACTTCCGTGAGAGGGTAAAATTAAATTTAAATTAGGTAAGTCTAATAGTTGTTGTAAGCTATTTATATAATCATCTAAATTAGAATCGGGAGGGCCTAACCACGTCGTTATGGATTTGAGCACGTTATCTCCGGAAAACAAGATCCCTTTATTTTCACTATAGAGAGAAATATGACCAAAACAATGCCCGGGTGATGGAAATACTTTCCATTCCTCGTTATTTATTATTAAAATGCTTTCTTCCTCAATAATCTCATCGGCTTTGTCAATAAAATGAACTCCGAAAACCTTGCGGTATAAATATCGCGAAATTTTTTTTATGAACCATAATTTAATTCGATTTTTAAGAGTTGGAACGTTCAAATAATCTTCAAAATAATCCATTTCATGCATTTTATCAAACATTTGCTTGTTTTTAAGTGCTTTAGCCATAGTCTCCGTTAATACGATTTTGACTCCTAAATATTTTTTAATTAAATATAAACCGCCTACGTGATCACCATGCGGATGAGAGGGAAGAATACGTGTTAAATTAAATTCCTTTCCTTCAATTTTATATTGTTCCTCAATTTTTTTAACGTGTTCCACGAAATATTCCACGGTTTTTTTATCTCCATATCCTCCATCAAAGATCAAGCCATCTTTTCCGGCGATCACGTACAAGTTTTCAGGAGGTCGACGAATACCCAAAAATTTCCCTCGCTCTTCAATGCAAAAAATTCCCGGGAAAATTTCATTCATTTTTATTGGTATAATTTAATTTCCTTTTTTTAATTAATATGGAAAAGGATTAAAAGTTTAAGATTCCTTTAGTTTCAACCATTATCTTTTTCTAACTTTGTATAGGTAAGTTTCCCTATCACCCATGCTAAACTCACGCCTGTAATTTCATCTATAATATAATGCTGTTTCACGAAAAGCGTCGATAATACAACTCCAATCGCAATAATGATATTAATTATAGCCCATATTTTAAACTTCTTTGAATTATCTATTTTATAATTTTGATACCAAGCGAAAGCTAAAATTACAGAAACGGCAGCGTGAAGACTGGGAAAACAATTAAAAGAAGTATCGGTTCTATAATATCCATACATTATTTTGGCCCAAAAATTTTCTTTATAAACATCCTCAATGGCAAACAGCTCAATTCTCCACCAATACGTTGATACCGGAAAAAAGATATAAACTATTAATGAAATTGCACCAATGAAAATTAAAGACCATGCTAACGGGTATCCTTTCTTTGGAGCTATAAAAACAAAATAAATAAAAGAATAACCAATCATGGTAAAAAATAAAAAGACGTAAAAAATCGCCATTTCAGGAACAAAAGGGATGAGATTATCTAAGGGTCCAAAAACATGATCTAACCGATATCCCTCTCCTTCTGAATAGAGGGCCCCCGTCCAAACATATCCGACCCTCATGATCAAACCAATAAAAATTAAAAGAGATAAAATTAGATTCAACGTCATGTACGCTAACTTTTCGGAAATTGGAGATGTTTTTCCCTTAAAAAAAACTTTCTCTAAGAAGGTTTGGAATTTTTTAACCAAAGAAATAAATAGCACCATTTTTTTGATTTTTCTACGGATCAAAAATATTATAAAACATGTATCAAGACAGAAAAAGTTTCCTTTACATTATCAAAACTTTTTTTATATTTTCTTATGATTTCTTAACGTTATTCGCTTCATTTTCTTAAGACTAAAAAGAATGGAGATTAATCTTGTTTAAATTCTTTCTGAATTTTGGTCCAAAGTTCTCTTTCGGTCATGGGGTGTAATTTTTCTTGTTTAAATCGTTCTTTACACGCTTTATAAAGGGCACGATTATAAGGCACTTTAAGGGAATGAGTGTCTGCTAATTCTAATAAGTATCCATTTAAATATTCTAATTCATCTTTTTCTCTTTTGATCGTGATGACATCTTGAGCCATGCTATTTAAATTCATGTTATTGAGGAAGTTCATGAAAATTTTATTAGTAATAACCTTCTTTTAATTCATTTGCCTTCTTTTAATTCATTTGCATTAAATGAATATTCAATTTTTCCTTGATGAGAATTAATTATGTATTTATTAATATCCAATTCCAAATTATAAAAATAGCTAACATATCTGATAAAATTGAGGGTTCTTCTTCTTTTATCTGATCAATCAATCTTTGCATAAAAATTATCCAAAATTCTAAAACGAAAAACTCCTTCAAAAACTATATAAATGAATGTTTTCTATTTTTCTAAATGCTAAATTAATTTAATAGAGGAATAATAATAAAATGAATGTCAAAGATGAATATTTAGAATTTAAGAATCAAAATAATCTAAAAATTCATAAATTTAAAGATAGAGTTATTTTGCAAAACTTTATACGAGATAGACTCGATGATATTTGGAAGAATCCACCAAATTTTAGATATGGTGGTTTGATGTCAAATTATATGACTAAGTTCGCATTAGGATTTGCTTACTATGATTGTAGACCTACTTCATTTTGTAAAAAATATTGTTATGGCCTTCACATTAACGGACTACATGATTTTTATATGTTCAGATTAGGAGTAATTACATCAGAAGCGCTGAAAACGAATGATAGAAGATTTTTAAATGGCTTAACTAAAAAGATCAAAAATTTAAAATATCTTAAAATAGGCCATTGGGGCGATGCTGTTCTTGAACAAATACCAATTATTATTAATCTGGTAAGAGAATGTAAAAATACTAAATTTTGGTGGTATACAAAAAAGCAAGAAATCGCATTTGAAGCGAATAATTATAATCTTAAAAATTTAAGAGTGTATCTCAGCCTTGATCCCAATACTGATTACCCCTCTAAAGAGGATTATCCTTATGGGATAACATATTTCTTCGGAGAAAACGAATTACATCCAAATCATTCGGACATTATAAATGATAAGAGATTGGTGGCAATCTTTCCACAGAAAAAAGGTCGAAAAGTAATAGATCCCGCTAACTATGGATTGGCGCATCATCCTAAGATTTGTTTAGAGAAAGAATTATTATCTCAAGGATTCAAGGGAAATGAAATGTGCTTATCTTGCGAAGGGCGCTGTAGATATTGAGAAATTCCAATAAAAATATGAATAAATGGGCGAATTACCAATATTAATTCTTATATACTTTAATAAATGAATTTTAACTTGTTCAGCTATAGCTTTTGCCATTAATGGGGGTACACCATTTCCTATTTGTTTTAAAATTGAGCTTTTCGTTCCTTTAAAATTCGTTCATATACGTAAAACACGGAATTCATTTAATTATAAGGTAAATCTGAAGACGATCGAATTTTAAATCACTGAACAATCCGTCTTTTTAATATTCAAAAATATGAACATGAAAAGAAAAATTTTTTCAAATAAAAAAAAAAAATTATAAAAATTATTATTGCATTCGGGTAAAGAAATAATTTGATGAATTATCTCCCTTATTTGAAGTATTTAATAGCTAAGATAATGTCATCTCTCGTTACTTTCTTTCTTTTAGAGTGCTTAGTTAAACTGAGAGCATTTTTTGTAATTTTTTCTGCCGATCGAGTTAACCAATCAATTAGCTCATCCACTGCATCACGAGCTACTATTATAGCTCCATTGTGCTTCATTAACCTTCTAATGGGAGACCAGCTAATATATTCAGACATTTTAATTCCTCCACTAATTTTTTATTTTAATGAATATTGTAATTTAGAATTTTTTATTAAAGATATTCTTATAATATGAATTGTATTCCATGTATTTAAAGATTTTGGTTGATATAAGAAAAGTAGAAAAAAAAAATTAAAAAAAATTAACGACAAAAATCCATTTAATAAAAGGATCAATATCGTGTAAGTTCAGTCTTTTTTTTCAAAATTGTTATCCTACTGAATATTGACCCCAAGTTTGCCATAAGCATGAACCTAAAAAACCAATTTTTATAATAAGCAAGTAATTTTGGAAAAAAATGAAATTTTGTAAAATTTTGAAAAGGAAAAATATTCATGCTTTCAGCGATTCTTCATATGATAAAAAATTATTTTTAGCAAATTCTTGAGTGCATGATGGTTATCGGGCGAGAGATTGTCCCAATTACGAATTTTTCTCAAATTTAAATCTAAATTTCCATTAATTTATTTAATATATTTAAAATTAGTACTTCATCATTGAGGATTTAAGTGGTTACTTGTAGTACGTTCTTTAACCACGAAAAAAAATGTAAATTAAAAGAAAAATATTCAAGAATATCGTGTTAGATTCAGTATATTCAGTTAGAAATGAAAATAAAACATGAAAATACTCAAGATCTATCATTCAAAAAAGATATTTAAGGAAATAGATAATAAATAAATGGAATAACAAATTTATCTTGTTGAAGTTTATATTTATAGATCCCATTTAACCTCGTTTTAATTGGAAGAGATGTTGCATGAATTAAATAGCCTGTTTGAAAGTGATACCATAAAACCTTCATACTTGCATGCTCATATTATCTTAGCCCTTTATATCTTCAATGATCACAAAGAAGGTTTAGGTAGATATAAACTAAAAAATGAATTAATTCTCGGAGCAGGTACGGTGAGAACCTTAATCACGAGGTTAAATGAGAAGACTAATTTCATTCAAGTTAAAAGTGATAAAAACAAGCGCAAGGGACACGTTTTAACAGGAGAAGGAAAGAAGTTCATAAAAAGGTTAAAAGAAAAAATTCCTATATTAGAGAAAGGGGATACAGAAATATTACAAAAAATTCTCATAGATTCAGAAGAAAATGAAAGTTTTTTTTGTTTAGTTAAAAACGTGGCTAAAAAAATTGTGACGGGAATAGAACAAAGAGATGCAGCAATAAAGATTGGAGGATTAGGAGCTACGTGTTTAATATATAATGGAAACACTCTCGTTTTTCCCCCTGAATCAGCAGAATCTTCTAATAATCAACAACTTCATGTGGATGAGGAAATCGTACAATATTTTCAATCAAAATTGCATTCTCATGGAATTTCGTTAGAAAAAAATGATGTCATAGTAGTAGGAGTCGCATCTGGAGATTTTAAAAAAGCACGATTGGCAACCTTAAATGCAGCGCTTACATTGATATAAAATAATTAAAAAGATGCATGATGGTATCATGAAACAAGAAAAAGACATAAAATTAATTATTTCTCAAAAACTAAAAGATAAATTAAAGGAATGTGTTAATAAAGCTCGCCCTAATGAAGCGTGCGGGTTTATTTTCGGTACCATAGAGGAAATTAAAAAAAATGGAGAATTTGAATATCATTATTTAGCTCAAAAATTTTATTGCATGGAATCGAGCGAAAAATCTACCGTCTCTTTTTTAATTTCAGATTTCGAACGATTTAATGAAGTCTTCATGGAAGCATCACAGCAATTTAAGCTTCAATTAATAAGCATCTTTCATTCTCATCCCGGTGGGGCATATCCTAGTGGTGTGGACCATGATAACATGAAATTTTTAGATCGCTGTGGAATTAACGCATTTAAATCTCAAATTTGGACTATCATGGATGCTTCAAATTTTGAATTGAAGGGATTTATCTATTTAAATAATGAATTGCTTCAAATTGACATTTTAATGGTTTCTTGAGCATTAATGAGACCCCAACGAGAAAAATATAACTAAGTATTAACCAAGATTAAAAATCTGAATTTTATATATAAGATTCTTTTATTCTCTCACAAATTTTACGTGCTAAAAAAGAAGCAATACTTTAAAAAGGAAATAGGAGGTGTTTAGCATTTAAAGAACTTTTTTATAGCCCTCTTTATCGACCGAGCATGCTTGTATTTTAAAACCGGAAGCAGCATCTCTTTCTCTTGCTGCGGTTATTGCCGTTTTCACGAGTTCAATTCCTTCCTCCTTACTCATGTCAGAATGCCAATCCGCTTCTAATACGCCTAAAACAAAAGGCGAGCCAGAACCAAACGATATAAATTTATCCTCTTCATAAAAAGTCCCTAATAAATCAACCCCATATAGCTTGCCTTGATTCTCAGATAAAGAGTAGCCTCCAACAATCATCATGGCAAGATAATATGATCGTCCACTAAACAGAATATTTCTTAAAATAGTTGCGATGTATTTAGGTTCTGGAATCTTTTCTTTCTCTACTTCCCTTAATTTAGATATGGCTCTCAATTGATTGATAATGTATTGACAATCCGCAACCCCTCCCGAAATGGTTGCTGCCGTATATTTGTTTATCTCAAAAAGCTTCTGAGCCGTTTTTGTCGCCACGGTATAGCCTGCTGTAGCTTGAGATTCCGTTCCCATTACCACGCCTTCTTTAACTTTAATCCCTACTGTTGTCGTGCTTGATTGAATGATGTGCTTCAAGGAATCCTTATCCATGTTCAACATCCTTTCTATATTTTCCATCCCTATCATCTCTTACATGTCAGAATATTTTTCTAAATTTCTTTAATTTCATTAATGAAAATTGTTATTTTTATTTTTCTTTAATAAATCATAATTTTTAGAGAGCATTAAAAAAATTTTAAAGAAATCCTTTCTTATTTATTTTATCTATTAAATATCAATTTGGCGTATAATAAAGTGGCACGCAGTCAAGGAAGAAGCCAAAGGAAATATACGGGAAAAAAATACAAGCATTTTAGGAAGAAAAGAAAACGAGAACTCGCACGTCCTCCCATTGATACGACCATTGGTGAAGAAAAGAAGAAAAAACAAAGAGTCATGGGAGGAAATTACAAGATCAAATTATTCTCTACCAGTTATATAAATGTCACGGATCCCCAAACTAATAAAACTCAAAAAGTTAAAATCACGGGTTTCGAAGAAAATAAGGCTTCAAAAGATTTAAATAGACGCCACGTGATCACCAAGGGAGCCATCGTGAATACTGAATTAGGAAAAGCACGAGTCCTCTCAAGACCAGGACAGGATGGCCAATTAAATGGCATTCTAATTTAAATTCACTTTTTTGAACAAAAACATTGATTTTCTAAGCTTTAAAGTTAATTACCATTATCCTAATTTTAAAAACTATTAAAATTACAACTAATAAAAGATAAATTATTATGATTTTCTCAATTACTTGGTTAGGCATTTTGCCTTTTTCGCTTTTTTATATTTATAAATATTATCAAGCAAGAAAAAATGAAGATCATGCTGCCATAAAGCTCTATCAACCCTTAACCACGATTTTATCCTTATTAATTTGCTTTCTTTCCTTTCTCTCTCCTTATTCCAATCCCGTGTTTACTACGTGGATCATTATCGCCATGTCAATAGCGCTTATTGGCGATGTCCTAAACATTGATATGACCGACATGAAGGTCGTAATTCGGGGATTATTAATTTTTTTTGTAGCCTATTTCATCTATACCATCCTCACATTCATGCTTGCTGATTTTACTTTAATAATGGTTATTCCTATCATGCTAATGATGATCATTTTAACCGTTGTTTGTTTTCTCATCTGGAACAACTTGCCTTCATATTTAGAAAAAATAGCAATGGTGCTTTATGGAGCATTATTATCTCTAATGGTAGCTGCCGGTATGGCGACCTTTTACTCCCCGACTTTTTCTTTACTGACTTCTATAATACTTACTCTGGGATTTTTGTTCCTTTATCTCGGAGATATTGAATTTGCTTTATCAAGTTATTGGAAACCCTTGAATTTTCCATATGGACCCATGCTTTATTCTGGAGGACAATTACTCGTGGCTATAAGCCTTTTCTTTTGTTCTCTCTAATATTTTAATATCTAAATCTTTTTTTTCATTTCCCATTTAATAACTTCCTAAAGAAGATTCTCTCAGTAAACTAATTCTTAAATCTGTTGATCCTTTCCCTCCAGTTTAAGTAATTAAAAAATTAGAAAAATTTCCTGAAAAATATTGCCTATTACGAAATCATTATATTACTTTTAAATCACTCTTGAATTTTTATATTTTTTACTGTAGCATTCTTTCCACTAATGATTTCCGTATTTTTACTCTCACAATGGCGACATTGAAATAATTGAAGCCCCGTTAGCTGCGCTTCTTCACTTAAACTAACCGTTGATTCTTTCCCACAGTCCCTACACCTAATTTTACCGGGAACGATCTCGATTTTTAACTCTGCTCCTTCCGCAATGGAACCCGTCGTTGCCATCTTAAAAGATTGTTGCAATAAATGAGGCACGATTAGTGTTAACTCCCCTATTTCGATATAAACCTGCGTGATCTTTTTCGCATTATATTTCATCGCAGTAGCTTCAGCAACTTTAAATATGTTATAAGCAAAAGAAAATTCATGCATATTTTTTATCTTCCTTTTTCAATCCCGAAATAATTCTATTCTAACTTGTCTTTCTTAATTCCTTAGCAATTTCTTTAATAACCCTGGATTTTTTCTTGCCCTTCGGATCAATTAGTACTCTGCCCGGAGCATCCCACCAAGTTCGAGGGTATCGGCTCACGTTATCCATTTCCACCTTATACCCTAATCGCTTTGCTGCTTTGGCTATATCAGCTAAAGAAACTTTATCTAGTGCTAAATTCTGAGGAAGACGCCTACCCTCTTTTCTTGTCCTCCTTTTCTCAAAATATTGTGGCCAAAAAATGAGAAATGGCTTCCTTGTTCTCATGAAAATCCCAAAGTTATGTTATTTATAAAAACGTTCTAACTCTTTTAAAAATTTTGAGTATAATTCATAAAAATTCTATTTAAAATTTATCTCTCACGTTCATGAGATGCTACAAGAAAATTACGAGTACTTCTCTTAAAAGTAAGAACTTGCGGGTTTGACTAAAAAAACTTTATTTTCAATCTTTCATTATCTTTTTCATTAAAATTAACATGATTTACCACTCTAATTAAAATAAAAAATTTTTGATTTCTTCAAGCATTTTATTAGAGTACAAGCATTTCATGAATTTTATTGACGCAAGATAAAAAAATAAGGCTGCTTTAAAAAAGAATTAAAGGGTTAATTTTAAAGATGGGAGGGTGGTCTAGCTTGGTATGATACTCGGCTGGGGTTATTCTGCAAACGCCGCAGAAAGACAGATGCCGAGTGGTCGGGGGTTCAATTTTCTTGAAGATTCTTCGAGAAAGAACAATTCCCCCCTCTCCCATCTTCAAAAAAAGTCTTAAAATTGCCAAAAATATCTTACTATTTTTCATTAAAGGAATTAATTCTATTTGAACTCTAGAAATCATTTTAAACTAGAGAAAAATCAGTAATAAAATTAAGACATTTCTCTAAGTTTTTTTCAATTTACAATTATTTTAAAGATAATTTAATTTAAGGGGGCAGAGTAAAATGACTTTTACTCCCTATTTTTTAATAAAGGAAAGATGTTAGATTTTATAAAATAATATTGAATCTTTAAAATAGAAGCACAACAAATTTTCCCTTTTATGAATTAAAAATGAAAAAATTGACATGAAAGATTAAAAAAGGCAGGGATTTGGCATGATAAGACCACGGTTCACTTTCAAGCATTTCATTTTTTTCGTGGCTTTAAATATTATCATTAATACGGATGCTGGATTTTTAGCGCCTTTAATTTCGAAGATCATGAATGTTTTTGGAGTTTCTTTGGTGGAAGTTTCTTTTTTTTTTATCATGAATGACATTAATTCCTGTTTTATTGATTCCCGTGTTTGGATTGATGGCGGATAAATTCAAGAGAAATTTACTTGTATTTTTTATAGTATTAGGAGGTGCAATTGTAAACTTGATGATGGCGTTTATTAGTGCCTATTTAAAAAATTTTATATTATTCTCAATTTTTGGAATAGGGGCGGCGTTAATGAATGCAGCCATTGGGCCAACATTATTTTTACTTTTAATAGATTTTGTCCCTCCAAAAAATAGAGCGAGCATTATTGCATGGTTAGGAATATCCGGAACGGCAGCGATTGGATTTGGCTGCATCATATCCAGCATTATCCCTACTATTATATATGGCTCACAATTTCCCTTATGGTTTCCTTGTTTCGTTGATGCAATTGTTGGTTTCATCTTTTCTCTTTTGATTTTGTTGATAAAGGACCCTCTACGTGGCATTCAGGAAGAAGGCTTGCAAGAATTATATGAATCTGGAGGATCATATAATTATACGCTAACTTTTATGGGAGCAAGAAGATTATTGAAAGATCCCGTGAATAAGCGGCTTATCTTATTTGATTTTTTCATTGGAATTAGATATGCTCTATTAGGAACATATTTCATAACATTTTTAATCGAAAATCACGGATTAAATGAATTTACCGCTACTCAACTCATGTTTGGGTTATTAAGTATTCAATTAATTGGTCAGATTTATTTTGGAAGAAAATTCTTTGAAGTAGGAGCCATTCCTTCTTCAGGAGCAATGTTAGCAGAAGTTCTACTATTGGTCGCTCACGTTTTTCATTTTTCTTCTTTTTAATATTCCCGCCTTTATCATCCTTCTTACAATGCGAACTGGAATAATTCCATCTATTGATAATGTCCAACAACGCTTAAAAGAACGAGTTAAATTTACTTGAAGTATTTTATTCAATAAAAATAAGAAATGAAGGATGTCATGCGATTTTCTCTTCATTTGGCATGACTTTTTAAAAATGTTCAAGATCATGAGGAGGTGCACTCCCATCCGAGCTCATCTATGATTTTCATGAGCTCATCATCTAAATCTTGAAAAAACGACTCCTTCTCTTAACCCGGTCAAGAATTGCTTCCGGTTAATTCAGGGGCAAGAATTGAAGGATTAATGAGAATCATGGCGATTATAATGATTATAAGAATAACTACTAAGGTGATGATGATGGTATGGCTCGCTCTTTTAGGTTTATCTGAATTTTTAAATAGCATATTCCCTCGTTATTATAATTTGAATCTCCACTTATCATGGTAAAATATTGTTATAAATTCATTTTTGATTTAATATATTTATTTTCTAGGAAAAGATATCATTATCAATATCTTTAAAAATATGAGGATTTAACTCATTCAAACAATCCTTGAATATTTCATTTATTATCTATCATCATTTGCCTATTATAAATTATAACGAGTCGATTCTTCTTTAAATTTAATTATTATTACTAGGAGTAGTAGGATTAAAAATCTCTTTTTAAAATATATTCCAGTAAAGAAGTTTGTTTAAAGAAAAAGAATCATTCGCATTACTCACAAGAAGATTGAATTTCTCTTATTCTATCAATTAATTTATTGATTCCAAAAGGTTTTTCCAAAAAACCATGGATTCCCATTGCTATAACTTCCTCTTTAACCGTTTTATCTGCGCTGGTAAATATGATTTTAGATTTTGAACTAATAGACAAGATTTCTCTAGATGCATCTATTCCATTTTTCACCGGCATTCTATAATCCATCAAAACGATGTCTGGTTTTTCATTAAATTCCTTGAACATCTCAACAGCTTCTTGGCCATTATTAGACACCCCTATAATGTAAAATCCCACCAATGTCAATACTTTTTCATAAAGAACTTGAATCGACTTATCATCTTCTACTATGAATATTGATGTTTGTACCACTTTAAAAATCCCCTAATAAATGAACAATTTTAATACCTAATATGTTTATTATAAATAGGCTGTTATTTGTTTTTTTCCTTTTTAAAAAATAACATGATCTTTATATCATAAAAGCTTCATCAAATTTAGAAGAAAATTTTAATAGAATTAAAATGAATTTTAAAAAATTAGTTGGAAATGTAATTTCTCTTTCTCTTTTTAATTTTCCTAAGGGAGCGATCTTTCATCAGATGATTATTCGATAATGATTTTATTATGTATTCTCGTTTTGATTTTAAAATCATATTGATAGTTTAAATGAAAGCAGATTTGCTAATTTCATAAAATTATTCTGCTTAAATTTGTAAATCCTTAATTTTTCATCCAAAGTTTATTTATTACAAATTAAATAATCATCAACCATCTCTCATTTCATTTCTTTATTTCCACTAAGTTATGCATAAACAATCTTGCTCATTGTATAACGTTTACACTAAACATAAAATCGATAAATCAAACCTTAAAGGATTTACTACTTTTAACACAATTATTAAAAATAGGAAATAAATATAGTAAGGTTAAAAAGTTGGTGTTAAAGACAGAAATAACCGAGATGTTTGGAATTAAACATCCCGTGTTTGCGGCACCCATGGGACCGTTCTATACGAAAGAATTAACGGTAGCCGTTTCAGAAGCTGGAGGAATGGGTGTCATAAGCCACACGAACTTGTTAGGAAGGGATAGTTTTACCCAAATGAAAGAAGACATGATGTATGTCGTTGAACTCACGGATAAGCCATTTGGGTTCAATATTAGGACAGGCAGAATGCAATTTGATGCAAAAAAATTATGCCGACAGATTCCCAAATTTATATTAGAAAATCAGAGAGTTCGAGAGCAGTGTGTCTATGCATTAACGAGTGCGGGCTCGGCCCGAATGCTTCCTGGGAGCAAGTCATTTCAAAAATTACGTCAAGAAAGTAATATTAAGCATTTTCACGTGGCTCCAGCAGCATGGTTGGCAGATAAATGTGTGGCTGCTGGTGTCGATGGAATGGTGGTAACTGGCTCCGAAGGTGGAGGACACCAGTCATATGAGAAAACTGGAACCTTAGTGCTCCTTCAAATGGTTAAAGAAAAATATCCTGATGTCCCCATCATAGCATGTGGCGCATTTGGAAATGGCTATGGCCTTGCCGCTGCGTTAGCCTTGGGTGCAGGTGCTATAGCAATGGGTACACGATTTATAGCTTCAAAAGAAAGTGAGTTTCATCCAAAATACAAGGAAATTATTCCCCCAGCGATGCCTAAAGATACAATTCTTGTTACTGGCTTTTTAGGTCCTATTAGGCTTTGGAAAAATGAATATGCGATTCATCATGGCTTAGTAGAGGATAAATCACAAAAGATTGCTTTAGAACAACAGTTTACCATGCAAATGTTAATTGAGGATGGGAAACATTATGAGTCGGTATATTTAGAAGGAGATTTGGTATCAGGGGCGATTCCTTTAGGTCAGAGTTGTGGTTTAGTTCGAGATATCAAGAGCGTGTCTGAAATAATTGAATCAATCGTGAAAGTAGCAGAGGAGCAATTGAAAAAAGTATCAAAAATCATACAATGAGATTCATGTAATAAAGGCAAGTTTTTATTTTATATTTTTTAGAAGGAGAAATATTTTTTCATTTTTTAGCAATAATTGCTAAAAATTGATTTTTTTTTTTCAAATAAAGAGTAGCATTCCTAAATCCTGCTTTTTTAAGCAATATGGGAAAATCTTCTATTTCTCGAATTATCGTCCTCGTGATTTTATTTTTTTTTAATCGTTGGGGAAATATTTCTTGATCAAAAGTGGTTTCTAAAACTAAAAAATTTCCATTTTTTTTAAGAACGCGGAAAATTTCTTTTAATGCTTGCGCAAGATCTGACCAAAAATTAACGGAATTTACCGTAATGCATGTGTCGAACATTTCATTTGGGAAGGGTAACTTGTTAACGCTTGCAAAATGAATTTTAACAATACCTTCCTTGATAAAAGTCTCATTTCTCTTTTCAGCAACCTCAACCATGGTAATAGAATGATCAATTCCATGAATTTTCCCAGAAGCATTAAGATCTTTTATGGTTTTAGCAAGAGTATGAATGAGATATCCCGCACCGAAACCAATTTCTAAAAAAACGCCGTTAATATTGGGGTTAAGGAGATTTAATCCCCACTTACACAATTCTGGGCATATACCTGTGAGATCGGGCACTAATTTACCCATTTTCCCGTTGGGTTTGGCACAATGTTTATAGATATTAAGAGAAATGGCTTCCAGTAACTTAACGGTTTTTTTTAATTCCTTATTTTCTATCATGGAATTTTCGATGTTTTCCATTAAATATTTAATGGTTTCTTTATTATTCATGAGGTCAAGAGGATTTTTACATCGCGTATAAATTTTTATGTTTTTAATTACTAAAATCTTCCTTTAGAAAAAAATAAATTATGAATATAAAAATAAAAATTGTGAACAAAGATACCAATCATTGAATATATTATTTAAAAATCGAAATATTTTAGTTAATAAAAAAGAGGGTCAAATCTCCACGTGGGGTGAAGATTTATATTCTTTTAATACTAAATTAGAAACCGTTCTCGAAACGTGAGGATGTTCATTTAATTCCCGAATGAACGCGTGTACATCATCTGATTCCTTGAATCGGCAAATTAAAGCGGCAGATTGATCTCCAGTAGTATGGAAGACAGAACATACTTCCGGCATTTTAGAAAGCTCTAAAAGCACCTCTTCCGTATGCTTTCCATCTATTTGAATCCGAATTAAAAACGTTAATTTGTACCCCAATTTGGTATTATTTAATTTAAGGGTATATCCTTCGATGATTTGATTTTCTTTTAATTTGGTAATTCGGTTATGGATGGTACCGATACTGATTCCTAATTTTTCTTGGATTTCTCTATAGGAGGTGCGAGCATTTTCTTGGAGTATTCTAATGATATCCTTGTCAATTTCATCTAATTCCTTCCCTTTTTTCATGAGATAACCTTTTGAAGGTCGATTTTATTCTAACAATAATTGATTATTTGAACAATATTTAAAATTTTTCTATTATTCCAAAAAAATTTAAAATATTTGAAAAAAAAAATATCTCTTTATTAAAGAAATTTTAATAATAGTGAAATTGTTTTTTAAATAATTAAATAGTATCCAAACGATAATAAATTGCTTTAAATAAAACCATTAACGCGATAAATTTCTCATGATAATTATCATGATTATTAAAATAGTAATTGATGATTCAATAAGACTAGTTGAGTGTGTTTCAACCAAGTTGTTCTTAAAAGCGGGGTTGTTGATTTTTATAGAATTTTTAAACTAATGAGAGAATATTCGTCATATTTCGTATTTTTCCTTCCATTCTCGCTGTTTTTTTATGGGGTCATCTCTCATTTTACATTTATGATGGATCTCATTTTGTCGTGAAAATTCTTGATCTAATAACTCTTCTAACTTTTCGTCAATAGGTTCTTCTTTATTATTTACCATTCTTTCATCCCACCTTTAGAAACTAAGATTTCGTTAAATAATTCATCATATATTTCTTATGGTTTCGAAAAATTAAAAATATAATGGAAATAAATTATAATTCCTAAATAATAAAAAAATCCCACCCTTTGTTGAATTTGTAATGCAACGAGGAAAAAAAGAATATTTTGATAAATTTCCTGCTTAGACAATTCCATATCACTTTATCTTGATTGAAACATCAGCTCTCATTTTTCATTGTTTTTCTCTTTCTTTTTCCCGAAGTAATTGTATTTAAAATGGTAAATTTTTAAAAATTGCTTCCGTCTTGTTTAATTTAAGCTTTTAATACAAAAAATTTAACCATCATTAATTTTTTTATGAATAAAGATTTTGTGTACCAAGGTCTAAATCATACTCGGTGAAAAAACTCTTTTTTATTCTAAGAACTTTCTTTTGGCTTAAATTTTAATGCGTCAGAATTCATGCAATATCGCATATTAGTAGGTGGAGGGCCATCATCAAATATATGTCCTAAATGCCCTTTACATTTACTGCATGAGGCTTCCGTACGAATTATGCCGTGGCTATAATCCGTCTTGGTTTCTATGCTTGAGTTTTCAATAGGAGCAAAAAAACTTGGCCATCCTGTGCCCGAATCGAATTTCGTTTCAGAATCAAATAAAGGATTTCCGCATCCTGCGCAATAATATGTTCCTTTCTGGTGATTATCCCAATATTTACCGGTAAAAGGACGTTCTGTTCCTTTTTTTCTGAGAATGTAGAATTGTTCTTTGGTGAGGATTTTTTTCCAATCTTCTTCCGTTTTTTTTATAGAAGATTTCATGAGAAATATAAATTCAAAAATAAATTTTAACTAAATGGTTCTAAATTATTTGAAATTACACGGGAGACCGAATAGAAGAAAAATTGAAATCTCTTTTTAATTATTATCCATAAACCTTTTTTGGATCAAATAATTGCGTACTAATTTCGACGAGCTCTCCCTCCTTGAATTCTCTATAAAAACAAGAATAGTACCCCTCATGACAAGCAGCACCTTCCTGTTTTATCTTAAATAACAAGCAATCCATGTCGCAATCTATTAAAACCTTTTCTATTATTTGAATGTGTCCTGATGTTTCCCCTTTTTTCCATAAAGTGTTTCTAGAACGCGAGTAGTAATGCGCATAGCCTGTTTGAAGAGATTTTTTCACGGCTTCCTTATTTGCAAAGGCAAGCATTAAAACTTCTCCAGAAATATTGTCCTGGGCGATGATGGGAATTAATCCTCCTTCCAATTTAGAAAAATCTAATTTTTCTATTAACGTTTCAATTTGTTGGTCTGTATATTTAATCATATTTTAGTAAATTTTTTTGACAATATTTAATTTATCATGCAAAAAAGAAGTGAAGTTAAGAATGACAGACGAGTTCAAAATTGATCCCTGGAGTTCCACTAATATCATGGAAGAAGATTACAAAAGATTGATAAAGGAATTCGGAATTGAAGAAATGTCGGATTCTTTAAGGGAAATTTTTAAAAAAAATCGGTTTATTCGGAGAAAAATTATTTTTGGCCATCGTTCGTTAGATACTATCTACAGAGCTATTGAAAAAGGTAAGAATTGGGCAGTAATGAGCGGAATTAAACCTTCGGGACCATTTCATTTAGGGACCATGACAACTGCTTTAGAAATCGTTGAATTCCAAAAGATGGGAGGGAAAGCCTATTATTGCATCGCAGATATTGAATCATGGGAGGATAATGGGATCCCTTATGAAGAAGCAGAAGAGATAGCAGTGGATAATTTGGCAGATATTTTAGCCTTAGGATTGGATCCCTCTCCGAAAAAAGCTTATATTTGGAGACAATCCCAAGAACCAATCGTAAAAGATGCTTGTTTCAAGGTTAGCCGGCTGGTAACAAATAACATGTTACATGCGATATATGGAGAAAAAACGTTTGGATTATATTTGGCCGCACTCATTCAAGTTGGTGATATTCTCCTGCCCCAAATCCTTGATGGCGCTCAACCGACAATTGTACCCGTCGGAATTGATCAAGATCCTCACATTCGATTAACACGTGATTTAACCCGCCGATATTATAAGAAGTTCTTCCTACCCGGCTCTACGTATCATTATTTATTGACAGGGCTCGATGGCTCGGAAAAAATGTCTAAACGAAATCCAAATAGTTATTTCACGTTTAATGAAGATCTCAAATCCATTGAAAAAAAAATCATGGGGACTCTGACGGGAGGCCGTAGAAATAAAAAAGAGCAGAAAGAATTAGGTGGTGAGCCCCAAAATTGCATGATATATAAAATTTTGATGTATCATTTCGAAGAAAGCGATGAAAAACTGAATGAGGATTTCTTAGCATGTATTCATGGAGAATTAATGTGTGGACCTCACAAGAGAGAATGCGTGGAGAAAGTAATAGAGTTCATTAAAAAACATAGGGAAAAAAAGGAAAAGCTAATAGATAAAGCAAGAGAATTACTCAATATCATTTAAATATTTTACCTTTTTTCTCATAAATTACTTATTTTCTGAACTTTATCCTCTCCCTCTCTCATTATTTTTAAAGGATGGAGGAAAATAAAAAACTTTCATGTTTTATCCCTATTATTAAATGTTTATTCTTTCTAAAAATGTAAAAATATAAAGAATTTAATTTTTTATTTATCGACGATTACGGGATTAAGTCGTTTAAAATTTCGCTACTATTTTTAATTAAATCCGGAATGTGATCTAATATCTTGAATTTTAAATCTTCCTCAAAAATTATCGATAAATAAAATTTTTGTCCCTTGCATTGAAATTGGTGTAAATAGGAAACATGTGGGTTTTTTTCATTAAGGTAATTATAATAATCGCTATAAGACTCCTCTTCAATGCGCTTTAAAATAAAAAGATGCTCCTTAATAGCTTCTAATAATTTAACGTGTGATTCCGCCTCTACTTGATTATTATAAAATTCACTCACGATTATCCCTCTTTCATCAAATAACACCAGAGAAACGCAATCAAACTCCACTAAAAATTTCTCTATCACTAAAGATAATTCTAAAAATTTATCATTAAACATAGAAAGTCCATAAGAGATAAGATGCACGATAGAAACAATATCATAAATTGAGGTCTGTTGGAATACTATTTTGAATGAGGTGTATTTTTCTTTAATTATATTGGTTAATTCATTGACATCTTCATTTATTTCCTCGTAATCGCGTACAATGGGGTCATATTTATGAAATGTCACGATGACATGCACGCTTGGATTTTCTTCTTGAAAATATGATAAAATATTATCTAAATAATCCAAGGATGTTTGAAACTTTTCCCGGTCTTGAATGTCAATTACATAAATTAGTAAATCTGTTTCGCCAAAATATAGATCTTTATGCGAAACATAAAGGTTGCGGTAGACCTCCTGACCACCCATATCCCAAAATGAAATTAACATTCCTAAAAAGATAGTTCTGGAATATTGTACTTTTATGGTAGGTTTTAACTCTTGAATTTCTTCTTCAAAATCATATTTCTTATTAAGAGCAGTCAATATAGAGGTTTTTCCGGCGTTATCGAGCCCAGAAATGATGACTTTCCTTGCAATTAATTTATATTTTTTCTCCACAGTAAATGTAGCTCCTTTTTTTATTCAAAACCTTCCTCTTATAGGATAAAAAGTAAAGATCTTGATCTTAATTTTTAAATAAAACAAAAAAAAACTTGTTTTTAACTTTTTATATTTTTTATTTAAAAGGCGTGTCCGCTTTTTAACTTTTTTTGAGCTTGAAAATAGTTCCTTTATTAATTGCTCCAAAAATTTATTGTAGAAAACAAGAAAAAACTTCGAAATCTGATGATATCCACATGACATTCATTTTTAAGAATGAAAATGACGAGCTATTCTTCAAGAAAATTACTAAAATTAAGGATAATATTGATCGAAGAACAAGATGTATTTTTAGGAAATTTATTGTATCAAGTGAAATATGAATTTTTTAATAAAATTTCGGATTATAAAGCCAAATTAAACGAATGTATTCAAAATATCGAAGAAAAATTAAAATCCACGATATATAAGGAGCTATACCGGGAAGTAATGGCGGAATTGATGAAATATTTTGAGGAAGATAAATTTTAAGAGCCTTTAGCAATATGAGCTTATCCGATAATTGGCTTTCCCTTTTCAAGATATACTCCAAGGTTAAAAAACGAATTTATATAAGAAGAAAAGAGGTTTAGAGTAAAATTTAGAATAGAAGGCGGTTTATTGACACGTGTAAAAGAGTTAAAAGAAATAAAAAAATTATTCTCCTATAATAGTACAAAAAATAGTTCTCGTGCGGGATTTTTCATCAAATTCGCAAAATATAATTTGTTCCCAAGTTCCAAGTAATGCTCTCCCTCTTTGAACCGGAAACGTCTGAGAAGTTTTAATTAGAAAACTCCGCACGTGGCCTGCTCCGTTATGATCTCCCCAAGTATCGTGATGCTTATATCGACGATCATACGGAATAATTTTTTCTAAGAATTCTTCTATATCGTTGTTTACTAAGCCAGGTTCATATTCTGTAGTAGAAATTGCACCTGTGGAGCCAGGTACGTGTATATTGACAATACCGTTTTGAATCTCGCTTTCTTTTATGATGTCTTGAACTTGAGATGTTATATTAACGATATAGCAATAGGGTTTTGTTTTAATTTGAAATGCTTTTTGAAAGACCGTCATTTTTAAGTGGTCATGATTGCTTTTATTTTTAATAAATAACGTGAGATTTTACATTTATTTGTTGTTTTAAAAAATTTAATAGACATGCATTTTTAAGTAAAATAACGATTTGAATGTTTAGCTTTTTTTGAAAAACTTGAGTCATGTGCTACAATGAGTGAACGGCTAAAAGAATTTTACAATAAAATTCATGATAAGAAAAACAATATTCCATTATACGTATCTATTTTAATAAGGGAACCCAAAGGAAGTTTGATTGACTTCAAGATTAAAAAAGAGGAAAGCAATATTCTAAAAATCATTGCACATGATGATGATCAAAAGGGCTGGTATCCTCACTCTGTTCATATCCCTTTAAAGAATTTAGGATTAGATGACAGCGCTAAAAACAAGGAAATATTAAAATACCTTTCTAATCCCGCATTAATCACGAGCGATAAGGCAACAAGAGAATATGTAGAAGATCTCTTGAGGAGATACGTGGAAATCTTACCAGAAAAGAAAAAGCATTTTTTCAAAACAAAAAGGTTCAAGAAAAAGAAAGAATTTCAAATGGGCATGAAAATGAAAGGATTTTAAATGTCATTTAACTTGGCTTCCGGGAGGGATGTTTTTACCACGCTCATCTACTTTTAACAAGAAGGGTTCCCCATTAACATCCACGGCAAGGAGCATTCCTTGGCTTTCATATCCCATGAATTTTTTTGGTTTCAAATTTGTAAGGACGATAATTTTTTGTCCAATCAAGGCATTTTGCTCATAGAATGGTGCTATTCCTGTAATGATCTGCCTTAAAGAACGTTCTCCTAAATCTACCATTAATTTATATAACCTTCGAGAATTTGGTATTTTCTCACAATTTTTTACCATTCCTACCCGTAAATCTACTTTTTTAAAATCTTCTAACTCAATGATCATTATTTTCACCTCTTAGGGGCATTCCTGTCATGTCTATTATTTCCTTCTTTTTTGGTTTTTTTTCTCTATATGGATTTTCTTTAAATGGTTCCACTTTTCTCCCAAAAGTTAAGTATCCCGTGTGACCAATCATGCGCGTTTCAGGGCGAGTGGCATTTTCTTTTACTTGTAATCTCCTTTCTAGCAATTCTATCGTTATTACTTCAATGAAATCGTTATTTTTTAAGGAAAACGTATTTTTTTTTACTTGTTCCATGGTAGGCGAAAAACAACAAATACTACCGCTAAGTCTCAAATACTTTTTAATTTTAGGAATGGCGTCCCATGGTGTGGGCATGTCTAAAACAACGCAGTCGACATCTCGAAGTTCCAGATCTTTTTTTAAGATATCTCCTTCTTGAATGGTCACGACTTCTTGCAGTCCGGCTCTTTTCACATTTTTAAGGGCACGATTTAAGGATTTTTCTCGCACGTCATAGGAATACACGTGTCCATTTGGCCGAACATAATTTCCTAAAATACACGTTAAGGCACCTGATCCGCATCCTGCTTCAATTATAATGCTTCCTGGACCAATACCCGTATATAAGAGTATTAAACCGGCATCTTTCGGATAAATAATTTGAGTTTTTCTTTTCATGTGGAGGATGTAATCTGAGGGAAGGGGTTTCATGACGTAGAATTTATAGCCTTGTGTTTCTAAAGGCTTGGAGAAAATACACGATCCAAAAGGTTTCTTGTTAATAAGCTCATCAAACTCGATAAACCCATGATGCGTGTGGAAAGTTTCCCCCGCTCGTGCTTGAACAAGCCATCTTTTTCGATCCTCTAGGATCAAATAAATTAAATCATTTTCTTGAATAATGTTCTCATTCTCTTTTTGCACTGTCATGGCATGAAGGTTGTATCTTACTTAATTTTAATGCATTCAAGTTATTCTACTTTATTCTAAATTAAATTTTATTTTTTAAAATCTGGAATAAAAAGATATAAAAAAAATAAATTCTTTTTTCACTTAAACCTAATAATGTTTGGTTCTTTTTTATATAAATAACTTTCATGAGTTCATCTATGAGCAAGGATAAATCCCGTAGAAATCCCCCTTCTTATAGAGATCTTCAACGTAAAATAGAAATTTCTCGAACGAAAAGAGACAATTTAAATAAGAAAACTAAAGAATATATCAACCAACTTCAAGAGATCGAAGATGATATTAACGAATCTCTTAAAATTGCCAGGGAAGAATATAAAAAGAAAAGAGATTACTGGAATGACAAGGTTAAAAAATTAAAAATAAAAAAGAATGAATATAAAAATCTATTAGAAACGCTCACCGAAGAGAGAAAAAAAATACTTAAAAAAAAAGGAGATCCAGCTTCCAAAAACAACTTTCTTACCATTAAACAAATTGAACGTAAAATAGAAAACTTGGAAAGAAGAATAGAAACAGAAAATTTAGAAATTGCTGAAGAAAACGCTATCATTGATAAGATAAAAGAATTGGCGAACAAGAAACAAGAAATCTTGAGTGAGCAATTAAATGATAATTTATACAAGATAGAACGTAAAATTGAAATCGTGAAAATCAATTTAAATAAAATCTATGAACAACTAACCAAGTGGTCCAATAAATCTCAAGAATATCATAATAAAATGCTGGGACTGTATGATAAAGTCGACACTCTGAAAAAAGATAAAAAGCGTATCGAAGAAGAATTAATAGAGAACAAAAAAATGGCAGATCGATACCATGAAGAATTCATTACGCTAATGAATCAATTAAAAACCGTGTATAAGGGACAACGGTTTAAAAGAACTACCCAGAGAAAAAGACCATTGAAAAAAGATAAAAGAAAAGATTTAAAGAAGGAATTAGAGAAAATAAAACAAGACAAATTGGCAGAAGCATTAGAAAAGCAGAAAGCTGGAAAGAAATTAAATATTTATGAAGTTCGACTCATTTTAGAGAAATCAAAAGGATAAATTCGTTTTTCTCTTCAAGGGGAAGGGTCTGATAAATTAACTAAGGGGGGGATAAAATTTAAATAAATTTCCTTTATACTTTTTTTAATACTTAATTAAAAGTTATAGGTTTTTATTAAAATGCCAATTGAAGGCTTGACACTCTTAGACCTATTATTTGGGAGTTTTGGATTAATTTTCATGATTGTTTCCATAATAATTGGCTTGAAAATCGTTTCGAAATATTTTACATATAAACTTAAAGCTACCATTCCAGTTGGACTAACTTGGTTATTATTAAGCACGGCATGGTGGGGTGCTGCCATATCTTTCGTGTTATATCTAATTGCTGGCACGACGCTAAGTCTTTTTTATTATTTATTAGTGGATAATATTTTTCTTCCCATTGCTCTTCTGTGCTGGATCTATTCATTTGCCACCATAATGTATCCTCAAGTAAAACGAAAATTATTGATAATATATTCCGTAATTTGCCTTCCTTATGAGGTTCTCCTCCTCTCATTTTTAATTATCGATCCAGAACTCGTGGGTACGAAAGAAGGCATTTTTAATTCTTCGAATGACCTATTTGTCTTAGTGTTCTTATTGTTCAGCATCGCAACTGCTCTGATTACCGGAATATTATTTGCTAGGAAATCCATGCAATCTGAAGATCCCAATATTCGATGGAAGGGGAGATTTCTATTAATAGCATTTATCTTTTTTACAATAGCGGGATTATTAGACGCTGGAATTCCAACAACTCCCGTGACCTTGATCATTGCTAGATCAATTCTGATTTCTAGCGCATTTCTTTTCTATTTAGGATTTTTCTTACCCGAAAAATTAGCCAATAAACTAGGGAAGAGGGAGTAATGATAAAAATTATTTTTTTTTCCATAATTTTATTTTAATCTGAATTCTCATTATAATTAATGAAGTATGCGATCCGCGTGAATTTCTCAAAAATTTCCTTGTTTTCCATGGTTCTTTATGAGTTGTTCTTAAAAAAGCGTGAAAATAAAAGTAGAAATTTTTTTCCTGTTGAATTAAAACGATTTTGGAGGTTTTTCTATTGAAAATTAAATTTTTAAGGTTAAGGGATAAATATAAATGAATTAAATTTTAATTTCACTATTTCTTTTTTATTTCCATCAATAATCATTAAAGAAATGACCAACATTGAGTGAAAAATTAGAAAAAATACGATCGATTTTAATGAATCATCATGAGACCTTTAACCAATCCATTCCATTAATAGCATCGGAAAATATTACCAGTCCTGCTGTCCGAGAAGCTTGTAATTGCGATTTCTCTCATCGTTATGCAGAAGGCTGGGTAGGGCAAAGAGTTTATGCTGGTTGCAAATATATTGATGAGATTGAACAAATTTGTATCGATTTAGCAAAACAATATTTTAGATGCGTTCATGCGGACGTGCGTCCGATATCCGGAGTAGTGGCGAATTTAGCATTATACAATGCTTTTACTTCAGAAAATGGTGGAAGGATGTGTGCCATGCCCATTCCGAAAGGAGGACATATCTCTCATGCTCCAAAAATCGCGAGTTCAGGACGTCCCATTTATGGAACGGCAGGCACGGTAAGGGGATTGGACGTGCGGTATTTAGCTTTTGATGAAAAAAACATGAACATTGATGTAGATGGCTCAATAAAAATCATTCGTGAATTCAAACCAGAATTAATTTTATTTGGAGGATCCGTGTTTCTCTTTCCTCATCCCGTTAAAGAGTTAAGAAACGTAGCAAATGAAGTAGGAGCAAGCATCGGATATGATGCAGCACATGTTGCCGGACTCATAGGGTCAGGCTATTTCCAAGATCCATTGAGAGAAGGTGCAGATGCCATAGCCATCAGTACTCATAAGACTTTACCTGGACCTCAACACGGAGCAGTGCTCACGGATAGAGAAGATCTCATTGATGAGTTGAAAAATGCGGTATTTCCCGCATTAATGTCAAATCATCACCTTCATAATGTAGCGGGGTTAGCCATTGCGTTATTAGAAATGCTAGAGTTTGGAAAAGAATATCATAAAAAAGTAATTGAAAATGCTCAAACATTCGGAGAAGCTCTAGCTGAAGCAGGATTTAATGTACTCTGTGAACATTTGGGATTCACGAAATCCCATCAAATAGTAGTGGACGTGTCCAACTTTCAAAAAGACGTGGGCTTGGGAGGAGATATTGAGAAACTCCTAGAAAAAGCAAATATCATCATCAATAGAAATCTCTTACCCTGGGATATCCGAGAAGGCAGACATTACATGAATCCTGGTGGATTACGACTTGGAACTAGCGAAGTGACTCGCTTAGGAATGGGAAAAAGCGAAATGAAGCAAATCGCCGAATTTTTTAAATCTTTAATCATTGATAAAAAAGACCCCAATAAAGTAAAAAAAGAAGTGGCAAAATTTAGAAGAGAATTTCAATCAGTAAAATATTGTTTTCAATCCACCAATTCTGCCTATGGATACTTAAAATTCTATTAAATTTTTTTCCTTTCTTTTTCCAATCGAGGCATAAAATTTAACTAGAATAAAGTATTTTATACCTCATCAACGTTTTTTATTACAATTATAACACGATTACGAAAATGAATATCGAAATTCTCGAAAGAGATGAGCATTCTTTAACCTTCTTAGTGGAAGGAATTTCCATAGAAATGGCAAATGCCATAAGAAGAATCATCTTATCAGAAATTCCCGTAATGGCTATAGATGAAGTTATCATTTTAAAAAATGACTCTGTCCTTTATGACGAAATCTTAGCGCATCGATTAGGTTTAATCCCTCTCACTACGGATTTGGAAACCTATAAACTTCCTCAAGAATGTGAGTGTGGAGGGTATGGATGTCCTCTTTGCCAAGTTTCATTAACATGCGAAATCACGAATACTACTAACAGTCCTCTCATGATCTATTCTCGGGATTTAAAATCCAATGATCCTAAAATTGTACCTGTAAGTCCTGATATTCCCATCATCAAGATTGATAAGAATGACAGCATCATTTTCGAAGCTTATGCCGTACTTGGAACTGCAAAGGAGCATGTAAAATGGCAAGCAGTATCTAACATTTTTTACAGATATTTACCGGACGTTTCCATCGATAGTGAGAGATGTAAAGATTGTTCTGATAAATGCGAAGGAGGAAAAATGTGTCCGGAGAGGCTTTTTCGATATTCCGAAAAGAATGCTCCTTCTTTAATCGAGGATTACTGGAGATATTGCACGCTATGCGAGGCGTGTGCAAAAAACTGTCCGAATAAAGCTATTAATGTGAATTGGAAAGAGAACTCCTATATTTTTTCCATTGAAAGTGATGGTGTTTTACCATTCAATGTTTTAATCAAAAAAACTTTTGAAATTTTTTTAGAGAAACTAGATGAATTTGAAAACAAGCTCATGAACCTTCAAATAGAGACATGAAGCATCAAAAATTTATTAAAATATCCATGATTTAAACTATTAAACGATAATATTAACTGTGAATGTATTAAAAAATGAGCCATCGAATAACCGGGCCATCCAACTATTATCAGCGTAAACTGATAAGGGACTTATGGAAAACTAAAAAAAGAATCTGGAAAACCGTGTCAAAAAAGCTTAGTGGTCCCAGAAAAAATCGTGTTGAAGTCAATCTTTATAGAATAAACAAGAAGACGAAGGAAGGCGATGTTATAGTCGTTCCGGGAAAAGTTTTAGGCGTAGGAGAATTGGATCATGAAATTACTATTGCGTGTTTAAATTGCTCGGAATCTGCTAGAACAAAAATATTATCTTCAGGAAGCAAGCTCTTGTCGATAGAAGAATTATTAGAACAAAATCCGAAAGGAAGTAATGTTAAAATCTTTTGTTGATAAAATTTGGTTAAGAGAGGTTTTACATGCCTGAATACATACTATTAGATGCTAAGGATAAGATATTAGGTAGGTTTTGTAGCCAAGTGGCAAAAAAACTATTGTTAGGTCAGCATGTTGTGGTAATCAATGCAAAAGACGCCATTATTAGTGGAAATAAGAGAGCCATTCATGAGAAATATTTAGCACGCTTGAAAATTCGAACAGCAACGAACCCACGGCGAGGTCCCTTTCATAAAAGGCGTCCTGATACGTTCATGAGAAGGGTGATCAAACAAATGCTACCCCGCAAGAAACTTAGAGGAAAAGAAGCTCTTACTCGTGTTCACGTGTATATTGGAGATATTCCTGAGAGATTTAAAAAAAGATATAATAAATTAATACATGGCGAAATAAAAAATGCAGATAAAAGGCGCCTTTCCTATTACAATAAATACATTACATTAGATAATTTATGTTCGAGAATTGGATGGAATAAGGAGAACATTGAGGTGTAAAAATCATGTCTGAAAAAGTTAAAATTATTCAAAGTTCAGGTAAACGAAAAACTGCCATTGCAAGAGCTACGTTAAGACATCCTGCAAAGGGCCAAATTAAGATTAACAATGTCCCTCTTCATTTATATGAACCCGAACTCGCCCGATTAAGAATTCAAGAAGTATTAGAGATAGGATATCATCCCAAATTAGATAAGTGTGATATTTCAATAAAAGTAAAAGGTGGAGGAATAATGGGACAGACAGATGCCGTCCGAATTGCCTTGGCAAGAATCATTACTAAATTTATAGGGACTAAAACCGTTGAACAGGCGTTTCGAGAATATCAAGACACCCTTTTATCAGGAGATTCAAGAAGAACCGAACCGAAGAAATTTGGAGGCAAGAAAGCCAGAGCTCGCCGTCAAAAATCTTTTCGGTAAACGTTTACTTTCCATCTCTTAACCTCATTTAAATTCTATTTTTGCATTTAGTTTTTTTAAGTGTTCCGTGAAATTAGGATAAGAATCGTTTATTATTTCAATATTTTTTATTATCGTGCTAGTAGATGCACGAAGGGCGGCAATGGTACACGCCATGGCGATTCGATGATCATTATTATGATTAATCTCTGTTCCATTTAACTCCTTACATTGATGTATTATCATTTTATCCTCAAATTCTTCTACTTTTACTCCCATTTTTCTTAATTCCCTTGCCATTACGGAAATACGATCGGATTCTTTTAATCGTAAACTTGTTGCATTGTATAGCGTAGTGTTCCCTCTTGCTTGTGTTCCCAAGACGCAAAGAATGGGGAATAAATCTGGAATGTCCTTACAATCGATATCGATTCCTTCTAAAGGATGCGTATCAATGTTTCCATTAATGAGGACGCGGTGGTTTTTTGAATCTACTTCAATTTCAGCTCCCATTTCTTTTAAAATTTCAATGATTTGCTTATCGCCTTGAGGTGTTTCAATATCTAGATTGGAAATGACGACTTGTTCTTTTGAACTTAATACAGCCGCACATATTAAAAAGGCTGCGGAAGAAAAGTCGCCGGGAATTTCATATTCTCTCCCTTCTAATTCTTGATTCACGGGAATCCGAAAATAACCGGTTCTATCCTTTTTTAACACCTCCTGAACCTCACCTCCAAATGCGCTTAATACATCTTCAGTAATTTTAATATAAGGATAAGAAATGAGAGGAGAGATGATATTTATAATAATAGAATCTTTCTGAGCGCATTTAATCATGGGACACGTAATTAATAGAGCGGTAATGAACTGTGAGCTAATATCTCCTGGAATTGAAATGGACTTACATGATTCTTTTACTCGCTCAACATGTAAGATATCATCCGTTAACTTGTATGTAGCTCCTAAAGAATCAAGAGATTCCAAAAGAGGTCGAATGGGACGATTTTTCGCAAGAAATTCTCCGGTCAAAGTTAAGCCTCCTTCTACGAACAAGCTTATCGCACTAAACATCCTGATGGAGGTCCCGGAATTCTTACAATCCAATATTTTTTTACATGCTTTAAAAGGAAAGTCCTTTTTTTTTATTCGGTATCGATAAGATGATAGTTCTTTTATTTCAACTCCCAGTTCCTTTAATATATTTATTGTTACTCCCACATCTCCGCTCGTTAAAGGGTTGATTAGGGTAGATGGATCATTTGCGAGACTTGCAACTACAAAAGCTCGATGAGAATAGCTTTTAGAAGGAGGAGCTCTCACTTCGCCTCGCAAACAGTGAGAACCACCATTAATCTTTAAATCCATTAAATAATTTAAAATTGTATTGAATAAAATATTAATCACGAAGGATTAAAATAGAACGGAACGTAAAGGAAAAATAGTGAGTTAAAATGGGTGATAATGTCCTCGGAACGCGTTTAAAAATAACGTCATTTGGTGAAAGTCATGGAGATGTTATTGGTATCGTATTAGATAGTATTCCCGCGGGATTAGAAATAGATATGGACTACGTGCGCACGCAACTTCGGTATCGAAGGCCAGGACAATCTCGTTTGACTACAAACCGCACGGAACATGATGAACCCGTGATACTTTCAGGTGTTTTTAAAGGGAAAACCACGGGGGCTCCTCTCTGCATAATAATAAAAAACAAGGATGTAGATTCTTCTTCTTATGAAAAAAATAAATTTCGCCTAAGGCCTTCCCATTGCGATTTTTCCGCATGGAAACGATATGGAGGCCATGCGGATTATCGGGGCTCGGGAAGATTTTCCGGAAGAATAACGGCAGGATTTGTAATGGCGGGGTCAATTGCAAAACAAGTCTTAAAAAAATATAGCATCTTTATCTTCGCATATACGAAAAGCATAGGTGCCGTGACAGATGATAAAACTTATATCATTGATGATTTAAGTAAATATCTCGAAAAAAGAGAACAATCACCAGTGAGAGCTCTAAATGATGAAAAATCAAAATTAATGGAAGAATTAATTGAGCATGTCAAAAAGGAGAATGATTCAATAGGGGGTACCATAAAATGCATGATATATAACGTACCCCCCGGCATCGGCAGTCCTGTATTTAACAACCTTGAATCTAACATCAGTAAGGCAATCTTCTCGATTCCAGCTATTAAGGGTGTAGAATTTGGTGCCGGATTTAAAGCTTCTCTAATGAGAGGCTCCCAACATAATGACCCTTGGATCATAAAAGATGGGGTAATTAAAACATCAAAAAATGATGCTGGAGGTATAATCGGGGGAATTTCCACGGGAATGCCCATTGAATTTACAGTTGCCGTGAAGCCTACTTCTACTATCGGAATCCCGCAAAATACAGTAGATATTGAAACCATGCAAGAAATTCAAGTAAAATTTGAGGGCCGTCATGACCCTTGCATCGTGCCGCGAGCGGTTGTCGTGGTGGAATCAATGGCCGCCATCGCTTTACTCGACCAAATGCTCATGGAAGGAAAAATACCTCTAGTTTTATGAAAAACATTAATCCTTAATAGAATCAAGTTTGCATTAGACGTCCTTGTATTTTTAGCAAGAGTGAAGGTAAAAACCTCTTGTTAAGAAAATTACTTAAGATTCCTTGAGGAGCTGCTTAAAGGAAAAAAATAAGAATTTTTAAAAGGTTCAAAGGATTAAAAAGCATGTGAATCAATTTATAAAAATTGCACTCCATGTGAAATGAATATAAGGTGAAAATATAAAAGGCTAAAAAAATGAACGAGAAAATTGATACATCCGGCCAATTTATTGAATTCTACAAAAAAAAAGGAGATTATTTGTATGAGCTTTCTCAGAATCACTTCATGAACAGAGAATATAAAAAGACTTTAGAATTATTGAATCAGGCTTATAGCATGTACGTGAAAGCGGGCGCAAAAGAAGATGCTGAAAGAATCAAGCAACGATTTAATCAAATTAAGGAAAAGTATTTAAAAAAAAAAAAATAAAATCTTGAATCATGGTTTAAATGTTTATTTCCTCTATTTTTTGAATTTCGGATGTATTGTAATTGTTCTAACGAGAATCTCCTTGAGAATTTTCCCGTTAGTAATCATTAATGAAAGAAAAAGATAGCACCACGAAAAATACCTTTAAAACCTAAGAAATTAACCCCGCATTTTTCATGCCTTCCAAGATATTCTTTATATGGGTTCCCCTCCAAAAAATTTTACGACAAGCGGGATTTCGACATCGGTAAAAGATGTCATGATAATTAAAAGTAGCTTCTTCCACCTCTTTTTTAATACTCTCTTTATTTGTTATTAATTGTAATTTAGAATTACATTTTGAGCATCTTGCTTTATCCATGGTAAAATCAAATTCTAAATTCAATTTTTCTTTTAATTGCTTTAAATAATTGTATACGCCTTCTCCTTTTACGTAAATCGATATGGGGCGAGCTTTTTTGTAAAAGGAATAATCTCTTGTAATAAGGATTCTATTCTCTCTCAAGGCATGTTCTAATAACTTCTTGTCAGAAATGGGATTCATTCCATAATATTTCTCTAAATCATTCGCATAAAGGGTATCATGACCAAAAATTCTCAAAAATCGCGCGAGTCGACCTAACATCGCATCCACTAAAAACTTCATGGAGTTTCTCAAGGATAAGAATGATAAGAGAAATAAATAAATATTTTCTTTTTATGAAATTTTATCGTTCCTTATCTTATAAAAATTTAGCTAAATCTAAAAAAATCATCATGTCATTATAACCAATTTCATCTTTAAAACCTTCGGAGAAGAAGGGAAGACAATGGAAACGAATGGGGATTCCTATTTAAAATTACGTCTTCCTTATTTTTTTCTCCTTAAATGAACGGCTACATTTCCATGTACGATTCATAAAAATTTATAATGATAAATGTCTTTTTATTCCACAATTAAAAGAAAAACCGCATGGAAGTGAAAAATAAATTTTGGACGCTAAACAACTCATGAAAAAAGCAGTAAAATTTCATGGACATGCATGTCCCGGTTTAGCTTTAGGTGTCATGGTCGCTAAATATATTCTAGAACACGGTAATGACTTTTCTATAGATGAAGAATTAGTTGCTGTCGTTGAAAATAATAACTGTTCGGTCGATGCCATTCAAGCATTAATTGGTACTACCTTCGGTAAGGGAAATTTAATTTTTCTCGATTTCGGAAAGAATAATTATACCATTTATAATCGAACTCAAAAAAAAGGAATAAGAATTTCCTTAAAATCGAGTGGATTACGAAGCCGTGATATGTCTCGGGAAGAACGCATCGAACAATTGTTAAATTCTGCTCCGGAAGATGTGTTTGAAATCAAGCCTGTAGAATTTAATCCGCCAAAAGAAGCAGAGATCCATGAATCCATTCGCTGTGATAAATGTGGAGAACCGACCATGAGCACCCGCATTAAAATACATGAAAATAAAAAGTTATGCATTCCCTGTTATAATCAAATGGTGAACCGTTTAAATGAATGAAACAGATCCACCAATCCTGCCTGGAGCAGGTCCTTTCTTTTTTGAGGGAAATGAAATTGGAATCTTGTTGCTTCATGGTGGTGGAGGAGGGACCTGCGCTGATTTAGAACCATTAGCTCGTGAGCTTCATGAATTAGGGGGATTTACGGTTTCTGTCCCCCTATTACCCGGTTACGGTCGCTCTCCCGAAATATTGAGAAAAACAACCGTGATGGAATGGAAAGAACACATAAAAAAAGAATTAAACCGTTTAAAAAAGAGCTGTAAAAAAATTTTCGTAGGAGGACACTCCATGGGTGGATTATTGACGCTCATTACTGCCAGCAAATTCGAGTTAAATGGCATCTTTCTTATTGGCACTCCCATTGGATTTGGAAGTAAACTTCCCTTACTTGTCCCTCTTTTGAAAGTGTTTATAAAGTACTATCCTGTAGGAGTTGAAGAATTAAAAAAAGAAACCCAGGGAAAATGGGTGGGATATGATAAAATTCCTTTAAATCTCGTAGGCAAGGTTAAAAAATTAATGAAAGAAATGAAAACCGTGTTACCACGCATTACTATTCCCGTTTTAATAATGCAAGGACGCTTGGATACTGTGATAAAAAAAAACAGCCTGGAGTACATCTATAATAATATAAGTTCCAAGGAAAAAGAAAAAGTTTGGTTAGAGCATAGTGATCATCCCATTTTAGATTGTCCCGATCATGAGGTAATCGTCCAAAAGGTATATGACTTCATTAAAAAATATAGCTAGAAGATCTATTTTCTCTAATAAGAAAACCTTATTTCAAAACTCCAAAATATTTAAATAGTATCAGTAATGTCTTCTTTTTTACATGATATTTAAAAATTAAAAATCATGTCTAAAAGAACCTATTTTAAAAACACCATGAAATATCTTAACCAAAATAAAGGGTTTGAGTTTTAATGGATTTAGAAGATTTAAAGGTTGTAGTAGTGGGTGCCGGCACGATGGGGCACTCCATTTGCCAAGTGTATGCTCAAGCCGGATATCGAGTAAGTTTAGTAGATTTAAATTCCGCTATCTTAGATAAGGCATTATCAAAAATAACTTCAAACTTGGATGTCTTAAAGGAATTTAACATGTTGGGAGGCCAAGAAATACCAAAGATTCTTAACCGAATTCAATTCACGACTGATCTCAAGAAAGTCGCAACAAAAGCGGATCTAATCGTCGAAGCGGTGTTTGAAAGGGCGGATATAAAACGAGATTTGTTTGTTAAATTAGATGAGTATTGCTCGAAAGATACCATATTCGCAAGCAATACCTCGGGATTAAACGTGTTTAAAATAGCAAAAATTAGCCATCCTGAGCGATTGATCATCCATCATTGGTTTGCCCCTCCTCACGTGGTCCCACTAGTAGAAGTAGTTCCGGGGCGTAAAACTTCTGATGATGTCATTGAGTTTTCCCTTAGATTGTTAAAACGATTGGGGAAAAAACCAATAACATTGCGAAAATTTTCCGACTATTTTATTGTAAATAGAATTCAAAATGCCATCTCATCTGCTGTATTCCAATTAATCTTAATGAAAACAGCCACTCCCGAAGATATTGATGTGGCGGTAAAACATACTTTGGGAATTAGATTGCCCATTGTTGGAGTCGTTCAGACCTTGGATTTTACTGGTTTAGATTTGGTCTATGATGTGGTTAAAAATCTCGGCACGGAACTTGGATTCATCAAGGAAAAAATTGATCAAGGGCATCTTGGAGTGAAGACTTCAAAGGGTATATATGATTATGGAAACCGCTCAGAAGAACAAATTCTTAGAAAAAGAGATGAGAAATACTTGAAATTATTGAATTTTCTTTGGCAAATCAATGCGTTTGAGCCTATTTAATCCAAGTTAAGGAATCGCTTTCGTACAATGAACGTAGTGCCGGAAAATTTTTAAAAAGATTTAATATTATCAAAAGATTTGAATTATTAGAAATGAATTATCTTCCTTAAAAAAAGATGTAATTAAAACCATTTCAGAATGTTAATACGTGAATTTTTTGAAAGAGACATTGACGAGATTACACATCTCATGAAAAATCTGTGCACGTTAAAAGGGCAAGAGTTTGATGAAGAAAAATGGAGGGAGAATTTACAAAAAAGCATGAAGGAAGATATTAATTCTGAAGTGATTGTAGCGGTCGATGATACATCTCAAGAAGTAGTGGCAATGGGGCATTTTTGTATCAAAAAGAGTAAAAATGAGATTCCATTTGGATACATTTCAGATTTAATCGTTAAGGAGGAGAATAGAAGATCGGGAATTGGAGAGAAAATCATGCGATACATGATCGATCGCTTTAAAAATAATCACGTGCAATCCGTTCGGTTAGTGGTTGATTCTAATGTTAAAGAATCAGCGAGAACGTTATTTAAAAAGTTAGGATTTCAAGAGATTGCACGGTTATATGAATTAAAGATTTAATCCTAACTCATGAAACAAATTACACTTTTTTATAACAACCATGAATAATTTAATTTATTTGAGAGATAGTCATGATAAGAGAAGTAGAAAAAGGGCATACCTTATTAGTTAAAGGGCCCACGAGAGTAACGCTGTTAAATGGAAAATTAGAAATATTTGGAAAATTAATCACGCCTCCCAAGGAGCGAACAAAAGAAGGAGAGGAAGAGAGAGAATATCATGAAGAAAAAGGAGTTTTAATCATTCCTGCAGGTACTTCTTATCCCTTATATTGTGTTGAAAAATGCAAATTCGAAATTTTTTCTTCGAACTTGGACGAAAATTTAATGGAAGTGGACGAAAATACGATAAGCGATAGCTGGATAGAGATCAAGGATAAAATCCTTAGCTTTATCAAGAAAAATACAGATAAAAAACCGATAAAAATAATGGTTTTAGGTATCAGTAGTGGAAAGACCACGATTTTAAAATATCTAGCGAATAATTTTTTAAGAGAAGGATTAAAAGGGGGATACCTCGATACGGATCTTGGGCAACAATTCATTTATATTCCAACAACGATAAATATTGGAGAAATTTCGGAACCGTTAGTTTCAGGGGATAACATCCATCCCGAAGAGACTATTTTTATTGGAGCAACCTTTCCAAAAGGTAATTTCAAGTTTATATTGCCTAAAGAAAGTAAAAATCTCATCGAGAAGTTTAAACAAAACCATGAAGATGCCGATTTTATCCTAATCGACACGGATGGATGGATTAAAACAGAAAACGGCATCATTTATAAGAATTTTTTCATTAAAACTGTAGATCCGGATATTATCATTGTATTTTATGATGAAACGGTGGAAGAATTAATAAAAATTGTTGAAGAAGCGAGCCAAAAAAAGGAGAGAAAGATCTTTAAAATTACCGAATTAAATAAGTATTATTTTGAGAAAAATAAAGATGAGAGGCGGTTTATTAGGCAATCCCTTTTTTCAAAACATTTTGCATCATTTCGAAAAATCGTGCTTCCCTTAGATGATATTAAATTCGTTAAGAAAGAATATGATAAAGAAAAGGACGAAATCATCGAAATCGAATTGGATCTGGAGGAATTAATTAAATTACCTTATCATTATGTCATAACGGCACTATTAACAGAAAATTCAGAGTTAATTAACATGGCTTTGCTCTTTAACATTAATGCAGAGCCAGAAAAATCGTATATTTTAATTTATAGTGATATCCCCTATAAGGAGCAAGTAAAAATAAAAAAAATTCTAATTGGGAGCCTCCGCTTGTCAACAAAAGGAAATCATCAGGGATATTTATATCTCTAAAAATCGTTTTTTAATTTCCCTCTCCCTTTATTTAAAGGAATATTATTTTAAATAATTCAATATCTTTTTTTGAAACCCGTAGATTTAATAAGTTATTAATGCTTTATGGATGCTTTAACAATTGGTTCTCATCATGGTACTTCTGAGCGTTTTCTTCAATAATTGTACTTTAGCGCCGTGACAAATTATATAGGCATGAATGAAAATATATTTATCAAGCGTCCCATGGTAAACGACTTGATATCACATTTTGTTAAATTAATGAGGAAAGAGAGTTTTTCTGACTCAGAATTAGATTTATTTCGTTTAGGAAATTCTTTAGGACTGGATTTAACGGGTTTTGCTAGCTTAAAAGCTTCTCAAGATAATGAATACGTGAACACGATTCGAGCGGCATGCTTGAAATTATTTACATCAAACGAGAATCATCTTTCCCAAAATAACATGTTCTATATAGGTTCCATCGATTTCATGACTTGTGATGAGCCAAATGGTAAAAAATTCTTTTTATTAGAAACAAACGGGGGCTCTAATAGAGGGCTTTCCATTCTCACTAATGAACAACAAGGATTAATACATGACGGATATCTCGAAGCAGTTAAACAAGCCTTGAGATTAAATAGGAGAAATGATGATAAATTGCTCGTATTGGTGGGGATCCCTCCTGAGGATGGACTAATCCACGAAAAATTACTCCTCATCGAACATTTGAGGAAATGTTTGAGAAAAACGGGAAAAACCATGAGCGTGTGTGATATACATTCGGTTAAAAAGAATTTAAAATTTGATATCGTGTTTATTATAGCGGATTACCGCCAATTATCCGGAACATTATCATATTCAAATAACTGGGTGTTATTGAATGGCGAAAAAATTAGTGTATTAATAGGCGATGGCATTGCCAGGCGATTAGCAAATAAGCAGTTTCAAGATTTATTTCATGAAAATGTCCAAAAAATTAATACCCTCATTGTGAATCCAATTTTCAAGATCACTGATGATAAATCGCTGACTTACCTCGCTAGTTATCTTTCTAAGGAAGATCTTGAAAAATTTAATTTGAAAAATCTTATATTTACAAAAGTATGGAATGAACAAAAATTAATTGAAAAATTACAATATTTATTAAAAAAGTATAAAAGACCTTTTATCATAAAGCCTCATGGAGGCTCTGGTGGAGCAGGTGTCCTCCCTTTTGGATCAGAAATGTTCCAATCGAAGGAATTTTCCATTGAAAAAGTAATCTCATGGAGTAAAAAGGAATATTATGATAAATTCTTGAAAAATCGCAACCCTTTCCCATACACCGTCCAAGAAATGGCTCAGTTTTCACTAATCGACTGGAAAAATTCTAAACACGCTTTTGATTTAAGATTATATTTAGCTCAACAGAATTCAAGAATCATTCCAATTGGGGGATTAGCTAGAATTGCAAGAGGTACATTTAAAGGGACCTTAAATAAACAAGAATTTGTCGTGAATCTATCGGGTTATGATGGTCAAATTGAAGTAGAGAGAGGATTAGGGCTCTCAAGAAAGAATTGTGAAATTTTAAACTTAACTCACGATGATTTAGTTAAGTGCTTTTCGATCGGGTGTGTACTGTTTGCCAATATGGCAAAAAATTATTATAAAATCGTTAAATTTTCTAAATGGGATGAGATTCTCGGAGAATAATCGATATGAATCTTGAAATCTTAAAAAAAATCCTTTTTCCCGAACAAAGAAAGATTCTTTTTGAGCAAATTTTAACTGATTTCCAAAGAGCATGTCAACTTCCTTGGTTACGCTTTGAGGTGCATGAAACACCCGAAGGAAAAATTCTTTTCATTAGATTTAGCTCAAATAAAGGGGAACAAAAAAGTAATTCCTTAAAAATCTTTATTGGGGCTCAACACAATGAATATAATGGATTATTTGGAATTTTAGAATTTTTAAGGATAATTAATAGAAATGAAAATCTATTACAAGAATTTCTAAATAAGAATCAGGAAGTATTTTTCTTTCCCTTAATGAATCCCCACGGCTTTTTAAATCCTACTATTACTAATAAATCAGGCTATTATCTTAAAGATGGTACTAACTTAAATCGTTATTGGTATCGAACATTCATGGGCGATTTAAGGAGAAATATTACTAATGACTCTCTATTTGATGTTCCACCTCAAGCTAAATTATTAAAAAAAAAAATGGTGCCATTCTGGAAAGAGGAGGAGGTATCCATCTTTATTGTGGATTTTCATGAAACGTCTCTATTAAGAAGATTTCCGTTAGATTTGAAAAATACGCTTACTCCTCATCAAATCATTGACCATTGGCTTAAAAAAGAATTAATTGAAAATATCATGACACTTAATCAAATTCCCTTAACCAACGAAGAAGTTTTTAGAGTAGAATCGCTCGATAAAGAACAAAACTGGGTCTTGAATTTAAAAATTGAAGAGGCAGAATTAATCAAAAAAGGATTTAAAGAATTTCTAAAATTAAATGAACATAAATTGCCCTTTTATTTTTATTGTAGCAGAAAAAGCAAAAAATTCTGTCAAAGAGTAGCATTTAATGTATATCAAAAAATGAAAGATAAATTATGGACGATAATTAACCCTGTTATTGGACACTATTTTCACGAGCACGGCTGTTTTATTCACCTGAATGAGAATGCTCAGCGAAAGAATTTTTATGTGTTTGAATTAGAATCAGATAAACATTTTTTCGATTTATTTGATGAAATTAAAAAGGTCCACTCGAATCCCAATTATTTAAATGAGAAACGCGTGTATTTAAATTATTCGATCGAATTAGTAGCGAACGTGATTCAAGAAATCCTGAAAATTTGATCTTTATGAAGGAAAGGAGGTATTTGATTAAACCCCTTGAAATTTCCCCGGAATGTATTAAAATTCCTTTTTATTTATCCTTTAATATAAAGATCAATTTTCTTCTTTTCTTAAATGAATTCAAAAATCAAAATTAATAATTTCAATCTCCTTATATTTTCTTTTTCCTTGTTTCTTTTCCGTCAATTTTCCGTGCGGTTAAAAAATTCTATAATTGAGGCTACTATGAGTAATTCGTTTTTTTTCTGGAGATGCCCTCCTTTTTTAAATAGAATTTGATTGGACGGTGGCACGTCTAAAAATGAGATAAGCTCCTCAAAATTGAAAAATTTGGTAATTTTATCGTTTTTCGCATGAATTAATAACAATCGCTCAACGAGCTTTTTCCATTCTTGCGGCTTAACTTGTTTTTTATAGATTTTCAATTTTAAAACGGGAGATAATTCTAAATTTTGCTCCTTTCGGATCTTTAAGATATTACCTCTAATATAATATCTTAATTTAAGGATGGGATTTAATCGCTGGAATGTTTTTCTAAAATTAGCAACGGAAGAAATTACTACAATTTTTTTAATTTTCTCATTTGGAAAAGCTTTAATTAAAGCTGGTAACGTTCCATGACTTACCCCAATACAATAAATATTCGAATTTTTTAAAAAATCTTGATTCATGACCCATTGTAATATGAAATCAAAATCTTGGATTCGCTGAACATGGTCCGTTTTCTTCCCGACTTTTTTTGATTTTCCGAGCCCTCTTGGGTCATGAATTAAAATCTGATACCCGTGAAGTGCAAGCGGATAATAAAGATATTGAAGAGATTCTTTAGTATCAGAAAACCCTTGGTTCACGATAATTATTGAATTTCTTGAAATTCTTTTTTGTTCATTTTTGGATCGTATAAGTTCACCTATTAACCAAGCTTTTCTGGGTCCTTCAACAGGAATTTTAATTGGTGAGACTTCTAATGAATCGATTTTAAGTAAGGGCCATCGATCATGCCATAAGTCCTTACAATTCCAATATATTTCAAAAGGGAAGTAGACAATTAAAAAGGTAGTAAAGGATAAAATTAAACATGTTTTGAAATCATTTCCCCATGAAGCATTCACGTACCAGATAAAGGCACTAAATATTAAATCGAAAGCAATTAAAACAAATCGTTTCATTGTTTAATTCTTTAAAGAATAACCCTTTTCATTTTTCATCCTCAATTATTTTGAATACATGATGCTTATTATTAAAGTTTGAGCCATGGAATTACGCGTGTAAGCTTTTCTGATTCTTGTTTATAGAAACCGTGAGGAGTTGAGAACCCGAAAGACTTTATAAAATCCTTTATCTTTTTTTTAAAAAAGTTTTTCAAGTTAAAATGAGGTTAAAAAGAAATCCATGAAAATTTCAATTTATTCTTGACACTCCTCTTTCATTTGATTTAGCACTCTCATATAAAAATAGTCAATTCAGTTATTTTTAAAAATAATTATCCATGATCTAAACCCATGACTGAAAATAATACAAATGCTCAAGTTTCAAGGTCATCCAAGTATTTCAAATTAATGCTTATCATCCTCTTATTCGTCCAGATTCTTGATGCTTATACGACTACTTACACCGCATCTTTTCCGTCAAAAATTATTGAAGAATTTCTTCCTAATTATTCTCCCAATGAGGCAAATTCCATCATGGCATTAAGTATTGGCATTGCTACAATTGGCATGTATTTCGTGTTTATCAATCAATTTTTATCAGATAAGGTAGGAAGAAAAACCATGCTTTTCATCACGACTCTGGGAATGGGAGCTTCGGCATTACTATTGGCACTTTCAAGCAATATTATCCAATATACTATTTTCCTATTTCTCACATACTTATTTTTCTCAAGCGACATGTGGATTATTTATATTAATGAAGAAGCAGAATCAGAGAAAAGAGCGTATTATACAAACCTCCTCTTAGCCGGTGGAGTATTGGGACCTATATTAATGCCCATTTTTCGCTCTATTTTCATAACGGAAACTTCTCCGGTAGGGTCTTGGCGGGGAATGACTTATTTCCCCACCTTTTTAGGAATTCCCTTAGCACTTATCATTTTATTTACCATTAAAGAAACATCTAAATATGAAGAAATAAAAAGGGGAAATGTACCACGTTCATCCATGGAAAACTCCTCCCTACTAAAAGTAAATTTGAAATATTTATTTACTTCTTCTCGAAAAGAAGAATATCTTGCTATTTTAGTCATGAGTTTTTTGACGGGCTTGAATTTTATTTTTCTGCAATTGGCAGAAAGCTTTGCAGCCTCCTACACGACTCTTTCAGAGAGTTTAATAAATATAGTAATATATATTGTAGCAATTAGCGTAATAATAGCATATTTACTCACGGGAATCTTGGCCGATAAATTTGGAAGAAAACCATTACTCTACCTCTTTTCTTTATTGATGCCAATCGGGGCGATATTATTATATCTTGGAGGCCAAATGACATCAAATAACTTTATTATCGTGGTACTTGGAATTGTTTGTGGTTATGTAGCTTATGATGCGCTTCAAGTATTATTACGAATTGTGGTGTTTGAAGTCGTGCCTACGGATAAACGTGGAACGGGTAGTGGATTAAGGGCTTTTACTCAATCCCTTGGAATCACTCTGGGTTTCATGATTGGTAGCGTTTTAACCTTATTTTTCGGATTAGGAATGGCCTTCATCCTATTAAGCCTGCCCTTACTTCTGAACATGATATTCATATTTAAATTTTTAAAAGAAACAAGGGGTACGAATTTGAGCTTGATTAAATAACTCATTTATGAAACTCTTTTTTATTCCTTCTATTCCATGAAATTGAAAATATTCAAAAGCATAATAAAAACAAGTAGATTAAAAATTCTATGACCTATCTTAAGAAAAATGTCAAATAATAGAAGCTCTCGATAAAAAAATGTAATTTCTCTCTTGATAAATAGTTCATTTTATTTTTCTTGAAGGCATTCAAATAGTTTCATTCAGTTCCGTTCTGGCTCTATGAAATCACTCATTCTCGTTTATAGTAATTTTTTTTTTCAAATTATTTTTTTGCCTTATCTGGAGGACATCCGAAATCATTCCGAACTTTGCAATCAATTTTACTCGAACTCCCCGGGCATGGTTCACATTTAACTTTTCGCAACATTTTCACTACCTCGTCAACCTCCGGTCCGAATTCCTCATCTTCCGTTTCGTCCGCAAGCATCTCATCGTCAATTTTACTCAAGTCATAATCCAAATCTTCTTCCAAATTATCTTCTACTTCATAGAGATCAATGACTTCATCCCCATCTTCATCTTTTTTTCCCGTTGGAATTTCATCATCTATTTCTTCAATGAGTGGTTGTTTTTTCTTTTTTTTAGCCATGATAAACCTCTTTATTATTTTTTTATATTGAATTTAAATGATCATAAAATGAAATAAAATTTAGATTTTTTGATTGGACTCTCTTGAAAAAATTAACAAAACAAGGAAAAAAAGTAAAAAGAAAAAATTTATATAATTTATTGTTTTTCCGCGATAATGGCCTGTTCTAATTGTTTTCTTGCTTTCTCCTTTTGTTCTTCGCTCAATGGGCAGTCGGTTATTTTCCAGAATCGATATTCTTGGTTTAAATAGGCGGGACATTTCTTCCTACGCTCCTTAGCACAATCCGTTATTTGCCAGCATTGAAAGGTTTTTTCATAGAACTTGTGAAACTTACGTGGTAATTTTTTATAATTGAATTCTGTTTCCCTGAGATAATCATCTAAATTATTAGAATTATAAGTATTCCAAAATAATACGGTTTTCCCCTTGTTCTCTTCTTCAGTTATATAATCCATGAGAGCAGCCATCGTTTTTCCCGTATACGTAGTATCTAATTTAAATCCTTTTTCTTTTCCTTCTAATTCATGCACGAGATCAACAGCCTTCTGACTTTTTTCTGTTACAATCCCATATGCAGAGCCTCGATATCCTTCAATGATTTTGAAATCATTTTCGGTTACTTCCACGTGCGGAATGGAAGGATCACGTTCATGTAAATAGTTTAAAGCCTTATTTGCAACTTTAAGAAAATTAGAGGGATTAATTACAATATCTTCTGAGACTTTAACAACATGGATCTTCGTTTTCAAGCCCAAGAGCTTACAGCCTGCGCCTATACCAGCAGCAGTTCCAATCGATCCTCCCGCGCAGAATATGACATCAGGAATGGACGCAATTCCTTGATCAATTTGTTCTTTTAACTCAAACATGGCATCGATGAATCCTACAGTGCCCAAAGAGGTACCAAATCCGAAGAGGGGAGTTCCTCCAAACGGCATTAAAAAATATCGAGGATGAATTAATCGAAATACTAAACTTTTTAATAAAGCTCTTTCATTACTCTTAGATAAATGCAATTTTGCTCCAAAATAATCATATAATAACAAGGAACGCTGTACATGCCAAGTAACTGGTTGAGGGGCAAGAAATAGGTGACATTTTAATCCCAATTGTTGGGTCGTTATAGCACAAGCCAAACCTTGATTTGTTCCAATTCCTCCGAGGGTAATTACCCCTTTTTTCTTTTCTTTTAAGATTTTCCCGAAAATGAATTCAAATTTTCGGAGTTTATTTCCTCCATAAACATCACTAACTTTATCATCTCGCTTGATAAAAATTTTTTCTTCCTTTAGATTTAAATGTTTTTCCAAATTAGTCAATCGTTCCACAGGAGTAGGCGCATTAGGAATGAGAGGGATAAAAGGAACTTTTCCCTTTAAATTAGGAAATTTTTTATATAAAATAGGTTCCCTAGTAGTCTCCATATAATTATTAACTTTCGTTCATAAAAAATCTTTATTGGATGATGAAAGAAGGGAGGAAAAAGAACAAGCCATCAAGAACAAAGGGGAAAACTATGCATGCTCTTTTTCTAAAAAACAGGGTTTTTAAAAATAAAATCCTCATGTCATTCCAATATCTGATTCAATGAGGCGGGTTATTCCGATATCGAAGAAATTATCAAAAATACTGAGAAAATAATTAATAATATTTCTAATTCGCAATTCATTTCCATCACCGTCATTAACTTCTATTTTCTCGAATCGTTCATGAAGGCTAGTTAAATAATCTTGAAATTGCGAAATTAATTCTAAAGAAACTTTTTCATAATTGTGGATGATTTGAATTAAGAGATCGGGAATTCTAGAAAGGAGTGGAGCATATTTCTGAATGATAGGGGTGGGAAGATTTTGAAGATTTAAGGACGCATTAATAAAATCTCTTGTATATAATAATATTACCCTATTACCTAAAAAGTGAATCACGGGTAAATTAGAAAATCCTTTAGAATAGGGATATTCGGATAATCCTGTAATAAGAATACGTGTACCTAAAGAATATTTTCTATCAATTTCTGCTAAAAGTAAGTCATCAAAATTACCTTTTCTTCCCTCTATAATATGGGATATAATAGTGTTAAATACATTAGCAAGATCTATTAAAACTTCGTAAAAGGTAGTTTTTCTCGTGTCTAATAAAAAATTAACGAAAAACTCATTAGTTTCGGGGAGATTTTTAAAATCTAAACCGATTATTTCTTTCCGGGATTCTATTAGTAATTCATATAAAAGAGACTCATTTTCTGGATAATATTTAATGAAGATTTTATCGGTGTTTAATTTAAATGCTGATATTAACGCTTGTTTCATTAATTTCAGGGGCCATTCTTTACTATCGATTCTTAGTACCGTCTCTTCTTCTTCGTCGTCATCTCTTGTTCGAATAATAATTGATTTATTATCGATTGGATAAAGATTGACTTCAGATTTCTCTACTAAATGGGCTTGATTCGTCCATTCTTGGGGAAACGTTATTGCTTTAGAATTTCCCAATTTAATTACACTTCTCACGTATCTCTTTTTTAAATTGTCCTTTCTCGTCATTTTATTTCATAAATAAGTAATTATAATGGTTATATTGATATATAAATAAAACAATTTATTATATGTTTTAAGTGTTATATAATTTTATTAAGATTTAAGAATCATGCGAAATAAATGAATGAGTAATAAAACGATTTAAATAATGAAAATTTTTCCAAAGATATCCATTTTCTTTTAGTTTCTCAAGATTTTGAATAAACATGTCAATTTTTTTTTTAATCTCATTTTGCAATGATGGTTCTAATAGATCATCTTTGTTAAAACTAATATAATTCAAGGGAAGATTCAAGAAATAATTCGGCTGAGAAATAAATTTTTCTAAAATATGATATTCTTTGCTCTTTTTCGAGTAAATATCTTTTAAAAAAAAATAATTGACTAAACCATTGGTTAAAACATTCAAAATTTTCAAGCAGTCTTCAAGCTTTTTTTCTCTTGTAGAATTTAACCAGTATACATGTTTATTGCCGTGTTTAATATCATGGTTGAGTTGAGAGAGGAACTGTAATATTTTACCTAACTGGCTTAAAATGGGATGATATTCATCCGGAACAATTAATCTTTTAAGAAAACTGCCATTAAAGCGCAAAAAATTGCCTGCCATGTGAAGGGTTCCAAAAAGAGTCTTGAACACGTGATCCATTAAATTAGAATTCATGATTGTTTCTAACCAATAATATTGTTCCACCGTGAACGAAGGAATGATTAAAAAATAGAGTCCCGTGATATTGGTATACATTCCATCAAGATCAAATGCACATGTTAATTCTCGTGCGATTTCTCTAAAAATCAATTTTTTCGTGCATAATTTTTTATGGATATTCGAACATGCGGAATCATGATAAAATGCTGAAACTTTTAAATTCTTTCTCGCAATTTTTATGGGCTTATATAAATCTATATGATATTTATTTACATTTCCCGTCCCTAACACGAATAAAAAATCCCGATTACCATTTTTCCTCTTATCATTAGGTATTCCCACGGAAGATGAGCTCACGGTCTCATCGATCTCATTTAAATATTGAGCCCAATTGAGGAAACCATATGGGCGATATATAATTTTAAGATCTTCAAAAGTTGATTCCAAGGTTTTAAAGCGGGAATAGAGAAAATGCACGAGTGAGATATTTCCATGAATGGGGATCACGTGAGAAGGAAATTTTTTAATGGTGACTTGTGGAAATTTTTGAACGATTTTTGGGCGCTTTTCTTTTATCTCCTGCTCATAATGATATTCTTGAACTATAATTTCATGGAGATCCCCTCCTTTTCTTTTATTCAATAATATAATGATGGGATAAATTGATTTTCCACGGAAAAGAGGAATGGTAGAGATATTGAATATACGTTCGATCTTAGATTCCTTTAAAATCAACTCTCTTATTTTAATCCCATAATCCGCCGCCAAGAATTTATTAGGCATGACATAACAAAGTAGCCCCGTTTTATCCTTCATGTACTTTAAAGATCGTTCAATAAAAAGGATGGACAGATCATATAATTTATATGCAGAGTAGAATTTCTCACGCAATTGTTTTTTATATTTACCATTTTTAAGCTTTTTATTTTCCACGTATGGGGGATTTCCAATAATAAGATCAAATTGATTAGTAATAATTTCATCAAGGAGAAAATCTCCGATTGATATATTGTGTTTTATTCCAATTTGGTCAAGAAAATCCTCCCGCTTATCTAAATCTAACTCATTAAAAAAAAGTTTTTTGACCGGGATGGAATTTTGGTGTTTTTGATATAACCATTGAATTAAATTTAATTCCGAGACAAACCGAGCAAATGGGTCCATTTCAATTCCAAATATATTATTTTCAATAATGTTTTTTTTTAATTCGAACGCCTCTCCCGTGAAATCCAGCATTTCCTGAATTTTAAATAAAACGTCCGCAACATGCAATAAAAATCTGCCAGAACCACAAGCAGGATCTAAAATTTTAACATGTTTGATCTCTTTCATGAGATCTCTCTTTAAAGAGGGAACTTCATCTAAGATCTGTTTTAGCTCTTTAAGAGTAATTTCTCTGTCAAAAATGCATTTTGAGTGGATCTTATCAAAGATAAAGGGTTTTAATAATGCTTGGGAAACCATGAACTTTATTATAGAAGGAGGAGTAAATACCATTCCTGATTGAGAATTTAAGTTGTCATGGCTCACTTGTTCTTCAAATTTAGTAATTAGCGATTGAAGCCCATTCATTTTAAATTGAAATTCCTTTCAAAAGATTTATTAATGGAAAAAACATGCTCGCGTGCTTTATTTTTTAATAGTATTTATACTCTAATAAAACTGAGTTTTTTAATTGCGTTGATAATTAATATAAAGGTTCTTAAATATTACAAATATAGTAGAAAAAATAGGGAAAGACGGAAATGGAAAAATCATTTTTGGAAAAATTATTAAAGAATCCGGATAAGATCTCTAACTTAAAATTTGATGAGATTTCCCCCATCATCTCAGAAGCAAAAACCATCATCCAGGAGGAAACTCTAATAATGGACCTCCAGATGAAAAATGAAGACGATATTGCTCTCGTAATCGGAGATATTCATGGAAATTTAGAATCTTTAAAAAATTTCTTGAACATGATTAAAAAAGACCAACCTGCGCACGTGATTTTTTTAGGAGATATCGTGGATAGGGGAGCTAAACAATTAGAATGCCTAATAACTGTTCTCTGCTTGAAAATTCTGGAGCCTAAACGATACGTATTTTTAAGAGGCAACCATGAAACCATTGAAATGAACAGATACTATGGATTTTACGATGATTTTCATTATAGATTTGGAAATAAAGGTCGTTATTCTGAAATCGCTTCCTTATATGAAGTTCTTCCTATCTGTACTATTGTAAATGAAAAAATTGCTTGCCTTCACGGAGGAATTCCTGAATATATTGATGTATTTAATGAATTAAAAGATAAAAGAGCCGTGGATCTTTTTGATCATGAGGATTCGTCCTTAGAAGAAGCAATATATCAAATTTTATGGAATGACCCAAAAGAGGGCTTAAAGGGCTACATGGGCTCGTATAGAGGACCAGGCATAAAATTTTTTGGAGAAGATGTATTTGAAGAGTTTTTGGAAAAAAATAACTTGAATTACGTGATACGTGCACATGAATGCTTTGAAGGAGTAGGATATAGATGGTTTTTTAATGGACGCCTTCTTTCTCTTTTTTCCTCAGAAAATTATCGAGGAGATTTTTTTCCAAATCCCGCGGGTTATGCATTAATCCAAAATACTCAAATTTCTCCAGAAGAATTCGTGAGTTCATGAAATTAGTTCTGGAAATTCTTTTATTAATTCCGGATTTTTTTTCAATTCTTCTTTCCATTGATCATGCGGATCAATTAATGGGTCTAACCCCCATGTTTTAATAGTCTTTTCTGTTGGAACATAAATATATGCTGAAGCTTTTTTCCCATTCTTTAAAATTACGGTGATGAGAACACGTTTATAAAGTCCAGCGTCAACCCCCTCATAATAATCTAATTGTTTTAATTCTTCCTTGGATATACTAAATTTTAATGCCCAAAAAGACGCCCCTTTTTTTTCTAACACAAAAGGATACCAATTTCCTTCAGGTAAGATTCTCACATGATCTTTTACCAAACAAGGTTCTACATTCTTCTTATTTTTCCACAGTCCTTTCGTGAGAAACGTTCCATACCCGACCACTGAAACTAAATCATCGTTATCATTATCTACCGAATTCATTTTTACTCTTTTAGTGTAATTATCTTCTTTGTTTTTAAATTTTAATGGGAACTATTATTGATTGTACCTGTTTTCCCATTTAAAATAATTTAAGAATACAATTCAGAATAAAATAATTTATCATTAATCTATTTATAATTATTCTTCATGATCGTATCTAATAACTTCTCCACTAAATTAGCTTCTTGAATTAACCGAATTTTTATTTAACATAATATACTATATTTTATCCAATGAATGGGAAAGAACCCTCTTCTTTTCTACAAAAAGCAATTAGTCAAATTTTTACTCCCCCTCAAGTTGCCGATTTCATGGTAAAGAATAGTTTAAAGTATTTATCCCGCGTTAAAGATGCCCCGACCTTTAGTACGTTAGATCCTTGTGCTGGAAAAGGCGTTTTTCTGAAATCATTGTTAAATCATGGTATAACCAATATTGTTGCTTATGAAATCGATTCTGCTTTGAAACCTCATTTAATAAAGCATTTTCCGCAAGTTGACCTTAGATTTGAAAACGTTTTTAGTTCAGATTTAAAAGAAAAACATGATTTGATAATTGGAAATCCTCCTTATTTAGGGCAAAACTATAATGCATCCTTATTTCGTGATTATATTAGTCAATTTCCTTTTTGTAAAAAATTTTTCGCGGGAAATATGGATTTTCATTACTTTTTCATCCACCTCGGAATTGAAAAGCTCAAGCCTGGAGGTATTTTGTCGTTCATCACGACTAATTATTGGATATACAAATCCAGAGGCACTGGAATTAAACTTTTAAAGCCGCACGTGTTAGAAGAATGTTTTTTATTGGAATATGTTGATTTGTCCCCCCTAAAAATATTTAAAAATGCAAAGGGTCACCATGATTGTATCTTTTTTTTACAAAAAAAGACACCAAAACAAAAACAACGGCATTCAAATAAAAAAATTAAAATCATTCAAATTAGGCCAAAATTAGATCCCGCTCTTACTGATGAAGAATATAATGATCAAGTTTTTTATGGATTGAATTCTGGAGAAGAATTGCAAAACATCTTAAAATATGAGTCCGCACTCACCAACAAGGATTTAAAAAGCGATGGCGTGTGGAATTTAACGTATCCTTTAGAAGTAAAACGAGTAATTGAACAAATTGAAAAAAAGTGTTATAAAAACGGTAAACCCTTTTTATTAAAAGATCTCTTTATCATCCGTAATGGCTTGATTTTCATTAAAGATGAGATTTTTATCTTAGAATTAAATAAAAACTTAAAAATTCAAAAAGATGAGATCTTCATAAAAATTAACGATGATTTCGTGAAAATTAATGAACGTGAAAAAGAAAGATTAAAACCCCTCTATAAAAGTAAATGTATTCGACCCCTTGGTCATATTCTCGATAAAGAAGGACTACAATTTGCTATTTTTCTTAATAAGCTTGAATATACTAGAAAAGACCCAAACAAGAGAAATGAATATTTTAAAAAAACGTACCCGAACTTAACGAGATATTTGGAACAGTTTAAACCCGAGTTAGAATCCATCTTACGCAACGCAAAAGAAAATCCTAAAAATATTTACTTTCCTAGAAGAGGTGCTCACGTGAAAAATTTGAATCCAAGCGATAATCGCACGCTTAGCGACTTAGAACCCTTTTATGAACACGGAAAAAAAATCTTTATCAAATACATCACGGATACGAATATTTTTGGCTATTCTTCTAAATGTTATTATGCCACCTCTGATACTTATTTTCTTTGGCCTAAAATTCCGGAATCCAAGATAAATTACCCTTTCACGTTAGCTTATCTAAATTCTAAACTAATACATTTCATGTTTAAAGCAAAAAATATCGTGATTAAACGCTCTAAAACCAAATTAGAAGATGAGCTACCTATTTTAAATCTCGATAATTTCAAGTCAGAAAACCAAAAACAAATTCTGTCCACAATCGAATTGCTCGCTTCACGATTAATGGATGACAATGATTCAAGGGGACTTCCCTCCTCTATGCCTTCACGAGAACTAATAAAATGGCTTGCGAATTTTCTTAACGACAGCAAGAATGAAGTCATTCTCACTCATGATGAGATCGAACTTTTTATAATGCGCAAAAACGAGAATAAACTTAGAAAAATTATTGATCGCCTTATTTTTGCATTCTTTGAAATAGAGGAGAAAAACATTGATTATTTACTCTCTAAATATTATAACTAATCATGCCCTTTTCCCCTTAATTTTTTTTAGAAGCAATAATTTTAAAAATAAATTCTTAGAGGTGTATCATCTTATCATTTCCAGAATTTGATGACGTGGGTAGCTTCCCTCTCCCTACGTATATTGATAAAGAGACCTTCAATCAATTTTATTGGGTTGCTTATGAAGCTATGTTAAATAAATCGGATATTTTTAATCATCGAGGAATTTATAACTATTACATCCATCCTTTATTACAATCTTTTCAATTAAAATATAATGCCGGCGTAGAAATTATCAATTATCCACAGCACGTTAACATGTATACCCAATTCTTAAAACCCATTAAAGAATATGAAATAGAACCGAATCTGATAGACCCGCAAAAAGCACTAATAACAGAAATGCTTGTATTAAAACATTTCGCCAAAGAATTACATGAGAGGACCCAAAATGTTCTACGGGTAAAAGTTTGCATTACCGGCCCAATTGAACTATACATAAAAACGAGTGGATTTACCATTTATTCTGACTTAGCACTAAATTTCTCAAAATCGATTAATTCCTTCCTCAAAAACGGAATTCTAAATAATAAATATATGAAAACGGAAATTGTTTCTATTGACGAGCCCTCTCTAGGATATATCGAACTTTTTGGCATATCGGACGATGATTTAATCCAAATTTATGATAAATCCGTTGAACAACTCCCAACTATTAATCAAATTCACCTTCACTCTTTAAATCGAGCAGATTTAGCTTTAAACTCGAAAAATATCGACGTGCTTACTTGTGAATATGCATCGGATAATAATAATGAGATCCCTAAAAAGGACTTGGATGTTCACGATAAATACATCCGTGTAGGCATTACTAGAACTAACATTGATTCCATCATGGCAGAAGCCCTGGATGCCGGCATTCCTCATGAACAACTTAAGACATTTGAGGGCGCCATGAGTTTAATTGATCCCAAAGACTCTATTAGAAAAAATCTCTTGCACGCCCTCAAGCATTACGGAGATCGCCTAAAATATGTAGGTCCTGATTGTGGTCTTTCAGGTTGGCCTTATCCTCAAGTAGCTCACGAGTTATTGCACCGGACATATGAAGTAATTCAAGAAGTAAAAAAGGACACTAAAAATAATTAAGTTTCAACTCATCCTCTCTTCTATTATAGAGAAAAGGAAAAAATAGTTCCTTTTTAATATAAATTAATAGAAATCTTTTTATAATTGAAAAACCATAATTAACATGGGTTTGTCAAGAATAAATTTACAATCTCTAATTTAAATCACTTGAAAAATAAAAATAAAACTCGTGATGAGAATGGACGAATGGGATGATGATTATCAAGATCTTTATGAAAAAATAAAGGAATTCTTTAAAGATAATCCGAAAATTTTTGATTTAGATTTTTTAATCTTCATGGGCCCAGATCCAAATTTTGATAAAAAAAATAGGAAGCCTAAATCATTTAAAATTCATTACCATTTTGAACCGGGCATGAAAGCTCCGGAAGTTAAAATTGATGGAAACATGGATAAAAAGCACTTGAATGAATATATGAAACATTTAAGGTTCAATTTTCCTTTTAATCCAAAGTTCAAACCTCAGAAAAAATTCAAATCAAAAGGACCTTTAGATGCAAATCAATTGAGTTTCGAACCTATCACGATTAATGAGGTAGAGAAAGAAGTTCAAGAACCTCGATTGGAAATTTGTAAAGCTCCTGATTGCCTGAAGCTCGTGTTTGAAGCACCTGGTATTGAAAAAAATGATATTATCTTGAGCATGAGTGATGATGGTGAGATCTTGAATTTTTCTGCGGAAGGACCACATCGGAGATATTTTAAACATGTACACCTTCCCGAAAAATGCGCTCTAAAGGGATACGATATCGATGTTAATAATGGTCTGGTCATTTTAACCGTGAAAAAAAAATAAAGGGTACACGTTTATATTTTTATAAATTTTTTACCATGATCGTAATTATTTTAATACATGATAAGCATCACATGAAAATGAATGAAATATGAGTTTCGCAAAAGAATTTAAGGGAAAAAACTATAAAATTCGGGTAAAGGACGCTTTCAAGGAAGATGCGGGCAGGGGTATCGTGCGGTTAGATCCGCATATCGAGGAAGAGTTAAGATTACGCACGGGCGACGTAATTGAAATTTCTCATCCCGTTTTGAACAAGAGAACCGCCGCACTTCTGTATCCTGGCCGTGAAGAGGATCGCGGAGCAAATATCATCAGAATGGATCCCTCCCTTCGCCGCAATTTGAATGTTTCTGTAGATGATATCGTGGAAATCCGTAAAATTGAAGCTGCTCTGGCAAAAAAAGTTACGTTTGCCGGATTAGAAGAGGCTGTAATCCTTAGAAATTCACAACAATTAGCCAGAAAACTGGAAAATAGGGTGATTACTAAAGAAGATATCCTTAGCTTTTACGCAATGGGGCGTCGCGTCGACCTCGTGGTCGTAGACTACACTCCTCGAGCCGATGCCGTGCGCATTCATATTGACACGAAAATCATATTGTCCGAAAAGAGCCATAAGGAACTTAAAGAATTAGAGAAGAGCAGAGTGACGTATGAAGATATAGGTGGTTTAGCGGATGAAATTCAAAAAATCCGTGAAATGATCGAATTGCCGATTCGGCACCCCGAACTCTTCAAGCGCATCGGAATTGATCCCCCTAAAGGCGTGTTGCTCCATGGCCCTCCAGGAACAGGTAAAACTTTATTAGCACGGGCTGTTGCCTATGAAACGGAAGCTCATTTTATCACGATCAGCGGGCCGGAGATCATGAGTAAGTTCTATGGCCAGAGCGAAGAGAACTTGCGAAAGGTCTTCAATGAGGCAAAAGAAATGGCTCCATCAATAATTTTTATCGATGAATTGGATTCAATCGCACCAAAAAGAGGAGAGGTCACGGGGGAAGTGGAGCGGAGAGTTGTTGCTCAACTTTTAAGCTTAATGGATGGTTTAGAAGGACGGGGCGAGATAATCGTCATAGGAGCGACGAATCGAGTGAATGACATCGACCCCGCCTTGCGACGCCCTGGACGATTCGACCGGGAGATTGAGATCGGGGTTCCTGACACGGATGGCCGCTTTGAAATCTTACAAATTCACACTCGCGGCATGCCTTTATATCATAATGTAGATTTGAGACTCATTGCGGAAAAAACTCATGGGTTTGTTGGGGCGGATATTGAAGCATTAGCAAAAGAGGCGGCAATGCTTGCTATTAGAGAATTGTTGCCACAGATTAATCTCGATAAGCCCATCCCCATAGAAATATTATCTGACTTGCAAATCAAAATGGAGCATTTTCAGGCAGCTCTCACGAGTATTGAACCTTCTGCCTTGCGAGAAGTTCTAATAACGCAGCCCACGGAAACGTGGGACGATGTGGGAGGGTTAGATCACGCCAAACAACAATTACAAGAAGTGATTGAATGGCCCTTGAAGTATCCAGAACTGTATCGGCACTTGAATTCTAAACCGCCGAGCGGAATTTTGCTCCATGGCCCCCCCGGAACGGGAAAAACTCTCATTGCCAAAGCTTTAGCTCATGAAAGTGAAGTAAACTTCATATCCGTTAAAGGACCGGAATTTCTATCCAAATGGGTAGGAGAAAGCGAGAAAGCCGTGCGAGAAACCTTTAGAAAAGCAAGATCTGCAGCCCCTTGTATCATTTTCTTTGATGAAATTGATGCTATTGCGGGAATGAGAGGCCGATTTGCCAGTTCTCAAGTCACTGAACAAGTGGTATCTCAATTGTTAACAGAAATGGATGGCTTAGAAGGATTAAAAGACGTTATATTAATCGCTGCAACTAACCGCGCTGACATGCTGGACCCCGCATTATTGAGATCAGGACGATTTGGAAGGCATATTGAGATCCCCATGCCTAACTTAGAAGCTCGAAAAGAGATCTTCAAAATTCACCTGAGAAATAAGCCCTTGGCTGACGATGTAAATATCGACAAAATGGCAGAAAAATTGGATGGATACACCGGAGCCGATATTGCGGCTATCTGTGAAGAAGCCACTCTGCTTACGATTCGCAAGGCTATAATGGACTCTAGTATGAATCCGCATGATGATAAATCCGTAAAAACCGTGAAAATTTCGAAGAAAGAATTTGATGCAGCTATTGAGAAAATATTAAAGTCTGCCAACAGGGCACAAGAAGCATACAAGAGGGATTTGAAGGAGCCCTCAGAAGAATTATACAGGTAAGGGAATTTTTTCTTTGGCACCCTCCTGTATTATAATCTCTAATTAATATAAAAACCAATGAAAAAAACGAGGTAAAAGAATGGAAATAGAAAAACAAGCTAAAAAAGAAATTAAATTGAATTTGGATACTTTATTAGAAATTCTGGGAAATCCAACCCGACGAGCCATATTAGCCAAGCTCGCAAAAGTACCTCATTCGACCTCTGAACTCGCTCGCTCTCTTAAAATCTCTCGTCAAGCAACTCATTCTCAATTAGATATATTAGAAAATTATGGCCTTATAGAAAAAATTGAAACCGAAAAAAGAGGGAGCAAATATAAGATTAAATCAAACATTAACGTTAGAATTGATATTTCACCCGATTATTACAATATCAATTATAATTTTTCTTTCCCTCTTAACAATAATGACTCTCGATATCGAAAAAAAATTGGATTCCCTCCTGATTATAATAAATTAAAAAAACCAGGAGACAAGATTAAAGTTTTAGCCAAAAAAATAAAAGACTTGGAAACCAACTTGGAAAAAATAGAAAAAGAGCGGCAGGATATGGTTCATTTTAAGCAATGCCTGATTTCCGAATTGAAAAACGTCATTGAAATGACGTATGATACTAAGTATTTCAGAAATGACCCTGAATTTGACAACTTGGAGAAAGAAATTGCTCTTTCCTTATTCTTTAATCCAAAACGATATTTCGATGAAATTAATATCGATGAACTCCTGGAAGATGTCTTTTTCACGGAAATGGATAAGATACGCAAGGAACAGAGCAATGTTTTGATTAGACATTTATTAAGAGACTTGTCTCGGTTCATTGATTTCCTCTATGAAGAAGATGATTCGTGGTTTTTCAGGCTTTAAGGAAATCAACTATTTTTTCATTTTATATATTATGAATATAAAAAGAGGGGTAAAAAATGGATTATACCGAATTGAAAAAAGAGATCCCCGAAATCTTTGAAAAAGTAAAAAAAAATGTTAAGAAAACCCTAAATCTCCATCGAGCGGGAGTTAGTTTAGGCATAGTAGAAATGGGCATGAGTATGCACGGATTTATCGGAGGAATGCATTTTTCACCGGGAACGGACATTGTCATGAATAAAACTCCGCTAAAAATTTTATTAACGACACAACCCGATGAAATCGTGCGGGCTTATGTGTATCATATCTTATTGCACGAATATCTTCATTCTCTTGGCATCTTGGATGAAAGGATGTGCCGTGAGCTCACTTTGAAAATCACGGAACAAGTGTATCCTCAAAACGATTATCCGGCTCGAATAATTGCGAAAAAAGGAATTGCCGCTTTCATTTCAAATCAACACCTGATCTATGCGCCTCCCGCTTTAAAACCGGATGGGATCTCCATTGAACGAATTGATGGGTTTGATAGTGAAAGTTATTCATATTATTCTTAAAAGGTCCTTATTCTCTTTCCTTTTTCTTAACAATATATCCCGAATAATTGAAGAGACTCTCGAACTCTGATTAATTGAATTATCCTCTCATCATTTTACTTAATTTAGATTTTATAAGTTCGCTTTTTCTTATCCAATGAAAATAAATTTTAACAAACATCTTTAGTTCTAAATAATTAAAATTATTTAAAAAAAAACTCTAATTAAAAATAGAGGAAAATATATCATCCGCATGGTGATCCCCCATTTCAAATAGCACACCGTCATCAAATAACAAAATTCCAGAAGAAAAAATCGAAAAAAAACTTGGAGTGACTCCTAATCAATTTATTTTGGAATGGAAATTTAAAAATGTGGATAAAAAATTAGTCTATGACATCAAAAAATGCATTGGGTGTAGCTTGTGTAAGTTAGTTTGTCCCGTGGACGCCATTGAATTGGGGCCCATTCCTGAAATAGCTCAAGGTATCTTGGACGAATCTACTCCCAAATTGTTAATCGACCACGATAAATGTTGTTACTGCATGTTGTGTGCCATCGTGTGTCCTAATGATGCATTCCATGAAAATATCACGCCCGCAGACCAAATCATTTTAGATCAATACCCTTCCCTTGACAAGTTTTATATAATTGACCAAGAGAAATGCATCAAAGATGAAAGCAATGAAGTTTGCCGCAGCTGTTTGACCGTCCGCGAACGAAACAATATTAAAGAATATTTTCGAATTCAGAAAGAATGTCCAACAAAATGTTTCTCCATTTCTTCTCCCATTAAAGGAGAAGTTATCATTAAAAAACCTATGCTATGGAAATGCGACCCACAAGGATGCAAGGCATGTGTGAATATTTGTCCTACTGAATCTTTTTTCATTCCTGAAAGTGCAGAGGAGGTGAAAAAACACGGAAAAATTGCCTGCGACGAAAAGGCTTGTTTCTATTGCGGCGCTTGCGAAAATTCTTGTCCGGATAATTTGATTAAAGTGAATAGAACGGAGGTCACCATTCTTGAACCGAAAGAAAAAAAGAATTATCCGTGGATTAAGGGCTGGGTAAACAATATTAAAAAAATCCTCAGAAAACGGTTGGTCGAGGGAAAGGAGCAAATCAAGATTCCGGTCATCGAAAAAGAACTTAAAAAAATAGAAGAAACCATCGAAGAAGAGGTACCGCAATTATCCGAAGAAGACAGGAAAAAATTAAATCAATTAAATGAAAAAATTCAAAAACTCTTGCGATCACCAAAAATCAGATATTGGATTAAAGATAAAAAAATTGAGAGACTTTCGAAAGAATTAAAAAAATGTATAACTGAGAATTGAGGAAAGCCGAAACACGTGAAAGCAAGCGGGAATCAGCGTGAGCGTGAGACAAATGTTCGGATCATCGTCAAAAACCCAAATCTCCTTAAAATGTAAAGCTAATCTGAGAATCATACTGAATTTAAATCTGTAATATCCTTGACAATTTTAAAATCAAAAGAAAATCAAAAGTAAAATTCAAAGAAATAAAATAAATTACTAAAAAATTAATCTTTAATAAAAGAAAATTTATATATGAACTTTTTCTGCATTCTAAAATACATATTATATGAAACATTTAGAAAAAATCGTATGAATTATGCCTCGAGCATTTATCGTCTATTCTTCCAGTCCTCATGTTCCATATATTGAAGATGTCTTGAATATAATTAATTCGGTACTTCTTAGCTTGAATATCGAACCCTATTATCTAAGAGATTTGATAAGAGGGGGAGAAATTTATAAAATCAAAATTAAAAAATTGATAACTCAAAGTGATTTAGGAATAGTCGTGCTAGATGGTCTTAGACCAAATGTTGCGTTTGAATATGGTCTTTTAATGGCATGTGATATTGATGTGATTCCATTAAAAAAATCGGATGCTAAATATTCTATTAAAACTGTATATTTTGATCCAACCAAAAAAGATGTAAATCCTGATTTAGCATTTGAGGATTATTCCCTTTCAAAACAAGCATTTGAACATTTAAAAGATCCTCCATTAGATATAAATATCCATCTTTCAGATTGCCAAGGAATACATGTTATTAATTTTAATTCCATTGAAGATAGTGAGGGCCCTGAATCTCTTGGATATCTATTGAGGCAGGAAATTGAAAAAATAATTCCTAAGTTAAGATCAAGAGAAGGTCCAGGACTTAAGGATTTAACTTTAAGATATATGGATCTAAACCATGAACTATTAATCGAATCACTACAATTACTCTCTCTATTTTCATTTTTAGGATGGCGAAAAGGATTTAATGGCGATACTCGATTTCAAGACATCCGAAAGGAATTTGTATCCCTCTTTCAAAAGACTAGAAATCCGAAAGTAGAGGATGTTGATAAAATTTTTGAAGAATTACTTGAAAGTGACAAGCCAATTCTAAGAAGATATGGGCGTTATTTAACCGTAGATTCCGAAAAAATTATAAATGAATCATTTGATTACTATCTAAACACTAATTATAATGAATTTATTATAATCCTAAAATCAATCATAGAATCTGAAGTAGCTGAATTAAAAATTAGACTTTTTGATCGATTACGTACTATTAAAATAAAAAAACCTCAATTTGCTGAGGATTTAAGTGATTTTATTATTACCAGATCGAATTTATTCGGAGATATAACCGCATTAAAAAATTGGCAAAATAGTCGTCTTTTTGCAAGGGTAGGAACTATTATTCCTTCTAGTGCATTGAACAAATTATATGATTGGATAAACCCTCTTTCTCCAAAAGAGCTTGCAGATCTATTTCCATTCCAAAGCTCGTTAACTTTTCCCAGAAATCCCCAAGATGAGATTATTTGGTTTTTATCAAGTTTAGCAAAACATGAAAACTATTTTGATAAAGCAATGGAAATATTATCAAAATTTTCATTAATGATTTTAGTTCACCAAAAACAGATTCATGATGGCATCCATCAATTTGTCAATGACCTTGCATTAGAACAATTTATGGAAAATTGTTATTGTCTGTTGGGTGGAGTAAATGTAGAGACAAGGTGGAATTTTATTAAAAATATCGATTACATAAAAATGTGGCCAGATGATTACAAATCTGCTTGTAAAAAATTAAAATATTACGCAATCAAGCTCTTTTTAAAGAAATCATGGGATATTCTAGGTCCTTTAGTTAATGGCAAGATTACTTTTACTCATTATAATATTATTGATGATAAAAAATACGATAAATTAGAAAATTGTCGTAAAGAAGCATATGAAATTCTCATGAATTGGCTGGAAAATCCAAAAGATAATGAAATTATTTATGACGATCTTTTTGAATATTTTTACCGTGATTTATCAGAATGGATAAAACATGTTTCTTGGGAAGATATAAAAAATGTTTATCAAGATATCTTTTTAAAAGATAAAAAAAAATTATTAAAATTTTTAAGCTATATAGATAACCTTAAAGCTTATGAAAATAAATATTGGCAAGGTAGTTTTTCAAAAGAACATCTAGAATTAATATTTCAATTTCAAGAGGATTTAGAACATAGCTTCTCCCTTGAGGATCATTTTAGACGAAAAATTAGACTTTCTATCGATAATCCAGTGATTCATGTAAAATATCCAGATAAATCTAAAAGGGAAGAATATTATAATAAAATACGAAAAGAATTGGCTAAAGAATACATTGAATTAGATGAAACAGATAAAAAAAGAATTAGAGAAATTTTAGTTATGGAAAATTTTTCGTTAGACATCCAGTTTGTGCTTTTTTTAAAAGATAATTTAAGTATAAGAGAATTGATTCACGAAATTGAAGAAACATCCAAATTAATTAAAGGAAAAAATTTAACGATAATTTCAGAATATTTTATCAATCTATGGTATTCTCTTTTTAATAAAGATCAAAAAACTTGGAAAGGGCTTCTTAATAAATATTGGAATGAGTCATTTTTTAATCCCTACAGAGAAAGAATCTTAATAGCAACTAATGACTCTTTAGATGAATTCAGATGGAGAAAATATGAAGAGCTTCTGAAAAGCGAAAGTGTAGATCCCGATATGGTATTAAGAACTTTAATAAATAAAGAATTATCTCCTTCTGTTTCAATCGATGATAAAAGAGAAATCATTATAAATTCAATGAACCTTCTTGGAAAGTCAATTTCCGTGGAAAATCAAAATATAATTGACAATCTTTTGATTTATATTTTACATTTAGAAACTCTATTAAAATCAAATGAAAATTTAATCAATGAAGAATTAGCAACCGTATTCCTCAATATTTTTTATCCCAAAAGTGAAGAAATTATTAGCTATTTACCCAATTTTGACATGTTAATTAAATTTGGAAGCTTTTCGAGAAAATGTTTTATAAAATGGTTGAAAAAAGGTTTTATTATTCATCAACAAACAGATAAGAATTTTCTAATAAAATGTTCTGAATTATATAATGACGATATTTTTCAAATCACTGAAGATTTTTTTGAACAATCACAAAAAAAGAAAATTAGCTCTAAAAAATCCACTGAACTAAAGCGCTTTGAAATTTCAATAAATCCAGAAATTCTTCTTAAGTTTACAGAAGAACAGATTAATAAATTATATGAATTAAATCCCTCTTTATTAGGAAAAATTTTTGGTAGATTATTAAGAATTCTTAAAGCAGAATCATCCTTTCCTGAAGCCCTTAAAATCCTAATTATTAAACATGGAAATGAGCCCAAGTTTAAAAATAGTATTTTTCAAGAATATTCATCTGGAGTTCGAGGTTTTTCGGGGAATAATTATGACCAACAATTTTCTGAGGATTATAAAAAAATCATTCATTGGCGTGAAGAAGCCGTTGATAACGCAGTTAAAATATGGCTCCAAGAATTCCATCAATATATCGATTCTCTTAGAGAGCAATCCCAAGATTTATGGAGAGAACTTGAAGTTGAATGAATTTCAAAATTAAAATTTAAAAAAGAAATCTTTTTCATTAATAAAAACGGCTTTTTCATGGTACTTTCCTCCTCTTTAAACTCCTTTTCTGACATTTACTCACATAAAAAAAGAAAGAAGCAATGTATTGATTAAAGATATAATTGCTAACAGGGAAGAGGCTTCTCTCTGTTCTCCTTTTTCCATTTTTCCCATGTTTCCATTCTAGTATATGGATTAACTTTCATAATATCATAAGATTCTAAACCATCCATATAGTAGAATTGTACTGGTATTTTTATGATTTTTTCAAAACAAAAATGATAAACAAGCACGTAATCAAGGTTCTCAATAAATTTGCGATTATAATCTTTTTCAAAATTTTCCGACTCCAAGTCCCTTTCTAAATCCGATTTATATGATAAGATTTCATTCATTGTACGATTAAATTCTTTTCCATGATCTAAATTTTTACTGTCTTTTAATAATTGAATAATAGTTTGATCGATCATATATAATCTATTTTGTTTAATTTTATAATGAATCGTATTGGTTTCTTGATGGTAATTAAAATATCTTAAAAGTTCTTTTATTTTGATTAGTGTTTCAGCCGAATTGATTAAAATTGGTTTTGAGAGTGTGGATTGGTCAAGAATTTTCTCGGATATTTCATATCTTATCATTATTAATTCTTCTTTAAGGAGATAAAATTGGTGAACATCAGATTGATAATTTTTTCTTATATTATTTAAACATAAAAAAATAGGAATTGCTATGAAAACATTAAGGATGCTAGATGCAAATATGTTAATTATAGTCGTTGAGGAAGTACACTGGTCTATCACAATTAAAAAAGCTGAGAATATTAAAATAGTTAATAACAAGAAAAATTTAAATTTGTAAATTAACCATTTATTTTTTTTAATTGAATGAAATTTTTGGATATTCATTTTTATTATTCTATTATTGTTTCATTTAATAATCAATTTTTTTCTTTTAATTTTTAATAGCTCGGTTACTTTTTAAAAATTCATATTTGCCTATTAAAATGATTAAAATATAATTCAAAAGCGAAAAACGTTGTATTTTACCTCAATTACCTAAAATGTTTAATTTAGTTAAATGAAGATATAAAAAAATTTATATAAGCGATCTCAAAAAGCATCACATCTTTATTGAAATTCATCCCAAGTTATATTAAATATCTGAAAAAAATATCTGAAAAAAAATTAAAAGAATAATTCTTTCATTAAAATGAATTTGAAAATGTCAGGAACAAGATCGCCTTCTTCCCATGACTGAAAAATTGTTTCATGTTCTTGCAAGCCATTAAACGTGATAAAAATCTTTGATAATTCTTCATGAAATAGGTATTTACTGCCTCTCTTCTCATCTTGAATTTATTTATCTAATTCTTCAATATTCATTGCATTTTTTTTATTGTTATATTAATCTTGATGGTCACGTTTAAATCTTCTTTATTTAGTTTTATTTATTCTTCATTTAACAAACCTAAAGCTATGAATCTACTAAAATAAAAAATATAATAGTCTACCTTTTTTAAAAAAAATAATGTGAAATTGATGTAATCATGATTTTTTCTTTAAATAAGATTATCATGTTATAATACCATGCTCTCTCTAAACAAAAAATAAACTAAATTTACAAGAAATAAAGTGACCAAATTGATCGCAGAAACATGGTGTATGAAAAATCATCTTACCAAATTAAAATCATCTTGAAACCTAAGAACATTCTCCCTTTCCTGTTCCTAGGCATCTCCATGGCCATCCTTCCTGAATTCATGTAAATACATCTTTTTGGAATCAAAATCAGCTCCCCAATTGGAAGTAATGTTCACTGCTATTGGCTTTATCATCGTGATAAATCTTATCCGATTAAGTAAAAAAAGTTCCTAATCTCTTTTTTATTATTCTTATTTTCTTTTTTCTAACCCTTGCATGATTCTATTTTATCCAGCAACCTGCTTACTAATTAACCTCCTTGTTTAAATATGAATTTCTAGAATGCAAGTAAATATAATTATTCAAAAATAATAGAAAAGGATAGCTAAATGAAATTAAAACTAATCATAAAAAAAAACAAAAAGACTCAACAACATGAGATTGTCCTATGGATTCAACAAAAGACAGAACTCTCGAAAGATTTGAATGATATCATTAAATTCTTCAAAAACGAAATCATTGTTTCTAAAAAAAATCGCCTCCACACCTATCTTAAAATTCACTCAGAAAACCCCGCTATCATGCTCTCTCTTCTCTCCAGCCTCCAAGAAATTCTCCCGGACATTTATTTTTCCCAAAAAACGTGATCCCACTCCTTGAGACCCGTTTACTCCCACCTATTTTTACTATTACTCCCCCAGTAATGAATAGTAAAAAAAATCGATTTCCTTGAAATCCTTTACTAATTAAAAAAGATTTATTTTTTACCTCTTCTTTTAATTCTCAACAAGGTAACAAACTACCCTTACTTAAATCATCAATTTAATGAGAACTTATGAAATTAAAAACCCCACGATCAATAAAAAAACCGAAAAGAATTATCATTTCCTTAATAGGGAGGATGGTCTAGCTTGGTATGATTGCACCAAGATATTACTTGATGCTATAAATCTAGGTTTGGGACCTAGGGGTCGAGGGTTCAAATCCCTCTCCTCCCATTCATGCCCTTAAAGATCTGGTTTATCTCATTCATTCTCAAATAGAATGTCCAATTATTTTAAGGGATTAAATAGCTGAAATGGTTAACCATCAAGCTTTTGATTAATTAATGCAAGAGGGCTTGGATTTCACTTAGGTATTATTTGCCCTTCCCTCACCACCGGTTCAAGGCCAAATATAACCATTCGAATCACGCCCATAGCATTGGGGGAATGGGAAAAATTGAGACAAGAAGATAGGAAAAAGTATAATGAAGAAAAAAAAAAATGGGGACAATTTTTTATCTCTCTTGTTGAGAAGTATATGATACCCGATCTTTCTAAACATATTTTGGTAATGGATGTTTCTACACCAGCAACTTATAAACGGTACTCTGGAAGTCCTACGGGCTCAATTTATGGCATGGCCCCCTATACCGACAATTTCGGGAGAACTCGATTGAAGATGAGAACGCCGATAAAAGGACTTTTTAATCCAAAATTTGTTCATGGCGTGTTTGGAGCATTATTGGCGGGAATGCAAGCTATTGACATGATATTAGAAGGAAAAATAATGAATGGATATGCTCGCTATAAAGCTCAATGATTATTTATGAATTTTCTTTTTTTTTTAGCACCCTAGATTTACTTAAAAAATAGATATAATTCGGTTATTTTTAAATTAACTTTCTCTCTAATTTATATAAAAAAAAAAGAAGTTTATTAATTATTCAATTTTTAAATTCCTTTTTTTTATACATACTACTAATGCTATAATACTTAAGCTCATGAAAACTAAGAAAAAGCCACCTAAAGGAATGATTTGTTGTTCAATGATAATTGTTGGTGGTGTTTCAGGAATTTCGAAATTTAATTTAAAATTTCTAAACCAGTCCCAATTCCAATTCCAAATAAGATGTTTAGTGCCTGATAATGTGAAGTAGCATAAGTGATCTATTGTAAAAGAAATGGTATCTCCTTGAATTTGGATTGGTATTTCTTCCCAAGCGCCTTCTCCATTATTTGCTGTGTCATTAAACCAGAATAGTTGAAAATCGGAGTATAAATTCGTATTCACGGTAATTGTTATATTAATGGGGCCGGACAAGTTATCTGTATTGTTAATATGAAGATCAAAATAAAAAATAGCTCTTGAAGGAACGTTTTGTAAAGGTATTTCAGTAAAACCAGAAAAAAGTAATATGTCGTCACGTGATACCGAAATATTTGCTGTAATTTGAAAACCCGATTGGCCTGAAGGATTAAAAACAATTTGATTTGTAATTCCTTGCTGTAAAGTGGTTAGATAAACGGGAAAATCGGTTAGATAGAAAAACATTTTGGTTTCATCACGAGGATCCCATAATGTATTGTTTGGTGCATACATGACATGAAGCAAGCCATTTTTATAATATTTCAATAGAGCAATTACATTGGTAGAGCTATTTCGTATTTTAACCCAATTTTGCCCGTGTGATACCATGTCGAAATAAAAATTGGATTTGGCTTTATCATACCAAGAATCTAATGCATCTCCTAAATTGCTTACTTCAGAAGGTACGATATATGGATATTGCAATTGAATATCTCCACTAAGAATGAAAGGATCGATTTCATTAGCTGCTGCTATATTTGTATCCGTTCTCACTTGAACCCAAGTATTTCCATCCCATTCTGATATGTTAGCTTTTATTACTTGAGCCGTTAGTAATCCTTTATGAGTATCTACATTAATGTTTTTAAAATTAGTGATAGTAAAGCGCAATTTAGTTGAATAATTATTAATATAAAGAACATCATTTATATTAACGGGCCATGTTAAATTGTCAACAGGATTAAAATCGTAAGTTCTGGTATAGTTAATAGTCTGTGGTTCATGATTTTCTCCCGGAGGACCAATGTATCCTCGAATCTCTCCCGTTTGAAGTATTCCATTTTCATCATAAATTAAGCGTGCATAAGTTTGTTCGGTATTATTATAGTAATAAATCGAATTACTTGTAGTAGTCAAGTAAGCTCCATACGTGGGAAGTCTTCCTGAACCATTACTTAACCAATATCCATAAAGCCAGCGCAAGGCATTTGCACACCAAGGAATTTCTAAAGCACCGGATTCATTTTTAGGAATGAACGGATTTGCTAACAAAGGATCTCCTCCTAACGGACCATTTACATCATAAGGTAACATTTTTTGAGTAACCTGAGCATTAGTGAAATTAATTAGAGAGGCATTCACTATTGGATGTGCTGACAAATCAGTATATTCCTTCACTGTCATTAAAGTAGCATTAAAATACATTTGTTTTAGCATGACCGCATAATAATTGACATTTTCACCTGTAGCATTAGGTAAATATCTCATGCTCGTGATATTAAATATTTTCATAGAATCTTGAAAAGAAGATCCTTCCAGATTTTTAAGACGCCAAGCTATTATAGTATTATTATTAAAGTCCCAATAACGGTCATAGGATGCACCGATATCTGTAGGAGCAGTCTCCCAATCCATGAAAGGAGGACCACCGCCTTGATCTGCCGCAACATAAGTAATTTCTCGTGATACCAACAAAATTCCCGTTAAAGATATAGCTAATAGTAGTATTAGGAAAATCCCCTTATTTTTCATTAAGACCACATTAATTTAGAATTTTATTAGTTATAATTGGTTTTTAAAGATTAAATGTTATAATACTAATTTACTATTAAACTTAAAAATTTTCTTATAACTTTTAATGAAGGATTATGAAAAATCAATCGCTATTTTAGGTGGAGGTAATGGCGGCCATCAAATGGCAATAGATTTAACTCTTAGAGGCTTCTAAGTTATTTTATGTAACATCCTAAATTTAAAAATAATTTACAAAAAACTCTAACGACCAAAACAATAGAATGCACCGGCTTGCTTGAAGTAAAAGCAGAAATATATAAGACTATTATTGAATATAAAGAATCCTTGGAGCAAGCAGATTTTATTTTAAATTTTAGATCATGGTCTAAACTTAATGTAATCTTGGAAATTTAAAATTTGCTAAGAAATAGAAAATATTTGGGTAAAAAATTTCATGTTTGGTTGTTAATTTTATTTGGAAATACCGATTATTTTTTATATTGTTTGGATTTTTCATGTTATTGTATATAAAAAGTCAAGCATTATAGGTAATTATAATCAAGGTTATGGGGGGTTTTGATTAATAAATAATGAAAAGAATCGTGTTCCTTCAACCCGTTGGTATTGTAGAGAGAGATATTCTAATAAAATTGAAAAAGGATTTAGAGTGGGTGTTAAAAGGATATATTAATAAAGTAAAAATTTCGCTCGAGCCTCTCGAATTAAAACATTCGGAGTATGATGCGTTTCGCAGGCAATATGATGCTTCAAAAATCTTAAAAAGAATAAAGCAGCTGCAGAGAAAAGAGAATGGATTTCGCATTTTAGGGATTATTGAGGAAGACATGTATGTAACACATTTAAATTTTGTATTCGGAATTGCCCAAAGTCCGAGAGGAATATTCATTACTTTACCTCAAGCCTGCTTGATTTCAACCACGCGATTACGAGAAAGTTTTTATCGTCGTCCTAAAAATGAGTCGTTATTTGAATTAAGAATCTTAAAAGAAGCCATTCATGAGCTCGGTCACACGTTCGGGCTTGATCATTGTCGCGAGGAATGTGTCATGCGCTTTTCTAATTGTCTTTCCGACACGGATCTTAAACCGGCTAAATTTTGCGAGTCTTGTATCGAAATATTGAATCTTAATTTTTCTTACTTGCGAAGAGATTGAATATTGTCATTATTAGGGGAATATTTTTGGCAATATTTGGCGTATAATTCATCTGCTATTTTAAGAATCTTCTTTTTATCCCGTATTAAATCAATCAAATCGGCAGGGATTTCATTGAATCCCTTGTATGCTCCGATTAATGAGCCACCTATCGCCGCAACCGTGTCCGTATCTCCTCCAGAGGTTGCCAGCTCGTACAAGCATCTTTTAAAAGAATCTTTAAGGCTGAGGAAAATAAAGAGGGCGCAAGCAACGGTGCTCATGGCATAAGGATGGACGAAAGCCTTTCCCATGAATTCCTCGATAAAGTATGGCTTTTTTACTCCAATTTGGGAAAATTTTATCAATCCCGCTTCAAGTGAAAGGTTCATGGCAACACTCGCATGTACTTCCTTGAGCACTTGTCGAAATTCATCTCCTATATCATTTTGAGCATAATTTATAGAAGAGATTAACTCTTCGAATAACCTCTCAAGAGAAAAGTTCTCTTTAGGAGCTATATTAACAAGAAAAGCAATAGCTCGCGCAATGATTACTGCTCCCAATTCTCCTGCTGGATGGAGGTGCGTGATCTTACTGGATTGAATTGCTGCATTTTTCAATTCCATTAAAGATTTATTGTAAAAAAGCCCTATAGGAGCAATTCTCATGACAGTTCCATTTCCTCCCGAATGGGAAGCGGCTTGTTTCCAATCGATCCCCTGTTTTAATTTTCGAATGGAACTGTAGCATCCATAGCCAGGACCGATGGGAGGGTCTTCTAACCATTTTATGTATTCTTTAATAAACGTTTTTAAATCAAATCCATCTCCATTTATTAGTGCTTGAGCCGTATGAAGAGTGAGCTGAGTGTCGTCGGTATAAGTATTAAAAAGAAATTTATTGTTTTGGAGGAATTGTTCAAAATTAGAAAAGCGGGATAATACATGAGCACGTGTTTGCCCTTCAAATGGGTGACCCAGAGTGTCACCTATAGCCACTCCGAACAATGTTCCTCGAAATTTATCCAGATAATCTATTTTTACTTTCAAGAGGATACTTACCTTTTTTATGGCATTATCATAATATTATCTAATTTTTTTTTGGTTGTTGATAAAATAATAGTGTATTTTCTAAATAAATCATGTAAAAAATAACTTTTCATGCGGTGACTAGAAAGGAGGGTTTAATTTCATTGTTTTCTAATTAATCTGACATTTTTGATTTTTCATGGGTTCTTAGCTCGTGTTGAGAGATACCTCATCTTTTTTGGTAAATTCTTTTCAAGAAAAATTACCTCGATGGGGAGATCTTGAACCATAAAGTATAAGTAAAAAAGCGCATTATTTTAACAAGAAAATCATCACTAATTTTCAAGAAAGAGCACGTGAGTGAAGAACCCAAAATGAATCAAATTAGGCCAAAAAAGAAAAAGTATGATAAAGTCTTGTTGATGTATTCTGGTGGTCTTGACATTCAGAAGGGCTCCTTCTAGTGTGGACATACACCTCCTGCATGATTCGCTGGATACAAGAGACTTATGATGCTAAAGTATACACGTTTACAGCAGACTTAGGGCAAGAATTTGCAGATCCTACGAGGTTCAAGGAAATTGAAGAAAAAGCTTATAATTTAGGGGTTGTCAAGCATTTTACTGTGGATCTAAAGGACGTATTCGTGAAGGATTATATTTTTCCCACGATAAAAGCAAATGGCTTATATCAAGGTGTCTATCCCTTGAGCACGGCTATTGGGCGTCCGCTAATTGCCATTGAGGCTGTTAAACTTGCTAAAAAAGAAGGGATTACGGTATTAGCTCATGGATGTACGGGGAAAGGAAATGATCAGATTCGGATAAACGTGACGGTAAAAGCTCATGCTCCAGAAATGGAGATCTTACAACCGATTATCGAATGGAACATGGGACGAGATGAAGAATTAAGATACGCAGAACAGCAAGGAATTCCCATTAAAAATCAAAACAAAAAATATAGTACGGATGAAAACTTGTTTGGGCGCAGTGCAGAATGTGATGTCTTAGAAGATCCAAGCATGGAGCCACCAGAAGATTCTAAAGAATGGACTACTGCTCCAGAAAAAGCTCCTGATACCGCAGAATATATAACCATTAATTTTGAAGAAGGAGTACCGGTAGGTTTGAACGGCGAGAAAATGAATGGCGTGGACTTGTTAAGAGAATTACATGAAATCGGATGCAAGCACGGCGTTGGCAGAATTGAACACATGGAGGATCGAGCAATTGGGTTAAAATCGAGGGAAACATATGAGGTACCAGCTGCTCTGATCCTAATTAAAGCCCACAAGGATCTTGAAAAATATGTCTGCACGAAGCATGAAAATTCTTTTAAAAATATCGTAGATCAAAGGTGGACGGAATTAGTATATGAAGGACTTTGGGTCGATCCCTTAAGAGAAGCTTTAGAAGCTTTCATAAATGAGATTAATAAAAAAGTCACGGGCAGCGTGAAAGTAAAGTTATTTAAGGGAAGCGCTGAGGTGGTAGCGCGCGAATCTCCTTTTGGTTTATATGACCTAAATTTAGCCACCTATGAGACTAAAAGTACATTTAATCAAAGACTAAGTTATGGTTTCATTCCGCTCTTTGGTCTTCAAAGTGAAATGGGTTTTTTAGTCAAGCAAAAAATCAAGCAAGAGGAAAAGAAGAAGTGATTCTTTTTCTTGCTTAATTTAAAAATATAAAAAATTTAAAAAAGATAATTACTAATTTTATTTTTAAGCAAGAGGAAATAAAAGAGTTTAGCTTATCATGTCAAAATTAGAAAAATTAAAAGGGGTCATTACCGCATTGATTACTCCTTTTAATGAGGATTTTTCCCTAAATGAAGAAAAATATCGGGAATTCATACGATTTCAAGTGGAAAATGGTTGCCAAATTTTAACCATGGGCACAACTGGAGAGTCTGCTACTTTATCTCATGAAGAGCATCATATAGCAATCGATATTGCCGTAGATGAAGCCAAAAAAACTGGTAAGGATCCGTTTGTATTAGCGGGGGCGGGCAGCAATTCTACTAAAGAAGCAATTAGTCTCAGTCAATATGCGGAAAAAGCAGGAGCCGATGCGTTGCTTCAAGTGGTACCTTATTATAACAAACCCGTTCAACATTCCTTAATTGAACATTTTTCCGCTATAGCAGATTCCGTTTCCATTCCCATCATTTTATACAACGTTCCCAGCAGGACCGTGAGAAATTTAGACGTAGAGACCGTGATCACCCTTGCGAATAAAAAAGATAATATTGTGGGCATCAAAGAGGCAAGCGGAAATATTGATCAAATCACGAGGATTATTAAAGGAACGCCAGATGATTTTATAGTGTTGAGTGGAGATGATGGAATGACTTATCATCTCATGGCATTGGGAGGGCACGGGGTAATTAGCGTTGCCTCCAACATTATCCCTTTAAAAATGGTAGAATTTATTAATTCCATGAAGGAAGGAAATTGGGATAAAGCAAGAAATATGCAGCTGGAATTTTACGATCTTTTTAAAATTTTATTCATAGAAACGAATCCGGGGCCGGTAAAATATGCTGCTGAACGTATGGGGATAATGAACATGAGAATGCGCTTGCCGTTAACCCCTCCCTTGGAGCAGAATAGAGCAAAAATAGACAAGGTATTAAAGGAATTAAATCTCATTTAAATGACCTTCTAAGAGGTGAATGTCATGATCAAATTGTTAATTTTCGGACCAACGGGTTCCATGGGACGATTAATTAGTGGATTGGCTTTAGAAGACGAGGAAATTAAAGTGGTTGCAGCATGTGACGTGGCAGAAATAGGAGAAGATTTGGGGATTGTCGTGGGAAAAAGCAACCCGGATCAGATTAAAATCAGCGACGTGAAACATCTTGAAGAAATTATTCAAGCTACAAAACCTGATGTAATGGTGGATTTTACAACAGCGAGTGCTACTGAATATAATTCAAAAATTTGTATCAACCATCAAGTTCGATGTGTCATAGGAACTACAGGACTATCTGATGGATATCTGAAAGAATTAGATGAGCTAATAAAAAAAAACCGATGCCCGTGTGTCTTATCTTCAAATATGGCAACAGGTACCAATATTTTTTTCAAAATAGCTTCCCTTTTAGCTACTTATTTATCGGACTGGGACATTGAAATAATTGAAGCACATCATCACCGTAAAGTGGATGCTCCAAGCGGAACGGCTTTAACGGTGGGGAAATTGATTTCAGAAGCCTTAAACGTAAATTTCGAGGAAGTTGCTAAATTTGGCAGGGATAAAGGTCCGAATAAACGAAAAATTGGAGCAAAACAAGAAATTGGAATTCATTCAATTCGAGCAGGCGATATTGTAGGAGATCACGTGATAATATTTGCTGGTCCTGGCGAGCGTATTGAATTAAAGCATCAAGCCCATAGTAGAAATTGTTTTGCTACAGGTGCCATTAAAGCCATTAAATTCATACAGAATGCCACGGAAAATAAAATTTATTCCATGACCGAAGTTTTAAATTTATAATTTTTTTTAAAAATAGTTCACTTTTTTTCTAAACTTATTTAACAATTGAATGAATGAGATAAAATTATAAATTGATCAGAGCAGATCAGTTTTATCATCAATCTTATAGTAGATTTCATCCCGTCTACTCTTCATCGAACTCGATTAAAGGGTATCCAAGCTCTAATCGAATTCATTTATAATTTTATCTCAAGAATCTTAAGAAAGGAAAGCGTAAAAAATTTATCGGGAAGCAATTCGATTAAAAAGTTAACTCTTCTATATAACCTTTAAAAACATGCGTGATGGGGCCTTCCATGAGTACAGTCTCGCCCGTGTAGGTGATTAATAAATCGCCTCCATCATTATGCACGGTAATGGGTTTATTTTCTTCCAATATTCCTAAGATCGTTCCAGCAACAACAGCCGCACAACTGCCCGTGCCACATGATTTGGTAATTCCAACACTCCGTTCAAAAACTCGTAAGCTCAATTCGGTTTTAGACAAGATTTGAATAAACTCAACGTTCGTATTTTTTGGAAATTTCTCATGAGATTCGATAAGTGCCCCATATTTAAATAAATCGTTATCATCCAATTGATTTTTTACGACAATTACCGCATGAGGATTTCCCATGGATACCGCTGTGAATCGCAAGATTTTATCTAAGATGGGAAGAGGTTCATTAATGCACTCCGCCGTATTACTCGAAGGGATCACGGGAATCTCATTACAATTCAAGATAGGAGGCCCCATGTCAATCTGTACACTAATGACATTACCATTCTTGATATTTAATTTAGCGTGTTGAATCCCTTTAAGAGTTTCAATGTTTAAGCTCTCTTTTTTCACGATATCGTTTTCATACACGTGTTTGGAAAAGCATCGAATTCCATTTCCACACATCTCAGCTTCCGAACCATCATTATTAAAAATTCGCATTCTAATGTCTGCTACCTCTGATTCATTTACAAAAATTAATCCATCGGCGCCTACGGAAAAATGGTGTTCACATAATTTTCGTGCCAAGTCCGGTTTTTTCTGTTCCGGAATTTTATACTTAATATCATTAATTACGATATAATCATTTCCTAACCCGTGGAGTTTTTCAAATTCGAGATTTTTTATGCTTATTGAGCTCATGAGCCATTTCACTTTTATTGGCTTGTTTTTAATGTAAAAGGTACTGAGAAAATAATATTAAAAATCAGTTAAAAAATATTCATTTTTAAAAATTAAACGTGAATCAAATTAATTGGTGAATTTTATCATGATTTTACTACTAATTTCAGCCATTTTGAATTGCTTTTACCTATAAGATTTATTTGGTTTATGCCATTCAATCATTTATAGTTTAAGCTAAATCATCCTTACAAGATTGTAGAGAACCATGGGCTTTACCATAACGGAAAAAATTTTAAGAGATCATGCTGAAAATAGAAATGTCGTTGCGGGCGATTACGCAATGGTTAAAGTTGATAAATGCTTAGCGAATGACATAACCGCTCCCATAGCCATTGAGGTATTTAATCAACTCACCGAAGGAACTAATATAGATGTTTTTAATAGAGAAAAAATCATTTTTACTCCTGATCATTTCACTCCTAATAAAGACGTGAAATCCGCTGAACAATGCAAGTTCTTGCGCGAATTTGCTCATCGGCATGCTATTAAAAATTATTTTGAAGTCGGTCGAGGGGGAATTGAACATTGTCTCATTCCAGAGAAAGCCTTAGTATCTCCAGGAGAAGTCTTTATTGGAGCAGATTCCCATACATGTACGTTTGGGGCTCTCGGAGCCTTTGCTACTGGCGTAGGTTCTACAGATTTAGGTTTTACCTTGGTGTTTGGAAAGTGTTGGTTTAAGATCCCAGAAACAATAAAATTCATCTATTCAGGAAATTTGAATCGGTGGGTATCGGGAAAGGATCTAATCTTGCATACCATTGGAACGATAGGAGTGGATGGTGCTACTTATAAAGCCATGGAATTCACCGGTGAAGTCATTAAAAGACTTTCAATGGCCGGTAGATTTACCATGTGTAACATGGCGATTGAAGCTGGTGCTAAAAATGGTATGATCATTCCGGATGAAATCACTATATCATATTTAGAACAAGTGGAAAATCACAATTATAAGATTTATAATAGTGATGAAGATGCAGAATATGTTGATACTATTAACATTGAATGTAGTAAACTGGAACCCCAAATCGCCTTGCCTCATTCACCGGGTAATGTGAAGCCCATATCTGAAGTAGAGAACATGCGTATTGAAATTGATCAAGCAGTGATCGGTTCATGTACTAATGGACGGTTAGAGGATTTAAGAATAGCTGCCCAAATATTGAAAGATAACAAGATCCATTATGACGTGCGGTGCATAATCATTCCTGGCACTCCACACATATATCTTGAAGCAGTAAAAGAAGGCTTAATAGAAATTTTTCTTGAAGCGGGAGCCATCGTGTCGACGCCTACGTGTGGCCCTTGTTTAGGGGGATACATGGGCATATTGGGTGCGGGAGAAAAAGCCATTTCCACAACCAATCGAAACTTTAAAGGACGAATGGGACACGTTACAAGTGAAATTTATCTCTCGAATCCTGCGATAGCAGCAGCTTCAGCAATTAAGGGATATATCTCCGCACCTTTCTTGAATTAATTTTATTTTCAATATAATGTTTCACTATTAAGAGGAATAGTTGTTAACATGAGAGGAAAAGTCATAAAATATGAACAAGCAAATATTAATACGGATTTAATAATTCCAGCAAGATATCTCGTAAAATCTGATCCCGAATTTCTCTCAACCCATTGCATGGAAGATTTGGATCCCCTTTTTCATCAAAAAAAGGAAAATTTAGGGGCAGAAATCCTAGTAGCAGGTCCTAATTTTGGAAGTGGGTCCAGTCGAGAGCAAGCACCCTTAGCGCTAAAACATTCCGGTATCAAATGCGTGATTGCGCCATTTTTTGCCAGAATTTTTCTTAGAAATGCTATTAATATAGGGTTACCTCTTATTGAATTTAATGAAATCGATGAGTTAAATGAAGGTGATGAGTTAGAAATAGATTTTCAAGCCGGGGTTCTGAGAAATATTACAACCGGACAATCGTATTCCGTGACTAAAATGCCAAAATTTCTCCAAGAGATTATTAATGCTGGTGGACTCTTGAAATATGGGAAAAGCCTTTTGAAAGAAATACATCGTTAATTTAAAATAGATAAGAATTAATAGCATCGACGATTAGTAAAAAATTAAAATAGATAATAAACGCCTATTATTAGAATGAAATATAAAAAAACCAGCTTGTTAATCGCTTTCATTCTCGTTTTCTTCCCGATTTCAACGGTTGTAGGATATGAGAATGTTGAAAAAATCTCGGAATCAACTTCAGCGTTCTTTCTCGTTAATCTGAATAAAGGAGAATTATTAGAAATAAAAGTTGAATCCTTAGAAGGAGGATGGTTTGGCCTTTTTCTTTTTGATGAACGACCGGAAGAAACACATGTAAATTTTGATGGCACTCTTGATAATGAAATATATAATAAGGCAATTTTATATGACATTGGAAATGAGCCAACACTTATTTATATTGCAGAAAACACGCAAATTTATTATATCCAACTCATACTTCTTGAAAATGGCCCTGATACCTATATAATAACGTCAAATAGAGAACTTTCTAGATATTATTTGCCTCAATTACATGGATATTCTATTCCAATTCTCCTTGTTTCCGTGATTTCTACCATGGTCTTCCTTTTCGTGAAATATAAAAACAATCTTAATGAATAGAGCTTAATTCTTTTATTCCCATTTACATAGAGGAAGATCTAAATTACAAATTCAATTATTAGCATGTGCCTATTTTATCGGAAAAGAAAAAAGATAATCGGGACACGATAAGGTGGCTCTCTTCTAATTTATAAGAAACCATTCTTTCATTCCTCTTTCTCTCAAATATCAATAAATTTGCAAGAAAAAATAAAAAATATAAAATCATTCGCCCCCGTTCATTCATTATTCTTGAGTTTTAACAATATTCGTGTTTATAAGGAATGGTGAATTTTAAATTTTATAAAATCATTCCTTAATTATCATATCTTCAACTATTGAGCAAAAAGTGATGAGTCATATCATTTGAAGAATTAAGTAAAAAATTAGAAGAATTCATGAAAAACACGCAAGAACTTGAATTAAAAGATGTTGAATTATTCGCGGAACACTTGGAATTAGAAATGCTGCCGCAAGTAGTAGTCTCTGCAGCACAAGCAGCAGGTCTACCCGCCCCCTCCCAACTTGGTAAAGCGGAATGGACTTCCGCAAAATTAAAGCTAGAACTTGAATATCCCGGTGAAATAGAAACAATTCAATTCATCCGGACTAATGGTAAAACTTGTACCATCGGAGGCGAGAAAGTACCCCCATTTTTTAATTTTCTCGGATTAGAAAAAAGAAATCCTAATCCTCCTCTCGTAACGTACGATGTTTTCGATATGGGTTCTGAAATGATGCTTCCTAAACCCATCAAAGAAGAATACAAGGACGTATTGGCCGATCCTGCCCAATGGGCAAAATTCGTCGTGGACAAATTCGGAGCAGAGTGCATTACCTTCCATTCCTTAGGAATCGATCCTGGCACCCTAGATTGGCCCGTTTCAAAATCTCGTCAGCTCTTTGAAGAAATCCTTCAAGCAGTCGATGTGCCCGTCATTATTGGTTGTTCGGGAAACAAGAAGAAAGACGTCGAGATGTTTAAAGAACTTGCTGCAGTAGCTGAAAGTGAAGTCCTCATGCTCTCTGCTGCTGATAAAGCAACATGGGAAGAAGTCGTGCCTTTAGCCGTGAAATACGACCATAATTGCCTCTTATGGACGAGTCTGGATCTAAATAATCAAATTAAAATGAATAAAGATGCCATAGAACTTGGACTCCCACGTAATCGGATTGTCATGGACCCAACATGTGCTACGCTAGGATATGGTATGGAGTACTCATTTAGCATTTATCAGCGAATGCGAATGGCAGGACTTCTCGGTGAGAAAGATCTTGCTTTTCCAATTAGCGGAGGAACGACAAACGCATGGGGTGCACGTGAGGCTTGGATGAGTGAGAAAAATGTTCCCGGATGGGGTGTGAGAAAATATAGGGGGCCAATCTGGGAAATCCTAAACGCTCTCTGTCTAGCAATAGTTGGTCTTGATTTAGCCATGATGTTTCATCCAATCGCCGCAAAAGCCATAAAGGATATTACTTCTCAATTCTTTGCTGAAATCCCAAAAGAACTGGAAGCAAAAGGCTATTATGATTGGGTTTCAGCACAAATAAAACGGTAAAAAAAAAAAAGAAGGGTTCTATTTTTTTCTTCCTACTTATCTTTTCATGGTATAATTTTTTCCCAATAAAGCCTTCCAACCATTCATAAATTCATAAAAGCTTACATGGAATTCTTATAGAATAAATCATGCCACTATCTACCCGTTCTGGATGAATTCTTTTAAAAAAATATTGATCTTTTTATCCTTTTGTCATGATAAAATAAGATGAATTTGGACTATTTTTTGTTCCAAAGCTTAATTTTTTTTTTATTCTGTGGATTGAATTATTATCTTTATCGAAGATATAAAAACCAGCAAGTATATACACTTTCAAAAAAATTTAGATTATTACGCCTTGGAACCATTATTCTTCTCGTTTCCATCATTTTTGCGATTATATTAAACCGTAATTTATTTACTCTTGAAGATCCCGATCTTAATTTTTTATTAAAAATTAATGGTTTCATGTTCCTTTTGATTTTTTCTTTTCCCCTTTTAATTCATTCTTTCCAAAACTTAAATGATTGTAAAATCAAGTTAGAATATCCAACACGCTCTAAAAGTCATGTTGGCAAGATAAAATTGGGTAGAATTCTTTATAAAAATAAAAAAAAATACCATTATTATTTAAACCTCGACGATCTCACACAGCACGTGTTCGTGTGCGGCATCACGGGCTCCGGGAAGAGCAATTTTGTCCAG
>JALGVJ010000088.1 GCA_029838195.1 Promethearchaeota archaeon
CCTCCCAGCTCAAAAATCACTAGGCCGCCGCACATTGGTAAGCCTCTAAAATAAACTTGGGCAAGACCCGGAGAAACCGTCTAATGCTCCCGTAATGACTCTTCATGAAAAAAAGAAAAGTTTCTAAATGCAATGGTTCCGGAGGGTGGGTTTTTGAGCAAGCGAGATCACGCTTGTTCTCCCTTTAGCGGATGCCATCGCATTTAGACTAGAATGGTGTATAATAAATGGGTAAGAAAGAATTTAAATTTTGTGGTGATTGGTCGAAAATTGCATGTTATTGTGGATTAGACATTTACAAACACGAAAATTCCTTTCCTTCTTCTAAATTTACAGTTTGTGATCGTAAAGCCTTACGCAGGGCGAGGAACAATTTAAGGAGAATACAAGACATTCATGAAATCAGTATTCTTGGAGCTCATGCGGAACAATTAGCTCAAGAGCTTGATAAGGTATTAATTCAAGGAAAAAAGTTTAGTGATTAGAAGCGAACTTTAGTTCGCAAGGAATTTTTTTTATTTACTTAACTATCGATAAAAAATAATAAAATATAAAATGAAAATAATTAACAAATTTTAAAAACGTAATATTTTATAAAATCAAACAAATTTAATTTCAAATCTTATTCTTATTTAATGAGTGTCGTTAAGCAACGTTTAAATTTATTGTCGGATGTTAGCAAGCAATATCTTTTTTCTAAATATTCGACAATTAAAAAGAGAATTAATTTAATTAAAGCAATTTGGAATTGGAAAATTCGTAAACCACTGATCCTTAATAATTATCCTATTCAAATAATTTTAGGAACGGGCCCTATATGTAATCTGAACTGTTTTTTATGCCCATCAGGACAAAAAGCAAAGGGAAGAAAAATTGGATTTCTGCAAAAAGAAGTTGTTCTAAAAGTTATTGATGAATTAGGGCCCTATCTATTTTCCGTTGGGCTCTATAATTGGGGAGAACCATTATTAAACAAGAATATATTTGATTATATTGCATTATTAAAAAAAGCCAATATCTTAGTTTCCATTAGCTCTAATTTGACGATTTTTAATGATTCAATCTGTAAAAAACTTATTCAATCTGGATTAGATATATTAATAGTCTCGCTTCACGGATGTAGTGATGATTCTCTCAATAAATATCAAAAAGGGGGCCATTTCTCTCAAGTAATCTCTAATGTTAAAAAAATTCAAGAATATAAAAAATTGAAAAGCAAATCTCATCCAAAAATAATCTGGCGTTTTAAAGTAACTAAATTTAATGAAAGAGAAATCCCTCAAGCTCAAAACCTATATAAAAAAATAGGTTTCGACAAGTTTGAACCGAGTTCTATATCGTGCGATATGGGAAAAGAGCTTCTTTGGAATAATGAAGAGCAATTTTTAAATGTAGAACCATTCCTTCCTAAGAATGAATATTGGAGTAAATATAATTATTCAGAAAGGAGAAAAAAATTTATCAGAAAAAACGACTGTTATTGGTTGTGGAATTTTACCACAATAAATTGGAATGGGTCAGTATCGCCTTGCTGTGGTGTTTGGTATGAAAAATTTGATTTTGGGAATATCTTAGATACCCCCTTTTTGAAAATTTGGAATGGAAAGAAATATCAGTTAGCTCGATATATTATAAAGCATGATATACCAATGAACTATAATAGTCAATTAATCTGTGAACTATGTAAGAAAAATAATGCTATTCTTTATTAAAATATTGAAAATGTGATAAAAATTAAAAATTAAGATTGAATCTTTAAAAAATGAAATTTAATATTTCCTTTAATGGGAAAAGATTAAATTATTTAATTTTTCATAGAAAAGATATAATTTAATTTATTAACTTAAGTTTTGTATTTTTTTAATGGTTGTTAGTTAGATCTTTTATTTCCTCCTTTTAATGCTTTTCTATTTCATGAAAAAGAGGGACTCGAACATCAAGCGGATTCGGACATCAACAATAATCGCGTGCTCTGACAAGTGAATTGAATGACCTCATGATTTCGGGAATTCTCTTCACGGAATTGCCACAAGAGGTCCTGAATCTTCCGCCCTCTCGAACATTGCTCGTAGACCCAGATGAGAAACCGTTCAAACATGAGATGCTGGTACGCACGCACCTCTTTTCCCTTGGTATTCAAGAGCGTGTCCTTTCCAAAATGCCGGCCAAAACACCCCATTAGTCGATAATATTCTAAAAAAGTGGAAGTAATGAAACAGAGCGTCAGATAACGAAGAATTCCCTGCTTCTTCCGAAG
>JALGVJ010000089.1 GCA_029838195.1 Promethearchaeota archaeon
TTTCTATATTTACCATTACTTGTTAACTTGCTAATAAATTCCCTCTTACACTTTACGGAACAAAATTTAAAATTTTCCTTGAAAAAATAAGGATTTTCATATAATTTCACGGTTCTCACGTGAAAATATAAGATTTTACCGCAATTAAAACAAGTCCCGTACTTTTCCATTATCTTGACATAATCAAGAACATCCATGCCATTCATATTTTTATAACGCATAATAACCATTAGACAGTCCCAATTTATCGTAAAATGAGATTTTTTAAAAAATAAAAAAACTTAATTTAAAAATAAAGATACATCCAAGCCCAAATTTTGAGCATATTTCTTAGATTTCTCGTACCTCGACATGTCCGATTTTTCATTAAATAACAATAACACGGGACATATCTTACATCCCGAATGCTTGAGATTCGGATATTTTTTTCGCAATCTATTCATGGTAATTTTCGGTAATTCCTTGAAATTATAATCCCTAAACGGATAAAAATACAACTGACCCGTGCGATGTTTCAAGAAAAAAGTGGGCTTTTTTTCGGGTAATGTCTTGAAAGTTCCATTTCGCAACTGAGATAAAAATATCCTTCGTTGTTTACCATCTCCACGCTTTATGCCAGATACCACCACCGTTCCCTCTTCTTTAAACATCGGATGACTTAGAAAAGCCTTATGCTTTATGTAATAGCAACATCCAAATATTTTTTTATGATATTTTCCTTGCTTTTTCAATTCTAAAGCTTTCGGAAGGTTCAAGAAAGCCTCTCTCAATATTTTTTTATAATTTAAGTTCTTAGAAGGAAATATTTGAATGAAATTTGGATCTAAATTTTTTATCTGTTTCAAGGTATCACTATTTTCATAGGGATTATAGCAATTCACGGGATAAACCCGATTACCGTGCCATTTTTTAATAATTTCATACAAATAAGTAGAATCAATGCCTCCTGAAATGAGAACAAATATTTTTTTAAATCTTTTCAAACAATCAAACTTCAAGTGAACCATTTTCTTTTTTTAGTTTTTAATTAAAATTTAAATCAAGAATAAAATAAAAAAGAAAAAAATTTAACATTTAAAATTTCCATTCTTACATTCGTAATTTTCGCTTGTTCAAGGCTTTTTCAATCTGACAAATACACGTTATGATGCTATTAAGTAAAGTAAATCCCCCCGCATGACTTCCGATAAAGTCTGAGGCATTCCAAAAGCCCAACCTCCAATAGCTCCAGATTCCACGTTATACCACATTATCTCATTTCGCATGGCTTTTAAGATTTCTAATTGTCTTTTAGGCTCCATGTCATCCAATTCCCGCAAGTTTTCCAATAAAATTCTCAAGGTTCCTAACATTTTTACAACACCTTTCTCTTAAATTTTATGGAACGACACTCAAATAAGTCCAGACAAGCCGTGCGATAAGAAAATAATGTAGTAATGATTAACATTGAATCATCAATATCAATGACATAACAAAACTGCGTGCTTCCCCGAATTTTTTCACATTCCACAGCAAGCACCATTCTATTTTCATGACTCGTGCTGTCAAACCGAATTTCCCTTAAAGTAATAAAATAATCAAGTGAAATTAATTCCAATGTCTTAAATATCCGTTCCAAAATCTCTAATTTTTTCAATCTTTTCTTTTCCAACATTTTTTTACCCCTTTCATGGTAATTCTTGCTCCAGATTCGAATTGAACCTGGTATTTCAAGAAATAAAAAAATAAAAAAATATCATTCTATATCCATGTCCAATAATTTAAACTCATCATCATCCAATACAAACGTTTGAATGATTCGCAAGTTTCCGCATTTAGGACATGTTCCCATTAAATAAACTTCCCTAAGTTCCCCTTCTTCCAATCTTTCATCAAATCTAATTTCAGTGCGTTTCACGTTTCTTAAAATCCGTTTACAAAACGGGCATGGATACCTTTCTTTCACTTTTTTAACCACCATTTATTTAATTCTTGCTCCAAGTCCGAATCGAACTTAGAATTTCAAGAAATAAAAAAAATAAAAAATTATAATTCATTTTGCCACGTGAATCTTATAACGCAGGCTACAAACGGGACATTTAACACGATACACGGTTTCAAAATCATTATCAACCCTAACTCTAACATCTTTCTTAAACGTTAAAACAGCACCGCAATACCAACAATTAGCCCTAAAATCAAATTCCATTATTTCACGCCTCCTAATCCTTCTTGTTTATGGTTTCGAGCAAATCATCCATTTTCTTGTAAAATTCAAAAATGCGTTTAGGAGTAAGCCCTTCATCCATGATAATTTCCCGCCAGAACATTCTCTCAAGGGTTCTAATAACCCATTTTTGTTCCCAGAGTGAAAGTTCCTTTATCATGAAAACCATCCCATTTAATATTCCATCAATTTTTTCTTGTTCTCTAACAGACATGTTTCTTTACCACCTAAAATTTATTTTTCATCCATTCTCTCCAGGCTTGATATAACAAGCCCCTTTTTTTATTATAATCGTACACGTCATGACCACGTGGAAAAGTAATTCCAAAATGCTGAAATAATTCCTCCACTTCTTCAATCCAACTTTCTATTAATTCCCTATTATTTCGATTCATCATTATGTGAACTGCACAAGTCAGTTTCCGTTCCAAATTCCCACGTGCTTTTACATACTCATCCATCCAATAGTCCATTTTTTTAATCCCTCCTATAAGGTATCTGAATTTTAATTTGCTGTAAAAATTCCCAAACATCATGTAAATAAACCCAAGTTTGGTCATCAATTTTCCCGCCTTCTAAATCTAACTTATCGTGAATATTCTTGGTTAATATCTCAAGAATCTCACGCTGTACCCTAAAGTCTAGCTTCAAAAACCTTTCCGCAAACCTTAATAAACAATCTTTTGCCGACATTTATTTGCACCACCTAAAAAAATTTTTTTTGTCGTTCAAGCCAAGCTTTATAAAGCAAGTCTCTTTTCCTATAAACATCATGTCGTTCATACCCTTTAGGAAAAGCAATTCTCAAGAGCTTAAACAATTTTTCCACTTCCGCAACCCAACTTTCTACTATTTTCCTATCTCTCTTATATATCATTATGTGTACAGCACAGACCAATTTACGTTCAGCATTTTTACCTGCTTTCGTGTACTCATCCATCCAATAGGTTTTTTTTTCATCCATCATTTTTTCTGACCACCTCGTTTATTAGTACATGGAAACCTAAATATTTAAATACCGCACTTTTTTTCGGGTCGTGTAGTGCCGTTCTGTAATGGTTTCACGGGCCGTACTAATGG
>JALGVJ010000004.1 GCA_029838195.1 Promethearchaeota archaeon
TAATTGGTTTCTTAGCTGTCTTATTACTTCTTCAGAATATTGGAAGATTATATCCGATGCCAGCTCGTCCCGTTCACAATTTTTCGATTCATTAATATATAATGGATCGTCATGTTTTTTCAACTTTTTGGTGGTTTTGTCGCCAATCTTAGAGCTGGAGCGTAGTAACTGAGATTAATTTGCTACCTTATAAAAAAAAATAAAATTAATATCGATAATTCTAAAATTAAAATTCCTCAGAATCAGCGGAGTCATCTAGAGATTTGTCAACATACCGTTCTCGTGTTAACCTTTTTGAATGACAATATTCATGAGCCATAGAAATGGAGGATTGCCCCTGCCTTCACTAAATCATGCACGAACTGAAATGTAATGTCTCAGCATGACCGGAAAATGTTATGGAAATAAATTTTAATTAAAGGAAAGAAAAAGGCTCATCCATATCCCATGAAGGAAAAAAATTTCTTATAAAGAAGAAGCATTAAATTATTAAATAATAATAGGTAATAAAAAGACTATGAACAAGAAAATAAAACCGATCACAAGTCCGCCTTCTAAAGAAGAATTGAGCACCCGCTTAGAGAACGTGCAAGCTCTCATGAAAGAGCATGACCTGGATTATTACGCGTGTTTTGATCCGGTTAACATTTATTATCTCACGAATTTTGCGTTTTATGTTCATGAACGTCCTTTTATTCTCGTCATCCCCCGAGAGGGCGTGCCCACAATGTTAATTCCTAAACTAGAGAGAGGGCACGTGAAATCGAGAGCACGATGTGAATTAAATTTTGAGGTGTATTTCGAATTTCCATGCAAGTTGGGTGAAAATTGGCATGACCATTACAGTAACCTCATTCCCTCAAGGGCGAATGTAGGAGTAGAGTCTACCATGCCGATGGCAATCGTTAATCACACACCAGGGAAGATACAAGTTTTAGACCTCATAGAGGAAGTTCGAATAATCAAAACGGATTATGAAATCGGAAGGTGCGTTCATGCATGTAAAGTGGTGAATAAAGGACATAAAGTGTTATTAAAAAATTGCAAGCCCAAAACCCTCTTATTTGCTCTCTATAAAGAAGCAACCAATGCAATGATTTCCTATATCATTAAAGATATTCCTAATGCGAATTTTAAGGTCACGGAAACCATGGGGATTGTTTGGCCGCCCTCTATATCCCATGATCCTCATTTAGTTCCTAAGATTTTTGATTCCATCGAAGAAGGGGGACCTCATGTTTCGATCGTGCAAGCTCAAGTAGATGGCTACGGAGTAGAGATTGAGCGAACATTTTTTATTGGATCCATACCAGAAAAGGCCATTAAGCCCTTTGAAACCATATTAAAAGCACGGGAATTAGCTTATAGCATGCTGAAGCCGGGAACACTCATGAGTGAAATAGATATTAAAGTAAAAAAATTTATCGCGGAACAAGGTTATGGCAATTATATCCTTCATCGGACGGGGCATGGTTTAGGGATAACAGGCCATGAAGCTCCATACTTGGCTGAGGGGTATGACCGTCCCTTACGGTCTGGAATGTTAGTTAGCGTAGAGCCCGGAATTTATATTCCCGGGATAGGGGGATTTCGCCATTCTGACACGGTTTTAATAACCGAAGAGGGATATGAGAAATTCACTAAGGCTCCTGAAACACGAGATGAGGTACTATTAAAAACGTGATTTTTTTTGATCTTAAATTGCTCAGTTCTAATGGAAAAAATAAAATTTCATGCACGCTTAAATTTTTATTAACCACTTTTATTATTATTATAACGAATTTTTTAATAGTTAAATTTTATTTATTGTTATTTTTAAACATTTCAAATATAAAAATAACTAAATAGAAAAAATTATGAGCCTCAAGGAATTTTCTAAGGAGATTTTTACTCGATATGGATTAAATGACCAGCAAATTCGGATATACTTGGGTTATTTAAGAGTTCCACGCGCAACGCCCAGTCAAGTCTATTTAATGTTTTCGGAGGAAGATGGTATTGATTATGAAACCGTCGTGGAAACGACTAATTTTTTGGAAGAAAAGGGATTTCTTAAAAAAATTGAGGGTGCAATTTCGGGACTAAATAGGTACATTCCGCTTGAACCTTATTTTGAATTATTCGTGAATGAATCGGCTGGATTTAGAGAGGAAATTGCTAAGATTAAAGACGACATCTTAATCGAGCAATCGACTCAATTTTCCCGCTTAGACGAGGTCCAACAAGAAAAAGTGGGAGAAATTGATTCGACAGTAAGAACTCAAATAAGCGAATTTTTCAAGGATGCGGATAATAAGAATGCAGAAGTGAAAAATATCCTTAAGGAAAAAAATGATTTCTTTTCCGCCACGAATAAAACTATCGAAAATAAGCTTCATAAAAACTTGGAAAATACACATTCCGAACTGAAGGGAGATATTCAAGGTTTAGATACGGAATTAAGTTCCATTTCGGAGACCCACAAGAATTCATTAAAATCATTAGAACAAAAATTACATGAGGTAAAAGATCTCTTAAATGCGGATTTAAAAAATATATCGAAAGCCTTTGTCGAGGAAAATGAGAAGGAGATTAATTCTGCTAAAGAGGGCATCTCCAATATGGTTGCAGAAATGTTGAAGGATTTTAATGAGCGCACTAAGGATTTAGAGATTGAATTAAAGAAGAATTTAGAGGAGCACGTGGAGAGGCATGCGAGTATCGCTAATGAATTAAAACCGCAAATGGAGCAGATTCTTGATAAATATTTGGAGCGCATGGAGAAAATCGTTACGGATTTAAAAAAGCAAATCTCTAAGCTCTTGAAAACTCATGAAAATCAAATTCAAAATTTCACGAATGCATTAGAAACCAATTTAAAAGCCAAGATTGAAAAACGGCACGAAATCTTGGTAGAGCAAACCACTAATTTTAAAAATACTACTTTACGATTAATCGATAATTTGTTGGAACATGCAAACCGTTTCACGGATTTTTCTGAAGATATGGCAAAAAAAGGCTTTTTCTGGATTGGTAAGAAGCAAAAATATAAAGAAAGAAATGAAGGCGTGATTCGGGATGTACTCACCTATACAAAACCCATGCGTGAATCGTTTACCACGGAATGCAATGAATACATGGATCAAACAAGGGCTACCAATAGTGAATTGAAAAATGAAATATCCACCACCTTATCAACTGAAAATGAAAAAATTTTCAAGGAAACGGAACAATTAAATGACGATGCTCAAAGATCCATTGAAGCTCAATTAGAGATCTTGGCTACAGACATGGCTTCGGAAATAGATACCACGCTTCAAAAAGGCGTAAAAGATTGTTCTGATACCACCGTTAAATTAAAAGATTCCCTCGAAAGTACCCTTTCGCAGTACAATAAGCAACATGGCGAAGAAATGAGACGACATGAAGAAACCACTTTAAGGCATTATACTAATTTTGATAAAGATATTAAAATTAAAAATGAAGATTGGGTTAAAGATGCAGGTGTTAAATTTTCCGCAGGAAAGAAGGATGTCTCTAACCTCGTGGAATCCATCATCAGTGATATTGATAATTTTATTTCTAAGCGGAAAAAAGTGGAAGAAGAACGATTAAAAAAGATACGCACGGATTTTGATGATTCAAAAGCGTTTGTAACAGAAAACATTAATTCACAAATTACCACGTGGAATGAAGCCTCTGCAGACATGGAATCTCAGCTCGAGAATCTTTTAAATGCCCATAAAACAACATGCCAAGAAAATGCTAGCACTCTCCAGAAGCAATTAACTGAAACGATAGGTAGCACGATTAATGCTGAAAAAGACATCTTTTCCGATTTTAATGCAAATTTTATCAAGGCAATCAATGACGCAACAGATATTGCAGAAACCAATGAAGAAAAATTAAAAGAAATCTATCGTGCGTCTGCGGCAATAGAAGAACCCACAAAAATTACCACCTGGCATACGGTGGGAATGAAAGCATTAATTTCTAACATAAAAGACATGATTTATCGCGTGAAATCCTCTATTATCATCGTTCTACCTGAAGTTATCCCCGAAATTCTTAAATTCGTATCTGAAATTGCTTATCAAAAGAAGGCGGCACGCTTCATGCTCACGAGCAATTTTGATCTAAGCGTGTATGGTCCCATTCTTAATAAAATGAAACTCTTAGGCAACATTCAATTTCGCCAATTAGGAACACCCGGAGAATATTATGCTGTAACCAGAGATGCTGAAGAAGTCATCATTGCCCCAGCAACTAAAGATGAAGCTCAACTCATTAGCATGGTATCCACTCAAGAATCCTATGCAAAATTATATGCTCAATTCATCGGACCTATTTTTACTGCGAATAGTAGGCCAATCAGATGAGTTAAAAATGCGCAATTAAAAATATTTATTTAATTTTATTTTCTCTTTTACTTTTTGTTGATGAATTACACTCTAAAAATTGAGAAAAGAAAATTTTATTTATTGAATAAAATTTAGAAAGCCAGTAAAAATAATATAAAATTATTCAAGGTTAATCCCATGTGGGCTTGACTGAGAGGTCGTCATCCTCCGAGTGAATTCTCTTTAGGTCAATGTCACTATAACCAGGTAATGTATTCAGCAATAATCTCATGGCATTTTCAATGTCTTTGGAAGAAGTCACGAATCTTCCAACGATTAGGATGTCAGCCTTCATATCGAGAGCATATTTTGCAGTTCTATGGTCAATTCCTCCCGCTACGCCCACCAACACTCGATCTCTTCCGGAAACGAGTTTTAAATCCTTGTAGAATTCCTTAATTTTTGAAATGTTTTTCCATTGCACTTTTTGAGCTTCATCAGAATCCGCATTTCCAATTTCCACGTCGATCGCCCTATGAAGGATGATTACATTAGGAATTTGTTTTAACTGTTTTAATTTTTCAATGGGATCGTCAAGTTCCATGGTATCAATGAAAGCATAAATGCCCAATCGCTGCGCTTCGAGAATAAATTTGTCGAGTGATTTTGGAGAGGCTAATCCACTTGCGACTACGGCATCTGCTGTAGCATCAAAGGCAAAATCGACTTCTAATTTACCAACATCAAGTGTTTTCAAATCTGCCACGATGAATTTGTCTTTGGCTAATTCACGAATCTCACTTATGGCTTCCATGCCATATTTTTTGAGGAACGGTGTTCCGATTTCTAAAATGATGCGGTCGCTTTTAGGTAGTTGCTTGACAACTTTTTTTTGGTGTTCCATGGAAGGATGATCTAGCGCAACTTGAATATAAGGAGGTCTCCATAGCCTTGGTACTCGCAAACCTGCCACGGGGTGTTTGGCCCGATCCTTATCATAAAAGATTTTCTCAATGGGAGGATATTTAGTTAATGCTCTTTTAATGGCCAATTTTGTGGCACCGTAATTATATTGATATATTTTTCTATAATCATTGGCTTCCGGATGAATGAATACACTGGCAATGATTACCCATTCTTCAAGCTTGTCAAGAGGAATGATTCCCTCTTCTACAGCATCTGCAACACCCTTGGCAACAGCGGCTTGGGCCGGTCCAAATATTTTATTAGCATCCTCCATTTTTGAAATGGTTACTTTTGGGATGATGAGAGTATAAGGTTTCGAAATTAAGTTTGGTCGAATGCACGAGAGGAGGCCTCCGTGTCCCGTGCTAGGCGTGGAAATGCTATTAGCAAAAGAAATGCCAACGGGGCCATTTTTAGAACCGATTATCAAGTCAACGTGAGCTAAATTACATCCCTCTCCTATCAAGGCTTCTCCCACGTAATACTCCGCAGAGTCCATCATGATAAACACGTATTTATTTTTACAATTATTATAATTTTTATTACTTTATAATTTTCATTCATTAAGGCATTTTGATAAAAACATGTATTCCATGTTAAATATAAAAATATTTAGTTATTAAGATTTCCATATTTTCTATTTGATTATTATAATTTTTCACGAAGATTAAACATTCATTTTATAGTCCATTATTAAATTTTTTCACGAAAACAAGATCTTCTCAAAAATTCTTATTGAGGTGAGTAGTATTGTTCAATTTTTTTTACCTCTTTCTTTATTTCTAAGAGATCTGCATGAGTAAGCGTGTTAGTCTCAAAGATCACGTGTTCACAATCATATTTCCTGAAATTTTTTTCTATAATTTTAATTCCAAACTCCTTTTTTTCATTCCATAATCTCGAACCAGGATAAGGCGTAGCGAGGAAAAAATTAACTTTATCTTCTTTTGTCAAGGGAAGGGATTTAAGAAAATGGAGCGTTTCTTTAAGCGTATCTTTTGTTTCTCCTGGTAAACCTACCACGAAATATGCTTGAATGGGAAGCTCGTGTTTTTTTAATAAAATTATTCCTTTTTTAACTTTTTGAGGGTCTTGCTTTTTCAAATTCATTTCTAATACGGTTTTGCTTGCGGATTCGATGCCCGTTGCGATTAACTTGCAACCCGCTTTTTTCAACAATTTTACTTGAGGTTCGGTTAATTTGTCGACTCGTAATTCGCATCCCCATGGAATGTTAAATTGATTCGTAATAAACATGTTGCAAAATGCTGTAAAAAAATCATTAGAAATGTTCAAATTATCATAGAAATTAATGTATTCATAAGTTTGCATGGATAATATATCTCTTATCTCAGCTTCAAGGGAGGAAATGCTTCTCAGTCTCACCCGATTCTTAAATAATTTTTGTCTGGTACAAAAGGAGCATTGATAAGGACAGCCACGATTAACAATGACATTTGCCACGGTGTAAAAATAATTTTCCGGTTCTAACTTGTATCTTGCGGGTAGGGGTAAGGAATCCATATCAATTGTTTCATTAGAAAATCCAGTAAAAACGATCTTATTCTTGTCGCCCACGAAGGCCAGCCCCTTAATTTTATTTATCTTTTCTTTAAATTTTTGGAACATGGTTTTATAATTTGGCATGGAAAGTAGCAGTTTTGATAATTTCAAGAAGGAATATTCTGCCTCTCCAATACATATAAAATCTATTATACCTCGATTTCCTCCAAATTGACGCAAGATTTGTTCATGTTGAAAAGAAGCATGGGGGCCTCCTAAAATAACGATTTTTTCCGGATGGTGGGATTTAATAGTTCGTGCGATATTAATAGCTAAGTGAAATGTATTTGTTAAGCACGTGATACCAATGATGTGGTATTTTCTTGTTTTTTCTTTGATCAACTCATTTAGAGAGTTTATCTCAACGGTTCGATATTGCTCCAAATCTAATATATCCACGGGAATATCACGGGAATCGAGAATGGCTGCCAAGTATAAGAGCCCCAAGTTCGGTTCTCGAACGCAAACCTCTTTTTTGCTGTGATTCTTGCATGTTTTGGGGTTGATTAATAAAATCATCATTCATTTTCTTTTTTCGAAGATTTAATCTTATTAAATAATTCCATTCGCTCTTGCTCTTCTACAGTAAATTCTGGAGGCGGCATGTGAAACGCTTCTAATAAAGAATTAAAATCTTGTTCCTTGGAAAATTTTTCTTCCTTATTAATGGGGATTTCTAATTCTAAAGGAGGAGGGATTCCTTCTTTTTTAATAAAGAGTTCGATAGCTTCAATTTTATTATTTTTTATTAAAATCCGAGTTGAATAATTTTGGTCATCAAAAAAGGTAAAGCCGTTATTTAATCTCCCTAATTTTTCCAGTTTTTTAATTAGTTTTTCCTCTTTAACGAAATTTTTAAATATTTCTTCTTCAGAATGGATGGCACCTCCCATTATTATAAATGTTCTTATCATGTTTTCGGGAATGGGTAATTCTTGTAGTTGTTGTACAATTTTTTGCATGTTTGAGCTTTTAAAAATGGTTAAATAAGGAGGATTCATTCGCAATTGATCTAAATCTCCAAAATCTTCTTTTTTAATATCTCGTGCTCTGCCTTTACCAATTTTGTTATTGATGATTTCAAGGAATTTTGGATCTTTTTCTGAAAGCGTGTTTAAAAAATATACTCTATAAAAGAGTTTTAATTGATTTCTTAATCTATTAGCCAATAACGCACCAAATACTTGAAGCTTGATGGAACTTCCGGGTCCATTCCATATCCAGATTCTTTTCATGATATGGTCAACAATCAGAAACACTTTTTCTTTTCCTTTTTCCATGATGACATCCTTGATGTATAACCCTTCTAATACCTCTCTGGTTTCCATGTAAGGATATTGGTCAATTTCGTGAACTTCAAAAACTTGCATGATAGATTCTGACCCTTTTTTTCTATATAATTAGTAATATCAATACTCATAAAATTTTTATGAAAAAATACATTAAGAATATTAATTGCGCCTTAGTTATAAATAAAAGATTATCATGTCATCGAGAAACGTCGTTTATAAGCTTAACATCTCTGGTGGAAATTCTGGACCCGGTAAGGGGTTGAGTAAGACTATTCAAATCGATGAAAAGAAGTTTCGATTTGCCGGAATGAAAATTGGCGATGTGATTAAAGGCGAACTCATTGGTTTTCCTAATTATGAATTTGAAATCACGGGCGGATCGGACTCCAGTGGTTTTCCCATGAGAAAAGATGTTCATGGTCCCGTGAAAAAAAAAATATTGGTTTCTAAAAGGGGAATTGGATATCGTCCAAAAAGAAAAGGACAAAAAAAAAGGAAGACCGTGCGAGGAAATGAAATTACGACAGATATGACTCAAATAAATCTAAAAGTCATCAAGTATGGAGAAGCAGAATTATTTAAAAAGGAACAGGAATAATAAGAAAGGAATGGGTGAAAATAAGTGGTAAAACAGCGTAAATGTAGTTTCTGCGGATATCAAATTCCAATTGGAATGGGTATCATGTACGTAAAACGAGATGGTCAAATATTAAATTTTTGCACGAATAAATGTCGAAAAGCTATGTTGAAATACAAGAAGAATCCGAGAAAAACCAGATGGACCGCATATTATGGAAAACAATGATTTTTTTTTCTCAGTTCTTTAAATAACCCTTCATTCATTCCTAATTTGTCATTAAGTTAATTTTTTCCCGTTTTTCTTTCATTATTCCACATTTTCTTTCATTTTAAGGTATTCTTAAGAATAAAACGGCGATTAATCAAACCCATATTTTCCTCAATTTTTCTATTTTTGAAATTATAGAAGAATACTAAGGGGTTTTCCCGAAAATCTTTAAAACAACCATTCAAGAATAAAATTTTTTTTGAACCATTCTTTATAATCCATAATTCTAAAATTCATGTTGTTGGAAAAAATTGATAATTCCCATTCGTTGCTTTTCTTGTGGAAAATTAATTGCTCACGTGTATGAGCCTTACAAGGAATTAATTGAAAAAGGAGAGCCTCCTGAAGAGGTGTTTAAAAAATTAGGTATAAAGAGGTTTTGCTGCAAGCGCATGATTATCGGTCATGTAGATCTCATTGATGAATTATTAAAATTTCCCCGGTTACAATAAAGCTGGTCAAGTACTTTCAAAATCTCTTCAGAGCAATTTTTTAATTCTATTCTCAAGTTCATTCTTTTAGCCATTAATCATAAATTTTATTTTGTATAGTATACTTTAGTTCTTACAATAACATCAATGATTAATGAAAATATATTAATATACATATATTTGAATGAGAAATAATGTCTTACGTGAAATTTAAAGTTCCGGATAAATTAAAAAATGTTATAAAAAATACATTAACCAAAATAGCCGAAACGAAGGATTCAAAAATTCGCAAGGGAATGAATGAAACGACCAAGAGCATTGAAAGAGGAGTGGCAAAATTGGTAATTATTGCTGAAGATGTTTCACCACCGGAAATTGTTTATCATCTTCCTCTATTGTGCGAGGAAAAAGGAGTTCCTTATGGATACGTGTCCTCTAAAAAAGAATTAGGAAACGCCGTAAAAATTGGAGTTGCCGCTGCTGCCGTGGCGATTGAAAATGTAGGAACGGGAAATGAATCTGAATTAGAAAAAATCATTAAAGATCTTGAAAGTTTAAAAAAGTAAGTGGTTAGGATAAAATGGTAAAATTAAACACTTCAAAAGGCTCCGTAATGGAGGACATGTCCATTCCTGCCCAAGTTATCGAAATTATAGGGCGAACCGGCATGACCGGAGAAATCAGTCAAGTGAAGGTCCGAATTTTAGAAGGTCCTGATAAAAATCGGATCTTGACGAGAAATGTGAAGGGACCAATCATGGAAAATGACATAGTGATTCTAAGAGAAGTGGAACGAGAAGCGCGGAAATTGCGAAGGGGCAGGTAAGAGTAAATATTTAATTTTTTTAATTTATTGGATAAAAATCATCAAGAGGAGATAGCTCTTAAATTCTATTTAGCTCTTTTTGGCGAATTTTTTTTATTTTTAATTTCTTTAGAAGAAAGGGTTATTTCCCATATAGAAACATGAATTTCATGACTAATTTAATTATAACGCTCAAGTTCAGGATCGTTCTTCTTTTTTAACATATCTTCCTCTCGTTTCTATTACAGAAACATTTTTTATTATTTGCTTAAACTCTTTAAATCCTAACTTTTCACTTTTCTTTGCATATCCTTCAAGAAAATAGTTAAAGCCTTTTTGGAAGACTTTTCCATGGGAAGAAAGAAGAACTCTTTTAAATAAATGAAGATCTACGCTTTTATCCTCAATAGTATCGGAATATTCATGTAATCCAAAATCCAGCAAGAAAAGAGATTCGTTTTTTGTAACTATTATGTTAGACGTCGTGATGTCTCCATGAACATGTCCATTAAAATGGAGAAGAGCAATCATTTCTCCTATTTTAGTGAAATACATTTTTAATTTATCCTCGGATAGAACATCTACGATGTCCCTTAATTTAATTCCTTCAATGAATTTCATGACAATGATGAAATTTTTCGTATCTATTTCATATACTTGAGGGACATTTACCCCTAATTCTTTAATTTTAATGAGAGCTCGTGCTTCATTTAACGTGCGAGAAATCCTTATCCTCCGATCTAATTTCTCAATACGATATTTTTTGGGGATTCTGTGTTTAAAAATCACCTTTCTTCCAAACCAATATCCCTGAAATAAAGTAGCTTCAGCCCCTTTGCTTATAATCTCTTGTTTTTTTGCTACTGCATTCATTTCATTCGCTCCTCCATGGAATGGGAATGTTATCCATTCTTTCTTTGGGTTTAATAATGGTTTGATCAAGCTCATCTCCGCCGCGAGCTTGATATTGTAAAATTCCGGTCCATGCGATCATGACCCCATTATCCCCCGCATATTTTAAAGGTACCACGTGGAATTTAGCATCATGTTCCATGCTAATATATTCAATCATTTCTTGTAATCGCTTATTTGCTGCGACACCTCCCGTCAGTAAAACCTCTTCTTTCTTCGTGTGTGCTAATGCTCGCTCCGTGACTTCTGTAAGCATGGCAAATGCTGTTTCTTGAAGGGAATAAGCGATATCTTCTAAGTTATATTTTTTATTAAACTCTTCAGCCATGATTAAATGTTTTGTTGCAGTGTATAAGCCCGAAAAAGAGAGATCCATTCCTTTCACTACATACGGAAGCGGAAGGTAATTTTTAGAATTTAACGCTAATTGTTCAATTTTAGGGCCACCAGGATGAGTTAAGCCCGCATCGCGCGCGAAAGAGTCAAGCATGTTTCCAATGGGTAAATCTAACGTCTCTCCAAATATTTGATATCTTCCGGATTCAAAAGCACTTACGATGGTATTACCTCCAGAAACATATAAAGTTAAAGGATCATCTACTTTACACATCAAGCGTCCAATTTCAACATGAGCTATGCAATGATTTACTCCCACGATAGGAATGTCATACAATTGACTCAACGTTCTCGCTATTAAAGCACCAATCTTTAGGACAGGACCTAATCCCGGGCTTTGACTAAAAGCAATTAAATCAATCTGGTTTAATGAGATATGGGCACTCCGTAATGCTTTCAAAATTATTTCCTTGAAATTATTCATGTGGTGCTCTCTCACTTGGACGGGATGTAAGCCCCCAACTTCAGGAATATATACATTATTAATGGATGCTCTTACAATCCCTTTAGAATCTATTATCCCTACACCAAAAGTATGCGCTGTTGATTCTATTCCTAAAGCTATAATTTTCAATCCCTCAAAGAATCATGAATAATTACGGACGACTAAAAAAAGGACTCTCAAGAAAAAAATAAATGTTTAATTGATAAAAAGAAGTATGGAAAAAATTTTTTTGGAATTTGTAAATTCAAATAAAGTCAAAAAGACGTTATTTAATTTAGATTATACGTGCTTCAGATAATCTTCTATTATGAATTGAAAATGATTTAATCCATTTTAAATCTCAATTTATTCAAAATTGAGGGTACTAAAAACCTTTTTCCTAAAATATTTAACAAATTATTTGAATTTTACAAGGAAAATCATGAAGAAATCTTAACCAAGATTAATTTTTAAAAATTCTTCATCCAATATTCTATCTAGATCCCCTTATTTATGATTTTTTCATACCTATTAAAAAATTATAGCTTCTTTTTTGGATAAAATTAACAAATATTCTCAATTTCAGTTATAAGGCGTTTAAAATTAACGCTTATTGAAAAAATAAAAAAAGGATAAAACATGAAAATGAGGAAAGAAAATTTAGATAAAAAATTTGAAGAGGTTTTACAATCCAAAAATATCGAATGAATTGATATAGGAGCGAAAGGATTGAATAATTTCATTAACATGAGATTTACATTTTTAAACTAATATCTCTATAAAGAGCGTATTTTTTTTTTTCAAGAGAAAGAAGAAATGAGATTTTTAAGAAAATGAACGTACGTGGAAAATTTATTCACTTTGATTTCGTTCTTCTCCTGGGTGTTCTTTTTACCACTTTTTTAGTAGTTGTCTTTTTCTCTTTTCTCTTAAATATCGTATATTTGCAATTACCACAATGATATCTGTCGTAATGATTTGCCATGAACACGGATGGCCCACAAACTGGACATGTCCTGTGTGTTCGAATTAATTTTCCATCTTCAATTTTATAAAATTTTGACATTTTCTGACCTTAGATAAGGGAATTTATCTTTATTGATAGTCAAATAATTCTTTATAGGAAGATCTTTTCTTCTTTAATTTATAAAGTTCTTCTCTTTTTTCTTGAGGAACATTTCTCACTTGAACGTGAAATGGTTCGTAGAATTGAAGTTCTTCAGGATCTTCATAAGCATGAACGATTCCAATTGAATAGGCATGTCCAAAATGAGTTTTAATTTTTCTAACAATAGTCAATTTTTCTTTTGTTTGAAGTAAAGTAGCTATTTTTTTTCTAATTTCCAAGCGATTGGGCGTGCCTTGGCCAAAATGATTGATTTTGAACTTGACTTCCAGCCTATTTATCAAGGGATTTTTTTTCTTTTCAATAATTTCGATATCAAGCGACATGCATAACCATGGTTTTATGGTGATTTTTACAATCCATTAAATTAAAGAAACATTCCATATTAAAAATTAAAAGATGGGATAAAAAATAAAATTTTTCTTTTTAAAAGGAATGCTCATGAAAAAAAGCTTTGAAAAATCGGTAGAATTTATCGTGATAATGGAGAGTCTCCTCGTAATTTTTAATATTCTCTATTATTATTGGATCAAAACAATCTTGGTTGGATTTTATTTGATCTTGTATTTTATTTCTTTATTCATGACGATTGCTTTATTAATAACCTTGCTATACATCTCATGGAAATACCGCTTAAAGAAAAGGAAAGAGCAAGCGGAAGGAAGAACTTCTTGAGAAAAATTAATAAGGTCAAGCTTTATCCATTAATTTTAAAAATCTCTGAACGGTTTTCTTAATCCTTTTATCTACCACCACCATCACGATGCCTTCGGGAATGGGCGTTTCGGCGTCAGTAAGGGGAGGTTGTCCGTAAAATACGAGATGAACTTGTTCTTTCTCTAAAGGTAGTTCCGAGATAAGGGGTAATACTAATAAGTCTTCTTCTCCCTCCGTGACCTTAATTAAATTTCTTTTTTTCGATTCTATGGCTGATTTTATACAGCACCATGCTTTTTCTTGAATCGTTCCGGCAGGGTTTTCAATTTCAATGATCGCATCAAATGCAGTAGGAGAAAATAGATCAATCTTTTTGCGCTGTGTTTTTTCATCAATAATACAGGTATGGATGAATTTTGATAAATAAGAATTTGAAAGAAAATCTTGAGCCACTATATCGCCGACCACGTGGATTTTAATATTTAAATGTGAAAACTTCTTCACGCGTTCGACTACAATGGGAATAGTGTCGGCACGGGTGCCCACGATTAATTCGCCCAAGGGCATGGAAAACATACTCCTTTTTTCTTTTGATATTTTTAGGTTTTTTTTCATCTCTCTCAATTAAAAAGGACTATTAAATGTTAAAAACATTCACTTCATATAAATTAAGAAGAAACTGCATTAAAAAAAGATAACAGGACTTGTAGCTATTTCTTTAATGACACGGATAAAAAAGTAAATAGAATTATCGTACCCTTAGTGCATATTTTCCAGGCACGCGAATTTTCAAGTATTCCGCGATTTTTGAATCCGCAGGCTTAATTATAATGACTTCTCCGCTATAATCCTCTGATAATGAGTGTGTCTTGCATTTAGGACAAATATCTTGGTTCTTGGTTATTAAATGGCAATTTTTACACGCTTTTTCTTTCATGACACGATTCACCTCCTAATTCAAGCTTTTTGCTCTTTTTTAATTCCTTCTTTTTGTTCTGCATATTCATCTTCAATATCTTCTTGGATCCAATCCAATTTTCCGAGAAATTTTTGCCGCATGGTTAATCCTAATTTCCCGCTTCTCCCTGTTCCTAAAGATACGGCGATTATTCGCGCTCTGACAATATCATTTACTTCCAAGACTTTTCCCGTTTCTTTTCCAATAAATCGATTTCCAACTTGCTCGTAAGAAATAAAATCATCGCAGATTTGTGAAACGTGAATGAGGCCATCTAAAGGCCCTAATCGAAGGAAAGCACCAAAATCTACAATCTCTACGATCTCCCCCTCCACGATTTCTCCAATCATGGGCTTAAACGTGAGAATTCGAAATTCCACTTCGTGAAAGGTATTAGGATTTCCGGGAATCACAATACCTGCCCCCACATCTAAAACATCCACGACGGCAATGATGAACCCGTACTCTTTCGTGATGATCCCTTCATAATCTTCTGCTAAAATGATCCGTGCGGAAATATCTTTCTCTTGATCAAAAAGAAAAGGGGGTATCTCGACTCTAGAAACTAATGTAAATAATTTAAAAATGGCACATGCACCAATAACTTCGATAAACTATAGTTAGAGGAGGAAATGTACCATGAAATTAATATTTTTCTCTTAACATTTCATGTGTGGAAATTCAAGATAAGCCTTTAATGAACTTTTGCTAAAGATTTTAATAATGTGAATCTCACCTCATTCCATAAAGATAGCATGAAAACCAAGCGAAATATAAATTCATGCTAACCACGTGCATCATTAATTTTGTAAATTTAACATTTATAAAAAAAGAACCCAACAAAATATTACTCATAAAAGATAATAAAATGAAATGAGAAGATTTCTATTCAGTAAAAAGATATCACGAAAAGATGTTTATTTAATGCTTCTGGTGCTTGTTCACTAAATCAATTTTGCGATCTTTTCGCATGTTCTACGACAATCCAAGAAAATTAATCCCAATTTGACATCACTAGTCGTGGAAACTGTAAGCACTGCATTCATGCCCGCAGCTAACACGAGCAAATAGCCATCCGAGCCCTTGACGAGGAGCTGCTCAAATTCACCTTTTTTCATCTCATGAACAGCCCTCTCGGCGAGGCTAAGCAAGGCAGCGGTCATTGCTGCAATGCGGGTCTCGTCAACATCATTTGGGAGTGCACTTGCGATGGGAAGCCCTTCTACGCTCACGATTGCGGCAGAGATTATTTCCGGGATCCCCGTGGAAAGATTTTTTAAAATTTCTTCGAGAGTTTCAGTTGTATCCAAATTCTCCATATTTCATGACCAGAACATAATTAGATTTATAATATTAAAAATATATGATGAGTAATAAATTAAATAATTTAATCATGTCTATTTAATCTTTACTAAGTATACATTGTTATAATTATTATAATTTTCTTTTAAATAAACTTTATGTGATAGGTCATTTAGAAATAGGTCTTTATTCTTAATTTGATAGTATTAGATAAATAACCTTGAACATATTAATAAGAAATTCTATAAATGCGGAGAAATTTTATTTTTTCTGGTGATAAGTTTAGAAGTCTTAATGAAATGAAAGAGATCTTTGGCAAACTTCAATTCATACATTATGAGCTTTAATTTTGTGAGCGCATTTATAACTTTTTAAAAATAAGAATATTTTAGTGGATTAAACAGAAATTGAGAGAAGTTAAAATTACTTGAAATATTTCAAGATTAATTGTTCCGTTGCTAAAAAGGGTTGAATATTGCCATTAAAATATTCTAATTCTTTCGAGAATTGTTTTTCAAAAGCCTTTGTAAATAATTCAAGTTTTTTAAACAAGACAGGTAAGATTTTGGTCGAAATTAAGGCGATAATGACATGTTTTCCGTAAGAAAAATAGATTTTTGAGCCTTCTTTATCTATTATTCTGAGATGACGCTTCTCTTTTGTAATTTCAGAAATTAGATCGATAATGCCCTTGAAACCTGAGGAGATTAAATCTTCGTTAAGAGTTTGAGTACAAATTGAAGGTGAAGGTTGAATGAAATCTTTCGCATAAAGACACGTGGAATTTTTGTAAATCACGTATAAATTTTTTAGGGTCACCGCCCAATCAGCCTCTTTTGAGGTTAAAATTTCTGAAAGGGGCATGATCCACACTAACAAGCCAATTAATAAAAGAGAATTAATTCCATTAATTAATTCAGGAATCCAATAAAATTGCGGATTGAGCACGTAATATAAGGTTAAAAAATATCTTAAGAGAATCCCCCCGATGAATCCAATAATAACAAAAAGCAAAAACATACTTGTTATCCTTCCTCTATATTTGAGCGTCATTCTTTCCGTGGAAAAATCTCCCGTTAGAGTAAATAAGATAATGAAGATGATGGGAATGGAAATTCCAAGGAAAATCTCTGAATAAAGTTCTTTAAAAATTCCTGAAAAAATGATTAAAGAAGATAAAATTAAAATACCGATAGTGAAACTGGTTTTTCTTCCAAGATTATCCAAGCTAATTCCAGATAAGAGGAAGAAAAAAGTCAAGATTAAGATAAAAAGAGTTGGATTGATCAAGATTTTAACATCAAGAGGATATGCATTCCCCAAAACAAATCCAAGAACTAAAAAACTCATTATATATCCAAAAATGGGAGGCGTGAAAATCACATGCCAAAATCGTTTATCACTTCTTAATCGCTCTTCCGTTTCTTTATATTCATATTGTAAGGAAATTAATAAAAGACTTAAAAAAATGAAACTATTTAAGAAGAAAATAATGATATAATTCCTATCGGTAAAAACAATAATTAGATGGGCGCTGAGTAGGGAAAGAGAAGAAACATATCCGAGGAGTCGCCCTCTATTTAGAATGGTGGATTCGTGGGTAAGGATGGTAAGCAAATCAATTAAATACAATCCAACAAAAAAAAGCATCAAGGAATATCCAATTGTTTCAAAAATAGTTCCAAAATTAATTAATATAAATCCTAAAAGCGTGAAAAAGGAACAAATTACGAGTAATTTCACTCTATCTTTTATTTTATCTACGATGAATCCCGAAAAGATGATAGATAATAAAATGGTAAGAAGCGAGTTTACTCCTAATATTGATAATAATTTTTCAGGATTGAAACTTAAAAAAGAGAGATATACATAATCGATGATAAACATGCTAAACAGGAAAGCTAATAAGAAATAGATGAATCCTTGGGGGGTTATTGCCATATCCCGAATGAATCCCTTGAAAAAAATTCTTCTTGCCGATAGTATAAATGACTTTTTCATGAAAAATACTCTTTTTCTTAATTTCGCTCGTTAATTCAAAAAATTTTATGCATTAGAAAAATTCTCATATTATATATCTATCTCGTGAGAAATGCCATATCTTACAAGAGTAAAAATCTTTTAAGAATAATAAATTTACTAACAAAATTTTCGAAGATTAATTATTGAATGAAATATTTTTGTAACAATGGAGTCGTGGTTAATAGCAGACCGCATTTATTCTAATATTATTACAATCTTTTTTCTAATATTCGCATGTATTTTATTTTTCATCGCTAATAAGGGGTTTAAATCCGAAAATCGTTATGGTGCCAGCTCCACCATCGCATGTGGCATTATTTTTATAATATTTGCGTTATATAATGCCTTTATAGGATTTTTCGTCCACCCCTTTAATGGATTTTTAGTCTTTTGGATTGGAATCATTGCCGTGATAAATCTCATTTTTATCTTCCTCATTAAAATAGAAATTAAAAAAATCAATCAAGAAAATAATACCATATCAACGGAAGCAGAAAAATTAAATTCTAAATTTCGTAAATATGTGAGGTATCTCATTAGTGAAAACCCTTACAAGGAACATACATCTTTAAAAACTGAAGTAATTAGAAAATCATTTCATTTATTGGGTTTCCTTATCGTAATTGCCTATTATGGTTTTTTTTTCATACCTCCCATCACCATGCTCATTAATAATGGGATTCTTGATTTCATTCAAGAAACACGGTACTTGTATTCAATTCTCTGGGGAGATATTTCCACGTATCCTTATGGACGCGATGATTTTCGAGCGGTGATTGATTTAACGTTATTTATCTTAGTAGGCGCTTTATTTTTTGCCATTATCATTGATTCTATTAGAAATCTATTTGGCCCCCAATACTCCATTTTAAACATTTTAACGAGAGCAGTTTTAAGAAAAAAAGAATTAAATTCTTCAGGACCCCAAATCCATTTAATTTCGGGCGTACTCTTTAGTTACATCTTGTATTTGATTGGATTCGTAAGTGCCGCCGTGGTTTTTTCTGCGATTACGATTGCCTGCATATCTGACGCTTTAACCGCAGTGGTAGGTAAAAAGTGTGGAAAACATAAAGTCCGATGTTTAAATGGTCAAATTAAATCCGTCGAGGGTTTCTCCATCGGATTTATCAGTGCGTATATTTTTGCATTGTTTTTCATGGGCCCTATATATGCCTTAATTGCTGCGATTGTTTTCTTATTAATTGACTATTTCCCACTATATATTGCCGATAACATTTTAAACCCAATAATCCTAACGGTAAGTATTGGTTTATTTCACGTGATAACCGGCATTCCTATTGGATGGTAAATGAGAAAAGCTATAAATTTCTAATAAAATAGTTTTAAAATTAGGAGGAATAATCATCATGAGAGAATTAATTGAGGAGTTAAAAAATATTAAATTAGCGATTTTTGATTTAGATGGCGTTATATATCGAGGTCAAAAATTAATTGGAAATGCAGATAAAGTTATTCAAGAATTAAAAGAGCATTCTATTAAAATAATTTATAATTCCAACAATTCTACCCTTTCCAGGGAAATGTACGTTGAGAGATTAAAACGATTTAACATTCCAAGCACGATTTCCGATTTTTATACCAGTGCGTATATCACAGCTGCAGAAATCAGCAAAATAAAGAAACATGCTAAAATCTACATCATTGGGGATGTAGGATTGAAGAAAGAATTAAAACTAATGGGCCATGAAGTCATTTCCCATCCCGGTGATTATAACATGATAGATTTCGTGATTGTTGGTTTAGATGTCAAATTTACATATAACAAATTAGCCATTGCTCAAAAATGCATTTTGGATGGAAATGCCCAATTTTTTGCTACTAATTCTGATGCGACCTTACCTGCAGAAAACGGATTAATGCCGGGAGCAGGAGTAATGGTTAAGGCTGTGGAAGTTTGTACGGGAAAAAAACCTGTAAAAATATTTGGTAAACCCAATCCATACGGAATCCAACTCATATTAAACGATCATGGAATTTCCCCCGAACAAGCGTGCATTTTTGGAGATAGATTAGAAACGGATATTTTAGCGGGGAATCGTGCTGGCATCATAACCATAGCAGTATTAACGGGGGTTTTATCAAAAAGCATGGCAGAAAAAGTTAAGGATTTGGAAGATAAACAATGCATTCCCGACTTAATCGTGAATTCCTTGGATGAAATCTTTAAAAATTGAGAATTCGGTGGCCCGGATTTAAAATTTTTACTTTTCAAATTAATTATAGTTAAAATTTTCTAGTAAACTAAGTTTCAGTCATGAATTGAAAAGCAAGCTTGATAAACAATGAAAAAAGTCCTTTTTTTGAATCTTGTTTTTATCTCCTCATATCTCACGATTTATATCCTATTAAATTCAACTTGTTAAAAATTTTCATTATTTTCTCATAAAATTTTCAAGATTTCTTTTATTTTTTAAAAATTCTGGCTAATTAGTCATGTAAAATTCACGTCTTTGTTAAAAATGATTAAAAATAATCACGGAACCGACATATTTCAAAAACATCATTCTAATTATAATGAGATCTTTTATATTTTGAATTTTTTACTATTTAAGGACACTAGAGTCCCATTTAGCCCTTAATAATAAATTAATTAAAATTTCAACTTGAAATTTTATAACAATTTTTGAATCATTTTTGACATTTTATTAACCGATTATTGAAGATATATTGAACAGACGGGATGTTCAATCAAAAATAAAAAATTTTCTTTCAAAAAAACGCTCCATTAGCTAATGATTGAATTATTATAAGTCATCTTAGAGAAATAGGGAATTTGCTTATATTTTTTAATTCCTAGCTGATGTTAATTTCATAAAAAAATGAATTGTGACTTTTTCTGTCAATTAAATTGAAAAACTTAAATTTAGTTGAGAAAAAAATTTAGTATTTTAATAAGATATCCTTTTTACTGGAAGATTATAAATTTTTCATGAGTTTTCCGATTTCCTGATTAAAAATTCTATTTAAGTTGGATAAAATTTATTTTAATTTAATTTTAGCATGTCTGAATTTTTTTCATGATGATATATTAAGCATTTAACATGAATTTTTTATCCCATAAAAATATTTGAATATAAGGTTTTTTTAAAACAATAATTTTAAACATATTTCTAACATGAGGTTCATTCTTATTGAAGGCTTTTTCTATTTTAGGTTTTCATAGGAATAAATTCAATTAAAAAAAACATGCGTGATTTCTTACTTTAAAACCTAAAAGGCATGGTTAATTCCTAATATCTTGTTAAAAAATCGAGAATGAATGAGCCCAGATTCCTCTCTTATTATGGAATTAAGCCCCTTATTCATAGGAATCCCGCATCTTTCATTACCAATCGCGTGATCATCAAGAAAACTTCTTCAACACCCTCACCTGTTTTAGATGAACATTCAATATAACCATTTAACCCGTTTGATTCGGCAATCTCTAATGCAGCCTCTCGACTAATAGATCTCCTCTCATTTAGATCTAATTTTCCTCCGACCATTATGATTGGAATTCTCTTTGGTATTTCTAAAGATCTCTTATTCACAATTTCCAGCCAATTTTTAAAATTTTTTATGCTTGAATAACGCGTGATATCATACATAAAAATTCCTCCATTAGCACCAATCATGTAGCTTGGCAATAGAAATCGGAATCTATCTTCTCCGGCGAAATCCCATATTTGCAAAGAAACTTTTTTTCCATTTATTTCCACCCGTTTAATATGGAAATCAACACCGATTGTCATCTGAGAGCTTTCTTTAAACAATCCTGTTAAAAAGCGGTTCAGAAGTGTAGTTTTTCCCACCCCGCCATCGCCGAAAATACATATTTTAAACATGTAATCTAAGGGCGCCATTTGTATCAATAGTTAATATAAAATTTTTTCATGATAATGTTAATTAACATATAAGAGAAACATTATAAAAATTTTAACAAACAAGATAAAGAAGAAAAGAGTTCTTGATTCAAAAACCATATCTTCCTTTATTCCATTTTTAAATGATTCGAATATTCCATTAAAAAATAATAATAAGACATGCGCATGGGAAGGATGGATTCCAATTGAATGAATTCATTGGGACCATGGGCATGCCCTCCTATTCCCAATCCTCCGACTAAGAAATCTTTTCCGAGTTTCTTTTTGATAACGCTCAAAGGAGCTGCTGCAGCACTAAACGGCCAGATTTCTGTAGAGTATCCCATGATTTCAAAACTTTTTATCAAACTTTTTACGAGAGGAGATTCCATATCAGTTCTGGAACCCTCGTACCCGCTATTTTTAATCATTTCTACATGAAAGGGATGAGAACTTTTAAATTTTTTAACTTTTTGAAAAATTTCGTCATAAACTTCTTCAATCGAAAAATTGGGAGGAAGACGAATGTCAAGATTACAGGTGGCAGTATTAGGAACTATATTTTGGATGCCGGTTCCCAAATATCCGGCTTTAAATGTGGAAATATTGAAAGTAGGTTGGTATAAATATTTAATAAAAGCTTGTTCGAAATCTCTTTCAAGGAGCGTGTTAATTCCAACTTTTTTTTTAAATTTTTCCAAGCTAATTCCGTTAATTATGTTTTTAATCATTGCTAGATCCACCTCTGAAATTTTCAGGGATTGGTTTAAACATTTGAGGTGGAATTGGCCATCATCGTAAATTATTTTTAATAGAGAAAGTAATTCAGATGCAGCATTAGGAATCATGGGTTTAAAAGAAGAATGGGTGATATTATTCAATGTATCCAGGTTAAAGGAAAGAGAAAGAATTCCCTTGTATCCTAATTTTAATACAGCTTTTTTATTAAGGGATTGTTTTGCTGCAGGATAATAGGCGCCCGAGCAATGAGTAAATGATAATTGATTTTTTTCAAGAAGATCAAGCAAAGTAGGAGAGCCAAGTTCTTCTTCTCCATCAAAAATGATGTAAAGGGTAAGGGGCAGCACCTCATGGTGTTTTAAAATTTTAACAATATTTAGGAATGCTAAAAGAGGCGTTTTGGAATTATACGCCCCCCGAGCAACCACGCATTTACCCAAAGAGTTAAGTTCGGGTAAAGTTAAAATTTCTGCTCCAAAAGGAGCACTAACCCAATCTTTTTCATTGTTAATTGGTTGAGTATCGTACATGGTATAGATTATTAATCCTTTTTCACCGGTACCTTGAATTTTGGCTATCATTAAAGGGTTGATTTGAGGAGGATATTTGATAATTTCGGAGGCAATTTCTTCAATATATTCTAAGATGAAATTTTTAGCACGTTTAATCCCCTCATGATTATGTGTAAAACTCGGAATTCTCAAAAATGGGCGCAATTCTCTTTCAATGAACTCTTGGTTTGATTCTCTAATAGCACCTTCAATTTCGTCCATTTTTTTTCACTTAAGTGTCTTTTATTAAACACATTAATTATAAAATTATAACGGGAATTGCCTATAAAAATATAATGATTAATTAATGAATGATGAATTAAAAAAAATACAAGCTTAATTTCTTTAATAAAAAATTCAATATATTTTTGTTATTCAAGAACTCCTTTATTACTAGTACCCTTTCTTTTTGTCTTAAATTTCCTTTCTTAATAATTCTCTTTACAAGGAGTTTAGTTTTATAAAGAATGGAAAATTACATTTACATGTAAAATTTTAAAACAATGTTTCTGGACCCATTTTCACTTAAGTATCATGTATTAGAAGCGGGTTTTTATAAAAATTTAAAGAAAATAGGCTAATACACGTGAATGTTAACACTGACTTAAAAAATATCTTAAAAGAACTCTCTGAAAAAGCCAAGTTAATGGGTGCTTTTTATATTTCTCAAGATGGTTCCATTATAGATCATTTCTTTAGGGAATCCGTCAATCTTAACTCCCTTCCTGAAAATTTAAGTAAAATTATACAAAATTCAAAAGAATTGGGAATCCTCATAGGAAATGAAAGCTTCAAGCAAATCATTGCAGAATTGGATAATAATACCATCCTCTTGTCTAAAATCACGGACGCCCGCTACTTAATATTAATATTAACGAGAAAATCCATCCTTCATGGAATTATAGACCCCTATTTAGAATACCTTAAAAATTTTTAATAATTAAGAGGATTTGCTTTCAATTTACTTTTACTTCAAAAAAAAATTTCTCGGGCGAATTATTGAAATTTAGGCTGTTTGGAGTGCTTTTAAATAAAAAAATTAAATAGATTTATTTATCTATTCGTTTTAAATATTCAAGGCAAATTTTTAAAAATTGCCCCAACGCTTCTTTTTCCACGACATCGGGCGTGTCTAATCGCGTGTGATAATAAGGAACTAACTCATCTACTAAATTCAAAGAGCCCAATGAGGCGCATGGAATGCTCGCTTTAGAGAAAGTTGCCCCATCCGTGGCACCAAAGGGCAATGGAGCAATTTTGACGCTAGGATTAATTTTCTTAGCAATATCATATAGTTCTTCATACACTCGTGGGTCATGCTTAGCACCAATCCCCGATTCCTTATCGTGAATGATTATCACCTTGGTGCTACCAATGCTATCCATGTTAACGACAACCGCATTATTTTTTTTCAATTCATCCTCATGAGCCCGAAGATAACGCTTGGAACCTCGAAGCCCCGCCTCTTCTCCCGCAAAACTTACCAGTAAAACACGCGTTGACTGGGGAAAAATTGAGGGATCATTTTTTTTCGAAGCTAAATAATTTCCGATTCCTAATAATACCGCAACTCCTGATAAATTATCGAATGCTCCAAGGACGGGTTTATATCCATGGAAAAACACGTAAACAAAAACTATGGGTGTAAAACAAGCAAAAACGATCCCAAGAACTAGAAATAGCAAGGGAAGAGAAATATCTAAGAAAAGAAAAATTACTTTCAAGATGATACCAATTAATACAACGGCAACGCCGACATATCCCACGTTGATGATGACCTGTCCGAATCGCTTTAAATAATAAAACGTATTGAATTCGAAAGCAGAATCATGATGTGTGGAAAAAATCATGTCTCTTTTTGCCTCTCCGGAAGGATTAATGATGCCAATCACGTTTCTTGATTTTCTTTTCGGAAAAAATATGTCAAAAACTTCATAATATTTCATGACTTCTAAAATGAAATAACTCACGGCAATCAAGATGAGAATGATGGCAAGGATTAGAAATGTCACCTCTAAGAGAGAGGATAAAAAAATCATGCTCAAATCATTTAATAGAACTAACCAATATAAGATTATTGCTACAAGCACCAAAAGAGCATTATACCTTATTCCGCCTAAAAATGCGTGCGGACTACTCATGTATTCTTCTTGATTGGTCGTATCGCAAAATTTCTTGAACTCCGCTTCTATTTTGTCTCCTGCTAAAAGTTCTTGCTCCGTTCCTGCCTCTCGCGGCCCAATATTCTCGCAAATATCTTTTATGAAATCATACATGTAATCCATTAATTTCTCATCAATCATTGTTCAAATAACTCCTTTTTTATCCAATTTTTTTTGATGTTAATAAATGTTCCTCTAAAAATAATACTTTCTTACCTTGGAGAAATAAAACGTCATGGAGAAAAATAAAGGAATAGAAAATAAAAAAAAATTAAAAGAAGAATCTCTTTATTTCCGTGCCTCTTCTTCTCTTAAAGCTTTTTTCAACACCTTTCCAACTAATGTTAACGGAAGCTCCTCGCGAAATTCCCATATTTTCGGTACCTCGTATTTAGCAAGATTTTCTTGCGCAAATTTCTGTATGCTTTCCTTCACCTCTTCCGTTGCTTCAATTCCTTGCTTCAATTGCACGATCGCCTTGACAATTTCACTGCCCGGACGATTTGGATCCGGTACCCCAATAATGGCTAACAATTGGATGGCCGGATGTTTTGTCAAAACTTCCTCTACATGGACACTATAAACCTTGAATCCGCTCACGCTTAGCATGTCTTTCGTGCGGTCTATAATTTTTAAATAGCCATCTTCGTCAAAGATTCCCACATCGCCCGTGTGGAGCCATCCATTGATCCAAGTTTGCACCGTTGCTTCAGGCTTTTTATAATATCCGTGAGTAATTTGAGGACCCTTAAGACAAATTTCACCCGGTTGTCCAACTTCAACTTCTTCTCCTGTTGAAACATCTACTAGTATGACTTCCGTATCCGGAAGAGGAAGCCCGACAGAGCCAATGCGTTTCTCTCCTAATGCGGGATTGACCGTTACGAGTACCGCAGATTCCGTCATACCATAAACCTCCACGAACTTATTTTGTGTATAAAATTGCTTTTCAAATTCTTTAATAGCTTCAGGTGGAAACGGTGCCGCCCCTGACACGTATAACGATATATTTTGTAATATCTCCGGAGGAATTTCCTTGGACTTGGGATTTCTCATTAGCATCAAGTATAATGTGGGAACATTTCCAAAACAAGTTATCTTTTTATCGATGATTTCATGAATGATATGGTCCGTATCTCGTGGATTGGCAATGATCACGTGAGAAGATCCTATATATGTGAGAAAAAGCCCAATGAATAATCCGGCAATATGAAAATAAGGAAAAGCGGAAAGAGTTATGTCAGTTCCCTTCTTCCTGTTAAGCCACGTGTCAAATTGCTGCATATTTGCGTGCAAGTTAAAGTGAGTTATTTCAACGCCTTTTGGCTTGCCCGTCGTGCCCCCTGTATATTGGATTTGAGCTAAATCATTTTTTGGGTCGATTTCTACTTTCTTCAAATCAATGGGAGTTTCCACGGCTTCCAAAAAGGGTACCACTTTCTTACCCGGCCAGGGCTTGATTTTTCCCGAAGGAATCTTCTTTATGAGTTTTCCCATGAACACTTTAAATTTCGAAAAGCCCATGAACTCGGAAATGTTGGTAGGAATGATCACTTCAACTTTGGGCAATTTATCCAAGATTTTGCTAAAGATTTTTTCATAGACAATATCCATAGTTACGACAAACTTAGTATCCGAGTCATCTAATTGATAGGCAATTTCAGGAGGGCTTAATAGAGGTGAGCAGCCAGAACATATCCCTCCAGCAATATAAGTTCCATATACTGTGATTAGATATTGTGGGCTGTTTGGAATGTTCACGGAAACTACGTCTCCTTTTTTTAGGCCATTTTTTTGGAGAAACGTTGCAAATTTTTGGGATAGATTTAAAATTTCGCCGTAGGTCATGGCTCTATCCATGAAATAGAATCCGATTCTATCTTTAAACGTTTCCATGGCGTTGGTAAGGCACGTTCCCAAGTCCTCTAAGACATAATCAAGGGAGGGGGGAACATGCTTATCATAGGATTTCAACCAGATTTTTTCTTTACTTGTAAAGGTCATGATTATCCCTTTTGAATTTATTAAATGGAATTATATAATATTGATTGGAACCTTTTTAAACCTTATCATGGAATAGAAGAATGGGTAAAAAAGGATGTAAAATTTAAAACGATTAAAAGATTTACCAAATATCATGATAACTATTATTATTCTAATAATATATTTGATAATGGCCGTTGCAGATATAATCGTGGTAGAAAAGAGACTCAAGAAGCTGGAATATGTCTTTAAGTGTTCTTTAATGCCTCTTTTAATCTTTTATTACGTGGTAAGCACTGTGGGAACTGCCATGATGGACGTATTGATAATTCTGGCACTTATTGGGGGTTTTTTTGGAGATTTTTTCTTAGTATTGGAAAATGAGGAGAAATGGTTTATTTTTGGAATGCTTGCATTTTTATTGGGGCACGTGTTCTATATTCTTTCCTTCATGTTTTCTCTTTGGAGTTATTTTGTAGCAGGGATTTCAATTAATTTAGTTTTTATCATACTACTCTTGTTCATTCCGGTGGTCGTCCTTATTGGATTTACTTATCCGAAATTTAATAAATTTTTAGGAGAGATGAACATTCCCGTACACGTGTACATGATAGCGATCTTGATAATGCATGTTTTTGCGACTTTGCGCGTGATTAGATTTGGCGTTTTCAGTTTCATTTTAACGTGGCTGGGTTCCATTTTATTCATATCTTCTGACTCGCTGATTGCAATCAAGACTTTTAATAAAGAGTTAAAACTAAGGCACGTAGATGCCGTGATAATGGCAACTTATATATTAGGCCAATTTTTCATCATTCAAGGGCTTCTCATGGCGTGAATTAAACGAGATCTTGAAAAATGGTAAATTAACTTTTTTTTCACATCATTTTTTTGAAATTTTAAATTACAAAGTATAAAATAAGAATAAAATGATGATTTAGAGGCCAAAAAATCGTGTCACTTCCATAACCACAGCTGAAATTAGAGGAACGGTGAAATTATCATTTATTCCCCGGGAAATGAGTTCCGTGATGGGGGCGGTTATCGCTCCTATGAGAATTATATACGTGGAGATATTTATTAGAACATTAGACAGCACGTACCAACAAATGAGAACGGCTCCAAAATAGGCTAAAGTACCTTCAAGCGTCTTGTCGAAAATCGGGTGCTTTCCAAAACCTAATCCAAAGATTTTACTGAAGAGATCACCAAATATTGCGAAGGCTACGGCAGTAATAGCGATATCTTTTTCAAATAGCAAGAGAACAATGAAAGTCCCTACTAAGAAGGCGCTCATTGAAGAGAACTTTTCTTCTTCTCCTTTCCTGAAAATGGTTTTTATACGTTTCGTAAGGAGTTCTTGAGTTGATTTACTGAGTATTTTAGAGAGGTCCATGAGGATAAAAGCTAATGAGACGGCTCCAATGATAATGATGGACGCGGGTTTTTCCAAGTAATAATGAAAGACAAGGAAAAGTACCGCAAAAGGCCGCAAGCCGGTACGCCACCAATGCGTCTTGAATTCTTCATTTTCGATGATAATATATTTCCGGTCGATGATGTTGTAAATACCGATGGTCATGATGTGAGCTAAAAGGATCCAGAGAAAAAGATTATAACTATTTCCTGGAAAACTTATAAGCACGTAAAATCCCAACAAGGGCAAGATGAGCACGGATAGGAATTCTCCCACTCTGGTGATATAATAAAAAATTGCGACTAATACCAAGCAAAAAGCAATGAAGAGAAAAAAGTCCGGCCATTGTGTAATGAGGAGATAATTGACCAGGTAAAAGAGCATGATTCCCACGGCACATGCCACGCCTTGTCCCCCTTTAAATTTAAGATAAAAGGGAAACACGTGTCCTACGATTGCCAGCAAGCCTGCTATTTGAATGAAATAAAAATTAGCTCCTAAAAGCGAAGCAATCCCCATGGCTAATAATCCTTTTAACGTATCGTAGATAGCTGTAGGGATCGCATATATTAATCCTAAAGACCGATAAACGTTCATGGTGCCTGCGTTACACGTTCCCACGTTTCTGATGTCCACGCCTTTTAAGCGACCAAATAAATAAGCGGGTAAAACAGAGCCGATAAAATAGCCAAGAATGACGCTAATTATATTTGAAAACATTAAATTAATTGATTCCATGGTAATTCCTCATTGAGAATAATTATTTTCTCATGCTAAGTACATCAACATTTTATAAAAACATTATGTTACATTTTTTAATGCTTACCTTAATAGAAATTCAAAAGATAGCTTCAAAAACATGAAACTTCATGATTTAAAAGTATTTTTAATTAAATTTCCACCCTTCTCTTAAATAATATTAGAAAAAAAACGTGTTAAATCAAAACCTTTCCCTCCTCTATTATTTCTTCACCATCGATTTTAATTGTAACTTTTTTCATGACTCCATCGTGGTGGATATTGCTATATGTATTTCCTCCAATGTTTATGTTTTTTCCGATTGCTAAATGAGCAGTTCCTTTCATCATTTTATCCCCAATCGTGCCGGTTGTTAATTTTAAGCAATGATTTGTTCCAATTCCTAATTCTGCTATATTATTAGCATTTTCATCTGCCGCTTGGATTATTGCCTTAATTTTTTCTGCCTCCTTTCCTCCTGAAATTTTCACGGCTCTACCCTTCTCGATCTCTACTTTAACAGGCGTCTTAATTGCTCCTACTTTTTCAAAAAATACATCGATGATCCACGTGCCTTGCGCAGTACCTTCTACAGGAGCAATGGCAGCTTCTGCATAATCTGGAACTGCACCCCATGCTCCGGATACAACATGCATGACTCGTAAAGGGGCAGATATTCTTCCTTTAATGGACAGGGAAACATCAGTTCCTTTTTTCGTACGAATGATTGCCTCATTCCCCTTGGTTAAAATTTCTGCTAATCTTTCCGTTAATTCTGTAATTTCTATTATGTCTTCTTTCGTAATGTCATATTTTATGTAGGGAACACCCCCGACTCTCGCTCCTAAATCAGTTGCAGCCCGTCGAGCGTTAGTATGTAAAAAAATTTGAATTAAACTAAAAGGTAAGGTGGCTAAAATCACATCCGAATTTTTCATTTCTTCTTCGACGTGTTGAGGAGGTTCTATTTTCATTTCTTCATCCTTGACACGCATCACTTTTACTTTAGCACCTAATCTTTTTGCTTGTTCCGCCAAGATTTTTGCTTTATTTGAAAACAAGGGGGTAGTAATGATAAGCACTTTTTCATTCGGATTAATGCCCATGCACGTTTCTACTATTACACGAGCTCCTTTTTTCACGCTCATGATTCCTTACAAGAAAACATGATGATTGTATTTTAATAAAAAGAGAGAAGGATGAGATTTAAATCAATTGGGTTTTTTTAAGAAATAAATGTTATAAAAATCTCTAAACAACAATCATTCTAAATAAATATACTCGGATTGAACGTCTAACATCCGATCCAAAATGTTTTTTGCCTGCCAATACGTTTCAACCACCGGATCGACCAAAAGCGCTTGCAATGCCAGTTCTTTTGATTGCCGTAATACGGCTTCTACGACTAAATCTTGAACGGAGTACTGATTTCGTAACAAGCTCGCCAAACCTTTTGGAAATTCACCTAATTTAATTCCCTTTACCCCTTCTTTAGTTACTCTTGCCGGACATTCCACGATAGCCTCTTCAGGTAGATTAGAAATAATATTTTCATTTGGAATGTTCACGGAGGCCTCTACATGGTTAGAATTTGTCAAAATGCCTTCGATAATGGGAATAGCACGTTCATCATCCGGTTTTACCATTTTATACGATTTTCCTTTTTCCATGAGTTTTTTTAGTTTAATATAACGATTGCTGGTAATTACCCTTCCATGAGATTGCCAAAAATGCCTAACTGCAGGGATATCTGCCTTTTCCCATGCCCAATGGATGTATTCTCCAAAATGGCTGTCCGTAGTATAGGGACAGTAATTAAAAACCTTTAAGATGAAGGCAATGAGCTTGAATCCATCATATGATTTCAGTTCATGAAGCAATTTCGGTCCTTTTTCCCGGATAATTGGATACAAATCTTCTCCTGTATGTTTTTCTTTTACTTCCAAAAAAATTCCAAAATGATTCAATCCCCCTCCTTTAATTTCCAACTCTGATGCCGATTTTTCCACGATTTTTTCTAATATGGGTAAAAAATGATAATACTCATGACATAACCCCACAAACTTTAATTTGGGATATTTTTTATGAATCGCCAGGCATATTCGGCTCATGGGATTGGAATAATTTATTAAAAATGCTTCGGGGCATGTTTTTTGAATGTCCTCACAGATTTTTAAAATGGGCGGAATGACCCGTAATGAATGAAAAAGGCCCCCTGGGCCGCCGTTCTCGCCAGAAATCTGCTTGTTTCCAAATTCTTGCGGGATTCTAAAGTCCATGTCCAATAGGGGGTATCTTGGAGTAACTTCTATGGAATTAATTACGAAAGTGGCCCCTTCTAAGGCCGTTTTTCTGTCAAGGGTGTGCGTTAATTCAAAATCTAAATTTTTCTTCTCAATAGCGGATTTGCAGGCTTGATACGCTAAATTTAAAGCCTCTTGGTTGATATCATGGAGGCAGATTTTAAAACCGCTTAGAATCTTACTTTGTAAGATATCTCCCATCGTGCCTAAAGCAAACGAAAGAGAACCGGCTCCAATTAAGACTATCTTTTCTTGTCTTGTCAATTTTGATTCACATATTCTTGAAATTTTATTAAATGAAAATAATTTCTACTAATTAAAATTTCATGATTTTTTATTTGATTTTTTATTTTCTCCTTAACTTATAAAGAAATAACATTATAATAAGTCACCATGTAGAATTCCATCAGAATTTAAAAAAGCCTAAAAATAAAAAAATAATGAGTGGTTAATTAAAATTTCAAGAAGTTGAAGCTGTTTTTCCTTTAATTCTAATAAAGAATACAAAAGCCACGATAATACAAAACGAGATAAACGGAAACATTATAATATATCGATAATCTCCCATAGAAATTAACATAGATAATATAGCTCCAAATAAGATGGGGGCAGTAGTGTATGCTGCTTGATTAAAAGTATAATAAATCCCTGTATACATTCCTTGTTTTCCCTCGGGCGCTAATTCCCACAAGAAGGCAAAGCTATTTACGATGAAGCCCATCCATGGAATGGAAATTAACATGAGCATGATAATGATGAGAAAGGGTTGATAATCATGATAAATATTTGGAACTACGATAAATGACATGACTAATAGCATGACGATCATCCAGCCAAGATAAATTTTAATTGCATTTTTCCGTCCTATTCTTTTATTTTGCCCTAATAACCCTACGAAATAAGCGCTTGCGATCATGGGACCTGAATATGCAAGAAACAAGGTGCTTGCTTGCGATTCGGCAATTTTTTTGGCTTCCGCAAGGTCTCCGGTTTGTTGAAATGCAGTTTGAAACAAGCCTAGATATTCAATTGCGAAGCTGGAGAAAAAGGACTCCACGGATGCGAATGCTAAATACATGAACACCACGGTGGCTAAAAAATAAGCAAAATCACGATGCCCTTTAATGATTTTTCCGGCATCTCTGTACGATTTTAATCTGCCTTTTGCGTTTTCGGTACTCCCCGCCATCTCTTCTTCTAATTCAAGGACTTTAAAGGTAGTTTTATCAATTTCTAATTTTTTATTTACAAATCCAATAAATTTATCGCCCGTGGGGGTTTCTTTAATATAAATTAATTGTAATGCCAAAAGTACTAACATCACTAAAGCGATGATGAGAAATCCCAAGGCGTCAATCCATTGAACAGTGATGTTTGGAATAAATCCAATGATGATGGGAATAATGAACCCTATTAAGCCCCCCATATTGGCGATGAATTGTTGGATCGCACTGGCCTTGGAATACATCTGTTCTGAAGTATAATCGGGTAAAATTGCAATGGAGGCAGAACGATAAATAGACATGGCCAAATCAAATAAAAATACGATTAAAATTAATCCTGCTAACACCTGCATCCAAGGAATTAAAATAAAAAAGAAGGCAGAACTTATAGTTCCTATAGCGATAAAAGGCATACGCCTGCCAAATCGACTGGTCGTTCGATCGCTCAAATCTCCAAAGACGGGTTGTAAAAGCATTGCTATGATATTATCCAGGGCCATAACGAATCCTTTTATCAAATCCTTATAGGGATTAGCTCCTAATACATCATTCAGTAATAAAGGTACTTTAAAATTAAAAAAGCTCCATGCTAAAAGCACCGTCATAAAAGAAAATGAGAAGAAAATGGTTCTTTTCACGTTTATCTCATCAGCTTTCGTGGGTTTCATGCGAGGTTCAAACGGCAAAAAATCTTTTGAACTCATGGAATCATCCTTTTTTTTTATTTAAGAGTGTTTTAATTTTTATATTCATAATTCATTCAATATAAACTTAAATGATTTATATTGTTAGGAAAAAGTAAGATCTTTTTTACATTATAAAATAACTTCTTTTTCCAATTGAATTTCTAAGATAAGCCTAAATGATAAAATCTTTCCTATTTTACAAATAAATTAGAAACTTTAAAATGGAGTTGTATTTACATATCAACATTTTTAATATAATCATGTTTTTCTAAAAATATAATAAGAAAGGAGTGTGAATTTTATTCTAATATGTATTATACATATTAAGAATAATACGCCGAATACTTGGAAAAATAAGATATTCACGAGTTTAACACATGTTTTATCAAAATAAAGTTTTGGATAAATTGAGAAGAGGCTACACGCCCACGGAATTTGGAAAACCAGCAATTACATCCATATACAATGAGGTTTTTAAACCGTTAGTGAAAAGAAGAGAATTAGAGTTCTTTATAAATTTATATGGTACAAACGAGAACGTGTTAAAAGCATGGAGCTTTTTAGGAATTTACGAAATTTTAAAAGAAAATCCCCATATCAAGGAAGATTTAAAACCGCCTCTTCAAGAAATAATAAAACAATTATTAGTGGACGAATCCTTGATCACTTATCAAGGGGGTAACACGAAAATTGAAATACCTTTAAGAGAACATCATGTTAGCAGAATTTGTGAATTGAAAAGGGATTTAACATTCCTCCCGGTATTTGAATACGTTTCTCATTCAATAAAAAAAAAAGATGATGTTATCGGAGAATTACTCGAAAAGGTATTGTCAAAAACGGGGGATCCTCGAATTGAAGATTTAATTTTCCAATTGGCCCACAAAATAAGTGTTCATGATACAAAATTTAAATCCCATATCATTAAAGCTCTCATAAATTTACAAGAAACCACGGGAATCAATGATAAAGAACAGGTGAGACAAATCTTACTATCTTACTTGGAGAATATTAATGAGATTAATGAAAGCATCCTCTCTAAGTCAAATGCCTTGGACCAATCTTCAATGATTTCCCAATTAAATAAATATCGATTATTACATGAAAAGATTTTAAAAGCTGCCGCAATTTTAGATTTAAATTTTGAACGTGAAACTCTTGAATATTTAGAAAATTTGAAATATCCCTTTCCCTCCTTGTCAGAAATTGCTGAAAAATATAAAAATAATGAAAAATTCAGAGAAATCCTTTTGAAAAAATTGGAAAGTACTTCTAACCCTAATTTGATCAAGGATCTTCTCCTCTCCATCCTCGCCTTGAAAAATATCATTCCTAATTGGAAAGAACTCGTCATGAAAAATTTAGAAAATTATCAACTTAATGATGGCGAGCTAATCGTTAAATTAGAAGAAGAGAATCTCTATGATGAAGACATGGTAACCGCCTTTCTAAAAGAGGGGGAAGAATGGCAGCTGGAATTTATAAGAGAATTTCTCCTTTATTTTCCGGAAAAATTAGATGAATGGAAAAAATTCAGAGACCAATTTGTTTTAATTTTAAAATCCCTTCCTTCTCTTGAGCAAGATTTAAAAGAGAAAGAAGAGCTCTTAAAAAAAAAAGAAATCATTTTTAAAATCTTAATTGAATTAGGTCCTAAGGACATGATCGAACCTTGCTTGGAAAATTTTAAAAATTTAAAAGATGAGCATCTAAGGAAAATGTGTCTGTTTATCATGACGAAATACGGGGAACAACCTTTACTTTTAGACTTAAAAACCTTCTTAAAAACTGATAACGATGCAAACGTGATATTTAAAAAATTTTGGAAAGAATTAGAACGAAGGGATGGGCAATTTTATTATTAGAACTTCCTCATAAATATAAGGCTCCATTTAAAAATCGTCAAGAAGAACATGGTTTTTAAGCAAATAAATGAATGATCTCTAAACTTGCTCCTCCATGATAAAAAATATATGTCATCCTAAAGGTTTCTTGAAGCTAAAGTTACCTCTAATCGAAAACAAGTTGGATTTTTTCTAAAAATGAAAAAAAATATAAAATCGTTAAAAAATTTAAAAATTAATCAAATTTAATATCCATTTTCTTTCTTTCCTCCAATAGAACATTTACTATGGAAGGATCTGCCAATGTTGTCGTGTTGCCAATATCGGTCCCTGAAGCAATTGCCTTGAGAATTCGCCTCATGATCTTACCGCTGCGCGTTTTTGGCAAATCATCAGCAAATTGAATCACATCAGGTTGAAATACCGGCCCGATCTCCTTGCGCACGTGTTGGATGATATCTTTTTTTAGCTCTTCTGATTTCTCTACCCCTTGAATTAATGTAACGAATGCCCAAATGGCATTTCCCTTTATTTTATGAGGAAAGGGCGCAACCGCAGCTTCCGCAACTTTTGGATGCGAAACAATAGCAGATTCCACCTCCATTGTCCCAATTCGATGCCCCGATACTTTTATGACATCATCTAATCGCCCTAAAATCCAATAATAGCCATCAGCATCTCTTCGCGCACCATCTCCCGTGTAATATGTACCCGGATAACGGCTTAAATACGTGGAAATAAATCGCTCCGTATCTCCCCATACATCTCTTAACATGCCAGGCCATGGTTTTTGGATACAGAGATATCCTCCTTCATTGGGTTCTGTAACTTCTTCACCTTCCATATCATAAATTACCGGTTTAATACCAAAGAATGGAAAGCAACATGATCCTGGTTTTGTAGGGGTCGCAGTTGCTATTGGTGTCATGATAAACCCTCCGGTTTCGGTCTGCCAATACGTATCAATAATGGGGCAACGCTCTTTACCAATTACCCTAAAATACCATGTCCACGCTTCAGGATTAATGGGTTCTCCCACAGTGCCTAAGACTTTTAAGCTACTTAGGTCATGCTTTTTTGCCGGTTCGTCTCCGTATCTCATTAATGCTCTAATGGCGGTCGGTGCGGTGTAGAAATGCGTGACTTTATGTCTTTCGACTATATCCCAGAACCTGTCTACATCAGGATAAGATGGGACGCCTTCGAACATCAAAGAGGTGGCTCCATTTGCCAATGGGCCATAAACAATATATGAATGTCCCGTTATCCACCCAATATCAGCAGTACAAAACCAAACATCTCCTTCATGGTAATTAAAAACCACTCTATGAGTATAAGAGGTATATAATAGATATCCCGCAGTCGTGTGTTTAACTCCCTTGGGCTTGCCCGTCGTTCCCGAGGTATATAAAATAAATAACGTATCTTCGGAATCCATTTCTTCGCATTCGCATTCATCGCTCACATCCTTGATGAGGTCATCATACCAAATATCTTTAGAAGTATGAGGAATCTCTCTTCCCGAGCGTTTTACAATTATCACGTGCTCAATTGTGGGTACATCTTCAATGATCTTTACTACATCAGCCATTTTGGGATAAAATTTACCCGCTCTTACAGTTTCATCGCTCGTAAATAATAAACGGGAGTCGGAATCATAAATTCTATCTTTTACAGCCTCTTTAGAAAAGCCCCCAAAAACGATGGAATGGATGACACCAATTCTTGCACACGCTAGCATGATTATGGCAAGTTCGGCGATCATGGGAAGCCAGATCGTCACGCGATCTCCCTTTTTTAAACCTAATTTTTTCATTCCGTTTGCTACTTTTGATACTTCTCTTTTCAGGTCATTATACGTGAATGTTCGGACTTGTCCGGGCTCATCAGCCTCCCAAATTAATGCAATTTTATCTCCTTTTCCAGCTTCAACGTGTCTATCGATGCAATTATAGCAGACATTCAATTTTCCTCCCATGAACCATTTTCCCGGGAAGAGATCGGTTTTTTCCCAGACTTTTTCAAAAGGCTTGAACCAACTCAAAGATTTTGCTTGTTCTCCCCAAAACCCTTCCATGTCTTCAATGCTTTTTTCATACAATTTTTTGTATTCATCCGGGGTGATTCCCGTTTTTGCAAATTCGGGGTTTATTTTAACGGGGTCAAATATGCGGTCTTCAGTTAAGATACTTTCCATTTTTTCTTCTTTTGACATGCATTCTCACGATTTTTTTTTTTTTTTCTTTTGTATAAGATGTGCTTATCATATTGTATATAAATGGTTAAGTGGTACAAACACCTTAAAATTTCTTTTCTAATCAAAGGTCTTGCTTTTTCATGAGCAATTCCTCTCTTAAAAAGATTAAGAACAAATGATTTTTAAAGATTATATTTTTAAATTATTATTTCTTCAAATTTTCCATTTATACCCTCAAAATTTTAACGTATAAATATTCTAAAGGTATAAATTTTATTAGTACAAAAAATTATTCTTTTAGTGGGTTTGAGATGGAACACGTGGATTTATTGGATATGGAATGGAGAAAAAAATGGAAGGATAAAGAATTAACACCAGAAGAAGCCATACATAAAATAGCCCCGGGAAATCGAGTATTCATCCATACAGGCTGCTCAGAGCCTCAAGCATTGACAAATGAACTGATAAAACAAGCAGAAGCCCTTTATGATATTGAAATCATTCATTTCTTAACGATTTGGCCAAAAAAATATTTTAAAGAAAATAGTTCCGAGGACCTATTTCGGCACAATGCTCTTTTTATTGGAGACACGCTTCGAGAAGCAATTAATAAAGGAATGGCGGATTACACCCCCATTCATGCCAGCCAAATCGCAAATCTCTTCATTTCGGGAAGACGTTATATAGATGTTGCCCTCCTTCAAGTATCTCCCCCTGATCGATATGGTTTTTGTTCTTTTGGAATAAACGTCGATATTTCCAAGCCCATTGCCCAATCCGCATACATGACTATTGCTGAAATTAATCCTCAAGTGCCACGCACGTTAGGAAATAGTTTTATCCACATGAAGGAAGTAGATTATTATGTCTATAATGATGCACCGTTATTTGAATATGTTTTTAAAGATGAGGAGCCTCCTGACGTAATAGAAAAAATAGGACGAAATGTGGCTTATTTAGTGCCTAATAAATCCACCATCCACGTGGGATTCGGAAACCTTCCTAATGCTTGTTTAAAATATTTAGAAGGTAAAAAAGATCTTGGCATGCACAGTCATTTCATTACGGATAATATCATTCCTTTAATTGAAAAAACCGTATTAACATGTAGGAAAAAAAATTTTCACCCCGAAAAAATTATTGCGAGTTTTTGCTTGGGTAGTAAAAAATTATATGATTTTGTCAATAACAATCCTTATATCGAATTCTATCCCTCTGATTATGTTTGCAATCCTAAATATATAAGCATGAATAAAAACATGGTTTCTATAGTTCAAGGGCTTCAAGTAGATTTAACGGGACAAGTAAATGCGTCCAGCAAGGGATATAATTTTTATTCCGGTATAGGGGATACGGTTGATTTCATAAGAGGAGCTGCCTATTCTAAAGGAGGAAGACCTATTATCATCCTTCCATCTACTACGAATAAGGGAAAGGAGTCATCCATCGTGTCTCATTTAGATGAGGGCGCTGGCGTGGTTCTGACTCGTGCCGACGTGCATTATGTTGTCACGGAATGGGGAATAGCGTATCTCCACGGTAGAACGATACGTGATCGCGTGATTGAATTGATTTGTATTGCCCATCCTAAATTCCGGCAGCAATTATTAGAAGAAGCGAAAGAACTAAATTATATTTATAAAGATCAAATGCTTTCTTGCGATGTGAAAGGAAATATTTGTTTGTACCCAAAACATTATGAAACTGTTTTTAAAACTAAAAATAATGTAGAAGTTTTCATTAGACCCGTGAAAACTACCGATGAGTCCTTATTACGGGAATTATATTATTCTCTGGATGAAAAAGACAGGTACTTGCGATTTTTTGAAGTTAAAAAGGAATTTCGACATTCAAGAACGCAAAAAGAAGTAAATATCGATTATGAGAACATCTTCTCTTTAGGAGCCTTTGTTGGAGATATTTCTGATCCGGAAATGATTGGAAATGCTTCTTATCACTATAATCCCAATAATAACATGGCGGAATTTGATTTTATAGTGAAGCGGGAATGGCGAGGCATGGGGATAGGCTCTTATCTCTATCATTATTTGATCATGATTGCGAAGGAAAAAGGAATTCGTGGATTCTATGGAAATATTCACATCCAAAATAAAAGAACGGTAAATATCATCAAAAAGGGAGGCTATACAAAAATTACACCTCCGGAATTTGGGGAAAAAGAGCTATTTTATCAAGTGTTTTTCACTAAGGAAAATTCCATGGATTAACCCTATTTTCGAGGAGGTTTACTTATTTTAAAAAAATTAAGGTTTTATATTTTCTAACCTTTCTTTTTTTAAGGAATTTTAACGTTTACCGCACGCCAATTTTATCTTTTACCATGAAATTTAAACATACGGATTTTCACGTGCATACCAAATGGAGTCATGATATTGCTAAGAACGGGCCTGATTTCAATGATTATGCAAAATTAGCTGAAGAATTGAATTTAAACGTCTGTTTTTTAGACCACTACGAATTATATCATGTGAAGCATGATAAAACTTATCCCTTTTACGGCGGAGAAGAAATATTAAATAAGTACCTAAAAGAAGTAAGCCAGGTCAAAGAAAATCATAATAATGTGCTAAGTGGCCTTGAGGTAGATTATTATGTAGACATGGAGGAAGAAATCGGAGAGTTTTTAGATCTTCATGAAAAAGATTTTGATTTTATCGCAGGAGCGTTCCATGAAACGGATCATTGGTTTCCTTTCACGACACGCTCCAAACTAAAGGAACTCTTGAAAAAAAAGAAGCAAGAAGATATCATTAATGAGTTTTTAGAGATAACTCGGAAAATGATTGATTCAAATTTATTTAAAAATATCTGTCACGTGGATGGCGTTTTTAGGTATCTTAATGATAATGATATAAAATTAGATCGCTCCATTGAAATGAATGATGAGTTTTTCATCGCCATCGGAAAAAAATGCGCTAAAAAGGGTATAAAATTAGAATTTAATCTCTCGGGAGTTCGATATCCCATACAGAGGCCTTTTCCCTCACGAGACTTGGCATTAAAACTTAAACAAGAGGGGGTTCGATTTTTTATTGGTTCTGATTCACATTCCCTTGAACATTTCATGTATCACGCGGCGCAAATTAAAGAAATGACCGATGTTTTAAAATAAAATGTAATGAATCTCAAATCTCGAAGCATTACCCATACCCATGAAAAATATTAAAAGAATAATCGATTGGGATAAGAAAATGATGGTTAAATTTAACGGAAAAGGAGGTACGCTTGGAATCTACATGTTCAAGTTCTTTTCCTTTTTCGGGAGAGAAACAATATGGTTTCTAACCATCGCATTTTTCATTTTTGTGTGGTATGACCCTCGTATCTTCTTGCATGTTGGCTCTTCTTTTTTAAATGGGTTATTTTTAGTACTCCCTATCAAGCGCTACGTTAATAGAGCCCGTCCTTTCGAAGAAAATCCGGCCATCAAGATACTTGAAATCCGCCCTACTTCTAGAAGCTTCCCCTCGTGGCATGCGTATAACGTATTCTCGCAAGGATTAACGCTGGGGTATTTAATAAATTCTCCACTTTTAGCAAGTTTGTTCTTATTGGGTGCTTTCATAGTGTCTTTTTCTCGAATAGTTTTAGGTGCTCATTATCCTTCAGATGTCATTACCGGAGCCCTATTAGGGTTTATTGGATTCTTCTTGACAATATATTTTTTCGCTCCCTTGTTTTCACGATTAATTAATGTAGTAGAATCAATGTTTCCTCATGAAATACAAAAACAGCAATTAAACTCCCGGATATTTAATAATCCGTTCTATTCATTCTCGTGCATCCTTATATTCTCTGTCATTATCTTATCATATTTTAACAAGAAAATCATGAACAAGCTATTTAAAAGATAATAAAGATTGTCGATCTCTAACGATTTTACCTCAGGAAAAATGAAAGTTAATAAATTGAGACCTCAATCAGAGATTTAATTTCCTTTTCTTCTCAAATAAGTCTTTTAGCTCGTTTAATACTTGTGCACGAACATTTTCTTCTCTCTTCTCTTCAGAAATTTTTGGAGCTTCAATTTCTAAGGGCATGTCTTTAATGGCCAAGGTAGAGATTGCTCCACTTTCAATTGCTTTGAGCCGATGTTCTAGCATTTCCAATTGATTTGAGAGGCTCTCTGATAATTTAATTATCATATTAATTGTTTGCTCTAAAATTTTCCCAAGACCATCAATTTTCCTCGTGAGCGGATCTGACAAGGAATAATTCACATTCAGGACTTCCTTTATCATTTTTGAAAAAGAAGGCTCGATAAAGATGAGAGAATAAATTGAGGTACAATACACTTCGTGATTAAAACTCCTCCCTTCCTTGTTTAATACCTCTGATAAACGTTCTTTTAAAAATTCTATGTTCAATAAAATCTCGGGGCTTGCTTTTATTTCGGGGTCATATTTATGGATGAAAATCAGAATGTACGGGTTCTCTTCCAGCATTGTCAAAACGTTCAAAACTTCCTCCAAATATTTAATCGATTCCTCAAATTTCTCCGAATCTTGGACGTCAATCACGTACACCAATAAATCAATATCCATGAAATAGAGCTCCGGGTCTTTAAGATATCCCTCCCGATACTGTCGCTGACCCCCCATATCCCATATAATGAGCTCAAGATTTTCCGTTTTTATTTTTTTCCTTTCTACACCCTTAGTAGGTTTTAAGGATGCTAAATCTGCGATGCCCAATTTGCCCCCTAATTTTGATATAATTGCCGTTTTTCCTGCTTCACATAAGCCTGCGATGAGGATTTTTTGCTTCTTGGTTTCCATACTTTGAGGCTCTTTTTCTATTTCCACTAAAAGGGAGCTGATAGTTATGGCTTTTTTTATATTAAATTCAAGAGCGTGGTTTGTTTCCCTCAATAACGCGATTTTTTCTTTCAAGTTTGATTTTTTTTTAGAACTTAACTTCGGATTTGAATACAATTCACTAAAGGGATTATTCTTATTCAACCGGGATGCTTCTCCAATGGTGGATACTTTTAATACCTCCTTCATTACTTTTACTTCATTATTTCCTAAAAACTTGAATGAATCAATGGGGAACTCTAAAATTTCCTTGATCGAGTTAATATCTTTTTTTAAATAAGAAGGATCGATGAATTTTAAAAATATTTTCATCCCTCTTTGGACTTCGAGACTCATTATACACCAAACTATAATAATTATGAACATTATTAAATTTTTTCTCATTTTTTTCTCATTCCATGAAACATCATCATGCAACCCCTTCCAAAATATTTAAAAATCCTAAATATGCCTAAAAATCTTATAAATATCCTTGTTTCTATCAAAAATATACAATTGCATGGTAAGGTTCGAATATGTATCTTTAGATCTCCCTCCTTAATCCAACATGTTTCCCCTTTTTCTCATCAAAAAAAAATCCCATTATGAAGAACATTTATATAAGTGTTCCCATATAGATCTAAAATATAGAAAAAAATTTATTCCAATATAATTAATTGCTTATTAGGGCACATGCCATCTTCCGATCTTAATGATGATGAATTCCTTGACTCGAATGGCAATCCATGTTGCGACGCTCCTAAAATTAGTAAAGAGGATGGCTTCTATACTTGTTTAAATTGCGGATTTGTATATTCCCGCATTTTGGACAATAGCCCTTCAAGAGCATTTACCCAAGAAGAAATACAAAAACGGAAAAGCAATGAGCGTGTCTATTCTCCCATAGGGCCGCGCACCGTTATTAAAGCCACCAGAGACGCCCGCGGCACCTTACTTAGCCCAAAACATAAATCCAAATTTAATAGATTGGCAAAAATCCACCGCTCTCTTACCACCAGTTATGAAAGAAACTTGTGGATTGCCCTCCCTAATTTACAGCGCCTACAAAAGAAATTAGGCCTTCCCGAAACCGTGGCAGAAGATGCCCTTCGCATTTATACCCAATCCGTGAAAAAAAAATTAACCATGGGAAGAAGTATCGATACGCTACTCGCCGCCGCCATTTTTTGCGCTCTGAGAATCCATGGCATCCCCCGTACGATCGAAGAAATTACTAACGCCGCCCAAATTCCTAAAAAAAAGGTCATCAAAAGTTACCGCCTCATCCTCTATGACATCCTCCCCCACATGCATCTTAAAGTTCAACATTTCGACGCTCAACGATACGTCGATAAATTCAATGATGATTTGAAATTGTCCATGAAATGCAGGAACCTCGCCGTGAAAATCATTCAGACCGCCAAGGAACAAGGATTTAATTCTGCAGGTAAAGATCCTAAGGGCATTGCTGCTGCGGCTATCTACATCGCAAGTAAAATGTGTTCTGAAATAAGAACGCAAAAAGAAATCTCATGCCTCGCTCAAGTCACAGAGGTAACACTTCGAATGAGGGTTAAGGATCTTGCTGCTAGGCTCGAAAAGTCCTCTCTCTTGAAAGATATTCAGAAGTGAGCGATTCTCCTCCTTGATCTAACTTTTTTTCTGCCTTCTTTTATGAGTAAGAGATCCCCATGCCTTTTTCCTAGAGGCAATTCTCGTTGAGCTTCCTTTATAAATAAAGCAATCCGTTGGAGTGGCTCGAGACCCCCCGAAAAAATTAAGATCGAGGAAATAGGTGATTACCTTGAATGCGCTTGATAATCATGCGAGTCAAGCTAATTTAAGGAAAAATTAACGAGTTTAGAGGAAGTGAGAGGGTAAAAATAATAAAAGAATTTCATTTAGAAGATTGAAACAATACATCGATTAATTTTAGTTTTTTATTTTTCCTAAGAATCGAAAGGACTAAAGTTTCTTGTAAAAATTGAAAGGTGAAGGTTTTTTGGATAATCACGTGATTAGGTCATGATAAATAAGGTTCTTGAGGATGTTTGAACAATTTATAATGATTTAATTTTAATAAAACAAGAATCAAATGAAATTTTAGAACATGGGCAGAATTCATAGATTATTGGAGAGTTAAGGGAGGTTTTGCAGTAGGATTTTTTCTTCGTCTAGGAGGGGTAATGCATTCAAGAATTTTTCAATTTGGCGGTGGAATTTGGTGATATGGTTGATTTTGGTTGTTATTAAGATGGAGAGGAGGGTCATATAAAAAGAATTTTCGATGATGGAGCGAGTTGAGCCGAGGTCTTGAAGGTATCGCTCGATATTTTTTTTTATAGTGGTTGCGGGGGTATTTATGGCGAAGAGAGAAAGTCCGTAGAGGGACAACAGGAGAGGGGAGGTTTGGTAATCATTTTTTTCCAAGTGTTTTATAGTGAGTTTTTCGTATTCTTCAGGGATTAAATTGAATGAGTGATTTGTATAGAGAGATAAGAGTTTTTGATAGATTCTTTTTTTGAGTGCTTTTCTCTTCCTGATTAACTGTTCAAATTCTTGTTTAGAGGTGTTAAATTTTAAATTGAGTTTTTCGAGCATTTGTTCAAGTTTAGTATTTAATTCGGGAGGAATTTGTTGAACTTCATATTCTTTTTTCCGTACGGGTGTATCTTCGAATGGTGTTGATTCAATGGTGGAAAAGAGTTGATTTAGAAGATTTTTTTCGGCTACAAAGAGATACCAATTTTGGAGCCAGGAATTGATGATTAATTTCGAGAGCCGGGAATTTTCATGGTCGAGGGCATTGAGGAAATGAGTTAATAATTGGTATTCAGGCGTTGAGATAAGATCATTTTGGAATCTTTTTGCCATCTCATTTAGGACAGTTCTTGCGGAGTTTTTAGATTTATCCAAGGTAAGTATGAGAATGCCGAGCGTTAAAGCAAGGAGAGCTTGCTTATTTAGCTTTTTATTAAATAATACAGCAGAAGATTGTAGATAAGCCGTGGAGGCTTTATCGAGGTCATTTTCTTCAAGGGCATTTATGGCTTCTTCCCAATATTTTTTTTTCATTAATCTTCTTTTTGCTTCTTCGCTTTCATCCATTTTGAGGGATGGAATCAGGGCGTTTATTTCTTCCAAGATTTTTGATTCATCGATGGTGGAGGTTAATTTTTCTTCCAGAATTACTTTTTCTTTTTCCCATCCCATGAGCTCACGGAACAATTCCGTTTCTTGGGGGAATAGAGGGAGGTATTGGAATAGTTCTAAAATATCTTGCTGAAGGGTCTCCTCTTTTAGTTCCATGGCGGTGGAGAGGAATCTGACGAGTTTTACGGGAAATGTTTCGGTGAATATCTTTTGATTCTTGGTGTGAGTTTCTAGGGTTGGTTTTATTAGGTGTGGGTTCTTCTCGTGAAGGTAGAGCAAGGCAAGGATAGCAAGAGATACTCCTGCGAGGTTATATTTTTGAACGCCGATTAATTTTTTCAAGCTTTCTTCATACAGCTTTATTGCTTCGGGATATTGTTTTTGTTCGAGATTGTTAAGGGCTTGTTCGAAAAAAGCTCTTTTATATCCTAGCCGCTGTTTCATTTCTATTTCTTTATTTTGCCGGATATCTTGCAATTCTTGTCGCATGGAACCGATGCTTGCTATCAAAGTCTCTCGTTTCAAGGATTGTTCCATTTCTTTCGAGAGATGGGCTTCATATTTTTGGATTTTCTTGAATAGTTCAGATTTAATGGCAGAATCATCGATCTTATCGACGTATTCTTGCGCAGCAGAGATATCGCCGAGTTTGATATATTTTTCAGCGATTTTTTCGTGGATCTCATTAAAATTAAACAATTCAGAACTCAAGTAAGTTTCCACGACCTCATTGGCTTTTCTTAATAGGGGTAAGATTTTATTTAGGAGTTCTTCCTCATCGTCAGTTTCTTGAGTTAAGAGAACAAGCATCTGATTTTTCAAGTATTTCACGTAAAAGCTTGATAGATTCTTTGATTCTTCGTATAAGGATAGATCTCGTAAAATGTTATTGAATTCTTGGAAAATTTTATTCATTTTAAAATAAACTATATTTGGAGCTTGAGTTTTTAGAGACTCGAGTAATAAATGAAAATTTTGGGTTAATAATTCTTTTTTGAGCTCGGCATCTAATTTATCATAAAATTTGAAATAAAATTTGAAAAATAGTGAGATGAGATTTCCTTTTGCGACAATGGACATTAAAAATTGAGCTAATTGAATGATGAGTGATTTAGGTTTATCAATTTTGAGAAGAAAATCGATTTGGTTCTGGATGAGATGGTAAGCTTCAAGGAAATCCCCTTGTTTAATCTGTTGGTTTGCTCTTTCGATTATTTTTGTATTGTATTGTTCAATCAAGGAATTTTCATGGGTGATAAAATCTTGAAGGATGGCAATTCTTTCTTTCAATTTTGCTTGTTTTTGTTCCCTCCTTAATTTTTCACTCTCTTCTTCTTTTTTAGATGCTAAGTCTGCTAATTGTTTTTGTAACTCAAAAGAATTTATTTTATTAATTAAAGTGGAAGCTAATTCAAAACGGGAATTTTTTACGGCAAGATGTACGATTTTTTCAAGCATGAGATCGAGATTGACTTTCTCGATTTTATAAGTTGTCCATAAACGTTCTAATTCTTCTAAGAGGGTTTTTGAAGCCGAAAGATTTCCGGATTCAATTTCTTTTTCTAAAAGTTGTATTAAAAGTTGTTTGTGAAGGTTAACAAATTCTTTTAAACTTTCAAATAATCCCTCTTGTTGATATTTCTTAATTGCGATTTCCAATTGAGTTTTAGCCAAATATAATTCATTAGAAGAGCGTAAAGAAGAAATAATGCTAAGAATTAATCCATCCATTTCAATTAAAAAGGATCTTCCCACGGCATGAGGAAGACGTTCTAAGAGAGCAAATGCATTTTCAAACTCATGGGCATGAATCCAGGATTTCATGGCTAATTTAAAAGCGCGAAAAATAATTTCATTTTCCATTAATTCTAGGGAGGCTATTTGTCCTGCTTGGGTGAATTGTAAGGCAGAAGCTTCATATTTTCCCTTTTGGAATAATTTCTCTCCTTTTTCAATTTGAGATTCAATATATCTTTTTTTGTATTCACTTGCTTTTTTATCATTAATACCCTCCAAGATCTTGCTAGCTTCTAAAAATAAATTAGAAAGGGCAAACAGATGAGCACATTTTTCAGAGATCACGTATAACTCATCTTTTTGATAAATATCTGCGATCATGGCAGCTTTTTTTAACGCTCGTGCGGCTTGGGAATAATTTTTTTCTCGATAAAATTTGTTAGCATCTCTCAAGAAAAACGGGAATCGCAACCAAGCATTTTCAATATTCAAGGGGGTCTCTCCATTTATCATTGCCAAGCAAGAGCATTGAAGAGCTTGGTAAAATTCATGTGGGGGTAAATTAACGAAAGCTTCCATTTCAGGATAATTCAACCAAATAGCTTGGAGCAAATCAAGAGAATTAAAGGGAAGGACTCCATTATCATCATAGAAAATGATGATGGTAGGAATTTCTCTCTTCATTGCTCTAATGATGGATATATTCATTTGAAATAGTTCTAATTCTTCTTCGTTGGTTGGATTAACGAAATAGAAGATTCCATCAGAAATGGAAATGAGCATGTCATAATCTACATTAATGGGATCAGTTATGATATCTATATCAACTTCACACGTATCTTCTAGGATTTGGACCTCTTCGTGCCATTCCCAATACATGTTCAAGATTTCTGCTCTCTTTTCTCCATAGATAAGGGAAAAATAATTTATCAATTGGTCTGGATTTCCAAGAACTAAGATTTTAAACATGTAACGCAAAAATGCTCACCTTCAAGTACCCATGAAAAACTTTTTAAATTCTCCTTTCGACATTTATTTTTAATTTAAAACATTATAATATTTTAATTGTATTAATAAGATCGTTTTATAATGATTTAAATGGATTGCATTGAGGAAAATTGCGTTGAGAGAAATGCTCGATTGATTGAAGAGAGAATGATAGAGCAGATGGAACAATCCCTTGCGATAGGTAGGAAGTTAATCGATTCTGAATTAAATGCGGGAATTTTTGATTTTATTGTCAAGCCCATTGTTAAAACGTTTTATGATTATTGGAGTGAAAATGATGCACGGGAAGGTACCTTAGAACAAATTAAAGTCACTTTGGAATGCGGAAAGCTTTTATTACGTAATGGACTTTCTGAGGAAAATTTCAATAGCGTGATTGAGGAATATTTTCCGAAGTATTTGGCAGGAGACCAAACTTCCCGGCAGTGCAAGAAAAACCATAAAAATTACAAAAAATTAAAAGAAATCACGAAAAAAACATTTATTTCCCAAGTAAAAGAAGTCATCCCTCTTTTAAAAGTAGATCAGAAAGAAGGAGTGGAATCTTATGATGATTTATGCAGGATCGCTTTAAAGACAAAAGAGAATGCTCATGAGAAATTAAGTCAACAATTTGAATTTACAGAAGAAGCCATTCAAATCGTAGAAAGAGACATGTCCATTTTGAAAATTCCCACGGGAAAAAAAATCATTTGTAAATCGTTGCGAAAAGGTTTTGAGCATACTAAAAAGGAATTAATGAAAGAAGTAGAACGAATTTTTAATCAATAAATTTATTATTCCTTGGTCATGAGTTAATTACATTACCATGAGACACGTTCAATCTAAATCCAATGATGTATCCCCACGTGCGATTTTTTTAAATCTGTTTACCATTTCCTTTATTATCATGGTCTACGTATCCTTATCTAATTTATTTGGCTCTTCTTCCACCTATTTCATTGAAACGCCGAACGCACCACTGCTATTTGGAATATCCCTCATGATCTTTGCTTTTTTTTCTAATCTCGCCGGCCCTTATAGAAGCCTCATTGCCGGGGTTTTAGGAGAATTATTATATCAATTTGCTTATTTAAACGTGATTCATGTAGAATGGTGCATTCTCATGGGCATATTTGGATTTATTTGTGGATTAAATGAATATAAACCTTTAAAATATCTTAAATTAAAGAATATTGTGGTCATGATACTTGTATTTTTCTTGGCTTCTCTGGGAGGCGCTTTAATTCTATTCCTTTTTAATCTTTTTTTGCCAGAAGGAGGAAGCTCGCCCGGCTCATCAATTTTTGACTCAACAGGGTATTTTATTCTTCATGGATTCATTTCTACAGTATTAGTATCCTTACCACTTTTAATAGTCTATGATTTCTTTTTATCAAGGAAAGAACGCATTATTTATAATGAATTATTGACTCATCACTTGCCTTCTCAAAGTGATCATGCTTTCTATTTACAATTTGGGAGAACTTATATTTTTTTTTGCTCTAGATGTTCAGGAGTCATTATTGGAGGATTATTTTCTATTTTCATTACCACGTTATTGGAAAATGGATTTAATATCATGATGAGTCCTGATTTCGCCGTGCTTGTTTGCATGCTACTCCCCATCCCTGGAATGATTGATTGGGGCACGCAAAGATTATTATACCGCACGAGCAATACGAGATTAAGACTCCTAACCGGATTCATTTTAGGTATTGCTTTGCATTTCATGTCATTTACAGCTAAATACGCATTATTCATGTTATTCTTACTCATCTTTTATTTCAGTTTATTAGGAATATTAATTTATTTTGGACATAAAAGAGAATTAAAATTATCCCAAGAAAAAGAAGATAAAGAAGGTTTAAATAATTCACCATCATTTGATAAAAATTTGATGGACCCATGAATTTGATTTTTATTCACGGATTAGAAAGTTCGGGAAAAGGATTTAAGGGGAGATTTTTCCAAGAACAATTACCCGGTATTTTAACGCCGGACTTTACGGGATCTTTAAAACAGCGAATGGAACAGCTTCATTTTATTTTAGAAAAAAAAACTTCATGGGTAATTATTGGTTCTAGTTTTGGAGGATTAATGGCTACATTATATACTTTTCATTATCCTCAAAAAGTTTTTAAACTAATTTTATTAGCACCACTTCTCACGGTTCCTGAATTAGAGCCGAGTAAATTATCTTCCATTGATACTCCTGTTATTTTATATCATGGAAAAAAAGATGAGATTATCCCTTGGAAAAAAACCTTCACGCGTGCAAAACAGCTTTTTAATAATTTAACATGCAATCTCGTTGAAGATGACCATCTCCTTCATGCAACGATAAAAAATATCGATTGGAAGCAATTAATTTATCAAGGATCGTGAAAAATGCTTGAATTAATTTAAATTGATTATTAGTCAGAAATCAAGGAAAAAAGAAATGACGAAAATTCCTTTTCCCAGGCTAAATTTAGGATTTTTAAATAAAATTCATGATTAATGGACTCCACTTGTTTTATTAGTCATGAATAGTTTTTTCATTAGAGAGTACTACAATAAAATAGAAATACGGTTTTATTAGTAATGGAATACATGGTTCATTGTGTAAGGAAAGAACTGATAAGATATTGATCGCTTAAAGAAGGTTATCAAAATAAGAAATAAGAAAAAAATATTAATGCACGGATTACAAGCACTGGTTTTTTTGAAAAACAAAAAGGTTAAAAAGGTTTATAATGAAAAATACAAATCAATTTAAATTATTTTAAATATATTAAAGTGAGAATTAATGGGAACAAAGGAAAACCCAAAAATTTACATTTGTTCGGAATGCGGCTATGAATTTCCCCTCGAATTGTCAAAATTAATAGAAAAAAACATCCAAGTCTATTGTGAGCAATGTGGAGCCCCTTTTGATTTAGAAGGAAAGACTTTTAGAGAATTGCCACGGGGATACTGGGAAGAAGAAAAGCGGGAAAGAATAAAAAGAAAGAGGGGGGAAAGTTTAGATAAAACAATTCAAGTCTTAAATAATATTTCTTTTATCCCCATCGTTATTTTTTCAATTATTGCTGTACTTTCTTCAATACAATTAATTCTAGCCCAACCCGAACAGTGGCTCTTGCTATTTTTATCTCGCATGATGGTGGGAGCCACAGGTTTGTTAATTTTTTATTATGATGCTCAATTTATTCATCCTAGGGTTAAAGATAAGATTTATACGGGAATCATTACCGATGCTTTCATTTTAGGGATATTGGGATGCGTGATCTATGGAACGGGGGTAATCCTACTTATTAAGGGCGTATTCATTCTCATTAAAGTCGTCTCCGATGAGGAAGTAAGGAAAAAAGGGGTATTTGATTTTGGATTACGATTAAAAAATTCACTTAATAACATTTCTGCTAAAGGCGGATTCTTGATAATTTTATTAGGATGGCACGATTTTTTATCAAATGCCTCTCGAATACCCGCGAAACCGTTGCTGCCCTTGTTTTGGGCATATTTATCCCTCACTATCATTTCCTCAGTGATTTTAATCCTTGATTGGAGCTTGTTAAGCAAAATAAGAAAGAAGAGCCAATTTAATTTCATGGATGCATTTGGACTAATGGTCCTGGGAATTTTAGCATGTTCATTTTACGGAGCAGGCGTCTTGATTTTATTGAAAACAGCTGTTATTTTTGGATTGAGTTTTGGTACGCCGCCGCCACTTCCAAAAGAATCTAAAATTCCAGCAGTTTCGCCACCTCCTAAAGAAGCAATGGTGCCAGAAATAGAATATAGGAGGAGAGAAATCGAAGAGCCCGTGATAAAAGAACACCCCGTAGAACCCATCACTAAAAAAGAATCGTTTCCCCCTAAAGATGTAAGTCCTACCCTTCCCTCTCAAAAGGAGCCGATATTAGAAGCAAGAATCGAACAGAAAGAAATCCAGCGAGAATTAGATTATCAATTGAAGCTACATGAGTCTCTTTTACCCATTAAAAATGAAAAGGATAAAAATTTAATAAAAAAGTATTTCACGAAAATATTTACGGTTGTTTCAAAAGATATAAGAAAAAGAATGAATGAATTAGATATTTCGAAAAAAGAGAAAAAAGAGCTCCTCCGAGAACTTGCATTTTTAACTCGTGAACAACAGATAAAATATTTGGAGGAGCTTTCTAATTTATACAGGGAAATTCCCGGCAAGTTAATCAACCGAATAAGAAAGCTTCCTAATTTGAAACCAGAATATCATGAACAAATAATAGAACAATTAAAATACATGGATGAGGAAGAGCAAATAAATTTCATAAATTATCTAGAAAAAAAAGCGTAATAAATCAAACGTAAGAAAAGTTCAAGAAAACATGTCGCTTGAGAAAAAACGAAATTCAAAAGCGGAAAAACAAAAACAGAAATTAGAAGACTCCACGTATCGTCAAGAAGATTTCAAGCCATTAGCGGAACGAATCCAAGTTACGCTAGAAGAGCCAAAAAAAGAAGAAATCATTGAAATAAAAGAAATTCCGAAAGAATTAGTAGACACGTTATCCGAAATTGAAAAAGATGTGTTAGAAATTGCGAAAGATATTTTAAAACTCAAGCGATATGATGCTGAATTTGATGAAATTAAGTCAAAAACTCAAATCCAGCGGTTTCCCATTATTGAAAAATTATATGCGACATGCATTTCAAAATTAGCTTATAATAAGGGATATGGAAAGGAAGAGATTTTCCTTGCCATTCGCAGCTTGGAAGAAAAACATTGGATCGTTACGAATGAACGGAGAACCAAGTTAGAAGTATTAAACAATGAAAAATTAATGAACATTTTAAATTTCATAAAAAAACACCCGGGGATTCACGCTCGAGATGAGCGAATCGAGAAAGAATTGAATATTACTCGGACACCTTTCTTGAAACATGTCATGACCTTAGAGAATTTCAAATTAATCCGTTCAAAAAAAATCGGCAAAACCTTACATTATTTCTTGGAGGAGATTCCCGATGATTTGGATAAATATCGGGTCATTTTCATAAATCCCCTTATACCAAAAATCATTAAAGAATTATTTAAAGACGAGACAATATCCATTTCCACGCTTGCTTCAAATTTGGATGTCTATGCCGGCACCGTCCAATATCATTTAAAAAAGCTCAAGGAACTTAACATCGTGCGATCGCATAAAAAGGAGGATGGAACCAAGTATTATTTAGTGAATATTGAGCTTTTAAAAAAATATAATGAAATTTTTGAAGAGCCAAATTTTTCCTCGTTGTTAAAAGGGCTTTAATTCCCATGAGCGAACAATTTAATTTCATTCGCGTGTAATAAAAGCCAGAAAGAAAGAATAAAAAATTTAACTCTTTTCATTGTAAGAGTTTCTGGATTCTTGGTAACGCATCCAGGAGAATTTCCATGGTTCTTTTAAGACCGTTTTCTAGTTCAGGATGAATAGTATTCGTTTTAAATAAATCATGTTGAGGATGCCCCGGTAAATCTGATACGGCTAAAATGGACGCTACATTTAGATTAAATAATTTTCCCAGTAAGAATAGAATAGAAGATTCCATATCAATCGCTTGAATCTTGATCGATTTTAGCGCAGATAGTACCTCTGTTGTTTCGCAAAATAAAGCATCAATTGTATATAGATTTGCTTCTTTCACGTATCGCTCATGCTTGGATTTCCCCGCTTGTAGGAGGAGGTTTTTTAATTGATCATCAGGTTCAAATATCGGTAAAGTATTTATCCCCGAATAAAAAGTAAAAATTTCATTTAATGGGTTTGAAATGAAAGAAAAGGTATCCTGTTTTTGTTTATATACGTTCAAATAATAGAGACAAGTACCATCTCCACCGCAGGCGGATTTAGGAATTATTGTATCTCCCACGCTAATTTCCTCATTGTGGACATTTAATCCTCCGCAATAATCTATTCGAATAACTATTTTTGCATTGGTGCGTTTCAAACATTCCATCGTGATGGCCATGTTTGGACATCCTACAAAAGAACGGATGACACTCACGGGAACCCCATTTAACGTCCCGTTAAAAATTCTTCCATGAGATGTTTTATTTTTTAACTTAAGGAGAAATTGTTTCATTACAGATTTTATGGCAGGTAAAATAACAATATCCCTTACATGCGAAGGGGCGGCTTCAAGAAAAATTCTTACTATTTTTTCATCCACGCTCATGAATTTTAATCCAAAATTTAATAATTCTGCTTTTATTCGGTTTAACATGGTATTTAATTGCGATTATAAAATATAAGTGTATAAATAAATATTAGCGAACTTATATTTATTAATAGCAGATTTATTATATTTTGTTGTAATCTAATATTATATACTCTTGCGAGATAGTAGTTAATAAAAGAAACTAAAGAGCGGTATTCATGAGTAATCGTTATATCATTGATAACAAAATTACGAATGAGTTTGTTGAGGCATATACAAAAACCAATTATCGAATTGTAGGACCCAATAAACACAGTGCCATTAAGCCATGCCACTGGTTAGAACAAAAGTTATTAACGGGTAGAGCAAATAGAAATTGTTATAAAGGCATATTTGGAATAGAAAGTCATAAATGCTTGCAAAACACCCCCGCCTTACCGTTTTGCAATCATCAATGCGTATTTTGCTGGAGAGATGTCGAAAAGGGGAATTTAGGCAGCATGTTCTTAGTTGAGTCTGATGAGCCTAAGGCTCTCATTGATGAAATGTTATCTCATCATCGAGATATCATCAAAAATCATCTTCCTTTACGGCGATATTTAGAAAATTATGAAATCATGATTGATCTCCTTTATTACATGCTCCACCATGAGGGATGCCATGATCCTAATTCGCTCTCCAGAAACATACATGTTTCAAAAAATAAAGTAGAACGTGCCCTTAATTTATTGAAAAACCAAAAATTCATTCACCCCATTGAAAATTCCAGCAATCGATTTGAAATAGATAAAGAAATCAGGGGTTGTATTACTTCCCGAGAAGAAATAGAATTATTAATTAATAGGGAATTAACTACACCGGACGAGATAATGGCCGTTCATGCTGAGGCATTAACTCCAAATCATGCGGCAATTTCCTTGGATGGGGAACCCTTGCTTTATCCCATGATCTCGGAATATGTGGATGAATTTAAGGAAAGAAATTTCACGACCTTTATTGTGACAAATGGCACTCTTCCCGAAATTTTAGAACAGTTAAATCCCTTACCTACTCAATTATACATCACTTTACCAGCCCCTAATGAGAAAATTTACAAAAAAATTTGCCGCCCTATGATTAAGGATGGTTGGAAAAAAATAAAAGAATCTTTAAGTTTGATTCCAAGCCTTTCTTGTAGAACGGTCATCAGATTAACTGCCGTAAAAAATTTAAACATTGATTCTGCATATTTAAAAAATTATGTATCTATCGTTAAGGAAGCAAATCCCAACTTTTTTGAGATTAAAGGATTTACGCTACAAGCTAAGGCATTAAAGATTTCTGAACGATTAAAGAAAGCAGAATCCGTCCAATATTATTTTCCCGAATATTCCTTCCTAGAAGAGTTTTCTGAAAAATTCCAAGAATTAAGCGGTTTTCCTTTAATTTACAAGAATGAATCGAGTCGGGATTTTCTATTCACAGTAAATTGGGATGAGGATAAAAGTCCAAAAATTAAAAAATGAATTTAAATTTAGAAATTTTCTCAAACAAGAGCGTTTTGATACTCATTTTATTTTTCAATTAATTTCCTAATAATGTTTAGATATTTATTATTTGGCCAATTTAATTCAATATAATCTGTAGATTTTTAAGCCATGGTGGTGGTTTTGAAAATAGAAGAAATATGTGGCTGGTTTAATAAATAATTTCAATCTTTTAGAAATTAGGAATCTTAAAATAGGATAAAAAATTACATTGCACGATCATGTTCATTATTTGCTTAGATCTTGAAGGCGTGTTTACTCCCGAAATTTGGATTGAAGTTTCCTTGAAAACTAAAATAGAAGAATTGAAGATCACCACTCGAGACGAACCCGATTATGATAAACTCATGAAAAAGAGATTAAAAATACTGAAGGAACACGGAATTTCACTAAAAAAGATTCAAGAGATCATTTCTGAAATGGAGTTATTACCGGGAGCAAAGGAATTTCTGGATTGGTTGAGATCGAAAACTCAAATAATTATTGTGAGCGATAGTTTCATAGAATTTGCCATGCCTTTTATGAAAAAATTAGGATATCCTACCTTGTTTTGCCATGATCTAGAAACGGATGGTAATGGCATGATCTCGAATTATCGCTTACGCCTTGATGACATGAAAAGAAAAACGGTGCTTGCATTAAAAAAGTTAAATTATGAGGTTATTGCCATTGGAGATTCTTATAATGATATGGGAATGATAAAAGAAGCAGATCATGGTATTTTATTTAAACCGCCTGAAAATGTTGTAAAAGAATTTCCTCAATTTCCGGTTACTCATGAATATTCGGAATTAATAGAGATCCTCTCAAACCATTTAAATTTAAAATAGAAAGGCAGAGTAAGCTTAAAAAAATCCTTTTATTAAACTACTTTTTTTATCAAAATTGAGAAACGAGTTCAAATCTTTAATTTTTCTAATTTTACTTGTCTTGAACTAAGCAGAAGCGTACTAATTATGATTGCCAACAATCCTAAAACTAAATATATCACGGATAAAATAGTTGGCGGAGATAATTTAAAAACTAAAAAATAGGTGATTGCGGGAACTACTTGTCCAGGCACTCCTATTAATGGAGAAAGAAGATTCGCCTGACCCTGTTGATAAGCTTTCTGAGCAAAAATTATTCCAAAGGCAGTAGATAAAATTATAACACAAAGAGCAGGTAAAAACAATAATAATTCTCCGAATAATATAGCATTTGAAAATAAATGGGTGAGAAAAGTAATTAAAGGGGCAATCCAGACGGAATTTAAAGAATAGCTTAATCCTGATTCCATTGCAAAAACAACGCCTTTACCCTTTAAGACATGTCTTGAAACTAGTTGAATCGATAATAAACTAAACACTATTATTATAGTAAAAATCATTAACCTTATCAAAAAACCTTGATCCAAGATATCATATGATGCCATATCAATAGAGAGTCCACTCAGACTAAAGATTATAATCCCTATCCCCATGAGAAAAATACCAAGTAATTCCATCCATCGCAATCTTTCCTTGAGAATTCTTGTGGAGCCTATTACTAAAACGATTAATCCCGCACTCATTAAACCCGGAACAAGTGTGGGTCCGATAAGTACTTGAGCTATCATGTATAATATTGCTCCACCAATCACGAGTTGTAATAGGAGCCCGAATACCCAAGTGGGATTTTTTATCAAGCTTTTTAAGAATTCTGGATCTTCCACATGATCATTTATAACTTTTTTTTGAAAAAGTACACCTAAGTTATTAACGGCCCCGCTGGTGATGGCTAAAATTATACCAAGCGTATAGCTCATTTTAATAATCCTCTTGAGGACGTTTATTAATTGAATAAAAAAGTTTTTTGATTGGTCCCCGTATATTTTTTAAAATTTATAAACATGATGATACTTCAATTATTTTTCTTTCTTTTAATAAATAAAGATTCGCATGATGAGATAAAAAAGATATAAGGCTCCAAGTGCTGCGAATAAGAGTTTAAGCCATGGAAACGTCCATTTCTTTTTTTCTTGAGTATTTCTTGGATTTTTAAATATTTCTGGGGATATAATTGCCTCACAAGCTTGGCATTTATAAAGAGAGTTTTCAGCAATATATTGAATTTTCGCTCCGCAAATTAAACAATATTTCGATTTTTTTTTCATTTTTTTACCATTGAACGTGTTTATTCCTATAATTTTTAAAGATAAAAGTAATTATCTTTTTTGATTTTCAATAAGTTGTTGAAACCTGCTTTTTTAATTCTTCCTTATTAAATCATTCATTCACGCATTTAACCATGATGTTCAATGCTTATAAGAAAATATGAAATCAATTAAATTAAACGCTTGAAAGTGGATTACATGTTTAATCTTCAAGGAAGTCCTTTCAAGCACGTGAAATTTTATATGAGAGATCATTAAAGGAAGGAAAAGAAAAATAATAAATTATTATTAAGGCTAATATATTATCGTGAAAGGAATAAAAAGGAAAAAAAATCATGAACTTTTCCGTTCTATCGCACTATCTTCTATTATTCTTAGCATTTTAAATTTAATCATCGTGGGAAGCATGGGAGGTGTTCCGAGCTTGCTTCCGAGATGCACTACCCTTTTCTATCATTTCAATATTGATTATCGTTTGGGACTTGAAGAAGTGGAAGATAGAATCATTCGAGAACCTTATCATGAGTTATTAAAACTCTATGACAGGCATCCGAATTGGAAATTTACCATTGAATGTCAAGCGGAAATGATGTTTAAAATTTACACCAATCGAGATTATGAAGAGATTAAAGATCTCACGAATAAATTATTGGAAAGGAATCAAATGGAATTAATGTGTGCTTTACAATTTAGCCAATTATTTTATGCATATCCTAATGATGTGTTTGAATTGAATTTAAAATTAGCCAATGAAACGTTAGAGAGCTTGGGATTGCTTAACAAGAGGAGTAATTGCATCCTATTTCAAGAAGGACAATATGCGCCGGGATTGGTAACGGCTTTGAATTCTCCTCATGCTTTCAATATCGATACAGTCTTAGTTTCTGTACAACAAATAAGGGGGTTTAGAAACCCAAATCGGCTTCATGAGGATTATCCCGTATATGTTGTTCAAGATGAAAACTTGGGGAAATCAATAAACTTATTGCAATATGACTATTTTCCGAGAAAGGAAGCCGGGTATTTTCACACGTGGAATTATCTATATGATGCTGAATTAGCATTTGAAGATGAACAAGCAGAAGAAGAGTTTACGGTCTCTCAAGATAAAGTGAAAGCTTTTGAAGAAGAAATGCTTCTTTTAGAGCAGCAAGGAAATGAATTTTTCACGTGTTCCGAATGGTTAGCTCACTGCGAGGATGTTGGAGCCGTTGGCTTGCTTGATTATTACATTCCTGAATCTAATTGGAACACTGCAGATTATAATTCGAGTTATACGTGGTGTTCAAATAATAGGGGTTCCAGCGATGATGGAGAGGTGTTGGCTAATAATTATCGCTGTCGGCAGATAATTCGAGCCACCCACACGATTCATGAAAAATATAAAAATGTCATATCTATAAAAACTCAAAGAAGAATTGAAGCTTTATTTCTTGAAGCAGAAAGAGCATGGTTGCAAGCCACGTGTACGGATTCAACAGGATTAACGCCTCGATATTATGAGAGGCAAAAAGCTGAAGATAACATTTTATTTGCTCAAAAAAAATGCGCTCAAATCCTACGGATTTTAGGAAATAACGTGAACTTAATAAATAGGAGTCGCATTCAAGTAGACTTAAAAACAGGAGACATATATCGTGAGGAGAGAAACTTTATCTCCTTGTTCCAATTTGAGAAAGGAAACATTCCTTTATCAACGCTTCCTTTAAATATACAAGTCCTTGTTATAAATGAAAGCGCTTCAGATAATAATATTTTACAACCCTCAATTACCTTTCTGAAATATCAATCTCTGGATGCATTAACTTTAATTGAAACTTTTCATGTGTATAGAGTTGACGTGTTCATTCGTGGTTCTCATGATTGGGCGGATGATTCTATTAAAAAAATATCAATAAAAATTCAATTTAAGGAGGAAACAAAAAACTTCAATTCTATAATGTATTCACCTTCTCTCAAGGAACATGAGGTCAAATCCCTTAATAGAGGAGATTATGACGCAAAACCCCTTTATATCTTTTTACCTTTAAGCAATGGACTCGTTTTTATTCCTTTCTCGGAGAATTCCAATGAAGGCATTGCATTAATTAAAGATATTTCAAAAAGACACGTTTCATGGCTATGGGAGAAGGATTATATAGAAATATTAGAAACGAATGGGCTTCATATGGATGCTCATCATCGATTTTACATTTTAGAAAACGTTACCATTCAGCGCGCCTTAAAATTTGCAAATAGAATTAATTTGTATCCTCCTTGGATTGTTAGTAAAGATGTTTCTTTAATGCAAGGAAATGAAATATATCAAGCATATGAAAGCATGAAAAACAAAGAATATTAAAAAATAATTTAAAGGAGCATGAAATCAATCACATGAAATTTAAAAACCTCCGTGAGAAATTATTAGACAATAAAACTGAGAGGGATTATCTCAATTTTCTTGCTGCTGGTTTGTATCAAGTTCATGTAGGCATAATTTTAAATCAATTAATTAAAATTCTTAATAGTTTATCAATCATCATTTTTTATCCATTCATTACGGCTCAACTTTTAAATTTTCTCCTCTATTTCAGTTTTTTTCTCATGATTGTTGGATGTTTGGTTTTACTACTTCCTTTTTTAAAGAACTTCATTAAATCTCAAGGAAGGTCATTAACCATTTTGAAGGGAGTGACTAAAATACTCGCAATTATAACTTTTATCTCATTCCCTATTGGAACCTTTTTAGCAGTGTATTTATGGAACGATATAAAAAGACCCCGAAGAGAAAAAAACCAAGATAATAATTATCTATTGGATGAGGAAGGAAAACTATTATTTATTTTTCAACTAACTTGTGGGATTCTCCTCTCTTCTTTTGGCATAATTCTCATGGTTGCCATCAACTTAGTTATTTTAGAGGAAATTGCTTTCTTGTATCCTTACATAACCTATGACATCATAGCATTTTTAATCATTATTACGTGGTCAAGTCTAATTCTCGGGATTCTACTTCTTTTTTTTGCTACGTGGATGAAAAAAAATCGAATCATTAACCGTGAAGAACTTAAAAAACGAGGGGCAAAATGGGTTTGTAAATTATATTTATTAACACTTATCTTTCTCTTGTTTCTCTATCCCGTGGGTACTTTTTTTGGATTGACAATTCTGATTTATAATTCCCCGAAAGATAAGACAAAGTAGAGGGAAGATTTTAGGATTTATCTTTATATTTTTCTTCTCTTCCAACATTCTTCGATCATCCATTTAAGCTTTCTAATATTGATTTTCTTTAATGCCGAGAATTCCAAATAGGGAACGACTCCTTTTTTTTCGAAATCATGGTCATTCAAGTGAATTAATTGAATGCCATGCTCTCTGGCTTGCTCGATAAAAAAATTAAGTACACGTACGGAATCTCTTTTAGAAAGTTTATCAATTTTATTAAAAAGGATTAAATGAGGGATGTGAAATTCAGAGATAAAATTAATCAGTTCAAAACTCAATGGGATGGTATCTTTCCTCATTAAATTATACTTTACCAATTCATCCTCGATTCTCAGTACATTTATCACGATGAGTGCGAGAAAATATTTTGCATGATGCTTCTCCACGTGAACTACGATTTGTCTCTTTACATGTTCTTCTCTTCTTTTACTCGACGATTTCATGTAGCCGAATCCTGGTAAATCAACAATTTGATATTTCAAGCCAGGTTGTGTAATTGGGCGTATTAATAAAGTGCTACCAGGCTTTTTTCCCGCTTTTCCCTTAAATTTACTCGGATGAGGTAATAATAATCTCGTTATGGAGCTTTTACCCACGTTAGAATTTCCAATAATGAGAAGAGAAGGTTTTTCTTTCATGATACTTAATAAGATTCTAATACTTTATTCTTTTTTTCTCATCCTAATAATACAAGTCTAAATAAAATCAGAGAAATCCTCTTGCAAAAATTCCTTGAACATCTTTTTTTTCTCATCTTCTTTTATAACCGGTCTTGTATCAATCGGTTCTCCAACCTTTTTTAAAATGTCTTTTAAAAGTTCCACGTCCACATTAATTTTAAATTTGCCTCCCAACATGTATCGTATTACCCGTACGCCATTAATCTCTAATTTCAAGAGATGACCCAAACCAAAATAAAATTTATGCGATTCAATGGGATCAATAGGACTTTTACTTACTTTTTCTTTCAACATTTCATACAATAACTCCTTACTCGCCACGTGATCTTCTACATTAAAAGTCAAGTAATAAAGCGCATGATAATAAATCTTGTTTCTTTTATTTTTTAAATATTTCAAGAATTGTTCTGGTGTCCATTCTTCTTTTTCTACGCTTTTTTTCCTTTTTATGAGCTCATCTTCAATTTTCTTTTCGATGAGAGTTTTTGCACCATTTTTGATGCTTACGCTCTTTTCTGCCGTTTCGTTCTCCATCATTTCTCCATATTTTACCAATTCAATTGCTTCTTTCATTTCTCTTAACTCATCTAGATCCATTTTTCCCAAATCAGAAAAATCTGCTATTAAATCGGTTTGATATCCCCTTTTGGCTTCTTGATCCCGTTTAATTGCATCTATTCCATCATTTCGGGGCTTTCCATTCATTTTTTTGACTTGTTCTATTGCTTCTTGTATTTCCTGAATTTCTTCGATGTCCAATTCTTCCAGATCAGAGAAGTCCGTTTTAAGTTGCTCCATCTCGTTGATATATTTTTTATAATCGCTTTCTTCATGATCTTCTTCATCTTCATTCATGTTATTATCACCTTGTGAATCCTTTCTTATGGTTTATTTTTTAAGTGAAGTGCTTTCAAAAAACAAATTAATCTTGTTCTCTTCTATATTTATCATGAAGCTCTTAATAATTAAAATTAAGCACATCTAACTAAAATGAGGAAATAAAGAATTATTTAAATTAGAACAGAAAAAAATGACAAGAATTCAAGTCCTCTTGTATATGAATCGTTCCCAACTCGATTTGTTGGGGAGTTCCTCCTTCATGCCCTTTCTCTTGCGTATTTCAAATATTAGATCCTTTTCAATATTAGCAGGAACTTTTTCAAATCCTTTAAATTCATAACCGAAGAATGCTCTACCTTGCGTGGTGCCTCTAATTTCATCTGCAATTCCAATCAATTCAGCAGCAGGAAGCTCTCCTTTTACTCTAACAAATTCTCCTTCAGGAATCACGTCAATAACTTGCCCTCGATGTTTATTTATGGTTGAAATAACACCACTTTCAGTACCTTGGGGAGTTTTAACATCTATAATTTGTATGGGTTCATATAAATGAGGATCTGCATCAAGCATCGCTAAAGAAAGAGCGGAATACGTCATACTGGCAGTTTGAGCAAATTGCGTGTGGCGAGGATCTTCGTGAATTGTTAAATCCGTGAACACGGCTTTTATTCCCATGGCTGGTTCCCGTGCTAAAATGCACTCTTCCGTCCAACTTCGAAAGGCACTCACCAAATCGTTCTTAATTCGATCGAATCGTTGTAATCCGGAAGCTCCATTAACCAAGGCATTTCCTTTATACACGTCAACGATTCTTCTAGCTTCTTTCATATCCCATCCCGCTTCTTTATTAAGAATTTGGGCACGTTCTTTTTCATTCATCAAATCCGTGATCTTTCCCGTTTCAATTAATTTTTCTGCAACGGGATCAAGGGGTTCTACGTATAAGAGAATACGATTATGCGCATTAGAAGATTTTGTATAAAATTCTCGGCTTTTCTTGGTAACTTTTTCCCGATAGACGATAATTGGCTCTCCAACATCAATAGGCACTTGATTGTTTATCCTCTTGGTTAGAATTTCGATCTGGAGGGGATCAATCCCACTTAAAATGTATTCTTTTGATTCTTTATTTAGTCTAAATTCCGCAGTAGGATCTGCTTGAAGCCATTTTGAAACCACTTCTCCTAATTTAGCTAAATCTTGAGGATCCTTTGGTTTTATGCTTCTTGACACGACTGCTTCACAAGCATATTGAATCTTTTCAAAAGAAGGAATTAAACTTGCCTCTTCCTTATCTTTTGGAACAGCATTTGCAGCGATGAAGGTCTCACCTGAAGGACAAATAAAACCATATAATGCAAACAAGTTTCCCGCCGGAATTTGAGGAATATCGAGGATATCCGTAATCTCCATTACACCCAAGCGTTTAATGCGTTTTTTAACTCTTTGGTTTACCAAGTATAAAACTTCGGATAAATCTAAGGTCCCTGAAAACACCCTGCCAATAAGCGTTGGACGATACCCTTGTTTGGGATCCAAAAAGATTTTCGTGATCATCCCATAAAGAGGCCCATTTGGATCACATTTTACGAGAGCTTGTCCTAATTCGGAATTTAAATCGCCCCCCCAAATCTTAGGTATTCGATATTTAGCCGCTTTAATGGGATCGGGTAAGTGATCTACCACCATTCTTAAAATGGGTTCATCAAGGGGCAAATTCTCTCGTAACCAGAGTATATCTCCTTCATTATATTTCTCAAATACGGTTATCGGAGTAATTCCTTTCTCTTTCAAGATTTCATACGTAAATCCCCAACCATGCTTTGCTGAACCGATAGCTACACTATTTTGAGCGAAATCAATGCTCCAATTTGAACCTTTTGGACGAACTTTCTTTATTAAATCATTCACTTGCTTGGTAATCTCATCAATTCGAGCATAGGTCTTCTGAGGAGTTAATTTTAATTCACTAATTAACCGATCCACTTTATTAATAAAGAGTACCGGTTTACAATATTCTTCTCCTACAGCAAGGCGTATGTTAGTTTCAGTTTGTGTCATTACACCTTCGAGGGCATCAACTAAAATGATTGCACCATCACTCCCTCGTAAGGCACGAGACACTTCTCCTGTAAATGAAATGTGCCCCGGCGTGTCATTTATTTGTAAAATATAAGGCTCTTTATCATCAGGTTTGCGTGGATCGGTAAAGGAAAGGAGAACGACCGAGGTAAATATCGTGATTCCTCTTTCTTGTTCTTCCTCGTCACTATCTGTCATTTGTAGTTGTCCGGCATCCTCTTCGCGCATTAGACCCGCCCTTCTCAGCAGATAGTCACTTGCGGTTGTTTTCCCGTGATCTATGTGCGCTACAATTGAGAAAATACGCTTTTTTTCATAACTGCCCTTGGTGACTAATCGAGAAATCTCATCAGCGTTTTTTACTTTGACCATTGTTAATTTTCACTTAAAAAAATTCTGATTTTCATAAATCCAAGTTATAATTGAGGGAAAAAATGATGAAAAAAATAAAAATTTTATGAATATAAGGCATAAAACGCTTTTATTTTGAAGATTTTAAAAATCTTCTCAAATTAGGACAATGGTTTCTAAGTTTTCAGGAAAATGAGTAAAGTTTTTCCATCTAGATTAGGAGAGATTTTTATGTTGGATGATTTATTCAAAATTTTAATAATTTTTCGAAGCATGAACATCGTGTAAAGAGTATAAAAGAGAAGAAAGACATTAATAATGAGAAATATTTGAGCAGAAATACTAACGATAAAATAATGAAAAGTTTCTAAGGGAATATTAAAAATACGTGCTAAATTTATCCAAAATTGAAAAAACTTGATTGTTGTAGAGAAAGAAAGAAAAAGTTCAATTTAACATTTAATGAAAATCCACCCGATTAATCATTAAAGATTCCAAGTTTTAAGAAAATATTTCGAAATAATTTTCATTTTTTCTAAAGAAAATTTTAAAATGGGATGATTTATAGCAATTTCATGAAATTTTTTACATTTAAGCTTCACTCGGGAAATAAAATTAGGAATGCATTAAATTTATCAAAAAAGATAAGATAAAAAGACGATAAAAGAAATTATCATGAGGAAAACATTTGGTTTAAAGGGAGGGATTTTTTTAAGAAATGATGTAAGAAAAAATAAAGTTTATTGAGAAAAAGAAGCATTAGAAAAAAAAATAGTCCATGATGATAATTTTTAACTCAATTAAGAGGCAGAGAGGAGATTTTTAATGTGTTTAACACCGTCGACAGCATCGGGGGCAAAATCATCCGCACCAAGCTTTTTAGCAAGTTCCATGTTTAAGGGGGCTCCTCCTACTATCAATTTCACTTTATCTCTTAACCCCGCTTCCTTAAAAGCTTTATCCACTTCCGTAATTTGTGGAACAGTCATGGTTAAAAGCGAGCTCAAACCAATGATTTTTGCTCCAGTTTTCTTAGCTGTTTCGACGAAATCTTTAGGATCAACGTCCATACCCAGATCAATCACCTCGTACCCCGAACTTAAAAGAAGAGTCCCCAATAGATTTTTCCCAATATCATGATTGTCCCCCTTTACCGTCCCAATAATGATTTTCTCTTTTTGTTTGGATTGGTCGCTCTCGGCAATAGCGGGTTTTAGGACATTAAATGCTTCTTTCATGGTCTCTCCCGCTAAGACGAGTTCGGCAAGGTAATAGATGTCTTGTTCATAGCGGCGGCCAACTTCATCCATGCCTTTTGTTAGGGCGTTGAGGATATCGAAGGGATCCTTACCTTCATCCAAGGCTTCTTTTACTGCATTTACTATTTCATCTACTTCTAGTTCTATAACCAATTCTGTAATTTTTTCAAAATCCATGTATTATTCACAAACGTTTTATCATTTAAGGTAGATTTAGTTTTTAAAATATTTAAAGATTAAAAATATTGAGTAATTCATGATCCTTTTCGGGTCCAATTTAGTTCAAGGGGATCAAGAGCAGAAAGGCAATATCATGTTTTTTAACACGTAAAGAGCTTGCATTCCGGAGTCTGTTTTCACGTTAAAAGCATTTGATAAATTCACGAGTTTTAAATGAGAGGGGAGGTTTTTCTTTACGTGATCTTGAAGAAAAGAAAGGAATTGATGATGGGTACGGACGGTTTCAACCCAAAGAAAGCCATTTTTAATCACGTGATTAGGGTTTACTTCTTTAAATTTTTTGGCGTGTTTTTTAGCCTTAAGAGGCGGTCCTCTCCTGAGGTATGATTTGGAAATTTCGGGATCTTCGCAATAAAGCGCTAAATTGTATTCCTCGCAGTCTATAATAAAATATACTTCAAATTCAATCTTACCAAATTTTTTCGCATGAGAAAATTCTTTTTCTCCGTGAATTTTTATGCTTTCTCCTAAAGAATAAAGCTTGTCTCGAGCAACGGTGTAGTGGAGATTTTCTTTTCCTTTTTTAAATTCGATGATAAAAAGATGGGAGAGAAGGTCTTTATCTTTGGTTAAATCAATTGGTGGAATGGGAGTAATTTCAAAAAATTTCTTATCTGGTTGGTTTAAAAAAGCATGAATTCGATGATTGCAATAATTATAAGCCTTTTCTGAAATGGCAGAGGCGACATTTCTATTACTATCAATAGGATCAATTATAAAGAGCCAATCATTTTGAAAATGCCGGATTTGTTTTAATTGTTCTAAAGTGCGATTATTTTTATCAAGGGGATATTCTTTAAGAGTCTCAAAATTCTGAAACACGGTAAGCAGCGTTTTATAGAAATAAATTAATAATTCAGCACTATATCCTATGAAGCCTATTCTTCCAACAGGGCTTTTATCCCCATAACTGTGACACGCCTTAAAAAATTGCTTTAAAAGTCGAACCTCATTTTTTTGTTGAGTGTTCAATTCTTTTTGAATAAAACGACCATGCCAAGGAGTACGATCCACAGCAGTAATGGGACCATATTTATTGATATATTCTAAAGGTAAATCAAAATACAATACGATGTCGATTTTCACTTTTTTTTCCTTATTAATATAGTCCACGGTGACATATGGGTGTTCTGCGTATAATAATCGAGCATTCTGAAATTCGGGAAGGTTTAGAGAAGGGAGGAGCCAATCATTGCATAGTCTGAGAAATTCTTTTTTAAATTCTTGTTTTTTTTTACTCTTGCTTAATCCCTTGTATTTTAATTCATAGTTTTCATAATTTAATCCGATAAAAAAATCAATATCAAAATCATCACGTAATTGGGTTTGTTTAATTCCTGTGGAACCTTGAGGTTCCATCCGAGTATACTGAATATTTAATTCATCGGCTTTTTTAATTAAAAGAGTGGTTAATAAATTGACGATATCTGAGATGAGTCGTAATTCCTTGGAAGTGGGCTTGATTTCTTCCAAGACATCATTAAATATTTGCTCAATTGTACTCATTTTTCTAATTTAATAATTTTAATGAAATGGGATGAGAAAAACGATTCACATGCCCCACCAAGGATGTTGGGTTTCTCTCATCAACTTGATAAATTCTTGAAGGGCTTCTTTTTGGTCAGAAGTTAATTCATTCAAGAATTTGGAGATCAATTGTCTCACGTGAGATTCGGGCACATTTACGAATAAGATTTCGTCCTTATCGATATCTCTTCCTATTTCAATTCCTCGGATGGAGATAGCCACCTCAGAGTTCGCATCTGCTTTATCAAGACTCTGCCCTTTATCTTGTATTTGATGCACGCGCCCGACTTTTTTACCCTTACTCGTGATTAAAGGTACTTTTGGTCTTAAAGTACCTGCTTCTATGCTCACGCCAAATACAGCCGGATTAGAATGCCGGAAAATGAATTCTGGAAGCATTTTAAGCTTGGCAGGCAATATTAGTTCTCCTAATTCTTTTGCAGTATCTTCTGCTTTTCTCGTTTCTCTATATTCTATATAATCTTCAAGCAAGCGATAAATCACGTCATTAGTAAAAATGCGCACGTTATCTAAATTAGCCTGCTCTCGAGCTTCAGGTAGAATGGGAACATTGAATCCTAAAATCACGGCTGAATAGGGATCAAATTGTTTCACGAGATTGGCATTAATCACATCTTCCTTTTTTATTGGCCCAACATCCGCAATACTGATTTTGACGCCATTTTGAATGAAATGATTTTCTAATGCTTCTAATGAGCCTAAGGTGTCTGCTTTTAATACTACTCCTGCTTTTTCTGTTTTGATGCGAATGGCTTGAACCTCCGATTCAATTACTCTATAAACCTCTTCTTCTTCCGCAGAATCGGATATTCCCATGAAGGGAGAGCCTGCAACAACATCTTCAATATTCGGTGAGAGGATTTTTACTCCTGCCGCTGCAGAAACCATATCTTGAGAATCGAACTTTTGTCGAGGATCCCGTATCTCATCCAAGGGTTTAGGAGTCAATAATGCCCGTACTTTTGATTTTACGGGGCCATTCAAGCCTCCTACGATAAAGTCGTCACCTTTTTTCAAAATTCCATCATAGATTAACACGTCCATAGTTTTTCCGTATCCTTTCTCTTTCTTAACTTCTAGCACAACTCCTCTTGCGGGGCCTTCTGAAAATTTAAGATTTTCCTTTAGATATTGTTGGGTTAATCCTAAAAGAATCATGAGCAAGGTAGAGATGCCTTCTCCCGTAACGGCACTTGTCGGGACAATGGCTACTTTCTTTGTAAAATCTTTTATTTTATCATATCTATCACAGCCTTTAAACCCTTCTTCTAAGAAATCTCCAATTATTTGATAAATTTTTTCATCCAAGTATTCTCTCACGTGAGGCTTTTGTTTATTATAAGTATCCAAGAAGTCAGCATCTCTAATCGATTTCCACCCCGTAATTCGATCGATTTTATTGGCCGCGATGACGAAAGGAGTTCTTCTTTCCCTTAAAATTCGCACGGACTCCCAGGTAATGGGCATAGTACCTGCAGTGACATCCACGACTAAAATGGCAATATCTGCTACTGCCCCACCCCGTTTTCTAAGATTCATGAAGGCTGCATGACCCGGGGTGTCGACGATGAGAATGCCCGGCACGAAGAATTTTTTTTCTGCAAATTCAGGTTTCGATTTTCTTAAAAATTCAACGATGGCTTGGGTAGGAAAATAGGAAGCACCGATGTGTTGGGTGATTCCAGCAGCCTCTCTTTTTTGAACAACCGTGCCTCGAATATAATCCAAGAGCGAGGTCTTTCCATGATCAATATGGCCCAAAATGCAAGCAATGGGTGCTCTAGTGATTTTTTTTTCTTGCGCTGTCATTAAAATCGTCCGCCAACTCACGATATACACATGATTTTATTTATTCATGATAAACAAAATTCAAGGTAAGATTAGAATTTTTCCATGAAGCAATGGTTTTACTGGAAAAAAAATGAGACCGTGATTTTATTGAATTGAGAGGTAAAGGTATTTTTTTAAAGTATCTGGAGTCATGTAGAAATTTTAATTAATCTTGTTGTTTTCAAGCTTCCCCGAGCACTTTAATGAGAAAGATAATTAATTATGGTATGCGTATGTTGGACGTTACATAATTCCTTTCATGAGATAATTTTTAATTACATTTCCTTTCCAAATATTTTTTTAAAAATTGGCCCGTGTAGGAATTTTTGTTTTTAATAATTTCTTCAGGCGTGCCTTCTGCAACGATTTTTCCACCATCTTCGCCCCCTTCTGGTCCCAAGTCAATGATATAATCTGCGGATTTTATGATTTCCATGTTATGCTCTATGATTATAACCGTATTTCCTTTATCAACAAGACGTTGCAAAACTTTTAATAGAATTTGAATATCGTAAACGCTTAGTCCGGTGGTTGGTTCATCCAGAATGTATAATGTATTGCCCGTGCTTTTTTTCCGAAGCTCTCGGGCAATTTTTAATCGCTGTGATTCACCTCCACTTAATGTGGTTGATGATTGCCCCAGTTCTAAATAGCCTAATCCCACATCGATTACCGTTTTGATGGTATTAGTGAGATTAGGAAAGTTTTCAAAAAACTTAAGCGCACCGTCAAATGTCAGGGAAAGCACGTCTGAAATGTTTTTATCTTTATACTTGATTTCTAACGTTTCTCGATTATATCGATGCCCTTTACACAAATCACATTTAATATAGACATCGGGCAAGAAATACATTTCTTTGAGAATATATCCCGTTCCGTGACATTTCTTGCATTGCCCCGATTTGTTATTAAATGAAAATCGTCCTTTTTTATATCCTCTTTCTCTAGCTTCTGGCAATGAAGCGAAAATTTCTCGGACGTAATCAAAGGCTTTTGAATAGGTGGCGGGTACTGATCTTGGAGTTTTTCCTATAGGAGACTGATCAATATTAATCACTTTATCGATTAAATTGGCTCCCATGATTTCATCAAATTCTCCCTCTTGAAGCGGCTTGCTTCTCACGTTCACGAGGTTATGTAATCCTTTATAAAGACAATCAATGATCAAGCTTGTTTTTCCCGCTCCTGAAACTCCCGTGACGCACGTCAATACTCCCAGGGGAATTTTGACATCGATATTTTTTAAATTGTTTTCTCTTGCTCCTTTAATCAGGATATAATTGGGTTCTCCTTTCTCTTGAAACTTTACTTCTCTTCTTTTTTTTGGTAATTGAATGCTCGCTGTTCCTGACAGATACTTGCCCGTTAGAGAATCCGCCTTTAAGATGGTGTCCAAAGGGCCTTGAGCCACAACTTGGCCCCCGTGTTCTCCTGCCCGAGGGCCCAAATCGATGATATGATCTGCATTTCGAATGATGTCTTCATCATGTTCCACCACAACGACCGTGTTCCCGAGATCCCTTAGCTTTTTTAGCATTCTGATGAGCCTATCAATATCTCGAGCATGAAGTCCCACGCTAGGTTCATCTAATACATACAAGACACCTACTAAACTGGAGCCGAGTTGCGTGGCAAGCCTAATTCTTTCAGCTTCTCCAACGGAGAGCGTATCTGCCCTTCTACTTAATGAGATATAATCCAATCCCACGTTATTTAAAAAGGATAACCGGGCATTAATTTCCTTCAACACTTCTTTAACAATGGCTTGCTCGGTTTCACTTAATTTTAAGTTCTTAAAGAAATTGATAGCTTCTTTAACCGATAAATCACTTAACTGGGCGATATTCAACCCATTAATCGTGACAGCTCTGCTTTCCTCTCTTAACCTACTTCCCTTACATTCAGGACATTCTACTTGGTTCATGAAACTTTCATAAATGATTCGTGCTCGTTCAGAGGAGGTTTCCATATAACGACGATGTAACATGGGAAGAATTCCCTCGAAAGGTTTTTTAAATTTATAAGAAGATTGAAAAGAGGTTTCAGTCCACCTTGAATTATAATCTCCATTACTTTTAAGATTAAATTCTATGGCTTCTTTACCCGTTCCAAATAAAATTTTTTTTAATTTTTCTTCATCCAGCTTTTTGATGGGTGTACGTTCCAAATCTATATCATAATGCCTAGCTACTTGTTTAATCATTTGCCAGCTATATCCATCCAAGGACCCAAATCCCGGAATGTTTCGAATGCCACTCTCTTGTAAGGGTACATCTAAACTAGGCCCTAAAATGAGTTTATAATCAAACTCCATTACCATGCCTAAACCGCTGCAATATCGACAGCTACCATGGGGGATGTTAAACGAAAACATCTTATGGTCCAATGGTGGGATAGAAATTTGACAATCAACGCATGCTAAATGTTCGGAATAGAGAACTTCTCCTTCTTCAAGGATCTCAATGATAATGATTCCATTTCCTAATTCTAACGCCGTTTCAATAGAGTCTGCCAATCTGGTTTTAATACCCTCTTTCATGACCAAGCGATCGACAATGATATTAATGTCATGCTTAACATTCTTGTCCATGGGTATTTCTTCATCGAGTGTATATTGAATACCATCTACTTCTACTCTCACATATCCTTTCTTTTTCAAGTCCATGAGCAAGTCTCGATATTCTCCTTTTCTATTACGAATAATAGGGGCTTTAATCAAAAATTTCTTATTTTCTTGCATGTTGGATAATACTTGTTCGATTATTTGCTGCGGAGTCTGAGGTTTTATTTCTTTTCCACATTTAGGACAATGCGGAATTCCTACATTCGCATATAACAAACGATAATAATCATATATTTCCGTGACGGTTCCTACCGTGCTTCTCGGATTTTTTGATAAGGGTTTTTGTTCAATGGCAATAGCCGGTGATAATCCTTCTATGCTATCGACATCCGGTTTATCCATTTCTCCCAAGAATTGGCGTGCATAGCTCGATAAAGATTCAAGAAATCGTCGCTGTCCTTCTGCATATAAGGTATCCATTGCTAAACTGGATTTACCGCTACCACTGATGCCCGTTATGACAACTAATTTATTTCTTGGGATTTCTACATTAATATTTTTTAGATTGTTTTGACGAGCTCCCCTTATAATAATGGCATTATCACTCATGATTTAGCGTACAATAAGATTTTTCTAATTAGAATACACTTTTTCTTTTATTTGATATTTCTCTTTCAATTCTTTGATTTTATCTCTCAAATAAGCTGCATCTTCGAAGCGAAGCTCATTTGCTGCCAGTAACATTTTAGTTTCTAAATATTGAATCATCACATCAATATCTTCCATTTGTTCCAAAGTTTCATCTACAACTTTCTTTAATCGCTTGATTTCTCGTTCTTTATATTCTTTTTCTTCTGAAAGTGATTGTAATATGTTTTTCTTAATAGTTTTGGGGGTAATTCCATGAGTCTTGTTATATAATAATTGTTTTGCACGACGTCGATTAGTCTCATTAATCGCATCTTGCATGGCTTGCGTGATTTTATTAGCATATAAAATTGCCCTTCCATTAACGTTTCGTGAAGCTCTTCCTATGGTTTGAATTAGAGATCTCGTATCTCTTAAAAATCCTAATTTATCCGCATCTAAAATGGCAACCAATTCTACTTCGGGCAAATCTAATCCTTCTCTAAGCAAGTTTATTCCGACAATAGCATCAAAAGTACCATCTCGTAATTTTCTTAAAATATCAAAGCGTTCAACCGTATCTACTTCTGAATGCAAGTAAGCTATTTTTATACCTAATTCAGAATAATATTCCGAGATATCCTCTGCCATTCTTTTTGTCAGCGTGGTAATTAAAATCCTTCCTCCCCGATTAATGACACCCCGCAGTTCATTAAGCAAATCATCAATTTGATTATCAGCCGGGCGCACTTCTACTTCGGGATCTACCAAGCCCGTGGGTCTGATAATTTGTTCAGCAGAAATTCCTCCGCTTTTCTTTAATTCATATTCACCGGGAGTGGCAGACATGAAAATAATATATTTAATTTTTTGTTCCCATTCTTCAAATTTTAAAGGCCTATTATCAAAAGCACTGGGTAGTCGCCATCCATACTCAACAAGATTTTTTTTTCGAGAGATATCTCCTTCAATCATGCCGTGAATTTGGGGGATGGTAATGTGGGACTCATCCACAACAATTAGAAAATCTTCCGGGAAATAATCGATCAAGCACATGGGTGGCGTGCCAGGAGGCCTTCCATCCAAGTGTCTAGAATAATTTTCTATTCCCTTACAATACCCCATTTCCCGCATCATTTCTAAATCAAATTTAACCCTTTTTTCAATCCTCTGAGCCTCCGCATATTTTTTTTCTGCTTTAAACTTGGCTATTTGTTGTTCTAATTCTTTTTCGATTGATTCTAATGCTTTTTGCTTATTTTCATCCGGGATGATAAAATGAGTTGCTGGAAAGATGCGACAATTGGGCATGGATTTAATGATATCATTACTGACGGGGTGAATTTCATGAATAGATTCAATCTCATCTCCAAAAAGAGAGATTCGTATTGCCGTGTCCAAGTAAGCGGGGAAAACATCCACGATATCTCCTTTGACTCTTACTTGGCCTCGTTTAAATTCAACAGCACTTCTCTCATAATTCATCTTAATGAGTTTTTCTAAAATTTCTGAACGTTTTATTTGTTGTCCCACTTCCAAGCTTATTGCAACATTGGTCCACACTTCGGGATTACCGATTCCATAAATACATGATACGGTCGCTACGATGATGACATCTTTTCTTGTTCTGATGGCATGAGTAGCTGCTAAGCGTAACTTTTCAATCTCCTCATTTACGCTAAAATCTTTTTCTATGTACATCCCTGTAGCGGGTAGATACGCTTCTGGTTGATAATAATCATAGTATGAAACGAAATAATGCACGGCATTATCTGGAAATAATTCTTTAAGTTCATTATATAATTGGGCAGCTAAAGTTTTATTAGGAGCCATTACTAACGTGGGTTTTTGGATTTCCTGAATGATATTCGCAATTGAAAACGTCTTGCCTGTTCCCGTCGCGCCAAGCAATGTTTGAAATCTTTTTCCTTTCATTATATTTTCTGCTAACGTTTTGATTGCTTCAGGTTGATCTCCCTTAGGAGAATAATCGGATTTTAATTTAAATTCAGAAGGCATGATATTTTTGAGGAACTAATTTTATTTTTATTTGGAACTCTAAACAACATCTAATTAATAGAAAATTATTAGTCAATAGTAATGATTTTTCATTAATGATTTTTATTCTTATTTATTAAAACGAGGAAAATAAGGTTTAGGGAAAAATCAAACAAGAGAGATTACTATAATTAAGGGGAAATTTAATTAGAAATTACATCATTCGAGCAAATCTGAGTATTTTAGAGGGGTGTTTCTCTTTTTATTTAAATATCGTTTTCATGAAAAAATGAGAAATTTTTATTGAATAATGATCACATTTAAGAGACCGTTTCTACATGAGCATCTTCAGCGCCTTCTGCCGTTCTTACCAAAATTTCAATCTTATTTCCAGATACAAAGGACCCTGCATTAGATAGAGCCGTAGTCAAGGTCGTGGAGCCTCCCAATCCCTCAATGGTTTCTCCATTACTGAAGGTAAATTTAGACAAGGAAATTTGAGTACCATTAATAAAAACGGATTCAATGGACACGTCTAACCTTGCAATATTCTCCACGTTTATTATCAAATCTCCACCTTCCGTTGCTGAGGTCCCCTCATCATTTATTCTAATGGCATGGAAGCGAGCGTCTACAGTAGCCTCTATGATTGTTTCATGAGAAGTGGCCGTCGCTGATATTTTAAGATTAATCTTATTAGATTCATTTATTTTTAGAGCAGGAATTGAAAAAGAGATGTAGGCGCATTCTTGGGGGGATAATACCTCATCTCCATGAAGAAATTCGACATCCTTGGGAATGGCTCGCGTGATGGTATTATTAATAGTAAGTTGAGTGAGCGTGATGGCTGTATTTCCGGTATTTTTAATAACTACTTGCCCCGTTTCATTTGCTCTCACATGGGAAATGGTAATGTTATTAAATGTTTCAACTATTCTCACGCTAGGTTGTTTTTTCATGACATGAACGTATCCGACATCAGAAGCTTTAGTTTCTCCATTGAAACTCCCTGTAATGGTAATCTTTATCTTATCATTAAGTTGAAACACATCTTTTTGCTTCGTTTCCATGATGATGGTATCGCTCTGTCCTGGAGTTAAAACAAAATCACCATAAATCTTCGTCCAAGAATCGGGCTTGGTAAGAAGAATGGAATCGATTCCAAAAACGGTTTCTCCCGTGTTTTTTACTTCAATCTCGAGTCTGGTCTTGCCATTATCTTGAAGAACCGCATGAGTAGAGCTTTCATTCAGTTGTATCGTATCTCTTAAAGTATCATTACCGATAGCCGTCGCTTCTGGAGAAGCGATGCGCTCTTCATTTAAAATACTTAATTCATAATTAGGATAATTTGAACTAAGGAGTAATTCATCTGAAATTCCATTTAAAGTAATAATTCCAATACTATTGGCAGTTCCAAGAGGAAAAAACGAAACTGAAGCATTCGGAAGATAGATCGAAACTTTTTCTCCCGGCGCTAAGACTTGAGACCCTTCTAAATATTCAATTTTACTGGTATTAAATCGATTTTCCGGAGTATTATTATTAATATAAAAGGTATCTAAAACCTCAATAGAACCACCATCATTCTCTACTTCTAAATAGACGTTAGCGAAAGTTTCATTAATTTGCTCCACCCGGCTATTTTCTTTATTAATTTTAATAGAACCGGGTTCAACACCTTCTACGAAAAAGTATTTTGTATAATTACTAAAGATATATTTTTTATTTTCTAAAGCTTCCGCTTCAGCAGTTACATTGTAAAATACGGTATCTTTTAATCGAAACTCATTTAATCCCGTATCCACGAAGATTGTAGTTTTTTGTCCCGCAGGGATTAACGTGTTATTATTTAATTGGCTTGTAGTAAAGTTGTATTTAATATTATTAATATATACGTTATCAATATTTAAATCTCGTGTTCCCGTATTATGAAGAATAAATGTTCCATACCCACTATTATATATTTTTGGATTTTCAATGGAAAAACTTGATTCTAAAGCAGTATAATCAATTTTATACAATTTAACTAATCCATTTCGCGAAAAATACTCCTTATTAAAGACCTTAAAATCATATAAGCCATTAGGCGGAATGTGAGACGCATATGTATTTCCATTATCATCTTTTTGATTATTAATGTAATTAGCATAATACCCTTTTAAGGTGTTGGAACTATATAAATTGGGATTCGTGGGCTCTTCATATGTTAACAATTTAAATAATTGAGATTGGAACCAATAATCTTCATATTTTCCCGTAGAACTGTTAATGTACTTGCTTTCATCAAAAACGGCATCTTGTTCCCAATTATCCTCTTCCCATCCTTTATCTTTATAAATTTCATAATTATCATTACAAATTCTAACCATCCACTGCCATTTTCCTTCATCTCCGGCAAAACCTGATATGAAAAATCCAAAGTATACTAGTACATAATCAGCTTTCAATCTTTTAAAAGCCTTTGCACTATATATTTCATTTGTTTGCATCATTCCCATACCAGTAAGACCAATTCTAGTTGAATTTACGGTCGCATTATCATTTACAGAGGTTACATTCCCTATTGGCGTGACCCAATAACCATAATCCCACCAACACGCAACCACATCATCTCCATCAAGATTATTTTCCATCCATGTCAAGGTTTCTTCCCAATCGTGAAATTGTCCATTAACAATCATCTGAGTGTACGAAAGTTGATTAATGGAAATATTCGTCCCGTGCAAGATTTGGGCAAACACTAAAAATCCTATTATGAAATACACCGTGAAAATTTCGGATTCTCCTAATGCTCTTTTTATTTGCCTCCGTCTTTTTCTACTAATTCCGAATTTTCTTTCACCATATAAGCTTCCATAAAGTTTTAAAACATTAACTAATCCATAAGCCCCCATTAGGGAAGCTGCTGGCGCAAATAATAAGATGATTCTTATCATGCTTCCGGTAAGATAAAATAATGTTAAAAGAAAAATGATTAAAAATACATCCGATACATCCGATCGCTTAAAACAGAAAAATAATCCAAGTGGAAGAATAATCATGGGAATTAAGGTATTATAGTAAAATACACTCCACGCACTAGGCGCGTGCTCAGCAACCGAAGCTACTAAACTTAGATCTTCTCTTATTAATGGACTTAATATGCTTTTCAGTCGTGGTCCAAAACCAAGAGGAATTAAATCGGGTTTAACCCAAACAATGATTGCTAAAATCAAGACTGCTGGTATTAATCCCCACTTTATGCCATTTAAAAATCCGGCATAAAATCTCGGATATTTGCTCTTCGATTTATAGAGAAAATGATAAAAAATCATTATTATAGTGAAGAGGAACACCCCTAGATTTTTATAATCAGAAAATAATTCATTATAATTATACAAAACAAACAAGGAATTGACAAGAAAGCCCATGCCTTCCACGCCAGCATAGGCGATTAATAGATTTTCATCATATTTTTTAATTAAGATTAAAACAAACGTGATTAAAGGAATCATTAAATATACATATGAATAACCCCCCCAGCTTAATCCTAAATAACCTAAGAATAATCCTCCAATCATAGAATAGGTAATTTTCCCGGTTTTTACTGCTTTAATGAAGAATAAGAAAGTCATTAATGTAGCAAACACGCCAATCGTCTCATTGTCGAAAAAACCAGCCATGGTACGTTGCATATGTCCCACATTAAAAGCTAAGAAAAACGCAGCGAATAACCCACATCCGCGATTTAATATCTCTTTTCCTAAAAAATACATTACAAGAACGGTGACACCTCCCATGAAAGCGGGAAAAAAATAGCATACTTCATAAATGCTGATGGATAATCCGAAAAAATTCAAAATCTTATAAATAATGACCACGGTAAAAGTTAATCCTGGTCGGAGTGTCCCTCTATCGAAGCCTTCGGGATACCAGCTCTTGCTATCATGCCAATTAAAATATTCATAAAGTGAATGTTCAGAAAGATATTTAGCATTATAATATTGGATCCAAGGGTCAAAAGCTTTAATAAGATAAGGTCCTCTAAGAATGGGAGTTAACCTAATCATTATAGCGAGAAGTACAGTTAAAAAAAGAGCGATAAATAAGAGAATATTTTCTCTTCGAACGTTTAATTTCGCTCTTGCGATGTCAGTTAAATTTTGAATGCTCTCGCTAATTTTAGACATGTTTAATGGTAAAAATTCCGATTTGATTAAACTCTGCTTGTTGAATATTAAAAATTTACTTATCTTTAAAAGATTTTTCTTAATCTTAAAGAAACGGGTAGGTATTTTAGAAATATGTTGAGAATGCTTAAGAATATTAGTGGATTTTCATTATTCTCACTTACAAGAAAATTATGAAATAATGAATGAAAAGAAATACTTGATACGATTCTATTACATTGGAAAAAAGAAATATTACGGAACGCAGAGGCAATCCCCTGACATTTTAACTATAGAACAATGCTTGATTGAAGCATTGATTAAAAGAAATTACATGCAGGAGCCAAGAAGTGCTAAGTTTGAGCTTGCAAGTCGAACGGATAGGGGGGTTTCAGCACGCGCTGCTTGTTTTTCCTTTTTTTCGATGAGAACACCAATATTAATGGAACTAAACTCCATTCTTCCTCCTTCTATAGGACTCTACTCTTTCTGTGAAGTTCCAAAAAATTTTTCTTCCCGCCATGATGCAATAATGAGACATTACAAGTATATCGTACCCATCCCCCTTTCCATTTTCAAAAAAGAAAAGGAGTTAAATTTAGATATGATGAGACAGGCTTGTAACGCCTTAAAGGGACGTCATAATTTTGTTAATTTTCATAAATGGGGGAAGGAAAAAGTGAATACCGTTAGAGACCTTGAGGTTGCTAGCATGGAGGTAATTAGTGATTTTATAGTATTCGATTTTAAAAGTCAAGGATTTCTCAGACAACAAGTAAGGCGCATGGTAAAAAAAATCTTGGAAGTAGGAATGGGTTTGATAAAATTTGATGATTTTTTAGAATTATTTAACCCTGAAAAGGGCATTTCTTACCAACCTGCCGATCCTGTAGGACTCATTTTATGGGATATTTTATATAATCCCGATATTAAATTCCGGCAAGATCCAAAATCGTTAAAGAGAATGAAACGTTATTTTCAAACCCATTATTTAAAGTACCGACATAGAGCATTACTCTTTAGCCTCTTGGAGCAAGGCAATGCGAGAAAATAATGCTTGTAGTTGAATCTCTTCTGTAGCGCCTTGGCTCAACCGATATTCAAATTCAGCCAAAATTTTAATTAATTCTAATTTTTGTTTTTCAGGTATTTCTAAATCATAGATTTCTTGATGAATGTTTTTTATAATACTTCGACCTGAAAGGCCGTATTCCTTAATTAAATCATCCAACAATTTTAAGACTAGTGGTAAGTGTCCCTCCAGAGCGGTTTCTAAAATTTTTTTAATTTTATCAGAGGGTACCTCTCCAGCAACGCGAAATATAAGATCAGCATCTATTTTTTTCGAGAGCGTTCCACAAGATTGTAAATAGTTAATTGCCCGTCTACAATCTCCTCCCGACACATCCACTAAGGCATTTAATCCATCTTCCGTGATCTGAAGTTTTTCATTTTTTGCGACAAATTTCACTCTTTTTTTAATATCTTCTTTACTTAACAAAGAAAATCTGAACACCACGCATCTAGATTGAATGGGAGGGATAATTTTATTGGAATAATTACATATCAATATCATTCTACAATTCTTCGTGTACTTTTCCATAGTTCGTCTCAAGGCTTGTTGGGCAGGTGCCGTCATGTTATCTGCCTCATCTAGAATCAAGATTTTAAATGGAATGTCATGAGGGGGTTTGGATTTAGCAAAATCTTTAATAATTGTTCTGATAACATCAATACCGCGAGCATCACTCGCATTTAACTCGATGTGAGTGTTATTAGGACTCATGTTCTTACCATACAATTCTCTCACGATTGCCAAGGCAGAGGTGGTTTTTCCCGTTCCAGCGGGTCCCGCAAAAATCAAATGGGGCATTGATTGATCTTTTACAAACTGTTTTAATCGCTTGATGATTCCTTTTTGATTAATTATATCATCTAATATACGTGGTCGGTATTTTTCCACCCAAGGATATGCTGACATGTTAAAATGAACAAAATTATCTATTTTTATTAATGGATAAGAAGGAATCGAAATAAATTTTATTAACAATAGATATGATGGTTTTAGATAAACCAATCTAAAAGGAATTTTTTTCCATTTTTATCATCCAAGGAGCGTTTAATTTTATTAACAAGGATATTTGAAATTTAATGAAAAGAAATAAGAGGAATGAATGAATTTTCATTTTTAATACAATTTAAAGATTACATAGTAATTAATTAAAACGAAGAGAAATCACATGGAGAGTAAAATAACAAGAATAAAATCTCGATGGATATTGGATTCACGAGGTAATCCTACGGTAGAAACGGAAATATGGGCAAATAAAATGATGGCACGAGCAGCCGTTCCTTCAGGAGCATCTACGGGGGAGAATGAAGCTTTAGAATTAAGAGATGGTGGGGATGCTTTCCTTGGAAAGCATGTATCTAAAGCTGTTGCTAACGTGAATACGGTCATTGCGAAAAAATTAATTGGGTTAGATGTTTTTAATCAAGAGGAACTTGATAAAACCATGCTTGAATTAGATGGCACGGAAAATAAAAGCAAGTTAGGAGCTAATGCGATATTATCCGTTTCCATGGCAGTTGCTAAATTAGCAGCTAAAGTGGCTGAAAAGCCCCTCTTTCAATATCTTTATGAATTAATTCACGGGAAAACTGCGAACAAGTATTTATTGCCTATGCCTTTTTCAAATATTCTTAATGGGGGTGAACATGCGGGAAATAATCTTTCCATTCAAGAATTCATGATTATACCCGTGGGTGCAAAATCATTTTCTCAAGCCCTTAAAATGATCGTGGAAGTTTATCAAACTCTCAAGCAATTGTTGACTAAGAATTATGGAAAGCCTTCAGCTAACGTGGGAGATGAGGGAGGATTTGCTCCCAATTTTTCTAAAACTAGAGAGGCTTTGGACATCATCTTGGAAGCTATAGAGAAAGCCGGGTATTTAGAAGGTACAGATTTTGTATTGGGCTTAGATGCTGCTGCGAGCGAATTCTATAAAGAAAACATGTATCAAATTGATGGGAGAAACTTGAACGAGGATGAGTTGCTCCAATATTATCTTGACTTGCTCCATGATTATCCCATAAATTCCATTGAAGATCCCTTTGAAGAAAATGCCTTTCGTGCGTTTGCTAAATTAACTTCTAAGCTCGACAAGTCCATTCAAATCGTTTGCGACGATCTTACGGTTACTAATATCAAATTATTAGAGAAAGCTATAAAGGAAAATGCGGGAAATACCTTGCTTTTAAAAGTTAATCAGATAGGCTCTTTAACAGAAGCAATTAAAGCTGCTAAATTAGCTTTTGAAAATCGATTTAATGTCATGGTATCCCATCGTTCAGGAGAAACAGAAGATATTTTCATAGCAGATTTAGCCGTAGGATTATGCTCTGGCCAAATAAAAACAGGAGCTCCTGCAAGAACGGATAGGACATGTAAATATAACCAGCTCTTACGTATTGAAGATTATTTAGGCGAGAATGCTCAATTTCCGGACTATTTTGATTCGTGGAAAAAGTTTCAATAACCCGCTCTATTCATTTTTAAGTGATAATTTTTCTCTCTTAAAATAATAAAAACCAAAATTTTAAACTTTAAGGAATAAAACTCCATTTCAAGAACTTTTAATAAATCGATATACATTTACATTTATTTTTTTGCTTTTTAGTTCATGAAAATTATATGTTTTTTCTATAATTAAAGTATGAGGAAAGTAATAATCGATCTTCCATCCTAATTTTTCAACATGGCGTTTAATAAAGGCGTGATTTTTTTCTCCTGCTAAATGCATGGAATATACCACGTAGGAAAAAGAAAATGCTTGTTGTAAGAAAATTCTATCCGCATGTCGTTTTTTTACACCAAAAGGAGGATTCATGATGGTACAAATTTGAAGGTTTTCATTAATTTTTCCCATTCTCAAGGGAAAAAATTCTATATCCGCACATATAACGTGAATGGGCGTTATAGGTTTTAATTTTAGTAGATTCATTCTTAAAACATAAAGAGCACTGGGGTCGATATCCATGCTAAAAATGCACGAGGGATGTAGAAAAATACTGGCAAGAGTTAACCGTCCAGTACCTGCCCCCAGATCAAAAACAACCTTGTTGGTAATATCATTAAATTCTACACCAGCAAAAAAAATAAGATCCACTGCACTGGTAGCATCAATGCAGTATTGTTCAAATTTAACGTTAGGTTGGTTAAAACTGTATAATTCTTGAATTAACTCAATAATTTCTTTTTTTTTCGTCTCAACCACCACGCTTGCGCTGTAAATTATAAAGTCTCATCCAAAAATTTATTTACCTTGAAAAATATATTTTCTATAAGATTGAGAAAGTTTAAAACCTTGTGTACATCAAAATGAACGAAAATTCGAAGAAAAAAAACCAGATCGCCATTACTGGGGAAAAGCTCGGTGTTGTAGAGGAATTCTTACCCGATAAATATTCAACATATGTGAAAGATGGAGAAATTCGTGCCTCAAAAACGGGCATGATACAACTTAATAGAAAAAAATGTAAAATCGAGATTGAAACCCATCAAAGCGACCACAGGAAAAGCGTGCGAGAAGGCGATGTTGTTTTTGGCACGGTCGCTTTTATAAGAAAATATTCTATTGGAGTAATTTTTTATACAATTAACGGAAAATTATTACTTAATTCTCCCTACATGGGCAACATCCACGTTTCCCAAATTTCTCACAAGTATGTAGATAACATTTCTGAAGCGTTCCAGCTCACGGATATAATTAGGGCTAAAGTAGTGGCTAAAGAAGGCACTGAGTTTTCCCTCAGCACGATTGGAAAAGAATTTGGCGTGGTCCACGCAGATTGCATCATTTGTGGAGATGCTTTGGAAAAAATTGATTATAATAAATTGCGATGTCCGCGATGTGGACACGTGGAAACTCGAAAATTAGCGGATGATTATCGAAACGTACATCACGCCTTACGATTTTAAATTCTTAAAAATTCATTAACTATTAAATTATTATTATAAATCCCCTTGGTTCTTTTTTATATTCATGTAAATTATTGAAAATAAAACGTATTATGAAAAAAACGGGCAAAAAAATATTAAATTATTATAATCATAGTCATTCTCTCGAAAATATAATCAAATTCCTTGAAAGTATCCAAAAAAAGGTAAATTTCTTGGATCTAAACGTGTTGGTAGAGAGAAACGTTATTAGAGTGACGCTATATGGCCCTCGCGATTTACAATCTTTAGCCATAGAAAAATTAAATGAGCTTGCTAACATGTTGTTAAAAAACCCCCCTTAATTTGCATGCTTTAGAAGGAACCATAAAAAATTTATTGAAAATAGTATTAATTTACATAATTCCATTATCAATTCCACTTATCATGGCAAAGAAAAAGAAAAAGGACTTGAATGAAGATCTCGAAAACGATCTCGAATTTAGCGCAGATGTCCCGATCGAAAGCGTGTATCCTAGCATTAAAGAACAACCCTCCGAAAAAGAAGCAGCAAAAGCAGAAAAAGACGATGCCACCATCGAAACAATTCCCGAGGTAGAATTAGAAGGAGCGCTAGAGGAAGAAGGACCGGAAAAACCAAAATATAAATATTTAGATCTTCACCTCTTAAAAGATCCCGAATTTAATAACTATGAATTAACTATTGAAGGGCAATCTCACGGATTCTGCAACTTATTGGTAAAACACTTGTTACAAACCGAAGGCGTTATTTCCGCCGCCTATAAATCTACCGAACTCGAACCCTCTAAAGTATTCATCCAAATTCGGGATAATTTTGATATTAAAACCATTCTTCAAAAAAGCATCGGATCTTTTCGAGAAGAAGTTACTAGTGCCCAAAAATTATTCGAACAACTTCTCAGGTAATTATATCTTCTCTCTATTTTTACCAATTTTAACGTGTTTCATAAAATACCGCACTCCCATGTCATACAAATTCTTGCTTCAAGACCTTCAAGAAACCCCAATATCAATTGGAACGGATAAAGGCCTCGCCAAAATTGGAGATGCCCTTGTAAATCTCTCTTATTCCATTGCTAAATCCATCATCATGTCTAAAAATAATGATACTAATAAAATCATCCGAACGGGTACTAAAGTCAGCAAAGAAATCCTCTCCAATGCGTTAAAACAAGCAGGCTTGAAATATTTTGCCAAAAAAAGAGCGGATGCTCATGACATGGCAAACACCGTAGAAGCAATTCTCGCTTATCTATGGTTGAAAAACGCCATTTCCTTGGACGAGATCGTCTCTTTCTTGTCAGAACACTTGAAAGGTAATTTGTCAAATAGAAAGGATGAAATCGCCATTGCCATTCAAGCCTTCAAAAATCTCCTCCTCCACGTCAAATCTTCACTACCCACAAATACCCCGTGAAAAAGGCACCTCCCAATGAAAGATCATCCCATCACCATCGGCATTGATGATTCCCCATTCCACTTTGATGATGCCTCCAGAAAAACCTCCCTCATTGCCGTGGTCTGCCAAGGTACTCGATTAATGAACGTATTGAAAGCTTACATAACAATTGACGGAAATGACTCCACCTCAACCATCATACACCTCGTTAAACAAGCAGAAAAACACGTCCAGTACATCCTCCTCGATACAATCACCTTCGGAGGATTTAATATTTGCGACCTTGCCACTATTTACCACGAAACCCATAAACCCGTCATTGCCGTGAGTGAAAAAAAAATTGACTTGGACGGCGTGAAAATGGCTCTCCTTAAGAAATTCCCCAGCACCTACCATGAAAAATTATATAAAATTATCAACGCTGGAAACCTTTTTGAAATAACTATTAAAACGGCAGGAGGGCCATCCACGATCTACCTCCACTTAAAAGGAATCTCCTTAAAAGAAACAAAATCTTTATTAGAAAAAATTTGTATCGACTCTAAGCTCCCGGAATGCATTCGCATGGCTCACATCATCGGAAGAGCCTTGTAAAATCTTTTGACGCATTATGAGACCAAGTCTACTTCCCATCTTCCACCTTTAACTTCCTGAAGATGTACTTCCCTTGATTCCCCCTTAATTTAATTAGAAATCTCCGCCTCTAAGATGGACTTTATCTTATCCCTCATCTCTCGCCGAATCGCCGACATTCCATAGGTTTTTATCCCCAATCTAGCTTGTACCTCATCCACGCTCATCGCCCCTTCCAAATCTTGCTTGTTTGCAATCGCAATCACCCGTGAACCCAATTTTCTCGAATATCTCTGGCAAATCTCCCGTGTTTTCTCCACATTACCCTCCGTAGAATCACATACCAATACCGTCAAGCCTACGCCCCTTAAAAAATCTTCCCATAAAAATTTAAACCGCTCCTGACCCGACATATCCCAAATAGCACACTTTACCCCATTTAATACCGAATCCTCGATCTCCACGCCAATCGTCGGAGATTTCACGCTTTCTTTCCCAAGTAATAAGCCAACTAAGGTAGATTTACCTACCCGACTCTCTCCTATGAACGCAATTTTGCTCTTTCCTAACCCCATCCCTTCTTTCTCCCCACTTGCTCCTTCATTTTTCATCATTTATAATAAATCGAATGACTATCAAAAAAGTAAATAATATCCGTGTATTACTCTTCGCTTTATCATTTATTTCCCCCATTTTCTATCAACTCACATTTCCTCGTATCCTCCACGGTCTGCTCTCCTCTCAACCAATCTTACACCTATTCTCTCCATGATTTCACCCAAACTTGAACTACTCCTAAAATAGAAAAATAAATGATTCAATTAATACATTAATTAATTTAATTAATAGATCTATTAAAAAAAATAAATGAATGAAAAAATAACACACTTAGCCATAAAACTTTCCAAAAAAGTTAATCCAATAAGAAAATTACCATGCCTCCACAAATCTGTATTCTTCTTTCAAAAACCCTAAACCTCATACCCTCTCAAGAGCATGAATTCCCTTGGTTCAAGCCTAAAAAAAGAAAAATAAAAATAGAAAAATGATAAAAATGAATCTCCTTAATCGTAAGAATAATAGAAAGAAAAAATTTTTATTATTACATGAGGCTGCCAATTAACCCGTAACAATATCCTTTACAATACCCACGGCTACAGTCCTCCCCATATCCCGAATTGCAAAACGTCCCATCTCTGGAATCTCCTCATATTTCTCAATGCAAAGCTTCTTGATCGGTTTGAACTTCACGATAGCTGACTCGTTCTTCTTAAGAAACTTTGGATTATCCTCAATAACGGCTCCCGTCTTTTGATCAAGTTTTTTCATCAGCTCCACGAATTTCGCCGCCACCTGTGCCGTATGAGCATGTATCACCGGCGTATACCCTTGTGCAATCGCCGTAGGATGCCAAATCACGATGATCTGGCCCACCCACTCACCATTCGGTGTGATTACCGTGGGCGGATTGTCCGGATGACCAATGCAATCTCCACGCCCCACATCCTTCATCTGTAATCCACGAATGCTAATGCCGATATTGTCTCCGGGTATCGCCTCAGGAATCTCCTCATGATGCATCTCGATAGACCTTACCTCTCCTTGAAACTCCGTTGGCATTATGATAACTTTATCTCCCTTTTTCAATACACCTGTCTCCACCCTGCCTACCGGAACTACACCCGTACCCTTGATCTTATACGCATCTTGAATGGGCAACCGCAACGGCTTGTCAATCGGCTTCTCCGGCACCTCAAACTTGTCTATCGCCTCGATTAACGTCGGTCCATCATACCACGGCATCTTATCCGATTTAGTCGTCAGATTTTCCCCTTTCAATCCGCTAACGGGAACGAAATGAATTTTCTTTATCGGAAATCCTATGTTCCGCAAGAGTTGCGAAACTGCCTCCTTGCACTCGTTAAATCGATCCTCACTATACTCATATGCATCCGCCTTGTTGATCGCCACCACTAATTGCTTCACCCCTAATGTCTGAGCTAAATACGCATGCTCCCTCGTCTGCCCGTTTGCTGCTATTCCCACTTCCATTTCTCCTTTTTTTCCAGAAACGACAAGCACCGCAGCGTCCGCCTGGCTTGCGCCCGTTATCATGTTCTTAACAAAATCGGCATGCCCGGGAGCATCGATAATGGTAAAGTACTTGCTCGGAGTTTCGAATTTTCGGAAAGCAAGATCGATGGTAATGCCTCTTTGGCGCTCCTCTTTTAGTCTATCGAATACATATGCGTAGGACCACGAATCTCTATCGTATTCTTTTGCGATTTTTTCGAGCTCTCTTGCTTCTCTTTCCGATACAGCGCCAGTTTGTATGAGAAGAGCGCCCATCATTGTTGATTTGCCGTGGTCGATGTGTCCGATGATGACGAGGTTAAGATGGGGTTTTTCTGTTTTAGACGACATTTATCTTCCACTAAATTTGTAATTTTAATTGATATAGATAAAATTTGATTCAGAATGTTAAAAATATACAGTTGATATTGTAATTAAATGATAAGGAATATAAATTTTTTTCGATATTTTTTTAAATTTTTAGGTTGAGAGAGGGGAGGAGAATAGATTTCGGATTTTTTTGAGTTTCTAAGGTCCGAGAAAGTGATGTTTATGAAAATCATGAGAGATTTTTAAGGTTTTTTGAATTTGAATTCAAAATTGGATATTAAATTATTATTGACATCTTTTAAAAAATGATCAATTTTAATCGCGTGCTGATGTAAAAAATAGGAATTTTGCTTCCATGATGTATGTATTGAACACGTTCATTTATTAATAAATTTAAGAAATTTGCGAATTTCCTTTCAGATCTTCCAGGAATTCTTTTTTATTCTTTTTAAGGAGCGAAAAGATATCGTTAATTTCTCGAGTGAAAGAGATAATTTCGTGATTGTTTAACATGAAACGAGGAGGAATTTTTTTGAAAAGGAATTCCCGAAAAACGGAATCGAAGTCATATATATTGACCCTTGTTTCTCGAAAGAAATCCAGTAGGTGATGGAGGTACAATGCTTTGACATGGATATATTGGGATGAGAACTTTTTTTCCTTGTCTTTCTTGTAAAAATATTTTAATTGTCTGAGGGGAGTAGGGTCGTTTTCATTATAATAAAATTTCAAAGAACTTAAATTTTCATGTAAAAAAGATGATAAAAGTAAAAAGAGATACGATCTTAAATATATTAAATAGAATAACTTCATGTTAATTATTTTGATGGTGATAGGAGAGGAATCATCATGGTACGGTCTCGGACGAAGTTTCCATCGGAAGGGGAGTTTGTAGTAGCGCGAGTGAGAGAGATTCAAGATCAACACGTATACGTGGATTTGTTGGATTATGAGGGATTAGACCATGAAAAAACGGCACGAGGAATGGTCCACATCTCAGAGATAAGCTCTAGATGGGTGAAAAACATTCGAAATTATCTTCGAGAGGGGCAACGAGTGGTCTTACGTGTTTTACGAGTAGATCCCGTGAAAGGTCACGTGGATTTATCTTATCGGCGAACGAATTCTGCCCAGCGAGAAAATCGCATGAAAGAATGGAAATATGCGATTAAATATGAGAATTTATTACAATTTTTAGCAGAAGAGACAAACATTACGCTAGATGAAGCCTATGACATGATTGGATGGCCTGTATTAGACATGTATAACACGTATCAAGAAGCCATTGAAGAGTTAAAGGAGAATGGAGAGGAAATCCTTAGTAAATTGAAAATTCCACCTGATATCAAGGAGAAATTTTTAAAAATCGTGGATGAAAATATTAGTATTTCTACTGTGAGCGTGAAAGGCAGGATAAGGCTTACGATTCGAACGGGAGATGGGATTGAGAAATTAAAAAACATTTTATTAGAAGCAATGAAAGTGATTGACAATCCAAAACCAACGAGGAATTTAAAGTTAATTTATTTAGGTGCTCCTTATTATAAAATAGAAGTGATTTCAAAAGATTATTTAGATGCGGAAAACATTTTATCGGAAGTTTTAGATACCATAGAATCCAAGGTGAAAGAAGTGGATGGTGTATTTGAGTTCATTCGTGATTAACTACACCATTTATAAAAAATAAGGATAAAGGGGACAAAATGGTAAAATATCTCATGAAATGCCCGAATTGTGGAGAATATAGATTATACAACCCCGAGATGAGATGTAAGAAATGTGGAAGCGTTTTAATCAATCCACGTCCGGCGAAATTTTCTTTAATTGATAAATACGGCAAGCATCGATTGCAATATTTTAAAGAGAAATATCCACGCCCCGCTTTGGAGGAACAACCATCAAAAGCTAGTTAATCCTTTCTTTTGTTGAACTTGCCTTCTCATTCCTTGATAAGAGGTTCTGCGAACTTTTCTGAAATTAATATTTTCGCATTTTTAAAAGGCAAGCATGCGATATCTTCTTTTTCAAAAGGTCCATAGTTTAATAGATCAATTCCTACTAATGCAGGAGTTTCTTTTAAAAATCTCACGATCATATATTCCTGTTTTTCCTCTTGTTCTAATTTTTGAGAAGGAAATTTAGAAAGGACGCCTTCTTTGATGATCTCTACATTTGGGGTGGAAGTAGAAGGGGCTAAATGGGAAGGCGGAAGACTAGATGGAGAAGAAGAGGGCCCAACTTGAGAATTCTTTTCAAGAAGCGTTTTTTCAGACAATTCTTCCTTCTCAATGCCTTTTTGAACGGTTTTAGAGGATACGAGCTGAGGAACAGGCATTTCTTGTACGATCTCGTGAAGCGAATGACGTAATACTTTTTCATATCCTTTTAGCGAACTCATGATGTTTTGATACAATAATTTTTCGGGTTCAATGAGAGCTTTTAAGTCAAGTTCTTGTAAAGAGAGAGCCGCATCTAAAATTTTTTGTTTTCTTAATTCAAGTAAATCATCAAAAAGAAAATCGAAATTATTTTTAATTACTTCAAAAACATAAGATTTTATTTCATCCTCATGATTTAATTGAAAATTTTGAAGAAATGATTTACTATTTTTGAAGCGTTTAAAATCTGCGTCCGTTAATGGGAATATGTTCTCATTTTCTAACTCTTTTAACCATCGCTCATACAAGCGCTCATATTCTGATTTGATATTCATGGATAAGGTTCAAGTTCAAGAATAATTTAAATCTAACCCGCAAGAAATTACGCCAACCATTATTAGTATAATGGAAGGTAAACTACTTAAACATATTTGAATTAAATGGTTATTGCCACCTCCTTACTGAGAAAGAATACGGCTACATGATTGGGAACTTCTATAATTGCATCTTTGGTGTAGGGTCCATAGGTTTCATTTTTCATGGTAATTATCGGAACTTTTGGGACTGTGATTTTTAATTTTTGAAGATTATCACTTTCAAATACGATTGGATCAAGGGTTTCATCATTTTCATTTAAAGGATCGAAGTCTTCTAATTGTTCGTGGGAAAGTTCTGAAACTTTAAAACCCGTTTTTCCGTGTAAGGAGCCCGGATAACGTATTAACCGATGGATATCTATTGAAACGGGTTGATCAATCTCCACTGAGATTTCTTTTACTACTGCTTCTAAAAATTTTTTCCATCGACTCATTGTCATGTGTTCAATATTCCATATATTAGTTTCATCCTTGTAGATGACAGATAAAAGGTGATTTCCATTTCGCATGAAAGCATCTGCTATATTAGCACTAAATCCTACTTTTCGTTTATCCGTTAAAAAAGCTTTAATCTCAGAAGGAGATTTATTTAATAAATCTTCAATGAATTGCAAAATTTTTCTTGACCATCCAATATTGGATTTGGATAATCCATAAATGACACCTCCTTTTTCATTTAACCCAAGTAATTCAAGAGTGAGATTTTCACCCGTAAGATAATCCACGATTTCTCGTCTTTTTTCACTGGATAACATGCGCAATTTTTCATCTTCTAATTTCACGTGATAGCCCCGATGTCCTGAAAAAGCACATTTTATTCTGGATTCTTCAATTCCAAAATCAGGAACAAGAAAATGATTAATTACTTTGAACACTTCTTTTTTAGCCTCGTTAAGACATCGTTTACAGATCCACGTGAGGGTACTTAATTTAGGACTTCCGCATTTTTTACATGTATTTACCATTCCCTTGCCTTTAGCACCGCAACTTTTACAATACCAAAGGTCATGATTTTCTTTACAAGGTGTATAAAAATGATCCACATCAATATCTATTAAAAAATCACAGCCCTTGTATTCTTTTTGATTCATGTCTTGATTCTCTGGATAATTATATAAAGAACCGCTGGCATACACGTGTCTTGGGCTCTTTTCAATTAAAAAATTTTTTAATTCTTCTTCAGATTCAAATCCCACGTGCCTGATCATCATGGGCTTTTCCCACGGGATAAATCCAAATTCTCTCTGTTGTAATGAATTGATGGTTGGGAGTTCACTTTTCTTTTCTTGATAATAAGCCTTAAATAATCGTTGTAAAAATATTTTAGAAGATGTCATGACTTCTCTTTCTCACCCGTTTGTTGGGGCCTCGATGAACGATAATTCTTTATTTGGACATAAAAAAGAGGATGTCGGATGGTTCTTTGTTCCTGATATGTTTTAGAATAATATCCTTTCAAGCAGATGGGATCATCATAGTGCTTCGCTTTACACAAAGTCAATGATTTTAAAGTAGCACAAGAATGGGGTGTATATTGCTTTTTTTTAGCAAATTGTACTTGATAAGTAGTAATATCTCTATTAAAATCAGGTAATTTAATAAAAAGATTTACAATGTTTTCTTCAGGAAAATTAAAGGAATTGAGAAAAAATACTAAAAAGAGTCTCTCCACATGGGTAATATTTTGTCCTTCTTCTATTTTTTTTATTATCTCTTTAACACAAGGGGGAAACATCTCTACAAGGTTATTATTTTTATCAAATTGAAGTTCAGTAAAATAATTTATGTCTTCTTTCTTTAATTCCCATCGATTTGAAATCTCATCATACAACTCCCTAAATTCATTAATTCTCAGCATTCCTTCCTTAAAAGTTTTGACATTTTCAACGTTTCTATTTTCGTAGGGAAATACTTTTTGGCGAACGTACTCTTGTATTAAACGTGCTAATCGTCTTTCTTGTAAGTAGACAAATCCTTCATGAAGTGCATTATTTATTAACTTTCCATTTGGATCTCTAAGAGAACTCGCGAGTTCTAAATAATCAATATAATGAATTCTAAAATGAGTACTGAGTAGAAGAATCTGGTGTTTAGACGTAATTTTTTTATAAATCCAAGGGGGATCGTTGTATTCAATATTGATTTTCAAATCCGAACAAATTTCATACAAATTATATTCATTTTCCTGGAGAAGAAGAGCATAATTTAATTTAGAGTATAAATTAGCAACCCGATGAGAGATCATGTTATCATTTAAACAATAGAGCAAGATTTTTAAGGTTAAGTATAAATAGATGTTTAACTCATCAATCTTATATTCTGAAAAGGTTTCGCTATTATTAAACGCATTTTCGATTAACAGAATGATTCTTTTATATAATTCTTCTCCATTTTTCCCGGTTAACACGGTCGTGATAAATTCCTCTGTACTTAAAACTTGGAGATGAGGATAATATAATTTTAAGGAAGGAAGCCATGGATACCGATATACCAATTCTCGTCTAATTTCCATGGCTTTTTTAACACCTTCTTTTTGGATTTGAAAGGGTTATTAACAAGTTAAAAGAGGAAATTTTAAAAAATTAAGACTCTATAAATTTTCTATTATTTGAGAAAAAACCGATTTTAGTACTCTTCCTCTTCTTCCCCGAATTCTGCTTCTTCCACGCGAGGCGCCAAGAAATAAATGAGTTCTCCTCCTTCTAACAAATTAAATTTCATTTTTAAGGGATGATCCGTGCGTGTAGAAATTTCTAATTTCTCAGTAATGGATGATAGATTTAAAATTGCTTTTAGAAAAGTAAGAGAATATGCTCCCTCGCTCATTTCTGAGATATTAGCATCGAGTAAATCATCTAATGATAAGCTATATTCCATTTCCCCTATTTGCCCGGTAGAACTAAAGATCAAGCCTTCATCTTTTACTGCCTTTATATTAATGAGCTCTGAATAGATTTCCGCATCTTTAATTGCTTCTACGAGATATTCCGGTGACATTACCCAACTTACTGGATATTCACTGTTAAGGATGTTATCAATGGGTAACTCTTCAAATTCCATATCCAAAACAGCCAAACTAAACGTGCGGGTCCTAGAAACACCTTCCTTTTGCATTTTAATAAGGATTTTTTGGTCTTTTTCCTTGAAATTTAATTCAATAGAATCATCCGGCGCACTTCTTTTTAATATCTTATTTAGATCATCTAAATTTAATCCAACTTTAGATTCCTGGCTACATTTAAATTCATCGAAATTCTCTTTCTGAATCGAGAGTTTTAAAAGACAAATCCGACTGGGATCCATTGCAGAAATAGAAAATTCAGCAGGTGTCACCTTGAATTCCGTCTCATCAATAATGTTAGCCAAGGTCTCAATAATAACTTTTAAAATCCGACTATTTTCTAATTTTAATGTAAATGAAATTTATAAGCACCTTGTTTCCTTTTTTTATGATAAGATAGAGTTATTCACACTAATTAAAAAATTTAATATTAACCTTTTATTAAACAATAATAATATTAATACCCTTATTATTCTAATGTTCAACTTAAACTTTTAATAGTTATTTTAAATTTCTATCCTAAATTATTTTTACCATGTTCCTTCTAAGGTGATTATAAATGGAATCTCAACACGCTCGGCAAAGAACTATCGAAGATATTATAAACAACGATATTTACATTCAAATCACGGGTTATGTAAAAGAATTACTCGAAAATAATCAAATCATTTTGAAGGATAATACAGGTAAGATTAAAATTGATCTCGGTGAAATTGAATTTCCCTACAAAAAGAACGATTTGATTAATGTCATTGGAGAATTAAACATTACCATGGCAGGGGAAAAAATCATCCAAGCTAAAATAATTCAGGACATGAGGAATTTAAACTTCGAATATTATGAAAAACTTTATAAAATCAAGAAAGAATTCATTAAACCGGATTCTTATTGAACTTACTTGAATCTTTAAAAATTCAAAATTTTTCACTTGAATTTTTGGGAGAGGAGTTTTTCACCTAAATTATGTGAAAAATACCTTTTTCTTTAATTAAATATTTTAACTAATTAAAAATCTAAAGAATTGGAGAAATATTCATGATTCAATTTTGTCCTAAATGTGATGGCCTCCTCCGTAAACAAGTCATTAATGGAAAAGTTTATCTTGAATGTAAATGCGGTTATAAAATTGAAGCTAAAGAGGATAAGGAAAATTTAAAAAAACGTGTTCAGAGAAAAAAAGAATCCTTAGAGAAAAATTTAATTATCGTTACACAAGAAGATAAAATCTCAATACATCCAAAAGTTATTAGAACCTGTCCCAAGTGTGGCCATGAAGAGGCAGAAACTTGGCAAGAACAAACGAGGAGTGCAGATGAGCCGAGTACTCATTTTTTTAGATGTTTAAAATGTAGATATACTTGGCGGGAATATTAATTATTTGTTTAAATCTTTGAAATGTGACCTAACCAAGTTAATAATAATTAAATATTGCTTACGTTAGTACTTCTAAAATTTTCGTTAATATTCGAGCTTTACCACCCGTGGATTGTAAGAGGGTCTTTCCGCATACTAAACATTCCACATCTGTGGCGGCGCAACCAAAAACAATTTGTTGATTTCCACAATTAAGGCATTTGACCCTTAAAAACCTGCTTTTAGGTTGCGGTATTAATTCTTTTTTTTTCTTGTTGCGCATGAGCTTACACCTTCTTTAATCAAACTTCCTGTAATTCTATTTTTTTCACACGATACGATTTAGCATAATGTTTTTTATTACATTCCGTGCATTCCAAAACTGGAACAGTTTTTTTGTTAATTTTAGCATTTTTATGAAAAATTTCTTTGGGAAAAGATCCATAACCTTTTTTCTTTCGTTCTAATCTTCTCCTTCCGTGATTTAACATCCGTTCTTTTCCTTTTTTATATATAGTTACATTATGCACCGTATGTGCGCGACAATAAGGACAATAACGACGGATCGTTTTAGGGTACTTCATTCATCATCCCACATAAATCGAAAATAACTTAGGATTTATAATTTTATATTGAAATTAAATTTTATTAATAAATTAGAAGTAAACTTATCTCTTTAATTAAAATCTTTATCGAAAAACTTCACGGATATGATGATGGGCACATTTGTATTATAAAATAGTTTTAACGGCGCGTGATCTCTCATTTAAAAAACGAATTTGAGGAAACAAAAAATAATTTAAATAGCACTTGATTTATTGTTATAAAAAAGGAAAGTAGTGTTCATGTTTAAAGAGAAATTTCGAAAGGGCATTATTAGTGCTAAACAATTTAATAGGGAAGATCTCGAATATATTTTAAAAAAAGCAAAGGAAATGATGAGTATTCAAAATTCCAATATTTTACAAGGAAAGATATTGGCAACCTTATTTTTTGAACCTTCTACAAGGACACGTCTCAGTTTTGAATCGGCGATGTATCGATTGGGGGGAAAGGTGATAGGATTTCAATCAAGAGAGGTTTCCTCTATCAAGAAAGGAGAATCCCTGGCAGATACCATTAGAACAGTGCAAAATTATTGTGATTGCATTGTCATACGGCATTCATTAGAAGGAGCTGCGAAATTGGCTTCAAGATTTGCTAAAGTTCCTATCATTAATGCAGGATCGGGTAGTGGAGAGCATCCAACGCAAGCTTTACTGGATTTATTTACAATAAAAGAAGAATGTGGTACGATCGATGGATTAAATATCGGGATCATGGGTGATTTAAAATATGGAAGAACTGTTCATTCCCTTTCCGTATTATTAATAAATTTTGATGTGAACATATATTTTATTAGTCCAAAAGAATTGGTCATGAGAGATAGCGATAAGGATTTTTTACTCTCCCGTCAAGTAAAGGTTAAAGAAATTTTCGATTACAGAAAGGTCTTAGATATTTTAGATGTACTTTACATGACAAGAATTCAAAAAGAACGATTTATAGATCCTGAAGAATATGAAAAAATGAAAAATATCTATAAATTCACGGAGAAGGATCTGGAGCTAACTAAAGATAATTTTATTTTACTACATCCTCTTCCCCGGGTTACAGAGATTTCTTATAACATAGACAAATATGAAAACAAAGCAAAATATTTTAAGCAAGTATATTATGGATTGCAATTACGAAAGGCTCTTTTAGCCGAATTATTAGCAGATTAAATCTCTGTAAAATTTTAAATTTATGAATTTTTAATGCTAAAAAATGGGATATTCGACTTGAATAAAAGTCGCTCTATTTCTCGAACTTCTTGATTGTCAATTGAGGGCATGAACACGTTAAATAATGACCCTCCATTCATGAATTGAGATAGTTTTTCATGTAGTTTAATTCTTTCTTGTAAGGATAACGATGTTTTTTTCTTTATTAACGTTGTATTGAATTTTATTTGAGAATTTTTCATTTCTCCTCCATATTCCCGATGTTTCTTTAATCCTCGATTAAGGACATGAGGTTGAGTTAATGTATAATTGATATTTTCATCTTCTTTCCGCTCTTGAATCAAGGAATTCATTTCTTTTAAGATTTTTAGTCCAAAATGCATGCTACTTTGAGATTTTTCAAAATCTAGACCACAGTGGGTAATAATGGCTTCCCTAAAGTTAAAAAAACTAATAGATCGTACAGCTGATTCCATACATTCTTTTGCGGAATCCTCAAAACATTTAGAAATAAAATAATTCCACCATTTGTTCTTTCCTATTTTTTGAGTAATAAAAGATTCTTTAAAAGAAAACAATTCAAAAACAGAATTTAACCGATCATCAACTTTTTCAAGAAAAAAATCGTCATTACCTTTAGATAATGATGCTATGGATAGAAGATTTATCAAAATTTTATCCATAATTAGTTGGTTTGCTATATGATTATTTCTTGTCTCTTTTGATATTTTAATAAGAGCGGAATTTAACAAATTAGAGTATTCATTTACATGAAAAATAATGTTATTTTTTCCACCATTGATTAGCCGAATTTTTTGAAGAAAAGAAACTTTATCATTCTTTAAAAATCTAGGTAATTGAATTAAAATTAATGGCTTGACAGGAAAACCACCGTAAAAACCCTCATTTTCATTTAAAATTTGAGTGATTTTCTTAAAAAATGTTAAATTCTCCTCATTTTTATCTTGTTCTTGAAGGCTCTGAGAAAAGTCTAATCCTAAATTCGGAACGAAGGAATCTCTTGTTTTATTTAAAAAATAGGTTATTCGGGATTGTAATACTGATGATATAACAGGATTATATGAATGATTTTTGAATTTATCCAAAAAAAATTGATCAAAATCCCCTAAAATAATATCTTCTGAAAAGAATTGAGAGATATTTTCTAAAAAATCGAAACTTTTTAAGATACATTCGGTAATAGAATGTTGGTCATTATTATTAAGAGGAGGCAGATGTTCTTTTTCTTGAATAAAATTCATTAAATTGTTTGTATTCAAAAGACAAGAAAAAGGGCGTAAATTCCAAGTATTTAAATGTAATAATAAAATATCATTAGAAAGATATGAATCCGCTAAATTATTTGGTAATAAATTTAATAATAAAAATTGTTCAGAAACATCGGAACCTAATTTTTTCAAATAATGTGCGGGCAGAATATTATTATCATTAAATAACTTAAATACCTCATGAGGAGGACTTCCCAGACGCGTGAGTTTATGCCTAACTTTCTCAAGGCCATTTTCTATTAAAATTGCGTTAATTAATTCTCTCATCAAGGGGGCAGTAAGATATTCTATATTTGTTTTTTGGAGCCTCTCAATAGTCTCATTTGCTATTTTTTTAGCCAAATTTTGCTCCAAATTTCCTTCTTTTATTAAATATTCCTCGATTTTTTCGATTTTAAAAGGCTCCTTAGAATACTTTGAAGTTCGTATCATCACTGTTTCATTCTCTTCATTTAAAATATTTTCAATGGTTTCAAGACTTTTTACCATTTTTTGTCCTAAAGGCGTGAGTAAATAGCCATTTTTAGAGCTCTTAATGAGATTATTATTTTTTAATGTATTCAGGTGGAACGATAAATTAACATTATTCGAATAGTGCATCGAAATTTTCTTCTTTAAATAAGAAAAAGACAGGGGATGAGATGAGCGCTGCAACGATTTCAATAAATTGATTCTAACTTCATGGCTAATAATTTTTAATTGCTCTTCTAATAATCGTGCGATTTCGTCGGCGAGCATCAGTTATTCTGTAATGTCCCAATTTTTTTAGAAAATATCTAAAAAATAATAGGACTCTTACTTATAAAAAAATTTGGGACAGATCTCATGGAAAATTAAATTCTAATAATATCCCGGTGATATTTTATGAAAAATAGAAAATTTTTTTGTTTGTCTTACCGGGCAGAGACCGCAATCCTTTCAATTTCGTCTTTTCTTTTAATTGCCTTTGATTCTTGGCTATTTTGAGCCGCACTAATAAGTTCTCGGGTAATGCTTTCTTCAAATCGTCTGATAGTATTGTGGGAATCTGTCGCAATTGCTTGGACTAAAAGTTTCAATGCAAGATCTACTCTTCTTTGAGGCGAAATGTCCACGGCGGAAGCATAGGAAATGCCCCCCATGGCAATCCTAGTGGTTTCTTCTCGTGGAGCTACGTTAACGATAGCATCTACTAACACTTGGATGGGATTTTGTCCGGTATTTAAATGAATCAAGGTAAATGCTTCCTCGACACTTCGGATAATTTTTTTCTTTTTTCCAGAATTATAGGAGGACTTATGCCCTTTTATCTTATTATCAATGAATCCCGGTGAGAGTAATCGATTAATGAATCGTTCGACAATTGAAACCTTTTGTGATTTCCAAAATTTTTTATGAGAATGATTTCCTCCGGTACTTGGTACGATTATTTTTTTCAAATTAATGTATTTTTCCAAGCTAAAATCCTTTATTTCGATACCGTCGAAAGACCATTTGTTAAAAAGTTTAATATCTTCTTTTTTCGTTTTACTCATTGATCCACAGCATAATTAATATTAAATTACTTATTATTGTAAATAATTGCTCATTTTAATTTTTTATGATAAGTAATCTTGAAATACAAAATTTTAAGAGATATCACGTATTAAATTTAATCATATATTATAAAAGGTGAATACGATCGGAAAAACGAAAGGCCTATATGCTGCAAGAAAATTAAAAAATAATCGCAAGAAATTTCGATGGTCAAAATCTAAATATAAAAGAAAAAAATTGAAATTAAAGCAAAAAGTAGACCCTTTAGAAGGTTCACCTCAAGCTACGGGTATCGTTCTCCAGAAAGTGGGGAGAGAAAGCAAGCAACCCAACTCTGCGATTCGAAAATGTGTCCGTGTTCAATTGAAGAAAAATGGAAAAGGAATTACTGCTTTTTTACCTGGTGATGGTGCATTAAACTTTATAGATGAACATGATACCGTACTTGTAGAAGGAATTGGAGGATCAAAAGGAAGAAGTATTGGAGATCTTCCCGGAGTTCGATGGAAAGTAGTTAAGGTAAATGGTGTCAGCTTGGAGGCTCTAATTAAAGGAAAGAAAGAGAAGCCCATCCGTTAATCGAAGCTTCATTATTATTAAAAAAGTTCCACTACTCTCTTCTTGAATCTTTTTAATTATCTAAGGAATTAACGAATTAAAAGAAAGATAATATTACGTGTTTAAAAACAAGCTAATTTTTCGTATTTATAATAACGTTATCCACATCAAAATGTCGTAGTACGAGATGTTTTATTTTTCTAATCATTGATCCATTTTTACCGATTGCTTTTCCTCGATCTTGGGGCCTTACGGAAATGATGACCGTTTTCTTTTCATTTCGGGACTCTCTAATCTCTATATTTTGAATTTTAATGGAATTTCTCGAAGTATTGAGAATATATTGGATGAATTTATTGAGTTGTTCAGAAAAGGGGATCACGTCGATTTTCTTTTGAAGTCGTGCCATTAAATCTTTCACGTGCTCTCCATCCCGACCAATAGCTTTCCCTATATCCTCTTTTTTTACCAGAAAGATTATTACTTCGGAATCATCATTTGGTAATTGAAAGGTCAAACAATCTTTAATAATAGCTCCGCTAATATTATTAAATAAAGACATTAACTCCATGGACTCCCGATCAATTTTAATATTTTTTTTCAACATTTTAAGAACCCAACCTGCTTTAAGAATTCACGATGCTTTCTATTTTTTAGGTATGACGGAGAGAATATCTGAATCTCCTGGATCCACAATTCCTAACACGGATACCCAGTAAGGTAAAGCTAAGGCTAAACCTAGTTCGAGACTCGACCCTTTATATTTATAAATATAAGGTTTGTCCTTCAAGAGAGAAACATAATAATTAAATTGAGTTTCTAATTCTTGAGGAATATTATTCGCAATAACGAGCATTTTAAAGGGATTATTTCTCAAGGCTTTAAGAACTTGATTTTTCCCATATATTATTTTTCCCGTCTTAAAAGCAACTTTAAGATTGGTCTCGAAATCAATTCCTTTCTTTGCTTTTTTACTTCGTGAAAAATCGATTTTACTCGACATATATTCGTGTAGTATTTGTAGTTATAATTAATATATTTATTTTTAAAAAAAAAACCTTTATGTTAATTACATGTTATATTTCATGGTATTTATTAAATTGTTAGTAAATTCCTTCTTCATAAAAATTATTTCTTTCTAGATTTAATAAGCTCCAGGTTTTTATCGAGATCAAACATGATATGGACCGATCCGGTGCCTATTGGCGACACTTGTCCTACAATAACGTTTTCGGGTATTCCTAATAATCTTTCTTCCTCTCCATAAAGACCGGCATCTAAAAGTTGGTTAACGGTTACTTCGAAGGCAGCCCTGGCAAAAACGCTTGATTTTGAACCTGAAATCCCGTGTCGGCCAATGGATTGGATGGTTCCTGTACTACACATTAAATCGGCCAGAATTAATAAGTGACGCAAATCCACGTCTAACCCTTGTTGTTCTAAAACTTTTTGAGATTCTATTATGATTAAGTTACGAGCGGCTTCAATTCCGAATAATTTTTCCACTTCATGTAAGTGATTGGAAATGGTTCTTGTAGGATCTACGCCTTCAATTTGAATGGCTCCTTGTAAATTCGTACCTTCGGTTTTAATTACCCATTCATTTCCATCTTCGGTAGGGGTGAGAAGACCCCTTTTAATTCCTCTTATTCCTTTTATTACTTTTTTTAATATTTTTTCACGCAATTTTTGTAAACTCTGTAGATCTTCTATACCGGGGTCAATGATGATAGAATTCTTTTCTCTCTTGATAGTTCCTTTTTTCTTATACCTCTTTAAAATTTCGGGAATTTCATCAACATTAATCCCTTTTTTTTCACAAAGTTCGGGTATGAGATTTACCACGATATTCCAATTCACGAAATCAATATCCGCATCCGAGGTGATTTGCTCAATTCGTATTTGCTCAATTCGATTATGTACCTTTATCGCTTCTTCTTCGCTCTTGTTATAAGGCTCTTCTAAATATATCGTCATCTGAGGAGTACTAGGAAATCTACGAGCATCTACGATTTCGATTAAACGTGGAAGACCTTGCGTTACTGAAAACTCTTCTACGCCAGCGTAGTGAAATGTCCGTAATGTATTATGGGTAATTAAACCCTCCGCTGTAGTGAAATTTTCATGATTTTCAATTGAAAAATCGTATAAATATGGTGTAGGTGATTTTATTAATCTAATAGAAATAATTTCATCCCATATAATATCACTTTGCAATGCTTTATGTAGAATATTCAATTCCTCGCTGATATCGATGCCCTCTTCTTTTGCCCTTCGTTCAAATATTTTTATATACCGATGAAGGGTTTGGCGTCTGATTTTTTGCTTGCGAGTATATTTTTTAATACTTGCTGCTAAAGCAGAATGCGCATCTATTTTTAATTTCATGTAGAGATTATTTAAAACTTTTCCAAATCCCGGAATTATATCTAAGCTATCACGTGATGAATCTTTTGATAGCTCTCTCTCCACTATTTTATTTAAAATAATATTCTTTTCAGATATGATTGAGCCAATTTTTTTCTTATATGTTGGAGCATATTTTCCTGAAATCCTTAAACAATAACAATTTTTTTCCTTGAATTTTGAAGCAATTATTCCAAATCTAGATAATAATAAGCATATCCCATCTCTTAATTCCTTGGAACTTGTACTTGCCCTAATTTGCATTCTTTCGGCAGAAAAATTACCATCTCCATCAAAATAGGCTTGAAGTAACCCGGCTATAAAATCATCAGGCGCATTTAATGCCCACGAGGGTATAAATTTATTTCTTGCTCCTTTTCCGCAAAGTCTTTTAAAAATTGTTCCCAATAATGATGAAGAAAGAATAATTGATGAATTTGGTCCAAATTCTCCTTTTTCTTCATTTAAACTCCAAGAAATAGAATAGCTATTCGCAAAATCTAATACTCGCTTCTTAAAATTTTCATCAATATTGGTTAATGCTATGAAATTTCCGGCATTAGTTCCTTCAGATAAATATGCTCCCATGATCCAACCAAAAGAAAAATTAAGAGGTAATTTATCCGGAATTACTATATTCGGATTCGAACAGGTTTTAGGATATATCTGACTATCTTGAAGCAAATCATTTTTCCCGGTTTTTAACGCTTTTAGTAATCCATTTACTCCAACTGGGATAGTATATTCTATATTGAATTCTTCCTTCCGGTTTCTTCCCATCCAATCTTTTGATTCTTTAACTGCATTTAACTCGGAACCAAACCAAGCCTCTTTTTTTGATACGTATTGTTTGATGTCCATGAAATCGATGGGATCTTCTGTCGGCAGATTTTTTATTAAGGGAATCCGATCTCCTATTTTTAATGTTCGCCCCTCGACAGGAATAATTTTATTATTTTTTCTCATCAAAAATGAATGTGAAAGGGTTGCCTCTATACTTCTACCCGAACGTGTCTTTATCCTCAAAATTTCTCGTTTAGCAGGATGTCTACTTACTTGTTGAATGCGCCCCCAGTGAATCTTTTCATCTTGACCTAAACAAGGAACTTTTATTTCCTTAGAATCTAAATTTAATACTTCACAGTCGCCAACATGTTCTAAAATTTCTGCGTTTGACATTAATTCATCAATAAAATCTCCAATATTCAAGATTTTAGTATAGTTTCCCTCTTTTATGATTACTTTTTCTGTTCCCGGAATGCTCATCTGTGTTCCCGGTTCGCCAATAGATTGTGCGGCTACCGTGCCGACAGGTTCAGAAGCTTCCACGATTGCATTGGTATAATTAATGAAAATTTTATTCAAGAAATATTCTAATTGCTCTTCCTCTAAGTCTTCATCCTTAATTTTATCTCTAATCTTATCGATTAAATCTTCAGGAATACCATCTTCTTTCAATTCTTGTAATTTTTCTTCCAAAAACTTTTTTGTTACTTTTACCATATTTATTCCCTCCTTATTTTAATGAAGCTTTCCATTCTTTATATCCTTTAGTCATTTTCCCTCTCCAAATTGCATTTTTTCCAGTTTCCCTTTCGTATTGTGCCCGTAATTCCTCTTCGCTCATTTCTTCAATTAGTTTATGCTTGTCAATCTCCGATTCTGCAGATTCAACTTCTGCTTCTTTTTCAATTTTTGTTTCCGTCTTAGTTTTTGTTTTTTTTGATTCTTCAGCTTTAGAGATCATCTCTCTTGCTTGTTTTTCATATTTTTGAAGTTCCTCTCTTATTTTACTTACATCAAGACTCTTGGCTTTCAGAAGCAAGACATCTAAATTCACTGCATCTCCATGATCGGTCATTTGGGGATTTATTCCATCATCTCCATATTCAAATTGAATGATATTTTTATCTGCATTCCTTACGGTCCCATCGTTTTCAATGACCATATCTTGTAGTGCATTCACTAAACGACGTTGCATGTAGCCGCTCGTGGATGTCCGAACTGCCGTGTCCACGAGTCCTTCCCTACCACCCATGGCATGGAAAAAGAATTCTGAAGGCTGTAGTCCATTTCGATAAGAAGAAGCAACAAAACCTCGTGCTTTTGGCGTTAAATCATTTACCTTGAAATGGGGCAATGTTCTCCACGTATATCCCCTATTAATTCGCTCTCCTCGAATAGCTTGTTGACCTACTACGGCGGACATTTGCCCTAAATTCAAAATATTTCCCCTCGCACCCGATTTCGTCATTATTACGGAATGAGCCTCATCTCCGATGTAATTAGCGGCTATTTCCATCGCTTTATTTCGAGCTTCTGCTAAGACTTGTCTTATTCGAAGTTCTAAAGTTTCTCTCATTGAACGTCCCGGAGCTCTTTTTAAAATCGTTGTATCATTAGTATAATACGCTTCAATTAATTTATCACATTCTTTGTCAGCAATCTCTAATTCTTCTTGAATTTTTTTATAGGCTTCTCCTTTCACATATACCTCATCAAGTCCCATTGTCATTCCATTTTTCCGAATGATGTATAACAACATTTTTGTTGCGCTGTCTAAAAATTCTCTACCTCGAGCATTCCCATGATCTTTAATGATTCGCTGTAATATACTGTTAGATTGCATCGGTCCAAAGGAATTTTCATCAATCGTTCCCGTGATTAATTTTCCATTCTTTATCATCACGTATGCATCATACGGACAATCTAATTCCTTACATTCCTCCCCTTCTATTGTATAACATTTCTTACAGAATTTAGAACGCACGTGAATATTTAGATCTTCCGGAAATAATGCACTAAAAATTTGTTTTCCCGAATATAAAGGTTCAGGCTCCTTAACCACGGGTTCAAAATCATTTATGGAAAAATTAGGATGCGTTTTGAAAATATCTGCCATGTAAAGTAATTTTAAAGCTTCCTTTTTTGTATAAAGAGAATCCTTACTGGTGAATTGAAATACACTGGAAATAAAATCTTGAATGCCCCCCAAAATAGGGCCCCCAAAACGAGGAGATAAAATGTGTTCTTGAACCTTTAATAAAAATTCTGCCTCTGTTCGAGCCTCTTCACTCTGGGGAACGTGTAAATTCATTTCATCTCCATCAAAATCCGCGTTGTAAGGGGGACAAACAGTAAGGTTAAGTCTAAAGGTTTTTCCATCCATGATTTTTACTTCATGGGCCATGATGGACATTCGATGGAGGGAGGGCTGGCGATTAAAGAGGACTAAATCACCATCATTTAAGTGACGCTCCACGATAAACCCTGGTGCTAACATGTCTGCTATGATCTTCCGATTCTTTACATATCGTAAATCAATCCGCCTGCGATCATTTCGAATGATATAATTCGCTCCAGGATGCTTGTTCGGACCATTTAATACTATTTGTTTCATTTCTTCAATGTTCCAATCATTTACATTGGTTGGAATCGTTAAAATTTTAGCGATATCGATGGGCACCCCCACTTCATTAATGCTAATGTGAGGATTAGGCGTGATCACGCTCCGTGCTGAAAAATCTACCCGCTTGCCGCTTAAATTGCTCCGAAATCGCCCTTCCTTTCCCTTTAATCTTTGAGTAAGAGTTCTTAAAGCTCGTCCGGATCGGTGCCGTGCTGGAGGAATCCCTGAAACTTGATTGTCAAAATAAGTGGTTACGTGATATTGTAATAATTCCCATAAATCTTCTACAATCAAGTGAGGAGCACCGGCATCAATATTTTCCCTTAATCTCTGGTTAATACGGATGACATCCACTAATTTATGGGTTAAATCATCTTCTGAACGAATTCCACTATCCAAGGTGATAGAAGGTCTCGCACAAACAGGGGGAATGGGTAATACCGTAAAAATAACCCACTCTAATCGAGCATTTTCCGGTTGAATGCCTAAAATTCGCATGTCACCATCCGGAATCTTTTTTAACCTCTCTAAAATTTCAATAGGAGTTAACCTTCGGGATCCCTTCCCCTCTTCCTCCTCATAAAAAGTTGTGGGTTTTTCTATTATGATCTTTTTTCTTTTCGTCCCACAATAAGGACAAATCCTGTTTTTCCGGGCTAATTTGAAAACATTTCGCGTGGTGTCTACATCGCCTTCAAAATACATTTGACGATGCTTTGATTGTTCTTTTCTAAACCGTTCTTTATCCTCTTCAGAAAGTAATAATCGGGAACATTCCGGACAAATCGAACGTAAGACTTTTAATACCTTTTTAGCATAACCAACATGAATGACTGGACGAGCTAATTCAATATGACCAAAATGCCCTAGACAATTCGAAACCAAATTACCGCAAGTTTGGCAACGCTGGCCAGGTTCAATCGTTCCTAAGCGCTGATCCATCAAACCAGATGGAATGGGAAGTCCATCTTCGTCGTATGTGTCTGCCGTAATTATCCGTGCAGCAGACATTTTTCGAATCTCATCCGGACTCAATAATCCGAACTTGATTTTCTCGATTAATTTTGTTTTAGAAATGAAGTGGCTCATAGAAGTTTAACCTCATGAAGTTATAGAATTTTGATTATTTTTTTCATAAATGAGAGCAAACCTGCTATTAGAAAATTTTGTATTCATAGAAGAATGCACTCTTCTTCAATTTTAGATTTGATATAAGTGATAAAATGAGTTGATAAAGTACAGCACACTGTATTAGATTTAAATGTATTAAATTAAAAAAATTTTACGCTTTTTTCCATATAAAACATGATGATTCTTACATTATTATGAGTACGCAGTTGCACGTGAATGATAAACCGAAGTTGGATTTTATCTCTTTTACTTTACTCACTCATTTCTATTCGTGGCAAAATTAACAAGTTTAGGAACAAGTTTTATAATTATTTTTTCTATTACGCTACAAACTTTTAAAAAAGAACCTTAATTTCTAAATATTTCTATTTTTATATAAAATGTTTTATTTAATTAAATAGAAATGAACAAGCTAAGAGTAATTCTGGAGAAGAAAATAGTTATTTTCATCATGCAATTCAGTTTTTTATCCTTGCTCCTTCAAGTTGGAGATTATCACGTTAATTTACTTTTTGATGAAGGCATTATAGAAGTGAGGAGAACAATCATCTCCTTTCTTGGAAGATTGATTATATATCAAACGCACCATGACTTTTTATTTCTTAATGCTTGCTGGATGTTTATTTCCTTGATCCCCTCGCTTTTATATTTAGATTATAAAAAAGCCACTTCCATGAATTTGACCACGTTTTTCATTCCTAATTTCTTTTTTTATATATTTTTTTCCCGTTATTCTCCCGATTATTTTTCTATGTATTTTACCAAATTTTTCCTTCAAACAATCATCATGGGCTTAATAATAATTTCTTTTTCAATTGCTAGTGCTTTAGTGCTATTGAAAATTAAAAATTTTTTCGCAACCACGTGGAGGAAAGAAGCAAATAAAGTTGAATTGAATATTCAATCCAAATGTCCGTATTGTGGAACCGAATTTCAATCCATGCCAAAAATTTGCTATAATTGTTCGAAAGAATTAAAAGAAGAGGTACGGGAACATGAGTGAAAGGGATTTTCATGCTTTATTTTATCCTAAAACAGTCGTGATCCAAGAAGCAAAGGAAAAAATTGCCTTTTTCATCAAGGGATTTAAAAGACAAGGCTTTCCTTTAGAAAACTTGTATTTAATTAATTCAAGAGAGCAGAATTTACTTGGTTTAAAATGTTATCCATCCATTGACGAAATCCCCATTGAAACGATTGATTACTTGATTTTTGCAATAAGAAGAGAAAAAACAATCGACTCTCTCAATGAAATATTATCAAAGAAAAAGGTTAAATTCATTCATATTTTTACTGCTGGAATGGGAGAAGCTGATGAAATTGGAAGCCAAATTGAGAAAGAAATAAAAAATTTACTCGATAAATATCCCAAAACTCGTGCTATAGGCCCCAATTGCATGGGCGTGTATTGTCCACGAGGAAAAAACGCATATTATTCATCTTTTCCCGTAGAAAGTGGTACTATTGGATTAATATTTCAATCAGGCGATCTTCATTCTCGTATGATAAAATTTGGCTCTAGATTATATGGTTTGAGGTTTGCCAAGGGAATTTCCATTGGAAATACCGTTGATCTCCAAGTCTCTGAGTTTTTGGAATATTTTAATGAAGATCCCGAAATTGAGATCATCTGTGTCTATTTTGAAGGTTTTTCTCCCCTTCATGAAAAAGAGCCGAAACGATTTTTAGAAACCGTGAAAAAGGTTAAAAAACCCGTGCTTTTCATGCGCGGAGGACGGACTAAACGAGCCCAGACGGCTATAATATCTCATACGGGAACGTTAGCATCCTCTCAAAAGATATGGTCAGCAATCTATAAGCAAACACCCTTGTTGGAAATACCGCCTTCCTTGGAAGATCTATTAGATACCACCTACATGTTTAAAAATTATATATCCAGATTTAAAAACGGGAAAAATATACTATTTCCCCAAAATAAGCGGGTTTTAATCGTTTTATGGTCCGGGGGATTTGGGATTTTAGCGACAGATACCCTAACAGAATTAGGTTTTAAAATTCCTCAATTTAAAAAAAAAGCATTAGATGAATTAAAAAAGATCTACCCCTTGAAAATTGGCTCCCTTTCGAATCCTCTTGACATGCCTTGGATCACTTCAAAAAAAGCATTTGTCGATATTACAATTAAAGCCTTAGAACAAGGCATTGATTTCTTGATAATTGAAACGGATGCGTGGCGAAACATGGAAGGAGAAGAATTTAAAAATTATTACAATAATTTGAAAAAAATAAAGGAGCACGTGGAGAGTTCGAATAAAGTTTTTTCCATTGTGCTACATCAATATCCGAGTAGTTCAAGAGAAAAATTTTATTCCATGCTAATTAAGGATAATTTTCTCGTATATTCCACCATAGAGAGAGCCGCAAGAGCATTTTTAAAACTTCTTGAATATGGTAAAAAAGTGGAGAAATTTACTTGATTGATAACGAGACTTAAATATAACCATTTTGCTTCCATGAGAATCTTAAACTCTAAATCTAATCCTTAATTTTATTAAATAATTTTTAATAAAACGTCGTTTAACTTAAAACACTAAAAAATCTTTAATTGAGATTTTTATCATGCCGAATTTAGACCTTCTATTTGCTCCAAAAACCGTTGCCATTTACGAGGCAAAAGAGAAATTTCAATATTTTATAGAAGGATTTAAATCTCAAGGATTTAATCTTGAAAATCTATTTTTAATTACGCCCTCTTACGACCATTTATTTGGTATTAAATGTTATCCCTCTTTTGAAGAAATTCCCGTATCCTCCATAGATCTATTAATTTTAGCTATCGGGAGAAATAGAGTCGCTAATGAATTAGAACAAATATTAAAAATAAAGAAAGTAAAATTTATACATTTATTCACTGCGGGTTTGGGAGAATTTGATGAAAAGGGCATGCAAATCGAAAGAAAATTAAAGGAACTCATAGATTCCAATGAAGACGTAAGAGCTTTTGGTCCAAATTGCATGGGGGTATACTCTCCAGCAGGAAAAAACGCTTATCTTCCCGACTTTCCTGTTGTAAGCGGAAAAATTGGATTGATTTATCAATCTGGTGATCTTTTGACTCAAACCATTCGATTTGGCTACACTCGCCATGGACTCACCTTTTCTAAAGGAATTTCTGTTGGAAATTGCATGGATTTACAAGTTTCTGATTTTTTAGAATATTTTAATGATGACCCGGAAATTGAAATTATTGGAATTTATTTTGAAGGTTTCCCTAAATACCGACCAAGTGAAGGAAAAAGATTTTTTCACCGGTTGAAAAAAATAAAAAAGCCCATTCTATTTTTGAGAGGGGGAATTACAACTCGAGCTCAAACAGCGATCATGAGTCATACGGGAACCTTGAGTACGGATGATAAAATTTGGAACGGCATCTCCAGGCAATCCACCTTGATCAATGTAGAAAGTTCTTTAGATGATATGATTGACGCTCTTGCCATTTTCGATCATATTTTTAGAAAATATCCGGCAATGTCTTTAAGAGAAAAAATTCAATTTCTTCCAAAAGGGAAGAATGCTTTGGTTCTTCTCTGGTCGGGAGGCTTGGGTGTTTTAGATACGGATACGCTAACCAAAATAGGACTCAATCTTCCTCTATTCAAGGAAGAAACAAAAGATAAATTATTGAAAATCTATCCGTTAAAAGTAGGGTCTCTTTCAAATCCCTTAGACTTACCTTGGATCACTCGTTCTGAAGTATTTTTTAAGCTATGCAAGGCGGCGATCACGGAAGAAATTGACGTTATTATCATGCATACCAATATTTTTGTTTTACGAGATAATGAACGATTCAGGTTATATCTTGAAAATTTAAATAAATTAAAAGAGCATGTTGATTCCAACCATAAAATTCTCATGCTAATCTTATTTGATTCCCCTGAAAAAGAATGGATTTACTATTATAACATCCTCAAGGAAAATGGTTTTCTCGTATATCCCAATTTAAAACGGGCGGCGAACGCCTTTTTAAAATTGCATGAATATCGTACAAGAATGCGATTTGATTCCTTGAAAAGATAAGTTAAAAGCCCGTTAATTAAGAATTAAATATTTTCCTCTTTTTTTTAATGAGCATCATTTAGGATATCCCTCCAAATTCACTTTTAACTTTATTTTAATATAGTAATAAAAAAGGTCAAAATTTTTAAAAATTTAATAATAATAAACCTGAAAAATTTGAATATTAAGGAATAATTAGCTGATAAAATAAAGATGTTAAAGAGATGTTTATTTTTGTTTCTACTTTTGCAATAGGAGTTAATATCATATCGCTCTTTATTTTTTACTGGCCGAACTTTTGATTTCCATGAAAACGTAAGGGATATACCTTAGTTTCATTAAAAAGTGTGTCTATTACACTTGTTATTAATCTTAAATTTAAAAATGAATCATCTTAATAAAGGATAAAAAATTTAGAAAAACATTGATATATCATTTTGGACTCATCTAATTTAATCAGAACCCAATTTTAAATTAGGAATAAAAAAAATATGGTAGACAATCCTAATTTTATTATAATCATGCCCGATCAGCATAGAGCTGATGTATTAGGCATGGTAAATCCTCAAGTTAAAACACCAAACCTCGATCGACTTGCTTCTGAAGGCGTGAGATTTGCTAATGCGATCACTCAAAGTCCACTTTGTGTTCCTGCGAGAGCGGCATTCTTAGTAGGGAAGTATGTCCATGAAACAGGGGCATACACGAATAAGATGTTCATTCATAAAACCAATCCAATGTTGATAAAGGATTCTTTTTTAAATCTCTTAAAAAAGCGAGGTTATCGTAATATTGATATAGGAAAGATGCATCTTGTGCGTCATCATGGGTATGATGCTTTGAAAAAAGCGGGAGATAAAAACTTAAAAATAATTGATAATGTGAGTTTTCATTATGATAAAATGGAAGAATTAGGATTTACTGAATGCCAGGAAGTATGTGGAAAAATGGAAAGCGCTTACGTAGGCTCAAAATATATAGATTCTTTACAAGAACATGGATTTTTAAAGATATATCATGAGTGGGCAATGAAATATCCTATTCTTTTAGCAGAGCCCATGCCCATCCCGAAAGAGTTTTATATTGATTATTTCGTTGGCGATATGGCTATAAAATGGTTAGAAAATCATCTGAAAAGCCCAAAATCTGACAAGCCATTCTGTTTATTTATTGGTTTTCCAGGTCCCCATGATCCATTTGATGTTGTAAAAGAATATGCTGATTTATATGATCCCGATGAGATTCAATTAATTGATGAAGAGTTAGAAGAACCTAAACGACCATTTCCGAAATACATCATGCGATCAAGAATTATAAGTCGTAGCAAGCATGTAACTGAAGATTATATAAGAAAAGCTCGAGCAATGTATTATGGTAATGTAACATTAATAGATGAAAAGGTGGGAGAAATCAGAAAAATACTTGAAGAAAATGGGGTATTAGACAATACTTGGATAATTTACACGAGCGATCATGGCGAACAATTAGGCTCTCATAAACTTTTCATGAAATTCGTGTTTTATCGGGAATCGGTAAATGTACCCTTGATCATTCGTCCTCCTCAAGGCATGAAAGGTAAGGTTATCGAAAATGATGTTGAGTTAATAGATGTTCCAACTACCCTTCTTGATATTCTCAATATAGATCTTCCTCCAAACCATCGAGGAAAATCTTTATTGCCGCTGATCATGAATGAAAAGGAAGGAACTGATTACCAACATAAAGAATTATGCATTAGTCAAGTAGGGAATTATGCGATGGGGCTTACAAAAAAATGGAAATTCGTTGTCGATAGTTCAACCGGAAAATTATTAGAATTATATGAAAGAGAACATGATTATTATGAAAATAATAATTTAGCATTGATCTCAGAGGAAAAACATACAGGAGAACAACTTTATCGAAAATATTTGGAGAAAATTATTCCAAAAATAGAAATTCCAGGAGGGTTTCAATTATAGCTCCTAATAGTAAATTGCATGATATAAATCAAATCTATATTTAAATCCGGAATTTTATTTAGTTCAGTAGAAAAAAAGAGATCTCGTTGAATATTTTTATTTATCATAATATTGAAAATTAAAATCATAATTATAGAAAAGCAAACTCTAATGGACACGCAATCGTCGTTCTTTTATAAGAACATGAGAAACGATGATTGTTTGAATTTTAAAATTTCCAAATAATCAAGAATTAACTTTTAAAATGATTGAAGATAAACCAAACATTTTAATTTTTTTTCCGGACCAGCATAGAGGAGATTGGATGCCTTATACTAGAGATGTATTTAAGCGTCTTGGAATGCAAGAATTACCTTTAAGGATGCCTAATATAAAGAAGATGATGAAAAACGGAGTATCATTTACAAATGCGATAACCTCCTCTCCTTTATGTGCTCCAGCAAGAGCATGTCTTGCCGCGGGATTGCGATATAAAAACTGTAAAGTAAAGGGAAACCATGAAAATTTTCCTATTGATCAGAAGGTTTATTATTCCATATTAAAGGAACATGAATATAGTGTCGGATCTGTTGGTAAATTAGATTTACATAAACCATCACTTTATTGGGGTTTAAATGGGTGGATTCCAGATCTGGAAATGCTCGGTTTTACCCATGTGATCGATTGTGAAGGAAAATGGGATGCAATATTATCTGTAATCATGGAAAATGATGATAAAGAGAAGAAAAAAAGGGTAAAACCAAAGGATTTTAAACCTAAAGGTCCCTATCTAAAATATCTTCAAGAAAATGACTTGTTAATTACCCATGTTAAAGATTTCTTAAAACGATTTGGTAAAAGAAATTTTAATACAGAACCAACACCCTTACCTGAAGATGCATATTGCGATAACTGGATTGGAAGAAAAGCGATAGAAATGCTGAGAAGATTTCCTGAAGATAAACCATGGCATCTAGTTGTCAATTTCACGGGACCTCATGATCCTTGGGACGTGACTAAAAGAATGAAGAAAGCATGGGAACATGTTTCTTTTCCAGCACCTCATGCCGGAAATGAAGAGACGGTTGATGATGAAATTAAAGTAAGGCAAAATTATGCTGCAATGTTAGAAAATATTGACCGCAATATTGGTTTGATTCTTGAGGAAGTAAAAAAAGCAGGTCAATTATCAAACACGATTGTTATCTATACGAGTGATCACGGGGAAATGTTAGGTGATTTCAAACGATATGGCAAAACTAGACCTGAAAGAGGGTCAGTAAAAATTCCCTTGGTTATAACGGGGCCAAATATAGAAAAAGGGAAATATTCAGATGCACTTGTTGAGCTTCAAGATTTAACAAAAACGATCCTCGATTATGCGGGAGCAGAAATGAGAGAAGCAAGGGATTCACTCTCCTTTAGGAAAATCCTCGAAGGAACCGAAAAAGACCATAGGGAATGTCAAATTTCGGCTCTTGATCTTTCGGATATTGGTTCAATAAAATGGAAGATGATATCAAATGGAAAATATAAGTTAATTATAGAAAATAGTGAAAACATTCGATTACATGATATGGAAGTGGATCCTTGGGAAGATCACAATATCGCAGAAAAACGTCCATCCGTTGTAGCTGAATTATTAAAAAAATTAAATTGCTAAAATCATCAATATTTCCGAATTCATTTTAACACGTTTTTAATGAGCTGTTTTAGCATTCGAGCTGTATCAATAATGATGTTGTTTAAACCTGCCCCACTTTCGCTTTGGGAGCCGATAAACCATAAATTCTTAATAGGTGTTTCATGAGGAATTTTTGGCATGTCCTTTATCGGAGCCATCCCGCCAAATGCGTGGTGTTTTACTCGGATTATTTTCTTAAAAATCTTCTGTGGTTAAGAGGATTTTTATTTTTACGTGCTTCCGCAAGTCGGGAATGAATTTTTCTGCTTGAATTAATAATTTTTCAGTAAATCCTTCCTTTTTTTCTTCCCAGCTCCTGCATTCTAATTTATTCTCTATGAAAATAGAGAAGAGGATAAATTTTCAGCATTTATAGCAGTCTTTTAGCATTATTTTGTAAAAAAATCTCAACTATGCGTTAATTTTAAAATTTTCATTTTAGGATATTTTATTATACCCTTTCTATTCATACTAATTCATTATGATCGTGAAACTTCTGTTTCTCGAAAAAACAAGTTTATCGGTATATTATAATCATTTATATTTAAGTAATTCTTTTACCATTATTTTTCATGATATCCTTCATGATAATTTTAAAATATTATTTCTCTTTTCTTCTACTAGAATTTTTGCCATTAATTTTTCTCAGAGAAATTGTTTATAGACTTGATGTTCTTTTCTTAAATCAATGCTTTCATTATCTAGCATTTTAGATTCTTGCGTGAAATGGATCAAGTTCCTATCCCCCAAATAAAAACCTTGCTATTTGGCATGATTAATTGATTAATCATGGGACATGGGATTCACTATTAAAAAAAAATATATTTTCTAATAAATAGGTTTTTTGTCGAATAGAATTGAGTAAAATTTTTCATCCGGTACCCGCTATCAACCATCACATTTAAATAGGAAAAAAACCAATATTTAACTAAGTACCTTAAATTTATAGGACATTTCAAAATTTAAGGTATCGCATAAATAAGCAATTAGAATAAAAATATTAAATAAAAAAGTGGAGGAATAAAAAATCATGCCAGCTTTTGCATGGTCGCCCCTACGTGCTTTAATGAAAAAAGCAGGGGCAGAAATCGTAAGTCGTGCTGCTGTAGACAAATTAATGGATTACTTAGAAGAATATGCTAAAGAATTAACCGCATGTGCTCTTGACATTGCCAAGCATTCCGGAAGAAAGAAAATTACAGCGGATGACATGAAATTAGCCATTAAAATGGTCTAAATTTAAAAACAATTAATTAGCACGACCAAATACTTAAAATTTTATTTTATTTTTTTTTTTTTTTCTTGATATAATCCATCTTATAATTAAAGGAAAAAATTTTAGTGATTAGAAGCGAACTATAGTTCGCAAGGAATTTTTTTTATTTTAATATTTTTCAAATTTATCTATTTTCTTGTTGTCAATCTGATTAAATACCATTAGATTTTAGAGGGGGTTATAAATCTTACCTTGTATTCATGAAAGATTGTTATTTACATTTTAGTATGAAAAAGTGTAAAAAGTAAGGGAGAAATCAAAAACGATAAAATGAAAGAAGAATTTTAAAAAATATGGATGGAGACCCTCAGAGAAGGCCTTTTACCAAATTATATTCGATCCCTTTCCATGAAGTAGAGATCACGGATGAGTTTTGGTCGAAGAAGCAAGAGATTAATGCAACAATTTCCCTGTATAAAATGTATGGAGAACTTGAGAAACACCATCACGTGGATAATTTTAGAGTGGCGGCGGGTGTAAAGAAAGGGATTCAAATGGGAGATTTTTATTACGATTCGGATCTTTATAAGTGGTTAGAAGGGGCTTGTTATTTTTTAAAATTAAAAAAAAATTATGATTTAGAGCGAATAATTAGAGAAATTGTCGAGCTAATTAAGAAAGCACAATTAAAAGATGGATATATAAATACGTTTTTTTCAACTAAATTTATTGAGAAGAGATTTACTAATTTTATGGTTTTTCATGAATTATACTGTGCGGGTCATCTTTTTGAAGCTGCCGTGGCACATCATGAGACTTTTAAAAATTCAGAATTATTAGAAGTAGCTAAGCGATTTGCAAATCTATTGGTAAATTTGTTTTTAGAAGGTCAGATAGTGGATACCGCCGGACATCCTGAAATAGAATTAGCATTAATGAGATTAAATGAGATTACCGGAATAAAAGAATATGTGGAACTAACACGGAATTTAATTGAATTAAGGGGAAATTTACCGAGGTATAAGACGTATGTTTTAAGAAATTTAATCCACTTGATAAGAACATTAAATGCAGCGGAAAAAATCAAGAAAGAATACATGAAAGAAGCAGGCATTTTAGAATTACCGAAAGAGGAAGTTTCGGAATTTATTGCCGGTTTAAATATGTCTGATGGAGTACAATTTTTATTAGAAAATTTAAATGGTAAGTATTATCAATTAGATAAACCAATAAGAGAGGTTTGGGAGCCAGTAGGACATTGCGTTCGAGCTTTATATCTTTATTGCGGTGTGTTAGATTTATATTGCCTGATAGGAGATGAATCATTATTAACAGCCATGGAAAGAACGTGGTTAAAGATGGTGAAGGCTCGAATGTACGTAACCGGGGGTGTAGGGAATACGAGAGGTACAGAAGGATTCTTAAATGATTTTAATTTAAAAAATGAGGATTCATATTCAGAAACTTGTGCTACCATTGCTAATTTCTTCTGGAATTGGCGTTTATTAAATGTAACGGGAAAAAGCAAGCACGCAGATTTAATGGAGAAGCTCATGTATAATGCTATATTAGTAGGGCAATCCTTAGATGGAAAAAAATATTTTTATTCTAATCCGATGCTTTCAAAGGGAAAGGATGAGCGCAAGGAATGGTTCAAGTGTGCTTGTTGTCCAACAAATTTCATACGATTCATTCCAACTATTGGTCAATATATTTATGGTTTTAATGAAAGGGGTATATGGGTCCATCAATATATTAGCAGTAAAACTACCTTGAAACTTCCATCGGGGCAAGAAATTTCTCTAACTCAAAAAAGTGGGTTTCCATGGAAAGGAAATGTGGAGCTCCAATTAGAATCGGATAAAGATGGAAGATATTCTCTTTTTCTACGTATTCCAGAATGGGCTCAATCCACGAAACTTAGTTTAAATGATGAGCCTTATCAAGGAAATGTTCAATCAGGCAGGTATCTTCAAATTATAAAAAGTTGGAACAAGGAAGAGAAGATTAACTTGAATTTTAAGATGGCCCCTTATCTTATTAAAAGTGATCCTCGAATAAAATCAAATAGAAATAAAATAGTAATAGCATGTGGACCATTAATTTATTGCATGGAACAAGTTGATAATAAAGATTTTGACATCTTTCAATGTAAGATTTCAAAGCAACCGAATTTAGTTGTAAAAAAGAAACCCGACCTTTTAGAAGGGATACATGTAATTCAAGGTGAAACATCGAAGGGTAAAATTTTTACGGCAATTCCTTATTATGCCTGGTGCAATCGTGGTCCGACGGCCATGCAAGTGTGGTTACCAATCGAGACAATTGAACGAGAGTGAGAATATTTAATATTCAATAATAAGAAAAAAGGTTTTTTTAGCATTTTTCGATTATTTCTTTTAAAATTTATATTACTGAGAAGAAGTTCTCTTTTTAATGAATTCTTTGAATCTACACATCCTATCTAAGGCCTTGGCTGTTAAATCAATGGATTCAAAAATGGGAATTCCATGCTTGAAGAGTTCTTGCTTGAATTTTAATTTCTCTTTGTAATCATCCACGTTATCTATCACTTTATTCGTTAATCCACTCCCTCCTAAATCTAAAGGATTGCGAATGATCGTGTTGACCGAAGGTAAGAACTTGTTAAATTCACGCGCCGTTTCCGTTGTCAATTTTGGTACTTTTAAATTGTAAAATTCCATTTGCTCGGTTAATTCAATGGAAGAGCCTCCTCCTACTGCCACAATTCCCAAATTGCGATCAACTAATTCTATATCCAAATAATTAAAAGCCATTGCTAAGGTGACTAATTCAAAAGAATCTTGTACTAAATTTGCCCCCGTTTGACTCGCTATCGCCTTCCAAATCCTTGTAGAACCCGCCATCCCTCCTGTATGTGAAAAAATAGCTTCTCTCGCAGATTCTCCGCTTCCAACCTTCCAAAGAATTACGGGTTTTTTATTCAAAGATAATTCTTTTACAACATGTAGAAATTCTCTCCCGGTTTTTTGACTCTTAATGTTTTCCAAGTAAATTCCAATGACTTTAGTTTCTTGATCCTTCAAGAAATATTTTAAAAAATCCACGACATTTAAATCAATTTGATTTCCGATAGAAATTAGCTTGCTCACGTTCGTTCCGTAGGTATATGTCGCCATGTTAGAAATGTTTATAGAGAGTCCACCCGATTGACTGATTACTCCAAAATTACCGGACTCCGTGGTATGCCATCGACTCACGGCTAACTTTGATTTTGGATTATAAATTCCAAGACAATTGGGGCCAATTATCCTCATATTGTATTTTCGAGCAATTTCCAGTAATTTTTTTTCCAAATCCTTGTTCCCTATTTCAGAAAAGCCCGAGGAAAAAATAGTTACAAAAGGAACACCTTTTTTACCCACTTCTTCTAATAATTGCGGACATATGGGAGCAGGTACCGCCATGATCACGTAATCGATGGGTTCATTTTCAGGAATTTCTAAAATGGAGCCGTGGACCTGCAACCCTTCTAAAATTTGTCCTTTCAAGCGCGGATTAAATAAATAGAGGGGTCTATCAAAGCCAATGGACTTTAAACATCGTAAAAAATATCCTCCTCCATATGGTTTATTATTTGCTCCAATTATCGCAACAGCTCTTGGATTAAATAATCGTTCAAAATCAATTTGTTCAAAATCAGCTGGCATGATGAGAAAAATGAAGTTATAAGTAATTATGGAAGATAATTATTAATGTAATAATAATTTAATTCTAAGGAACTGCGAAAATACGCGCAGATATTATTGCTATTTTAAGACATATTTCGCAAATAAGCATTGAGTCATTATATTAAAAGCTTTCTCAACATTCTCTCCAGTTTTTGAGCTTAATTCAATGTAATGCTTCAAATTATATTTTAATGCCGTTAATTCCCCTTCTTTTTGTGAGACTGCTCGAAATTCATCTAAATCAAGCTTTGATCCAATTAAAATAATGGGAATATCTCCAGCGACTTCTCGGACTATACTTGTCCAATCCGGGAGATGGGAAATTGTGAGGGCATTAGTAATATCAAAGAGGAAAAAAGCACCATTTGCGCCCTTGCAATATTGAGATAATAAATATCTGAATCGAATTTCTCCACCAAAATCCCAGATTTGGAGTTTTACTTTTTTACCATTAAATTCCGTTATTTTGGAATAAAAATCCACGCCAATAGTGAGTCTAAGATCTTCAAGGAAATATCCTGAAACATATCTTACAGTGAGCGAGGTTTTTCCTACAGAGGCATCGCCCAACATTAATATTTTAAAAGTATAATCGTACTCTGGAGTCATGAATGGATTTAAATTGGAATTTGGTTTTAGAATTTGTATTTTATTAACGTTCAAATAGATATCCTAGTAAAGAAAAACAAGTCATGTTAATTTAAAATTAATTGAAGATATATTTAATATTAATTATATTTTTAGAAATTCTCTAAGAATATTATTTTGTTTATTATAATAACCTAAAAAACTTATTAATATTTTTACCCTTAGAAGGATAGAGTTTTCTTTTAAGGAATAAAAAATCAAAAAATCAAGGATCTCTTGGTTTTTAATTTTTAAGATTTTTATTAGGAATCAAGATGACCCTTGACAGCAAAAAAATTGAGGCAATTGAAAATTTAGAAACTGAACAAATTCCTTTTGGCTTAACCAAAGAACAGATATTTTCTAATAATTTAAAATTAATTGCTAATAAATTAATTAATCTTGAGCATCATAAAATACAATTTTCTGAATTATTATTAAAAAATTTAGATAAATTAGATTTTTCAGATTTCGTGGATGATCCTTATTTTCTTATCAAGGAAAAAAGAATCAAAACGCGCGTGGAAGCTTCCAACATTTATGGATTGAATTATGCCTGCGTGGATGGAAGTTCAGTTCTGAAAAATTTTATGAATATCGATTTCTCTTTTTTGAAAGCTATCGTTGTCAAATATTATTTCAAGGATAATTTTAATGCCGACATCAGCTATTTTCCAGATTTAAATGGATTTAATAACTATGCCATCGAGGGCAATTATTTAAACACTGAAGAGCAAGTGATGGATGCTAAAGTCTCCTTGGATTTGAGATTCATGGAATTAAATCTACTCAATGAATTGCTTACCAGAGAATCAGATATAGATTTAATCATTATTGATGGTTCGATCTTAATTACTCCCATCAATCTAATATTTTCTAAAAATTACGAAATTTCCCAGACATACGATAAATTATTACAAGAATACCAAAAATTATATTATAATTGTAAGGAAAATCGAGTTCTTTTAGTTGGGGTCATCAAGGATACTAAAACGAGTGCATTAACCAATGAACTTAGAGAAGCAATAAATTTATTGAAACCAAACACCATAAATCTCCAACATTTTCTTACTTCTAATTATCGCATACTCATGGATTATTTCACGGATCTTGATTTGTTTAATCGAGTATTAGAAAAAGGAGAGAGGAGTTGCGTTTTTAAAATAAAACGTGAAATCGATAAAATTAGGGATGATGGCATTAAAAAAGAGATTCCCTATTATTTTCCCTTAGATTTTCATGCTTTTTATCTCAAATCTGTTCGCCATGATTTTCCCATTCGAATTGAATTTTTCTTGGAAAAAGGGAGCTCTCGAAATGATGTCATTTCTAAAGCAAATTTAATTGCTTCCTTGCTCCTTCCAATATCGAGCTGTAATGAAAATTATGCGCTTCCCATACCTCAGATTGAAGCTCATAAAAGAGCTACTTTTAAACCATCAGAAATTGATTTTCTTTTTAATAACCTTGTTAGATCCTTACATAAACATGGTCTACAATTGGTGGAAAAAAGAAGAAACAGAAGACCTTTTTAACTGGATTAAAGAGAATTAATTTGAATAAAAAGCGAAGGTTCCATATTAACTACTACCTCTAACGTTTCATTTAATACTACATCGATTTAAAACGATATCCTCGAAAAATACATGTTTTTTAGTAACAATCTCGTTCTTGTATCCTTTTTCCTTCAAGATGGAATTTAATTTTGTCATGTCTGTGGCACCAGAACTAACGAAATAAATATAACATTCATGAGAAAGGTTTAAAAAAGAAGTTACTTCCTCAAAGAACCTTTTAAGAATTTCAATTCCCCCAATCCCCCCATTCCAACTTGCATCGATTTTAGCGTGGTTCTCATCCTTTTCAATAATTAATTCTAAGGGAGGGAGATAAGGTGGATTAAAAATAATTACATCAAATAACCCTTGAAATTGAGTGGGAAAAGATTTAAAAAGATCCGATTGAATGAATTGAATCTTATCTTTGATATGATTTATTTGCTTATTCTTTCTTAGGCTTTCTTCACTCTCTTCTAAAATATCCGACGCAACGATTCTTACTGAGGCGAAATTAGGATTAATTCTCTTAACCAAGCATAAAAATATAGCTATAATTCCGGTTCCTGTTCCAAGATCCAAAATATTTTTTACTTGATTAATGTTTAATTCATCAAATTGATTAAGAGTAATGTTCTCTTTCAAGTAATCAATTAATAGATAAGTATCATCCGAGGGGGTATAAAGCACTTCGCTCGAGAATTCTATTTTTGGATCGGGATATTTCATTAGGAATAGGCTCCAAGTTTATTCATTCATTAAAGAATAAAAGATTTCGCTTAATTGGATGAGCTGATCTAGAGAGAGATTAAATACTTTACAATTTTTAAAGCCATATTGAGTTAATAGAATTAAAATGGTATCTTTTTCGAGAGTAAATTTAAAATGATGTTTTAAACCTAAATGAATGGCATTTATCAAACTTTTGTTTTTGTAAGGGAATAGAGCAGCGATAAAATCTAAATAAAATTTTCGCGTGTTCTTTTTTAATAAAAAAGACGGAATGCCGCGTTTAGGAACAGTTTTAATGATAGATAACTGAATAGAAGGAATAGGGAAAAACGCATGCCGAGGGATATCAATTTTTTTTTCTACTCGCATGAATGTACCATGAATAATTCCAAGTCGAGAAATTTTTTTATATTCACCATGCAAAATTAATTTATCTGCAAGAGTGCGTTCAATAGTAATAACTCCAATGGGAGAGTCTTCATAATAAAATAATTTTTCTAAGAGTGGACCTGTTATGGAGTAAGGAATATTAGAAACAACTTTATCGTGTGGAGGTAATTTTGTGGTAAGAATATCGCCATTAATGAGTGTAAGATTGTCAAAATTAGAAAATTTGTTAGAAAGGTAATTATATAAAACCGGATCAATTTCAATTGCAATTACTTTTTTAGCAAGGGTTAATAATGGTTTTGTTAATGCCCCTAATCCAGCTCCAACTTCAAGGACGATATCCTGAGGAGAAATATCTGCTAACGTCACGATTTCATGACAAACTTTTTCGTTTATTAAAAAATTTTGCCCGTATTTTTTCTTAGGGGTAAATTGAAGATTATTCAGTAAGGATAAGACTTGATTTTTATTCATGATGTATTATTAACATGAAAAATTATTCATATCGTTGGGTTTTACTAAAAATGTAATATTTTGCATCTCTTTGAAGTTCCTTAATAATTCGTTGAGCGATCAATTTCGCAGGGTTCGAAATACTTGTTCGATCAATGATATCTTGAAAAGTAGTAAATTTTTGACGATCACGAGCCTCTAAAATCTCCCACATGTGTTTTTGTCCAATGCCAGGTAGCAATTTTAGAGCATGCATGCGCGGGGTAATTGAACTTGAATTGTTAAAAAAATTAATGAACATCTCTTCATAATTAACTACTTCTCGTTCTAAAATAGGTTCTAAAAGAGCTTTCGAAGTAGTGGTTAAATCATCGTAGTCAATTTTTCTTAAAACATCTTTTAGTTGGCCTCTTGCGATGAAATTTTCATAGATGTCTTTATCCTGAATGTTTAGATTTGTCTCTCTCTCGCTTAATCTTACCTCATACAGAACAAAGTCAGGAAAAGTAAGAACTTGTGCGAGGGGTTGCTTGGTCCAACTCGGTCGCTCATCATCTGGATGCCCATAAGGTAATATGTCTAAGATAATCAACTCTCGAGACTTTTTTATGAACTGTTTTTTTTTTCCTTTGAGATCTCTGTCTCGAGATTGCCGCCTGTAGGGAGGCCTCCTTTGAGTTCTCCGATAATTCCTTTCCATACCTACCAATTTTTTTATTTAATGATTTTATAATATTCATAATATTTGTTATTCAGCGTTCAAGAACATTATAAAAAAGTGACTTCAATTGTTGGACCGTCTATAAAGATTAAAATGATTCAAGTATATAAACTCTTTTATTTTTATAAGAAAGCCCATGTTTATTTTTAATAAGAGAAAAGTAGCGTTCTTTAGAAATTTTTCAAGATTTTAATTCTTCAATTTCGTATAAAATTTGTCGCAATTGTTCCTCATCAAATGTTTTTCCATGAAAGGATTTTTCAAGAATGACGCGTAATTCCAGAGTAGTTTTTGGGTCTATATTCACGATATTTATCGCAAATTCTTCCTCTATGTCATAAGTTTCCATGAGATGTTTAATAATTTTTTTCGCCGTTTTATCATCCATTTTCGCAAACTTCTGAACGTAGTTATAAGTAATTTCTTGAAAATGAGAAAGTCCCTCTTCACTATCAATTTCCATAATTTTTTCATTCAAATCTTCCATAATCTTTTTAACTTCAGGGATAGAAACCGTCCTCTCATCAATTTTTCTGCCAAACATTTTTATCTTTCAAGTTTTCTTTTAATTTCATGATTTTTATTCTTTTATAGATGCATGATTTAATCGCAGGTGTTCTCGCCCAATAATCAATAATTTCTTTTTATTTTGAAGTTTTACTTCTACCTCAAAACATCGTCCCCGTTTTCCTACAATGATTCCCGTTTTTCCATGATATCTTCGATGTGGCAAGCCTCTTTTGTGTTGGGAAGGATCTGCTATGATATCCACGCGATCATTTATATTATAATCTACTAAATATTTTTCAACGCTTCCTAATCCTCTTTTTCTGGGTTTCTTTCGATATACTTTACGGGTTTTATTCCTATAGCCTTTATGAATGGTCATGGTTATTTTCTCACGTATTTTACTTCTATTCAATGAATCGATTTAATTAAAAAGAAATTATATTTCTTTTAAGATAATAATGACTATTGAGTATTCTTATGAAGGATAGTTTATTTATTTTTTGATTCTATGAACTTCATTAATAAAGATTTTGAGAACATTCTGCCATATTAAACATGATTGTTTTACAAGAAAAAAGTTTAAAATCATTTGTTAAGACTTTATCTCAATAACATCTAATTCTTTGCATTTCAAGGATACTTTAAAAATCTCGTGAAAAGAGGGATGAGTCCTTCCTCCATCTCCATTTATTAGTTCTTTAATATACGTTCCTCCTTGAGTTTCTATGATAAATTCGAAGGTCGTTGGATTCAAATATTTTCCCTTTATATTATGGATGCGTTTTATACGAACTTTATCCGCACGGCGATGAGAAACTCGAAGAGGTGTTCTTTGTTTAATTTCCTTTCCTTCCAATGTTTCTTTAATCTTTTTCCTCAATTCTTCAAATTCTTCTTTTGATATTTCTTTATCAATCTCTACAAGCGCTTTATAAACTTTAGCAGTATCTTTTTGTTTTTCCTTTATCTTTATGACCTCAGATTTGTCACTATACCTTAAATCTTTAATGATAATCTTACCTATATTCAATTCATTTGTCCTTTCTTGGATTTTTTTTAAGTCTAAATTTCGAATTCTTGGGTTTTTTAGTTCTAAAATAAAGGGTCTTCCTTCTCCTAACATTTTCACATCAATATCTTCTCTTCCGGCACCATGAAAAGAGGAATTAGTAGCCTTGGATTCCTTGATGAATAGAGGGCTAATTAATTCTTCAACGCTCGTGGGATATCTTTTACCCAAATAATTGCACTCTTCACATCCCTGTCCTTCACAATTCAAGCAAATCCATTTGGTTTGGGGAATGCCTCGAATTAATTTTTGATATCTGCCATAAATGAACAATGACCTAATTTTTACCTCCACGTGAAAGGTTTCGGCATATAAATGATAAATGATTAAAATATCTGCTCCATCAAATTTAGTTGGTACTTCTAATAATTTTGATAATTGTTTTCCTATTTCTCGATTGAAATGACTTTTAAATGCTTCTGCCTCCAAAATATTAAATTCTGATTTAAATTCATCTTCTCTATTTTCAATTTCAGAGTCCAAACTTGTTCCAACAAGAAAATTATTAAACTCTATCCCTTTTACAGCTTCTACTGCTTTTTCTATATATTTTTGTAGGTTAGAAAAAATATTATTACATAAATAACAATTCTCTTCTTGATCTTTTTTAAAATATGAAATTCCTTCCCGTTCTAATACTTTTTGAGCAGGTAAAAAATGGGCATTTTCAGCCAGAATTTTTAAATTCTCAATAGCTTGAGACTTTTCTTGGTCGTTTCCTAATAAATATTTTCTATGATTTTCCATGGTCAAGACCAATAAAATCGCACGACCTCGTTCATGATTTGTGGTATCCGATGCTAATAACGAAAACATCCGACCTAAACAATGACAACAAATATATCTCGTCTTAAAAATTTTTAAAATGCGTTCAAACATGTTCATGTATATGATTAATAATTAGATATTCCATATCTTATTATCTATTTTACTAATTAAGTATCAAATCACGAAGAATTGAAAAACCTTTAAAAGAAAAATAGATTTTTTTATTTAATTTTAATAAATATACGCAATTACAATCGCAATTGAGTATATAAGTTCATTCATATTTAATTTCCTTGATTAAAGTGTATAAAGGAACAAGTAATATGACGAAATTAAAAGGACACGTAAAATGGTTTGATCTCAAGAGAGGATTTGGATTTATATCCCCTCTTAATGAAGACGGAAGCGTATCTCTTGATAAGGATAATTCTAAAGATATATTCGTGCATTTTTCTAACATTCAAATGGATGGCTTTAAAAAATTAGATCAAGGAGATATTGTAGAGTTTGAAATCAGAGAATCTAAAGATAAAGGCCCCGAAGCAATTAACGTAAAATGTATTGCTAAAGATCGCAGATTTTAATCATTTACACTACGTTTTTGTTAAAATTTTAGAATTTAAGTTCTTTTTTTCCTACTTTTTTCTTTCATTTCTCACTCACACTTTTTTAGAAACATTAATAAAGATATTTTTACCTAAGAATAAGAGCCCTCCTAAATGAAATGGATGCTCTTTCAAAATTTAATCCATTAAATCATCATATTTCGGGGTTAAATTATATTTAATGGAATTATTAAATTCATTCCATTTACAAAAAATTTCGCTTAGAAATTCAATAGAAATACAAATCCATATTTTAATAGGAAGAAGGTTTCACGATCATTCTTATTAAGAATAAAATTTCATTAATCAATTAATAATAATTAAATTACTATAAAAATACATTTAATATATATATATGCACAAGAATGAAGTAGATTTATTGATAAATAGATCAAAAGCATTTCTGGATGCTGTTAAAGAAAGATTAAAAAAAAAGAATTTTGATCTTGCGTGTTTCATGGCCGAACAAGGTGCTCAACTTTTTTTAAAAGCAATTTTATTAGAGAGTTCCGGAGAATTTCCCAGAACGCATTCGATTAGGGAATTAATTACGATGATAGAATTTTTAAAAAATCAAGAAATATCTATGGATAGAAATGCCCTTACCTTTTTAGAAAGTGCATATATTAATTCGCGTTATTAAAGCTTTTTATATTCAGAAAAAGATGCTAAAAATGCGATAAAAACAGCAGAAGAGGTGATAAAAATTGTGGAAGATATTAGAGCTCAAGAAAAAAAAGCTAGAAATGCTCAAGAATTTTAGAATTTTCTTAAAAGTTATTAAGGAGAATGCCAAATCACTCCTTAAAGATTGTCGAGTTTATTTATTTGGAAGTGTTTTAGATGAGGAAAATGTAGGAGGAAGCGATATTGATGTTTTGATAGTGGCGAATGTCCCTAAAAAACATATGTTAAGAGCAGAATTAGTGGCAACAATTGAAGAAAAATCCGGTTTGCCCTTATATCATCCTTTTGATTTACATCTCATCGATTTTGAAGAACTCGAAAAGTGGAAGGATATTCATAAATTAAAGTTAGAACCAATATAATCAAATAGTAAGAATGCAATATCATTATTAATTAAAAAAGAAATACATGCATTTAAACTAAAAATAAATCTTATTTTTCAAGAGATGGGTTGTGGATAAATAATAATGGATATCATCCATGGTCATTATGAATGTAATTTTTAGTATTTTGTTTGTTCTCATTATTCTAACATCATTGCATTAAAAATTGCCTTTACATTTAAAAAGGCTAATGATATAATTTTATTTTAGTAAGTTTAGCTTGGATTGGCCTTTCTAAACCTTGGTGGTTTTCTAGTATTAGCTTTATTTTTAAATTCTTAATCATATATTTTACCTTCACGGACCTTTCAGTATTAGCTACAAGAAGAAATCAAGTTGATTATGATCTTGGCTTGATATTAATCTCATATTTAATCGTAAATTTATTAATTTTCATTATCTTAGCTTTTTTCTCATAAAATGAGAAAAAAGAAATCTCAAATAAATTAATTGCTTCTAAAAAATGTTATTACGGGCATTAAAAAATTAAATACTAAAAACAATTCTTCACATTAGCTTTTTTTCATCCAATCTATTCAAGATTTTAAGAGATAAATGAAGGAATATAATAGATAAAAGGAAAAAAATTTATTTAATTAAATTTGGTTTTTTTACCTTTCCCACGCAAAATCGAGCGTGACATATTTTTTCGTGTAAAAATAAGAAATCAATAAGATCACCGAACAAATCGGCCCCCACACGACTAAGCCCAAGGAAAACGTGTTAGTTCCTACTGTAATTGCAGGTAAAGAGGTGATTAACCCTAATAAAAATACGCCTATTGCTTGGAAAATGTTTAAAATGATGCTTGGATATCCCACGTAGATTCCTGCCTTTAGAGCACCGGTAGTTTTACTATCATCATCCGCTAAATCCGCATACATTATATAAGGGAACAAATACCAGCCTCCTAAAATCGCCGCTATGCCTAATATGAAAAAAATTCCTAATATCAAGGGAGAAATGCTCGACACGAGTCCTAATAGGGTAATCGGAAGAAATATCACCGCAACAATGAATATGGTTAATAAGGTAGGCTTCTTTCCTCGTTTTTCAATGGATTTTCTCCAGATATACAAGAAAATAAAAATTCCTAAAAGCAAGCACACTGCTACAATTAAATATTCCATCGTACTCAACCCAAGCACCACTTCTGTGTACGTGAGCATGACAGTGGAGATTATGCTCCATCCAAAACCTGAGATTCCCTGCATTAGGACCACCAGATTGTAGTTCTTGTTTTTTAGGATGATTTTCAAGTTTCCTATTAGATCCGTGTCAATTGGAAAATGTGGTTCTGTCGGCAACACGAAGCAAATTAAAGAGAATAAAAGTATCGCAATTCCACCGAACAAAATCACGATGATTAAAAATTCTGAAGGGATCGTATTGATGTCCGTTTGTAATTTATCAAACACGTTAGTAAATACGATTAAAGTGGTCAATGCCATGATTCCGTTCCCTATAAAGTTAAAAGTATTTTGAGCTTGGGAAACAACAGGTCTTTCATTAATTGGGAAGAGTTCGGCAAGCCAAGCTTGATAAGGCGTGGTAATGGCATAACTAGCTCTAAAAATGATGTCCCAAATTAATAACCATTGGAATAATAACGATTTATTATTGAGATCAGGCAATACTAAGCCCGGTAATAGTAAGAATATGAAAGTTATGCCAAGCAAGGGTGCGAAAACGATCAAGAACGGTTTTCTACGCCCCCATTTAGTATATTTTGCATCACTAACCCATCCCAGTAAGAATTGAGCCGCTGCAATACTTAAATATCCCATGGCTTGAGCAAAACCAACTAAAATAGGATTCAAGCCATAAGCAACGTAATAGAGAGTAAAGAGAGCAAATCCTTCGACGCCTAGGACGAGAGAACTTCCGAGCCGAGGGGAAGCGAAAAGGATTTTTTTCGAGAGTGGCGTTTCTTTCCTTTCCGGCAATTCATTTTCTGACATTATTTTCCACCGTTGAATTATTTAAAAATATTAAGTCAAAATAATTTATTATCAGATAATTTTAGCACGTGATATTATATAAAGTTGTGAGTTCTATCAATGATGGAATGATAAAATTAATACTTTATGAAATTTGGTAGGGAAGAGGAAGGGAAAGAATTTACTTTTCTTCTTCTTTTTCTTCTTCCCATCCAAGTTCTTTGAGGATGGAGTCTAAAGCTTCCGATTCTTCCTCTAAAATAAAATCGCTATCATATTCTTTGGCAATGAATTCTTCATCAAATTCAGGGGCTTTTAATTCCTCAAAGGATGGTAATTCTTGAGAAGAAGGGGGTTCAGGAGAGAGTCGTGATGGTTCAGGCTGCGATGGGGGAGGAGCAGAAGGCTCTTCTTCAATTTCAATAGGAGTATAATCATCTAAAGGAAGGGGAGGAATTTCATCCTCATATACCTTGAAAGAAACTTGTTCAGATGGTAGAGATGTTTTGGACCGGGGAAGCGATACAACATTATTGACAATTCCTACTTCTAATTGTTCGAGTTCTACGCCTTCTTGTTCCCATTCATCCAAGAATCCTAATAATTCGTCGAGAGCTTGTTTATCTTGATCAACGGATGGAATGAACGTTTTTGGTTCTTTTTCTGGTTCTGGTTCAGGTTTTTTCGTTAATTTTTGACGTTCTTTTTCTTCTAAGGATAAAGCCATTTCAGTAAATTCTCCACCCGAGAGAAGAATATTAAGCTTTCTGGCGAGTTCTCTTAAATATCCCAAATAATATCCGACTCTATAAATTGCTTTTAATCCTCCGAATACCAAGTAATCATCATTAACCGCAATTAATATAGAATAACCGGCACTATTATGGAGGATGATTTCTTTTAAATCTCCATGATTGGAGACAGTGGTTAATCTGAGTCCTAAATCGATTAGAGCTGAACTAGAAGCTGAAACTGCATCTGCATCGAGTTCTGCGGAATGCGCACTGGCTACTTTCATCCCCACCCGTGAAAGGACGATTAAATTTTCCAAATCTGTTTTTTCTTCCTCTTCTTTTAGAAGATTCATCATTTTATAACGTATATCTTCCGCAATTTCTGACATTTTCTTCGTGAAAAATTTTTCTTTTACACTATAGGTTTGTTAAAAGTTATCTTCCCTACTATTAACATGATTCATAAGTTATTATATTTTTTCATGGGGGATAAAAATTTTATAAGATTCATTTGAGTTTTAGAAGGGAGAATTAATTCCTTAAAATTATATCCCGTTATTTCCGTTATGATTTTCTTGATTTCTTCAAGAACTTCTTTAGGAATAAGATGGTCGGTATTAATTTCGTATATTTTTTTATCTCCTTGAGGTGAACGGAATTCTTGGCGATAAAGAGCCATGATGGTGAGCAAATAATTTTTTTCTTGCTCATTCCATGATTTTCGAATGGTTTCTAATGATTCTCGATGGGTGATGCGGTTTAGAATGGTTTCCGGACTGGCTGTAAGATAGAGGATATAATCTTCCTTCCATTTTACCGAGTTATACATGTCAGAAATTAATTGATAATCCTTTTCTTTCAATTTCAAGCCCTTGGAATAAATTAAAACACAAGAAGGGCTTCTATCTAAAATGAGAATTCGTCCTCTATAACGACTGGTAAAATTCATAATGCTTTGATTCCGTCGAATGAATTGCTGCAAGAAATGAATTTCACTTCGGAAGGCTATTTGCTTATTCTTCGAACCGAATGGAAATGGAGGATTTTGAACGTACCGTTCTCTATAAAACTTGAATTTCTTGTTGTTTTCGCCCACGTCTTTCCGAAGTAAGTTAAATATAGTGGTTTTTCCTACACCATGAGGTCCCGCTATGGAAATTACAATATTGCGTTTTGTACCCTTGTTTCTATATTCTTTTTTACCCACTCTAATTTTCCTCGTGTAGGTTGAAATATATCGTGTGAATAAGAACAATCGGAAATAATATAATTACTAGAGATAATTGGTTTTTCCTTTTATTAAAAATTTCATATTTGCGGGATAATCATCTCATGTATTTATAACATTATCATTATAACGATAAGCAAGTTATAAAATACACTCGCTATAATGGTATTATACAAGTTATGATTAATCTCATAAAGGATTCCCAGGATGACGAAAACGAGAAAGTCTAGTAAGACAAAAAAAATCCCATAAGGCAAGGAAAGGATCATTTCAATCACGGAATAAATGAGAGCCACTAATAAAATCACAATTGTTTTCCCATAAAGATCATCTTCAAATTTAGCTTTAAACGAGTTATGTAGCACTCCTCGAAATAATAGTTCAGAAGATATCGACCCTAAAATGATTAAAAGTACTAATATAAGTTTCCACCCTATTTCCAAATTGCGAAGGATTAAATTTTGCTCTTCAAGTAAGATGGAAATATTCATGGTGTCCCATCCTAACGTGCTCATAAAATCAATGATATAGCCTGAGAACAGGTTGATGAATAAAAGTAGAACACCCCCAACCAAACCAATTATTATTGCAAGCAAGAAATTTTTACGCCCTTTAAGAAGTCCTAATTTTATAAAATCGTGGTCACGTGAACGAATATATACTAATGGATAAATCCCATATAATAGCTCGGGTAATAACCCTATATAAATTAAATAAATTGCAGGAATAGTTGAGGCCAAATCAAATATGGTTATTTGAAAGGCAATCAAGAGATACATCAATACCCGCAAGGAAACACATATTTCAACAATTCTAGCGCCTTCTTTTAAATTCCAAACATCTTTTTTAATATAAAAGTTAATTTCTGGTTCTAATTTCTTTTCAGTAAATATGAAACCAGGTTTTGGCTCAGGTGGAGCTTTCACGTGCTCTGGTAGTTTCGGTAATATTGCATCGCATATAGGACATTGCTCTAAAATTTTTGAATTTATAATTGATCCACATCCAGGACATTTTCTTGAGATTTCACCTGCTTGGTTTGAAATAACATGAGAGTCCAAGGTAGACGTCCTTTCACTGGGTTTTACTTTTATCACTAATTTCCCGCAGTGCTTACAATAAGTTGCTGATGGATCCACTTGCTGTCCACAGTGAGGACAAAAATCTAAAGCGATTGTTTCTTCTTTTCCTTTCCCTTCCTTCGACATTTTATAAAGAACGATAGGAATTTTAATTAGATTTTAAATAAAAGAATAATTTCTTATGTTTTCTATATAACCCAATATTATAATAATTTATGTTTATCCATTTGAAGAGAAAATTTTCTCTTTGCTTGAAAGTACCTCTTATCATATTAATCTTTATTAGTTAAAATGAATTTAACTTATCTCGAGCTTGAGATCGTTAAATTTATTAGAATAAATTAATAAGTACAATCTCATGGACAGAAAAGAACGAGTGAAACGAGCTTTTCATTTTAATCGACCAGATAAGGTACCATTTATTGGATTAACGGTCGATTCTGATTTCTATCCCATTCAATTTTGTGAACCCATTACATGGCAACCCACGAATTATCCGCCTCATGTAAATGGAGGAGCTCAAAATTTTGCTAATCCTTCATTTCGAAGAGATGTGTATGACTGGAAACCCGAAATTAGAGAGTCTTTAGGATATCCTCCTAATTGGTGGGAATATCCCCATGAAAGTATTGATGAATTCGGTGTAATTTGGCGAACTTCCGGCACCAAAAGTGAAGATAAAACCATGGGACATCCCATTAAGGGTTCTTTACAAGGAGCTTCTCCCGAGGAAGGTTGGGAAAATCTTGATAATTTAAACCTACCGGATCCTCATAATTCTCTCCGATATAAGCTGATTATCGCGGGTCGGTGGAGAAAGATCGCAGAAGATCGTTATTTGATAGGGGATTTAGGTTCGGGGGGAATTTTTAATCGCTGCTCCACGATTAGAGGTTTTAACAATTTTTTAGTCGATTTAAGTCGTAATAATCACCCGAATCAAGTCAATCAACTGATTCGAATGATCACGGAATACAATTTAGGACTAATTGAAAACATGAAAAAATATTGTCCCCCGTTAGACTCCATCATGATAAGTGATGATTTGGGGTCACAAAAATCGGCGTTTTTAAGTCCCATGATTTTTAGGAAATTTTTTAAAAAATATTATGGTCAATTAGTATCCCTCACTCATGATTTAAACATGGATTTTATAATGCACTCGTGCGGAAATGTGTTAGCGCTTCTTCCAGAACTTCAAGATATTGGTGTTGACGTAATGGAGTTTGATAGTCCTCATATGACGGGGGTTGAAAATTTTAAGATTTTTGCAGAGAAAAGAAAAATGGCATTCTGGTTGAGCTCTAATATTCAAACAACCTTTGTTCATGGTACTCCTCAAGATGTAGAAAATGAAATATACTAATTTTACCGCAATTAATGCCCCTCGGAAAAATGTTCGCGCTCAAAGAAAAGCGGTTCAAAAATGGGGAAAATATAATGAACATGGCGTTATTGAATGGTTAGCTTGATCATGGAACACGTCTCTTGAAAATGATAATAAATGAAGTTGTTCTTGTTGAGAAGATTAATGATTTGTTAATATCGATTTCTTTTTATTTTTTCACGATTCTCCTAACGACAGCATATAATTCCATCAAGATTAACCCTTGGTAATACGTTATGGAGTCAAAATATCCTTCTCCTGATTGAATGCCCCCATATTCTAATGCTAATTGAGCATTTAACGCCGCCTTCATCATTAAATCTAGTCCTTTGTAGATCAAATTCGGGCTAAATAGTCCGTGTAAAGGATTAGCCCACCACATGGGACATGAATGAAGGCTTCGATCATGAAAGTATCGCGCCGTAATATAATAATTTTTCATCTCATTCTCAGAGGGATTAGAGCATGATTTATCCGCCAAGAACATCAAGTTATTTAGACTACGCATAGCTTTCCAATAAAAATAATGAATTTTATTATCAGGATGGTTCCAAAGAGGAAACGGTATTTTTTTTTTAAGATCTTCCTGGGTCGTACTCCAACTTGATTCTCTAGGAACTATATTTTCTTGCGGATTTTTCTTGAAAAGTTGAATCAATTCGCTAATTGTGACAAGTTGGATGCTCTTATTTTCGGAAATCAATTCGAGGAGGGTTTTCAAAAACAATTTTTCATAATTTTTAATGTGATGTCCAAAAGTCTCCATATCTACAGCGATAATGGAATAATTATCATGGAGATTTGAATTCACGAGTTCTTCATAAAAATCTTTTGCAGATACGTGATTAAAAGCGATTCGATTACTCAAGATATCATCCCGAAAAAGAACGTGGAAATCGTTATCATATAAGCAAATGTAATCTTTAGGCCACTTCAATTTTGATTTGTTTTCATCCATCGGAAAGGCAATCCCGCTACAAATGATCCATTTATAATTTAATTTCTGAATAATTTTCAAGAGAGAGGGAGAAATTGCCATTTCAGGGGGAAAAAAACCTCTTTTTTTCCAATACTTTCCAAATACTTTTTCATTTAATTGCTCATTTAAATGAATCTGTCGGAGAACTTCTCGTTCGGGAATTAAGGGTAAAATGGGATGATATTTTGCTGTTCCCAAAAGTTCTATTTTATTAGAAATAAGAAGCTTTTTTAAAAGTTCAATTGGTTCTAATAGGCCGTGTTCTTCTAATAAGTCTATTAATACGCCATTCACATTCAAGTTGAATCGAGAAAAATCAAATTCTTCCATTAATTTCAAGATAGGAATGTAGCTTTCTTGATTAATTTTCTTGAGAATTTCTACATCTTGAGTAGGGGGTTGATACGCATGTAAAAGAAAGGCAATAAAGGTTGTCATGAGTTATTTTTCAAGATTAATTCCTATTAAAAAAAAATACCGAGTTAATAAAAAAAAGATCTCATCTCAAAAAATATTAATGATAATAAAGAGTTCATGAAAATGGGACTCCTAAAAGAAAAAGAATCTAATAATTTTATCTTTCAATTATTGTTTCTTTAATGGCTGTTCCAAAATGAGTAGCTCCTGGTCCCACGTGAGCTAAAACTTCATCTCCGATCTTTATATCCACCACGGATTTGGCTTTGCCTCCAGGAATTACAAATCGAATGGTCTCTGCATTCTGACAAGTGCAACTAATCGGGACTTTTTGCTCTCCCTTAGTTGCTTCAAATTCAAATCTCAACATGGGCCGAGTTTCAATTTTAATTCTTCCAACTGAAACGATACGAACGTGCCCTTCATGATTCACGGCTAAGACTTGTTTTCCTCCCTTCAATTCGCTTAAATAACTGGTGCGATAGGGTTTATCAGGCTCGTCACTGGGAACTAGAATGTAGGCAGAAACATCCCCCGCATTAACTCGAAATGGTCTTGAGGCCACGAATTTAGTATCAAAAGTTTCTGAATGGATTAAGCAAAATCCTGCTGCAGTGGATCCAACTAGGAAACCTTCTCCAAAATGAAGTAAAGAAGTGGTATCTACACAGACGCGATCTGCTTCTGGAATGTTTTCAATTTTCATAACTCGTGCCTTTGTTAGTTCAATAGTGAATTCTCCTTGCGTTAATTTTTTTAATTCAATTAAATCATTAGGATGGCGGGGTTCCATGAGCACGCCATCCACCCCTCGTTCTAACGTTTTCAACATTAATTCTGCCTCTTTCACGTTCTCAACCTCTGCTATAAGTTCTGTTTCATCTAATTGCATTTCAGCAATGAGATTCTCAAATGGGATCACTTTCCAATCTTTAGCGCTAACAATAATGAAATCAATGCTTGAGTTTCTTGAGATTTCTACGATTTCTCTCTCATCTTCTTTAGATTTTAACACCATATAAAAACCAATTTTTTTGTTACTCTCTACGGATTTCCTTATTTCTTCAATTTCTTGTTTATCAGTCAGAATCACGTGAGTTGAAGACACGTCTTTATCTTTCGAATAGGTAGTAAGGCGCTCGATGGCTTCAAATTCGGGCCATGTATCTCGAGAAATTAAGAAATTCAACAAATCCTTATTAAACGCTTGTTGTACTAATTCTTTAAAATTCGCCTTTTTTTTCTCAAAATTCAAGATAATTTTTTTCATAATAGTGAAAATTGGACTAGTTAAAGTTTATTATATTTTATTTTCATTTCTTTATTATTAGAGAATAGCATATAATCAACAATAAATATATAAGATTGAAATACATTTATTGAAATAAATTTTAATAATTATTTTTTAATTACAATTCGAACCAAATCATCATGGGAATTAAAAAAAAGCTTTTTCCCCGTAAAGCAAAAGAAAAGGATTCACTTGTCGCAAAGGCAAAATCCCATATTCATAGAATGGAATTAGCATCTCGAAATTTCCAAAAACGAGCCGAGATCAGCCGCCAAAATGCAAAAATTGCATTAAAGCGGGGTGAAAAAGAACGGGCGAAAGCATATTTAATCCAATACAAGAACTATCAGAAAAAAATTGACCGCATGAATAATATTCGCACTAAAATAGAGAATTCCCTGCATGCAATCGAAGAAGGGCAAATGATTTCACAAACCGGCGATCTTTTTGGTGGAATACGCGATACGTTAAAAGAAATCACAATAAAAGCTTCTCCTGAAAGAGTAGCCGAAATCGCCGAAGATTCTGAACAATATATAGCAGAAATAGAAGAATCAGCGGAAATTTTGGGAGGAGATTTAGAAGTTGACCTGGGAATTAGCGTGGATGATGAGCTAAATGAATTAGAGACTGAAATCCTTCTTGATCAAAGTGGCGAAATGCCTTCGGCCCCCTCGGAAGAGTTGAAATATATTCCGGAATATGGAACGGAACTAGAAGATACGGAAATGGATACAAAAGAAAAGCTTCAGAGTGAAATAGAAAAGCTTAGGAAGGAACTTGAAGGATAATTGAGAAAAATAATTCATTTTCATATCGTTTTTTATAAACAAAAGAGAGAATTTTTCCCGCGCGAACTACTTTACTTCTTTTAAGGCTTGAACCATGGAATTTAATTTTGCTATCGTTATTTTATAAGCAATCTCTTCATTATCAAAGGCTTTTCGTAAAGCTCCAAATCCACAATCTGGTTTAATGATGAGATTTTCTTTTCCATAAAGATCAAATCCTTTTTTTATAAAAGATTTCAAAAAATCCATGTCTTCAATGTAATCATCGATTTTTCCTCCTGGAATGGGGCTAATACTGGTTTGGATGGTGCCCATGGCTAAATATTTTCCATGCGCTTCGAGATCTTTTTTTTGAAACACGTTAAAATTTTTAGGATTTGTTCTAAATTCGTGATCCATGATCTTAACATCCGTTTGAAGGAGCAAATTATATAATTTAGGACTTATTCTTCCACAAACGTGAATTGAGGGAAGGTCTTTAATGCCTGATAAAGCCCGATTTAACATTTCAATAACAAACTCTTCAGAATGAAACCAAATTTTATTTCCAACCAAGAGGCTTAATATGGGTTCATCCATAGAGATGATGTTAATTCCAAAATCACTATATGCTTTAGCTACATCTTTCATGTAATCTGCAAATTTTTGAACGACCCAATCCACCATAATTCCTCTTGGTTCTTTAAAGATTATGGGTTTAAATCCCTTAGAAAGGGGCTCTCTTAACAGAATTTCACTAGCCAATGTAAAAGGGCCTGTTAAGCAGGCTTTAGTTCCTTGAATTGCTTGTTCTTCGTCCGGATGGTTTTTCAGAAATTCAACAATGAAATTTCCATATTTTAAAGCCACCAACTGATCAGGTATTTTAAATTCACCAGAAAGGTAAAAGGTATCATTAATTTCTTCCAATTCAGGGATTAACCGGGAAAGCGGAGTTAAAAATTGAGGGTTCATAGCAACCAGTTGAGGATAACAGGGATAGTCAATTCCAATATTAATTTGGTCGTGAAATGCCCTTTCCATGTTTTCCTTTGTATTAGAGAGTGGAAACGAGCCTACGACCGTTGTAAATGGTACTATTGGTTTATTCATGTATAACTATAATGTTTATTATAATTTAAATTAAAGTGTGGATTCATGCGTAAATGAAATAAAAAAAAAGAAATGAAGAGGAAAAAAGCAATTTAAAGAAGGACCGCTATAATTAAAATTGCATCCCTTCTGAGTAGTTTGTTCTAAAATTTATTCTTCTATTTCGTTCAATAGCTTCTTTTACGGTAATGATTTCATCTTCTAAAGAAAAAATTTCTTCTTGTAAGCTCCTGTACGTCTTAAAATAATCTTGCTTGCTAAGGCTTCCTTGATCAAATTTATTTGATAATTCTTTAAGAGTTTCTCTTAATGCATATTCCTTTTTTCTCAATTCATGTAATTTTTTCACGTGTTCCATGGAACTTCTATTAAATTTTCTGACGAATGTTGATGAAGCTTCTTTTGGAGAATATTCTGGGGTAAAATATTCAGATAAATGATTTTTGCGCAAGTCTTGATAAAACGGCCCGCATTTTTCACGTTCCTGGAAAATATTTTCGGGGTTATTTTTAACATTATAATCTCTAAATTCTTGAGCATTAATATCCGGGTTGATGAAATCTTCTCTGTAAAATTCATTTGAACGAGAATAAGGAGACATGTTTTCTTGATTTCTTTTTAATTTATTTATTAGATCCTTTTTCCTCGCGAATTCCTTATTTCTTGTCCATTTCCATGCGGGAGGGACGTAAAAATCACTATCCCACATCCATGGATCTTGTTTTTGGTTTTCGCTAGCAAATTCGGATTTCAGAGCCTCTTCTCCGGGAATTGATTCAAAATTATTTTGATAATCATTGCATGTAAAATATCTATCCCGATGAGAAATCCTCTCATTTCCAAATCCTGCCTTTTTATTAAAGAAACTATTCTTTTTAATCAGATCCTTATTATATCCATGAGCAGAATTGTTTATTTTTTCATTAAATTTGCACTTCCTGTTATAAAAAGTATTAATTGCATTTTCAATGAAATGGGAAAGGTTATTCAAGGATATGGTTATAGAATCTAATTTTTTTACCGATTCAAGATTTCTTAAAACAGTTTCATCGAACGCCCTTGCTAAAAGAATATATTCTATCACTCGTGAGACGGATTTGGGAGGAAGTGCAAATTCATAAGTTCCATAACTAAATTCTAAATAAAGTTTTTTAAAAAAAAGCCCTTTTTCTCGAATTCGATTTATATCATTTACGGGTACTTTTATGATTAATTCTTGTTTCTTTTTTATAATGCCATATTCATGAATAAACGATAAATCATAATTAGTAATAAATAGCATGCCTCTTTTTTTATTAAAAATATCCTGCCCATTATTATTACCATTTACTAATTTTGCGGGGATTGCATACACGGCCTTTTCATTTTCCGCTAAACTTAAAAATCGTTTATAAGCTGAAAAATATTTCTTGATTTTTTCAATAAATTGTAGCTTTTTTTCATGGGAATTAATTCCTTCAATTATCGGAGGTATGGTTGTTTCCATGTATTCTTGAATAGAATGAAAACTTCGAGATAGATTCTCTAATATTCCTTCTATAATTTTTATATTAGAGTTTGGCTGAGCATAGATATTGAAAAAGAATTCTTCATTTACCGATAAATGATGAAAATGAATTCTTAATTTTTCAACTACATCGTTTTTTAATCTACTAAATGCTTGATAAAGAGAAATCAGTTCTGTTTCCATGTTCGGAAAATGATAACACTTAATAGGAGGAGCTCGTGCTTCTTTAATTTTTTGTTTTACTAAAGTCCATTTTTCTAAAACTTCTCTAAGCGGAGGAAGAAGTTCCCTGCTACGAGTGATTAATTCCAAGAATTTCTGTTCTAAACTGTCTTTTTTTTCAAAAAGATTAATAATATTCATGGAATGACATTTCGGACAAGATTTTTCTACCCGGCTGATTTTAAGTAGTTTCTCACTATGACATTCCTTACAAACCTTCTTACCATCAATATTTTCGGGTTCCATGGTAATAGCATTACATTCTTGACAAGTAAAAAAATCCTTACGCTCTTCCTGTAAACACTCCGAGCAGAAACTTGATCCGCATTCTTCGCAATAGTGCGTTTCTTTTACTTGTTTCTGACAGAATCTACACGTGGAGGAGATTTTTTCAGCCATATTTTTACACTTTTTTGAACACTCAAAAATTCATAAAAAATTAAAGACAGCTATATCAAAAAATTAGAATCAACTCTCTTTAATATTAATAATACATGTATATCATCAGAGAGATATTCCCCTTCGAAAATAACCAGGATGAATTTAAGAAGTTTATACTCCAACTTCTAATTTTTAATAACTCATAGCAGATATCTAAACCTCTGGGAATTCTAAACATTCATTTTTCATGCTACATTTTGTCAAATAGGAGTTATTAATTATTCTTTAAAAAAATACATCAATAAAACAGCTTCTAATTGCTCATTAAGATAATGACAATTATTGACATGCACGTTCATTTGAGCTCACGCTCTCCTTGTTCAAATCTATCCAGCACGCAATTATTTAATTCGTTATCTCATAAAATTGATGGAATTTGCATTACTGATCATGGCATTTTAAGTCCTATAAGAAATTTTCACGGCGAGGGTTTATTAATTTTTTATGGTGTAGAAATCACATGTTTTGAGGGAGATTTATTGGCATATGGAATTAAATTTCTGCCTCAATCTAAAAAAGCGGACCATGTCATTAACCACATACATGAAAATGGAGGCATAGCAATCTGTGCTCATCCGTATTCAGCCCGTCATAACGCATTTGAGGATGATGTGTTTAATCATGATTTTGATGCCATTGAACTTAATGGAGGAATTAAAAAGCATGAAAATGAATTAGCACGAAAGGCGGCTAAAATCATGGATCTTCCTTTAATTGGGGGAAGTGATGCTCATTTTCCCCATCAATTAAACACGTATGCAACGTTCTTTGATAAAAAGATTTTAGGCCTTGGAGATTTGGTACGGGAAATAAAAGCAAAAAGATGCAGGCCCGTGAGAATTTGAGATTTTTAGAAAATACGAGCCCCTAAGAAAAAGTCATTTAATGATCTTAATTTTTTGTCCAATCGCTTGCCCGGGCAATCCTGCCTTTTTAAAAAGTGCTCTCACGGCACCATTATTGCCATGAGCCCGAGTAATAACGCCTTTCAATTCTTTTCCCGTCGGACTCTTCCACATGACAGTTCTTCCAATTAACTTTTTAGCTTCTTTTCTCGTCGTGATCTTGGGAAAAACTAAAATATTCTGCTTGAGCTTTACGGTATGCCTGCCACGTCGATAATTTGATATGTATCCTTCCATTCCCAGCAATTCTAATTTGTTCAAAGGCATGAGAGTAAATTTTTCGAGCTTGTTAATTATTAAAATTATATTCTCAGAATGAGGAATAGAATTTTTTAAAAGATAAAAAATTTTAGGTTTCCGTGTTTCTTAGCTTATATGAAAATATTTATTTTCTAAGATACAATTTTTAATTATCTATTCATGATTCAAGTTTCTGCTGAAGTTAATAACAAGGAAAAATAGGATGCATTCAAATGGAACAAAAAAGAATTGACCAACAATCATTAATGTTTCCGATCAATAGTAAAGAAATAAAGGAAGCTGCGCAATTTCTCTCTGATTTGATCAAAATCAATACTACCAATCCCCCTGGAAATGAAACCGAAGCAGCAGAATTTTGCGCACGTGTTTTAAAAGAAGAAGGATTTGAAGATGTAGAATTAATTGAATCCGCACCGGGACGCGGAAATTTAATTGTTATTTGGCATGGTACGGATCCTACTGCTAAAAGCCTCTTATTGCTTGCTCATTTGGATGTCGTGCCTGCAGATCCCTCGAATTGGGAAAAGGATCCCTTTGGAGGCGAGATCGAGGGCGAATATATATGGGGAAGAGGGAGCATGGATATAAAAAACATGGTTGTTGCTGAAGCCATGGCTTGTATCCTACTGAAGCGTCAAGGATTTCAGCCAAAAGGAACGATTAAATTAGCTTTTACGGCAGATGAAGAAAGAGGTGGGGTCATGGGGGTGGGTTATTTAACAGAACATTATTGGGAAAAAATTAATGCCGATTACATCATAAACGAAGGCGGAGGTTTTCTCATCCCTCTTGGAAAGAATCCTAAAGATTACGTGGTTCAAACTGGGGAAAAAGGCGTCTTTCGAACTACACTTCGGGTTAGAGGAGTGGGAGGGCATGGTTCTTTTCCTATTAAAAAATCTGAAAGCGCCATGTATAAAATGGCAAAAATATGCCAAAAAATAATTGAGTATAAATATCCCATAGAAATTACTCCGGCTATAAAGGAACTTGCAGATAAAATCTCATTACCCGGATTTTTTAAGAAAATTCTCACTTCTAAACGGTTTCTTCGAATAGGCTTGAAAATAGCCGATAAAAAAATGCCTGTCATGAGTAAAGTCGTGCTCCCCTTCGTAATGGACGTCCTTAATCCCACCGTATTTAAAGCGAGTGAAAAAGTAAACGTGATCCCCCAGCAAGTAGAGCTCTCATTTGACGCTCGTCTCTTACCCGGTCATGACAGAGGCACCATTGAAAAGTATTTAAGAAAAGCATTAGGAAAAAAATTATTTAACGAACTTGAAATCATTCCTATTGAACCAAGTCAACCAGCAACCATGAATTCCACGGAAAATCCTTTTTGGAACACAGTGGAAGAAGTATTGAATGAAATGCATGAAGGTGCTAAAATGGTACCCATGCTAAGTTCGGGTTCGACGGATTCCAAGTACTTTCGAAGCAAGGGAGGCTATGCTCTCGGTATTTGCCCCATGAAAATAGACCCCAATATATCCTTTGGAGAGATGTTAGAAATGGCTCATGGCAAGAATGAAAGGATTTGGATTCCGAACTTGTCATATGGACTTGAATTTTTTTATAGATTAATCAAAAAAATGAATACCTTATAACATTTATTTTTCATTGATTAAAAACCTAAATATATTTATACGTGTAGGATTTATTCTTGATGGTGGATTCTCTTGAGAGTAGCAATTGATAAGATAAAAATTACACCAAAAAAATTAATCGGCACACCCCTGGCGGGTTATACTCGAAAAGAGCCTTGCCGGGGTAAATGGGATGATATTCACGCATATGGGGTATTAATAGAAAGTAATGGTTCTTCTTCTTCCGATCAATACCTCCTTTTACTTTCTCTCGACTTATTAAAAATCCCATTATCTTTAGCAAACTACATGAAACGACAATTGATCAACCATTATTCTGAACTAAAAGAGGAAAACATTCTCATTCATGCTACTCACACGCACGCCGCTCCCGATCTTACTGGTGAATTTTACTGGCCGGGTGGAACTTTAAACGTGATGAAAGGCATAATGTTTGGAGTTAATAGAAATGATAAATATTTAGTGTGGTTAACTAAAAAAATCAATCAATTGGTACAACGGTTATTGAATAATCTAATTCCTTGTAAAATAGCATGGAAAAAAGAACAATTTAATCCAAAATTAGTAATAAATCGCCGGCATCCCACGCGTCCCGTCAAGCCCGATTTAGGCGTCATCGTTTTCAAGCATATAGATGACGGCGATAAAATCATTGGCTTGATAGTTAACTTCGCTTGCCACCCCACCACGTTACCTCATTCGAATAATAAATTGTCCGCTGATTATCCGGGTCGCATCGTGCAAAAGATTGAAGAATCATCCAACCAAGAAATTAAAGCCGTCTATTTCAATGGTCCCTCAGGTGATCTTAACCCGATTACCACTTGTGGCACGGATTTTAAAGCGTTAGAAAAAGATAAATCAAAAATCTATAATCAACACGGCACCTATCAAGATACGATTCGAATTGGTTCTACGATTGCTGAACGAGCCCTCACTTTGGCTAAAAGCATCCCAGAAGAATTGTATTTCGAAGAGATTACATTTACCTCCCATTTAAAATCAATCGAAGTACCGTTACGCGACGTGAACTATTTTTCACCCGCTTGGTATTCTAACAAACTCTATCATGTTCTGAAAAAAATATTACTCATTCCTTTAGCTCGATCACATGATGCTAATTTTCCCGCTTTCACAATTCATCATGAATTCCGGAACATTCATGCCCAAACCATTTTACAATACATCGAACTCACTGCCTCATCAAAAAAAAATTCTATACTGAAAAAATTTTCCATTTTTACGGTTCCGGGTGAATTATTCGAAGAAATTGGCTTAAACCTCCTCAAACATTCACCCTTGGGAAAGGACAATTCCTTTCTCTTCCAAAACTCTAATGATTGGATAGCATACCTATTTCCCATTCATGAATACGTGAATGTAGGAGGTTATGAACCCATTGCGAGTTTCAGCCCAATTAGCGGTGATGTCATCCATCAAGAAATGCTTTTCCTATTTAAAACTATTACTAAAACCCAATGAACCAAATCATTTACTTGATTTTAAAATAATTAAAAAAAATGCTCATGTTGACATTTTTAACGAAAAAAGAAGCTAATTCGTACTTAAAATCATGGAAATTTAAAGAAAAATAAAGAAAATAACATTAAGAATAAAAAAATAAAAATAGTTGGAACTTTTATAAGGCTTTTTGCTTTAATAATTCCTTATTCTCCACAACTTTCTTCATATCTAGCGTGTATACCAGCGTCATCATTAAGAAACCAATGAAATAGAAAATCATGGGAATAATCACCATGAGGAATCGAATGCCAAATAAGGCTAATGCCGGTTGACTCGTTTTTCCTGGTGGCGCTCCTGCTATGTAACCCGTACTCTCATGGACCACTGCAAATAATACTCCTTGAATTATCACCGGAATTCTTCCAAAAAACGTCCGAATACCCGTATAAATTCCTTCTTCTCTCTTTCCTGTTCTTATGACAATATCATCAATAACATCGCTAAAGCAGGGATACATCAAGACCCAAATGCACCCTATTCCAATTCCAATTATCGCTATAAATAATGCCGAGGTGAGAATATCTGTCGCAAAGTATAAGGGAATGAACAAGAAAGTCGTTACTATTGTACCGTATTGAAATGCACGTTTGTTTCCAACCTTCTTACCGACGTAGCTCCATAGGGGAATACCTCCAACTAATACGAAAATCAAGAAAAAAGCGGATAATATGGTTTCTACTTCTGGATCAGATGAACCGATAATATATTTTGTCCAATATGGAAGTGAGCTTAACATAAAAACAGTCATTACTTGATGGCCCATGTATGTGATGACATAAGCTATAAAATTTCTATCCTTTAGGGATGTCGTTAGAGCTTCTATAAAGGAAACAGATTCACCCTTTTCTGATGCTAGCTTGAATTCCTTCTCTCTTAATTCTTCATCCTCTTTCATTCCCGGTAAGGAAAAAAATGCCATGATAAAAGCGATAATTGTCACGATAAAAATGGCCAAGATCACGGTTTCTGGCTTTCCATATTCAATAAAAAGGGGTGGGAGCAACACGCCTAAAGCGATACCAAGAACACCCCAAATGGTATTCCACATTCCCGCACTCGTTCTTTCTTCTTGGGATCGAAACTTATCCGGAAAAAGAGCTAAATAATTTGCTTGCCAGAGGGTAAATAAACCCTCGAAAGATAAGATAGTAATGAGGAGCCATAGAAACATGCCAATTTGAGTTCGAACGGGTACTACGAATACTAAAAGATACACCCAAGTATATGATAAAGCGCCAATCACGTACCATGGATATCTTCGACCCCATTTCTTAATGAATCGCGTGCTTTTATCCGAAAGGTATCCAATGAGCGGATCATTTATCATGTTCCAAAATCCGTAAATAGAAAGCGCAATCCCGACTAATGTAATGGCGAGCAAGAGTTCATTCTCATAAAAATCAACGATTCTCACTGTAAAGGCTGCAAGCACGAAATTATCCAAGAAACCTCCAATACCATAGCTTACTCTTATTTTTGTACTGGTTTTCATTTCAATTTTACTCATTTCACGAATCCTCTAAATGTTTATTTATTTTTTTGATGGATGATACATTTTTTTCATTTAACTAAACATGGTTTAAAAAAAATCAAATTTGGTATTTAATAAAAAGAAAGGGTTACTATATAAAGATAATCATTCCAAGGATAAGTTCAAAAAAACCAACTAAACTTGTCTAGAATGTGGGTTTAGATTTACACGCAGCACTTTCATGAAATAATTTAAATAGAATTGCTCATTTTAAACATTGTTTAATTACATGTCAAAAAAAAAATTAAAACATGAATTGAAACATGCCTCGTGTAATAGATTTAGTTGCTGATATATTGATAGATGCCGGAATAGATCATGCTTTCGGTCTACCAGGCGGAGTAACGCAATTTATGATGGAAGGATGTTATAAAAAGGGAGAGAAGATAAAGACCATTACAGCACGCCATGAAGCCTCGGCAGCGGCAATGGCCGATATGTACGGACGGATAACCGGAAAACCAGGACTTTTATTGGGTCAAGGTGTTTGGATTGGCTCCAATGGTGCGTTTGGAATAATGGAAGCTTTTTTTGCGGGTTCTCCGATGCTGATAATAACGGATGTATCCGATTGGGATAACATGAGCTTAAAAGGAACGTATCAATGCGGAACGGGGGATTATGGATGCGTGAATCTTCCGGAGATTTTTCGTTCGATGACAAAATATACAACATATGCGACTTCTCCTATTGATGTCGTGTATGGCGTTCAGACGGCGATCAAACATGCGGTTTCCGGACGACCCGGCCCCGCCTGCGTGCTTACGAAACTCAGTTCATTAGGTGGAGTCATTGAGGATCCTTCCAGTTTAGACGTACCCATTTATCCTATGGAAGGATTTTTGAACGTGTCTCCGCCAAGTATTTCAGCTAGGGATGCGGAACGAATTGCAGAATTATTAATTAGTGCCAATAGACCGGTGATGATATGTGGGCGAGGTGTTCATGCTTCTCGGGCTTATGCGGAGGTTAGAGAAATAGCAGAATTGATAGGAATACCGGTTGCCACGAGCTACATGGGAAAAAGTAGCATTCCGGAAGTGCATGACCTTGCATTAGGCGTCATGGGCGGTCGCGGACAAAAACTTGCGACAGAAATGATACAGAAAGCAGATGTTATTCTTGCGGTGGGCACGGCCTTAGCTCCTGAAAATACACTTAATTGTAGCAAAGAATTCATAAACGTGGAAGAGCAAAAACTAATCCATATAGATATTGATCCTCGAAATGCGGCTTGGACATATCCCGCTACGATCGGAGTCACGTCTGATGCAAAGATTGCCTTACGCACCATAATTGGCTTTATTAAAAAGAAAAATCCGCAAATTGATGTTCAAAAAAGGATTGAAGATTTACAAGTAATTAAAAAAGCTCCCGAAACGGAATTTTTCATGAATAAATTTTCTAATTCGGACAAATTACCTCTTGAACCCGAAAGAGTGGTTAAGGAGATAAATGAACTAATAGGAGAAGATGATTTGGTTGTTCTGGACGCAGGTAATAATAGGATTTGGTTCTGTTCTTTATTTAAGTCGAAAAAAGAACGGCAAGTCATTGCACCGGGAGGCGCTGCGGGCATGGCATGGTCTCCTAATGCGGCCATTGCAGCCCAATTGCTTCATGATAGGGGAAAAGTAGTAAGTATTGTTGGAGATGGCGGCATGCTGATGGCTTTATACACGATTGAAACCACAAAGGCTCTAAACGTGCCATTACTTTTTATCGTATTTAATAATGCTAGCTTGGGTAATGTGAGAGACTTTTTTTCTAGAAAAAGTAGGGCCATTGCAGAATATCCCAATACGAATTTCGCTAATGTCGCAACCGCTATTGGAATTGATGGAATCCGGGTAGAGACCCTCGAAGAACTCAGACCTGCTTTAGAGAAAGGTTTAAAAGCGGAGAAACCCACGTTGATCGACATCGTAGTAAATAGAGCCTCGCACTTACGGGTTAGAACCTCCCTATAAACCAAGAATTTATTCATTCATTACTTTATTTTTCTTTCAATTCCTTTTTTTAATGTATTTTTTTTAATCGTTTTTACTTATTTCTTTTCTTCCCTCTTTTTTCTTTTCCTTGATTTAATTATCGTCCCTTAATCATCATGACGGCTACTTTTATTAGAAATATAATTTTCCACTTGAATTTAATGAATTAACCCCATTTTAAGCTCGTGAAAAATATTTCATGTTATTTTTTTTATTGAACAACGTTTAATATTTTTAATGAGTTTGGAAAAAATCTTTAAAGAATCTTCTTGAAAGGAGCGATTTGTTTCAAGGGAAAACCAAATCCTTTAAAAAAAATTAGAATTCATTTCTCTTACCACGTGCGTTGAATAAAACTTAAAATGAACCCTTACATTACATAATATTGTAATTATTTATTATTAAAAACATGATATTGTTCATGTAAATTTAAAATTAAAATAAAAATGGTAAAACAAAATGGAATATGAAGAAATTAAAAAAAGAATTGCAATCATCAGAGATCAAGAGGTTAAGGGAATTCCCGATGAAATGATGATCAAGATTCGAAAGAAAATTGAGGAGAAAACTCCTAATTCGAAACCTTTAGCAGAAGTAATGAAATCTTTAGTTCCGGGAGGGACACAACATCAGATGTGCCTTAAAGACCCTTACGCCGTGACCATAAAACGTACTTTAGGCACAAGAATGTGGGACGTGGATGATAATGAATATATTGATTACTTGATGAGTGCAGGAGCGTGTATTTTGGGTCATAATTATCCTCCCTTTCGAGAGAAATTAATAGAAGTCTTGCAAGATCTCTCTCCCGATTTATATTGGAATTGTGAATGGGAAATAAAAGCTATAAAGTTAGTACAAAAGCACATGCCTTCAGTAGAACGGATGGTGTATTTTCAATCGGGTACAGAAGCAAACATGGCAGCTATTCGGATTGCGCGGGTATTCACAGGTAAGGAAAAGATCATCAAATTTGGTGGATCGTATCATGGTTGGTCGGATCAACTTAATTATGACATCCACATTCCGTTTTCTGGGGCAATGGAGGCTGATGGCATTCCAAAAGGCTGTTATAAAGACACCATTTCCCTTCCCCCCAATGATCTAAATGCATTGGAAGAAAACCTTAAAAAATGGTCAGAAAAGAGAAAAGGAGTTGCGGCCGTGATCGTGGAACCATTGGGGGCTGAATCCGGGGCCATTCCCGTACCTCCTGACTTTAATAAAAAAGTTAGAGAATTATGTGATCAATACGGGGCTTTACTCATTTTTGATGAAGTAGTCACGGGTTTTCGATTGGACCTTGGCGGTGCTCAAAAATATTTTGGCGTGAAACCCGATCTCACGATATTTGGCAAATTACTCACTCAAGGATATCCTTCGTCCGGAGCCGTGGGAGGGAGAGCAGATATAATGAACGCTACGACAAGCGATATCGATGTTAGTAGCAAGCACGCTTCCGCTAGCGGAACGATCAGGGGAAATCCCTTGACCGTCGCCGCCACGTATTGGGGCATAAAAATCATGGAGGAAACAGGCACCATTGAAAAAGCGGCCACAGCAGCAGATGATCTAGTGAAAAAATTAAATGACCTATTTGAACAACACGAAAGGCCCTATTTCGCTTACAACTACAAGTCTATTGTTCATTATGAAACCTTCTCTCCCCTTGCCATTGATATCCGGGACATGAATAACATTCCTAAAGCTGTATACCGTAAGAAATGCGTGGATGACTTAGCCACGGTCATGTTTTCTGAGGGCGTGATAACTAAATATGGAAACCGAGCGTTTACATGCATGCAACACGCTCCAGAAGATAATGATAAGTTCATTGAAGCCATGGACGTGGCCCTCAAGATGATTCCCAAATACTAAATCTTAAGAATAAGGTTACATTTTTTTTTACTGGTTTTTTAACCACTTGCTTCTTTTTTTCTCTTCATTCATCTCATGGGTCTTGGCGTTGTTTTTCCCTTTTTAAAATTCTTTTCAAATTGATGAATACATAAAAGATAAAAGATAGGACCACCAAAAGGACTGCTAAAAACAATTAAACCAAGAGAAAAGTAAAAGGGAAAAAAATATTAATTTAATATAAATCCTTGATAACAAATCCTAACTCCAATTCTTCTAAAGTTTCTTTAAGGGGATAACCATTCTCCGGATTCCACCCCATTTTTTCACAATATCCCTTGTAATCCTCTACATAATCCACTCCAATGATTCGTTCCGGCAGTTTTTGTTCCATGATTTTAATGCCCTCTCTTAAGGTGAACGCTTGCCGTAATGTTTGAATTCTTCGGCCAATCGTTAACGCTTCATCGGGTGTCATGTCCCATCCCGTGACTGCATTTATTAATTCAAAAAGGGGATATTTCTGAAGGAAATAGGCAAATTCACAGAGCCCAACACTACACGTGAATTGCCAGATTGCCGCAACAATTTTTTCTGCCTCGGAACGGTCATCTCCCGGTCTCTTGAAACGTTTCGGAAGACCGATACCTTCAAATAGACCATTTGGCTTTATTAAAGGGCCTTGTACCAACATGTCGAGAGATGCGGAAGTATGTCGACCAGGGGTGGGGTCAAACGCAAAAGAGGCCCCCAGGCTCTTGTAATATTTCGGGGAATGCATTCCGGGCTCTTGGCCTCCACAATGCATGGCATATTCCTCCCCTTTACCCAATTTTTCAACCGCAACCTTTACGCCATCGGCCAACACGTCTCCAAATCCTTCTCGGTTGATGATTTTCTTGGTTAATTCAACGATGGCTTCTGAATTCCCCCATTTCAACTCAAGACCATCGGTTTCGTCTTTAGTAAGCAATCCATTTTCATAACATTCAATCGCAAACGCAATCGCCGTTCCCGTGGAAATAGTGTCAATTCCCGCCCGGTTGCACAAATCATTAACAATAAATATTGAATTCAAATCATCGTTCAAGAGTAAATGTCCAAAACTGGCACAGGTTTCATATTCCGGCCGATGCTCCTCTTCTATTCCTAAATCCGGAATTTTCAATATTGCTCCACACTGCACGGGGCAAGAAAAGCACCCATAGGATTTTTCTTTATATGGTTCTATGGCTTCTCCAGCAATCTTATTTACTCTTTCTTGAGGAAAGTCTTCTTTCACGCCACCCCAATTTTTGACGGGCGTGTCCCCGATAGCCCAAGAAACCACGTTCCCGAACGTCGTTCCCAGCGTCTTATAGCTCTGAATCGCACCGATGGTGGCAGAATTAATGCCATCATTATATTCCTTAGTTGCTTGAATTAGAGCATCGTTATTTGCCACATTTACTTTTTTATCACCTTTAAGCACGATTGCCTTTAGTTTTTTGGAGCCCATGAGTGCTCCGAAGCCCGAGCGTCCCGCAATCCGTCCTTTATCATTCACGATACCTGAGATCAGGCTTAACTTTTCGCCAGCTTGACCAATGCAAGCTACTTGGACGTTCCCGTGTTTTTCTTTTATTTTAGCCTCGGTTTCAATAGCATCCACGCCCCATAAATCAGAAGCATCAATAATTTTTTTCTCTCCCTCTATTATAGAGATGTATTTTGGATTGTTTGCCTTTCCCTTGATGAGAATCGCATCATACCCGCATTTTTTAATTTCCGGACCAAAATAGCCCCCACAGTTGGAATCGCCCCATGTACCGGTCAAGGGAGATTTTCCCGCCACCATGAAACGACCCGTCATGGGCGCCGGCGTACCCGTAAGCAAGCCGGGAAAAAATCCAAACACTGCCTCATTACCTAAAGGATCAGTTTTTGGGGGGAGATTTTCATAAAGCAATTTAGTAGCAAGCCCATATCCACCAATATATTTTCTATACACCTCATCGGGCAATTCTTCTTCCTTAAAACTCTCGGTTGAGAGGTCTACCCACAAAATCTTTCCCATGTATCCATTTGACATGTGTTCCATTACCTTTTTTTTAATTTTTAAATCGTGTTTAATTAAATAAATTGTCTCGAAAATATAAAAAAATTTTCCTTAATGTAATAATCATTGCTTCATTAAAAAAACCACTTTTTTAACTTCCACGTACATATCTCTAACATTTAACCGAAGCTCCTCTCATGCATTACTCCATCCAAAAATTTCCAACTCCCCATGAAATTCTCGATTAAACTTCGACCCATCGCTGCTCATCCTTGAATTTAAAGTCAAGTTCCGCTAAGATTATTAGTACTTTAATAGACTCAAAGTACTACCACAAGGAATAAAAAGGCAAAGTTTATATACTAGCATGATGAAAATATTTATCAACACAGTTTTTCATGCGTTCTGAATTTATTAATGAACCTTTTATCTCAAACTCAATTTAAACTGAAAAATATAATAAATGAAAAAAAAAATGAATTAAACCATGGCTGAAGAAAAATCTAGTAGATATATTATCGGTCTCACGATATTCATGGGATTAGTCGGATTGCTTGACCAATTCCTCTCACAAGTCGAAGGACCTATCATGGTATACATTCTTGCGGATTATGGCGTTTCCGCATCAGAATTCGCATTTTGGCAAGGTATTTTTGCCGTGATCTCATTTGCGGTTTTCCTGATCTCCTATGCTTTCGATAGACTCGGTAGAAAAAAAGGAATCTTAATTCTCATCCTCGCTCTGGGCATTCCCGCACTCATCATAACAATCCCCATGAATTTATACCTTTTCTTGCTAGTTTATTCGATTTTGATCATGGCAACACTCTCTAACGGTTGGGAAATTCCCATAGTAGAAGAGGCGCCCGCAGAAAAGCGTGGGTTATACGGCTCCATCGCTTTTTTAATTGGATTAATTCCTCTCTTCGCAATTGTAGCCGTTCCTATAGCAGAAAGCTTAGGATGGCGCTGGGCCTATGGAGTTATGTTCTTCTTCGCATTGATCCTTTTAATTCCTTGGTATTTCATGAGAGAAACTCCCAGATGGCTCGCAGAGAGGGATAAATTAGAGAAAAAGCTCGGAATTGGCACTGCGCTAAAAACTCTGAAAAGAAAAGATTGGATTTACGTCTTATTCGCTATAATCGTTTACATTATCTGGACGATTTGCTATATCATGATGCGCAGCTGGGGTGGCTATTATTATGTGACCTACCAAGGCTATACAACGTCTCAATATTCCACCATTTTACTCATTGGGGCTTTAATGACAATGGTAGGAGCAATCCTTGGAGGAATATTAATGGATAAATTTGGTAGAAATGTTACTTTATTAGTAGCGTGCATCGGTTCATTCATCGGCTTATTATTTATTCCTACGGGAATCGTTATCTTTTATTGGCTCGGGTATCTCTGCATGCCGATCATTTTAGGCTATATAATGGTATATTATAATGAGATATTTCCCACGAGCATTCGGGGCACTGCTGTAGGCGTAGTAAATACCATTTCAAGGATAGGTTATGTACTAGGTCCCTTAATATCGTCGCTTCTTTTGTTATTTTTCGATAATCCGCAGAATAAGATGGTAGGCTTTTTCGTAGTGGGGGCGATTTTAATTTTAATGCCGCTCTTTATATTGTTCACGAAACCGTATGAAACGAAAGGACAGGAGTTAGAAGCAATCCAAGAGGACAGATAAAGCGTTTTAATTAAAAACAAATTAAATTAATTTTTTTTTATTTCTCGAATTTTTATTTCTAATTGTTAATCGGCTTCATGTTATTATTTTAATAATTGTTAATCTCGTCTCAATTTTCATTTTAGAATTCTTCTTAAAATCGATTAGAATTTGCGATTTTTAATAGGAACTAATCGTGATATGCTATAAAGGCGGGTTATAATATAAGAAAAAACTCTTCTTTGGGAATCGAATTTTAGAAAAATCAAGCACGCGAAGATTTATTAATTAATTTTTTTAAACTCAATGATTAATAATAGATATAAGTTGAAGTATTAGTTAGAAAAGATTGAGGAAAAATGAAAGGAAAATTTATAATTATGGATGAAAAAGACAATTGTGCGACTTCGTTGGCAGAATTGGAGGAGCATGAAGAGGTGGAGCTCGAGGGAAAGAAAATAGTTTTGAATCAAAAGATTCCGTTTGGGCACAAGTTTGCGATTAAGCCCATTAAGAAAGGAGATTTGCTTTACAAGTATGGTGAAATTATCGGTATCGCAACTCAAGACATCCAAGAAGGAGATTGGATTCATACGCATAATATAAAAAGTCATTATTTAGAAAAGGTGGCGAAAGAAGGGTGAGCCGAAGCGAAAACGAGCAATTCATGGGCTATGTCCGTCCGAAAGGAAAGGTGGGTATCCGGAACAAGATTGCGATATTATCTTCAGTGGTGTGCGTGAACAACGTGGCTCGACAAGTTGCTAATAAAATCGAAAATGGCGTAGCCATTACCCATCCATTAGGCTGTGGACAATTTGGGGCCGATTTTTCCTACACCTTGCGGACTCTGGTCGGATTAGGCTCCAATCCCAATATTTATGGCGTGGTCATCATTGGTTTGGGCTGTGAAAATATCACCAGTAAATTATTGGCACGGCAGATTAAAAAAACAAAAAAGCCTATAGAATTTTTTGATGTTCAAGATATTCAAGGTGGGACCATGGCTGCGATAGAAAAAGGCATCAAGTTAGCAAAACAAATGGAAACTGAAGCACGGGAGTTAAAGCGGGAGCCCTTTGATTTTTCTCATTTAATTTTAGGTTTAGAATGCGGGGGTTCCGATTCGATTTCGGGAATAACGGCAAATCCCGTCGTAGGAAAAATCACGGATAAAATCATTGAATTGGGCGGAACTGCGATTCTTCCGGAATTTACGGAATGGATCGGTACGGAGCATTTATTAAAGAAGAGAGCCGTTAATGAACAGGTAGCGGAAAAAATAGAGGAACCAATTCAGGCATTTTTAGAAAATACCATGAAAATTGGGATTGATTTTCGGGGAGTACAGCCTACACCAGGAAATATTGAGGGAGGCCTTACAACAATCGAGGAAAAGTCTCTAGGCACTGTTGCGAAGGCTGGAACGGCTCCCATTCAAGGTATCATTAATTATTCCGAAGAGCCGAAGGGGAAGGGATTATGGCTCATGATAGAGCCGGGACTTGACGTGGAATCCATGACGGGCTTGGCAGCAGGCGGAGCTCACGTCATCATCATGACAACGGGGCGAGGAAGCCCTTGTGGGAATCCAGTAGCACCCGTAATCAAGATTTGCGGAAATCCGCAGACATGCGATTGGATGGCTTCTAATATCGATGTAGATGCTTCCAAGATCATTACAGAAAACAAATCCATCGAAGATATTGCGGATTTTTTATGGGAAAAGTTAAAGCGAGTAATAAATGGAGAAAAAACGCACGCGGAGGAATTAGGTTTCGATGATTTGGCAATTTGGCGGGTGACGGGCACGTTTCCTTTTTCATTGAAAAAAGAAAGCAATTAAAAACAACTAATTCTTATATGGAACTATAAGAGAATAAGAGCATGTAACATAAAATAAAAAAGGAGAGGATTCACCACGTGTGACACGTTTGTTGCGTTAGGTAATGCAACGGAAGATGGGAGTGTTATTTTCGGAAAGAATAGCGATCGACCTCAATCGGAGGCGCAATTAATCACCTATTTTCCTCGAAAGCATCATTCAGAGGGAGAAATTTTACAATGTACGTATATTACCATTCCTCAAGTTAGAGAAACAGCAGCAATCTTGTTAAGTCAGCCCTTTTGGATGTGGGGGGCAGAAATGGGCGTAAACGAGTACGACGTGGCTATCGGAAATGAAGCCGTGTATACGAAGGAGCCATTAAGGGAAACGGGATTATTAGGAATGGATCTCTTGCGTCTTGGTTTGGAGCGGGGAAAAACGGCGAGAGAAGCATTGAATGTTATCACGAGCTTGTTGGAACTTCATGGACAAGGAGGAAATTGTGCATACGGTCAACAAGGCTGGACATATCATAATTCTTTTTTAATAGCAGACCATAAAGAAGCCTACGTTTTAGATACGGCGGATAAATGGTGGGTGGCTGAAATCGTGAAGGATGTTCGCTCCATTTCCAATAACCTTTCTATTCGTGGAAAAGGAGATTTCCGAAGAGAAAGCATCATTGAGCATGCAATTGAGCAAGGATATTGCAAGGATGATGATGATTTTGATTTTGCCATGATTTTTTCCGATCCACAAATTCCTGACACCTTTCCCCCTAATACTCGAGATGGATGTTCTTTACGCATGCTAAATGAAGGGAAAGGTACGATTACCGTGCGTAGCATGATGGAATTTCTTAGGGAACATGAAGTTGGTATTTGCATGCACGGTGCCTTTCAATCCACGGGCTCGCAAGTTTCTTGGTTGAGAGGAGAAGATGAAAAATCCGTTCATTGGTTCACGGGCGGCACCATTCCTTGTCTTAACATTTTTAAACCGTATGTTTTTCCGGTCGATGAGTTTAATGTTTTATCTCCCGGTCCTTATGAGGAAATCAATCCGGATTGGTTCTGGGCAAAACACGCCCGGTTCATTAAACCTTATAAAAGGCGTTCAGATAAGCCCGAAAAACGAGAATATCTCAATAAATTGAGGACAATTGAAGAACAACTAATTGTAGAGGTAGAACAATTAGTAAAAGAAGAGAAATCCATGTCTGAAAAGGATTTTGTCTCACGCATTAAAAAGATAAATGAGGATGCTTGGATTCAGGCAAAAAACATGATTAACATGAAATGATGGAATGTTAACTCTTGCTAATTTTTCTATTTTTATTTTTAAAACTTTCCAAATAAAAAACAAGAAAATTTTATATTCTGAAAGAACCTCATTTTTAATTAATAGTAAAAATTTTCATAGTGAAAAAAAATGACTGAAGCTTCTTTTAGGAAAAAAATTAATGCTGTTAGAAAGCGATTTCATGAATTCATCACGGATTACAAAATCGTGAGAACATGTTCTATTTTTACGATTATTGCATATTCATTCTTGCTTATTATTGGAGTTATCATCGCTACCTTTTTAGGGACAACGAATTATAGGATTTGGACTCATTGGATAAGCGATCTTGGTACCCGAAATGATACGCCTGCACCCTATCTTTATGATCTGGCAGCCATCTTGGCAGGGACTCTCACTATCCCTTTAACCTTTTATCTTGAAAAAATCTTAGCGCCAATGCCGCAGACTCCGAAGGAATTTAACAAGTATTCCCGCTTACGGTATCGAATTGCAAGTTATGGGTTTTTAATGAATATCATTGGAAATCTTGGATATATAGGGGTAGGCATTTGGAGAGGTGATAGAGATTATCCCATTCCCCTTTTGGGCATGGGTACTCATGGATTAATGTCAAGTCTTGCATTTGGGGGCTATACTTTTGGAGCATTTTTTTTTGGATGGCTCATTCTTCTTTATGAAACGAAAATTCCTAAGTTAATCGGGTTATATGGTGTGGTGGGGCCCCTTTTGACCTTAATCCTTTTCATGATTTTCGGAGGACCTCTATGGGAGTGGATACTCTTATTTTCCATTCTTGCTTGGGTGATTCCTTTGGCTATTTCATTATTTCATTAACAAATTACTCATCAAGGCGTTTTCAGATGATTAAATTAGAAAATGTTCCGCTTATTTCGGTTAAAAACAATGTGATTCATTTATCAATAAATAAATCATTAGAATTAAAGAACGATTGCCTAACCTAAAAGTTCTCTATTTTTTTTAATATCCAATAATATCAATAAACAACGAAAAAAAGGAGCCTTATTCTTTCAATTTGGAGGTTTTTGATAAAAAATTCACTTCCAGATTTAAAAACTCATGTTTAAACTTTTTTTATAAGCAAATAAAAAAGGTTCTTTTATAAAAAAAATAAAATAGAGTTAAGATAATGTAAAAAAAAAATAGAAATCGATCATGTTTTTATTCCCCAGAATAATAAAATCCCGCTGATGATAATTCCAATTCTTACGATTGGTAATAGGAGTCCTGGCGGGATTAAAGCGTCAAATACAGTGGTTATGGAAAAGATTATAAATCCAATGGATAATGAAAGAAATTTTTTTCTGATTACTCCAGTTGCTTGAAGGGCCTTGTTTAGGAATCCCAATCCATTAAATATAAGAGTAGATAAGAGAAAGATTCCAATCAATATGAACGTGGGACCAATTCTATTCGAAGTATCTATTAAATTTTCTCCTGGAGTTTCGGGAAAAGTATAATAAAACGATCCTTCTAAGTTGGTGAAGAGAAAAATCTCATATAAAATTCCCAAGACCAGATAAGTGATTATGAAGATCATTTTCTTCTTTGGAATTAGGAGTTCTGCCCCCAAATACATGGCGAAAAAGATTGCGGGAGCAGCCCACATATAGCTCAACATTCCATACAACCAAAAGGGCTCTATGTTAGATTGCGTGAATAATATTACTAAGAAATCTGAAGAGGGTCCCATCCATAAGGTTCCTGTAAAGAATATGGTAAGGCCGGTTATTTTCAGTAATTTGGCATCTATTTTTCTTGCTTTATAAATACAATAAGATCCCACGATGACATCAAAGAGGAGTACTATTAAAGCAGTAGAGCCATTTAACCATCCTTCTACATTTAAAGCCATTGCTCACATCCCCTTAATGAGAAAATAAATTATTATTATAATTAATTTTAAGATTGGACATATTTTATATAAATTTTTATTAATTTTAATAAAATAAAAATTATTTTAAAATTTATTCAATTTTTAATAGAAAATAATTTTCTAAAAGATGAGGATCTTTAACGAAACATTGTAAACGGGCAGATTTAAGAAAATTGACATCTTTTAATTATATTTACTCTCAAAAATCAACTCCATGATAAGATATCGAGAAAGAATAACCTATAAGAGGAAAAGATGGTTTCATGCAAAAAGTGAAGAAAGAAGATATCGGCCCCTTATTACTTGATAGAAGGGATAAAAAGACCTTTGTTGGATATATGGATCAAAAGGCAACGGAGAGAAAGATTTTCAGAAATGTCTTTAAAGAAGGAGATGAATGGTTCAATACGAGGGATTTAGTTAGAGATCAAGGTTGCTTCCATATCCCATTCCTAGATCGGTTAAAAGAAACGTTCCACTGGAAAGGACATAATGTATCCATCACGGAAATAGAAAAAATCTTGAATTTAAATGATAATAATTTCGTTTCATTCGTGAACAGAGTAAAAATTTCTAATACGGAAGGACGGGTGGGTATGACATCCCTTATTTTAAAGATCATTTTAGAAGATTTTGATTTCTCAAGACTCTTGATATTCCTTAAAAAAAATTTAGTCTTCCATGCGATTCCATAGTTTTTGGGAATTAAAACGGAGATAGAAACTACTTTAACCTATAAATTCAAAAATTTAACCTTAAAAGCAGAAAGATTTTTTATCCTATCACGGGAGATTAATATTAATTAAATGGACTTAAATAGAACTTACTGAACACTTAAACTCTTGAATTGTTCTTTTAGGACGAATAATAATAAAAAAGAAAATAAAGAAGAAGCAAATTTTTAGCTTTTATCCACTTCTTAAAAAGATTTAAGATTAAAAAAGAAAATTATTTTAAAGCTATAACATCAATTTCAATAAGCATGGAAGGAACGGGCAAATTAGCAACTTGAACCGTCGTTCTGGCAGGGAACTTCTCATCAACACCATTGTCTTTAAAAAATTTTTTGTAAGCCCGATTCATCATGCTAAAATCGTTAATATCTTTCAAGAAGACCGTAACTTTTACAATATCAGCGACTGATGCTCCTGCGGCTTCTAAAATGGTTTTCACATTTTCAAAGGCAGTAAGGGTTTGGTCAGTAATGCCTTCCGTGTTAGCTTTTGGTCCTTGACCTGATACGAATATTAAATTACCTACTTTTACAGCAGGCGTGTAGGGACCAGCCACGGGGGTCCCTGGATTGATAAATTCTTTTTCCGTCATTTTTTTCCCATTATCTTATAATTAATTTGATGTATAAGAAAGGAGATATAAAAATAAAAATTTGTTGAATAAAAGATTGCCATGTTCATGTTTCATGAGCATGTTGAGGATTCACCAAATTAGTAATTTTTTCCTCGAGCCAATACCGGCCAAGTACCGATATATTTTCCATCTTTTATCACGTGGATGAAATCATAAAGATTTACTGTAATGCAGACGTGTGCGGGAATTAATTCAATTTTATCTCCAATTTTATAGTTTGTGCCGGGTGCTGCTTTAAATTGGGCATGTTCTTCAGTGAAAACGCGCCACCTATTTTTTGGATTGTCTTTAAAAATGGGTTTTCCATCGCCCGTTGGCACTGCTTTCAAACCAGAGTCAATAGTAAATAATCTTGGACCCGTTTTATTTTGAATCGTGCCTAATACCGTAACAGCAGGCTTGAATATGGGATTTACCATTTCTATGTGCTCATCAGAAAAAACATAGGTACCTGGTTGAATTTCAGTAATTCCTTCACATTTTCCCGCAAACATGTAAGTTCCTGAGCCGGAAGCCGTGATGTAATTAATGTCAAATCCATTTGCATTTAAGAGATCTCTTGTATCCAGAGCCAATTTCATGCATTCTCTCGTCATTCTTTCCTTATCTTCGAGATTTGTCATGGGAGTTAGATGGCCTTCATAGGCTTGAAGTCCTACTAACTCTAAATGCGGTGCTTTTTTTATTAAACGTGCTAATTGAAGAGCGGGGCCACCAGGTTTAATTCCACATCTTCCGAATCCCACGTCAAGGTCAATTAAGACTTCAATTTATTGGGAGTATTTTGAAGCCATTTCTTCGAGATCTTTTATATTTTTTTCCGAATCGACGCAAGCGCGGGTTAGACTAAATTTGTTTAATAAAACTAGCCTTTTTATTTGATTAGGAATGATGATTTCATTGGTGATGAGGATATCATTAAAGCCACATTGCGCATAAACTTCAGCTTCTCCAACATTAGCTACAGCGATGCCTTTCGCATTATTTCCGGCTAATTTTTGCTGGATATGGGCGACTAAAGGAATTTTAGCAGTTTTTACATGTTGTCGCAAGTTAATTCCTTGTTCTTTAACGAAATGGGCCATGTGTTTCATGTTTTGTTCCATTATATTATAATTTAATATTAAAGCGGGTGTAGAGATTTCTTCTTTCCAAGAGTCATCCATGTTCTTCACTTTTTTATAAAAAATTGATAAAAAATTATCTTAGAACATGTTTTTTAATTAAATAACGTTTAATAAATTAATCGAGACTAGCATTATATAAAAAATAACCATATTTGCTTTTTCTTACGGATGATACATCCAATTTTAATTTTAATTAAGTTTTAATCAGAGATTTTTTTCTTTTTATTTGATCTGATTAAATAAAAATGCCTATCAATGATAAAACAAGTGATAAAGGGGATACGATGAATGTAATCTGGGTTGCATGTTTTGAATACCAAGGTATTGCAAAGGTGGGAGGCCTTGGAGAAGTTTCAGCGCATCAAACGAGCAGTTTAAGCAAGGATTTTGATTTTTGCGTCTTTCTTCCCTCTCACGGTCAAATTGAAAGATTGAAAACATATTATCAGGTGCAACAATTACCTTTTCATTGTAAAGGGAAGCAAAAATTTTCATTCACTAAAAACAAGAAGAAAAGGCAAGAATTTCGAATTAATTTTTATAAGGTTAAGATGGAAGATATTAATGTTATATTATTGTCCGGCGGAAATTCATTTACTCGTGGATTTTTGGATGATAAAATAGTGTACAATCCTGATTCCCTTCAAGGAAAGATATGCTTTTTTAGTATTGGAATGAAATTTTATGTTAATAAATTATTGAAAAAAAAAAATTATGATGCTTTACCGAAAATCATCCATCTCCATGATTATCACGTGGTTCTCCCTTATATTTCCATCAAACAAGCACTCATGAAGAAAGGATTTGATATTTCCTCCCTCATCACTTTTCATTTATTAACGTGGCCCCGTTTCGAATTAGATTTCTATAAAGATTGCGGTATTGACGATACTCCCTTTCGGATCCTGACACGAGAAGGCAATAAAAATCTTACGATCAGTGAAATTTTTAACTTAATTTTAGAAACTCGGAAAGAACAACAAGCCAGAAAGAGTTTAAATACGCATGAAATTCCTACGGTAGAACAAGTGGGTGCAGTAGTGTCCGATCTGGTTATAACGGTGAGTGAATCTTACTTGAAATCAGATATCATTCCCAATTTAGGCAATGAATTGATTAAATTTAAAACAGATTTCGTATGGAACGGATGTGATTGGAATCATGATATCATGCTCGAAAACATCTTAAAAGAATTGGGAAACGAAATCCAAGAAGTCTTACGTTTACCAACCCGTCATTCCATTTCAAGAGAAGATTTAAAAAGATATTTACTCACGTTTAAATTGGGTAATTTAACCGAAAGCCCTCTCATTCAATCCAAGAAAATATTGGCTGTAATCAATGAAATTTCCAATGGGAATTCCTTCATTAAAAATGGCAAGATTAAAAATTTTTCGGATTCTGGTCCTTTAGCAATCTCAACGGGTAGAGTTTCAAGACAGAAAGGATTTGATATCATTTTTGACGCAATTCCCCTTGTTCTTGAAAAAATCCCCAATGCCAAGTTTTTGATTTTAGCGCTTCCAACCGAATACAGCTTAGAAGAGATTAAACATTATGCCGAACAAGTTAAAAAATATCCTTACAACCTTAGAATATTATTTGGACTTGCTCCGAATATATTCAAATTAGCACATGTTTCTGCCGATGTATATGCTGCGATGTCCCGATGGGAACCTTTTGGAATTATCGCATTGGAAGCCATGGCATCAAAATTACCCGTAATAGCCTCAAGAGTCGGAGGACTACAAGAGACAATTATAGATATCAGAGAAGATGTCGAAAATGGCACGGGTATCTTGATTCCTAAGGAGAGCCCGATAAATTTAGCTGAAGCTCTTATTACTTTTTTTCAATTAGCTCGAATAAATGAATTGAGCAAGAGAGGGATTTCATTAGAAAAAATCCAAAAGAAAATTGATATAAACGGGATTCCCATTTCAATATTAAAAAATCAAGTAATAAAAAACCCCCGATTATATGAAAAGATTAGAGAAAATTGTCATGGAAGAGTACAAGAACGCTTTCGATGGACTGTCGTTTCGAAAAAATTAAAACATCTCTACGAGGGCTTGTTAAAATAACTCTTCCCTTTCTCTCCTTTTCTTTCAAAAAATCTCATGATTGAATATAAAAAGATAATCTGTTTATAAAAAACTCAAAAGGGGTAAAAAAAAAGGGATATTTAATAAGATTATTTCCATTTCCATTTTGGCTTGGTCTTTTGCAAGCGAGCTAAAGCCCCGGATACCGCATCTTTCGTTTGGAGGAGCTGTGAGCTTATTAGGGTCTCCAGTTCGTTTCCAAATGCAATATCCTTACCATAGCAGTCATCAATGAGTTTTTTAGTTAAGCCCACAGCTAAAGGAGCCGAATCGATTAACTCATCTGTATACATTTTAATGATTGAATTTAATTCTTCTGCAGTGCTGGCAAACCGATTTACCACTCCTAAACGATACGCTTCCTTACCATCAAATCTTCTTCCGGTCAACGCAATATCTTTCGCATTAGGTATACCCACTAATCTGGTCAGTCGAATTGATCCCCCAACGTCAGGATTCATGCCAATTTTGGTTTCTAGCATGCTAAAAATGGAACTTTCAAGGGCAAATCGAAAATCACATGCTAAAGCTAGTTCAAAACCAAGCCCAAAACAATATCCTCGAATATCTGCGATTACGGGCTTTTCCATCTTTTCTAATTTGGACAAAACGGGTTGAATGAAAGTATTAGCGAAATAGCGAAAATTTCTTGGAATCCTCAAATCAGGAATTTTTCCTTCCGGATCTTTTTCTTGTCCCGTGAGAAAGTTTAAATCAATACCGGCGCTAAAAATGTCATCTCCACCCGTAATAATTACCACTCGGGTATTAGTTCTTTCAATCTTATCAAAAGCATCATTTAAACCCACTAACATGTCGAAATTAATTGCATTTTTCTTATCCGGTCGATTCATTTTAATGGTGGTGATGGTTTTGTCTTCGTTTTCTTCAATTAATACTACCTTTTCACTCATTTTTTTTCATCTTTAAAATTTACAATTAATTCTATTTAATGGAAAAGAGGGAATTAAATTAAAAGGATTTTAATTTTTCGTTAATGTCTAAAAATTTGTTTGGAATGCCAAAAAGGATAAAGTGTTTGATATATTGCATTCTCTTTATCGGGAACTAATTCTAATTCCGTGCGGAGCCAGTTTGAAATCCAATTTGATTTATCCCTAAAACGCTCATCTAAAAATATTATAGCGCCTTTATCATCAATTTTCCTTATGGGACGGCCCGCTGCTTGGTTTGCCCTTTGGACAGCGGGATATAAATAAGCAAAATTCCAGCCTTGCTTATCAAACACTTTATCATAATAAGTAATTTTTGCCTGAACTCGAGGTGAAGGAAGATGATAGGGAAACCCCGCAATAACCACGGAATTCATATATTCTCCTGGAAAATCTTCTCCTTCTGAGTTCCTTCCGCCACACACCCCTAATAAGACACCCCCTCCTCCATCTTTTACTCTTGTCATTGATTTAAAATTTTCAATCATCAATGAATTTTCAGTTGCAGATAAATTTGGAGATTCAATGAAAAGTTTCTTTTCATATCTCATGATTGAACGTTCTAAACCAAAACGAAGGAGTGCTTGAAGTATTTTATAGGATGCACAGAAAATACCAACATTAGCGGGCGTACAAGCAATAACTTCTTCTATTTTATTTACTATCTTTGTAAACATGCGCGGATTTCTATCCTCTTTTCTCGTACTCACGCCTTCAACGATCAATACCCTAATATTTTCTTTTTTGAAAGGAGATTCTGCTATTATCGCTTTATAGCCTTTTCCACATCTGTTTAATCCCATGAGATGGTTATACACGTACGGATTAACCGTTCCCGATAAATTCAAGCACGAATGACAATTTTTAAGGATCGGTATGGAAATTTCCCTTGGTTCCAAAGCAACAATTTCTAGTGCTATATATTTCTTATTTTTTTTTTGAGTTATTTTATAACAAAAAAAATAGGAATCCAAGTCCAAAGTTTCAAGCCATTTTAACCAAAAATTCGCAAGATTACCGAGATAATCCCTAGAGAATATCCCATTAGCCAATTTTTCTTCATGAATAGCTAACCCATATTCTAATAAATCTTCCAAAAATAGCTTAAAATTATTTAAATTCTCAAAGCCTAATTTAATTATAATATTATTCAATAATTTCTTCGGATTAATGGGTTCTTCTGCTTTTTTGAGGAACTCTTTACGTTTATTCAACAGATCTAATAAGAAATTTACAAATCTCCGAATAGAATATGGCCCCTGGTACGATTGCAAATCTTTCTGACATTGTCTTAAGGAATAAGGAGTAAGTTTCATGGAATTGATCTCTGTTGCCACATCGATAATATTATGACACTCATCTAAAATTAGAATGCAATCTTTCAATTCTCTTTCAATAAACTGTAAAAACGAGTCTCGTATAAAAGGATTGAAAATCCATTGATAATTGCAAATAATAATTTTCATCTCTTTTAAAAGAAACTTACTGAGAAAATAAGGGCAAATTTTTTTTTCCTTACAAATTGTAATTAATTCATCTGCTTCCACGGGCTGATTAAAAATCTCCGGTTCGATGAGGATAGGTGAATCAACGTTTACCCGCTTTTTTAATAAATTAAGAAAATATCTACAATTCTTATTTTTTCTTAGATCCGTGCAGACAGTCATGGATTCTTGAGGATTTAATTTAAGAGATAAGAGTGTTTCATTCAAGCACATTTCATTTCTCCCACGGATTGACAAGCCATTAATCATGACGGGCTCTTCAAATTTTTCTAAAAAAGAATGGATTTTCTTTAATTCTTTTATGACACGAGCATTTTGTGCGTACGTGCGACATAAATAAATGACTTTTAAATCATTTTTGAGGGCAATGGGGAGAGCCGCACATAAGGCCATGATTGTTTTTCCCGTACCATTTGGGGCACTTAAAAGAATTATTTTCTCTTGAGCTAAGCTCTCTTCTATTTGTTTTATGATTTTTTCTTGGGAAATGCGAAATTGTTCGTATGGAAAAAATTTTAAATAATTTATGAAGATACACCTGAGTTCTCTTTTTAAACCTTGATTCTATTTTTATATTTTAAATAAAATATTCGTTTTCGACTATTCAAGAAAAATTAGTAGTTCCAATAAATTTTACATGTCAAGAATTCTATTTTAAATTTTTTTGACTTTTTTAATTTCCTTATATCTTTTTCTTTCATGAAAAAGAATTTTCATTACAATTACAAGTTTTCTATTGAAATGGACGCTTATTAAGAGTTGTCAATATGTGGAATGTAAATAAATTTCCTTGGAGTTTGAGGAATGTTTAAAATTTTTTATTCATGGTTATTAAATTAATTATTTTTGTTTTGGTACATACCATTATTTTTTATTAATTTGAAATGTTTATATCTTAGAGAAGATGTCAAAAATTACCGAACTAAGATTTAGGAACTTGGTTTCAGAAGGCTTTTTACGAGAGTTAATCTTGTTTTTTTTTCTCTTTTTATTGACAATAGCTCAGGTTTGGGAGTCCATTTTATTGTTCATTTTTCCGCTTATATCTTTTGGATTTTATGTTTTCTTCAGGATATTAAGCATAAATAAATGGAAGCTCACGTTTTCTAAAGATATAATCATCTATAATCCTTTAGGCGTGGAAAAAAGACATGCTAATCGATTCTACTTTGTTTCTCTTTTTACCCTCATCTTAATCTTTTGGATTGGAGCAGAAAGTTTATATCATCCTCAGTTAATCGAAGATTACTCGAGTTATTTCTTAGCATTATTGATTTTCGTGTATACTTTTGGGTTTATTTGGATTTTTATTGACATGTGGAAATATAGTAAAATTCAAATTAAATTAGGAAAAATCATTGAGGATAATGAAAATTTAAACATCCATTCAATTTCTCCATCAACTTCTCAGAAAAAAGAGATCACGAGTTCTCTGAGCTTTAAAGTCTTTAAACAAATCATTATTATGAACTGGATCATTTTCGTGAGCACCAATATTTTGAATTTACTTTCTATAATGTTCTTGGAAAACCGAATTCTTATGGGTTTTAACATTATCTTACCCGGTACAAGCCCTTTAAATCAAAATGGGATACATGTGTCTTTTTTAATTTTCTTCTTCATGATTATTCCGCCCAGTTCTTGTCTAATCAGTTTTCTTCTTCTCTATAACAATATAATGAAAATTAGTCTTGAAAAATTTGAAATATTGTTAGGGGCTTTACCAAGGGACAAGCAACTCAAAATAAAACAAGAATTATTCTCCTTGAATGATAAATTTAAATTAATTTCAAGATTAGAATAAAATTAATTAATATTAATTTCATGTTAATTATATAAAAATTCTTGATGAGAAATAGGCACTTCAATGAAACGGAAGAAACTCTTATATAAGTGCGTTATCGTAGGTGATGGCGGCGTTGGGAAGACCACAATGGTCCAGAGATTGATTACCGGCAATTATATTCCCCAAAAAATGACCATTGGCACGGATTTAGCTACTTATTCTATTGAAATTAATGATGAGGATGGAACTATTTATGATATAATATTGCAGCTGTGGGATTTTGCGGGTGAGGCGAGATTTCGGTTCTTTTTGCCAAACTATGCGAAAGGAGCCCGTGGCTGCTTAATTTGTTATGATATCACGAGATATTCGAGTTATGAACATTTAGAAGAATGGTATAATATAGTAAATGAGAATGCTGCTAATCCAGTGTACATATTGGTGGGGCAAAAATATGATTTAGCGGAGCAAAAACGCGTTGTAGACGTGGAAAAAGCGAGAGAATTTCAACAACATTATGACATTCCCCATCTATTTGAAACATCTAGTAAAACAGGTTATAATAATAAAATTATTTTTGAAACTTTAGCAAAAGAAATTATTAAGAAAACCCATGCTTGAATCTTCCTTTAAATATTTCTCTACGGATTTCGTGAGAAAATTATCTTTTCCGCGTCTTGCCGGCTCTGATGGGGAACAAAAAGCTCAAGAACTTATTGAGTCAGAATTGAAGCGTCTCGGTATTGATGCTTTTGAAAAGGAACCTTTTAACTACACTACTTTTTTTATGAACGTATTATTACGATTTTATAATCCCCTTATTGGACTTCTGATGATCTTCATTTACTTATCACTTCATTTTAAATTTCATGGATTGACTATCGTGTTAACCATTTTATTATTTATTTTATCGTGGTTTGGGAGGCAAATTAGGGAAAAAATCCAATTTACGTTTAGGAAAATAGGAAAGCTGAAGACATCATTTAATTATATCATTAAATTGCAAGCTAATAAGGAGGAGGAAAAAAATAAGAAGAATATAGTGCTTTTTGCCCATTATGATTCCATTAGTCATGAATTTCATCCTTTATTCGCAGGCGCAATTTATCTTTTTTCACTTTTGGGGGGCTCAATTTTTTCAGTCCATGTCATTATCGTTTTATTTTTATTTTATTTCAATTTTGTTTCAGACCTTATTTTAATCCAATTTATCTATAGTTTTTTCCTTGCGGGGTTCTATGGGATTCAATTATTTAATCGACGCCATAATAAATCGTCAGGAACTGCTGATAATGCTACCGGCGTGGCATGTGCCCTATATTTAGCGGATTATTTTAACAAAAATAGATTAAAATACTTGAATTTAATAATCGTGCTCACCGGAGCCGAAGAAATGGGAGATTACGGCGCGTATAGCTTCATTAAAACGCATTGTAAAGAATTTGAAAAAACCAATTCATTTTTTCTAATTTTTGATACCTTAGGCTCAAAAAAACAAATGAATTTTTATGCTTGGTCGCAGGGCTTGCTCCCACGACACGTGTTCTCTCCCACATTGAATAAACACCTCCAAGAGTTTTTAGAAAAAAAGGGTGTTAATAAGTATAAAATAAAACCGTTTGCCATTCCTCCCTTCATTCATTATTCCACGGATCACGCCCCTTTAAAACCTCTTAGATACGAATTCCTTGTATTTTTCTCTAATGCTCCGATTCATTCTTCTCGTGATAATCTTCAAAATTATTCTCCTGAAATGCTTGAAGATTTTAATAGATTCATGACGGATTTTATACTTCATTTAGATGAAAAACTATAAAAAAAATATGAGGTAGCAAATTAATCTCATCTCCGGCCAAATTGCGGCCCCGCCTTTTTTTATTTTTTGTCGAACATGCTTATTCACATCCACGTCAAATTCCTTGTATTGCTTGCTTCTTGCCCGACCAATAGCGCTTATTTCCCGCATGGTAGCGCTTAATTGCTTATGCCGGCTCGTCCCGTTCACAATTTTTCGATTCATTAATATATAATGGATCGTCATGTCTTTCAACTTTCTGGTAGTTCAACTTTCTGGTGGTTTTGTCGTCAATCTTAGAGCTGGAGCGTGGTAACTGAGATTAATTTGCTACCTCATAAAAAAAAAATCGAAAAAGAAAAAGAAAATAAGGAATTTCGTTTATTCCTTTAAAAGGTCTAAAATTTCTTCTTTTGTTAATTCTAAATATTTCGCTTTTATTAATGAGTCACCAATTAAAGTTTTAAAATTCTTCTTGCGTTTTTTATTTATGAATTTCTTCATTTCCGTTAAGTCCGGGTTATCGTTGGTAATTTCAAGCAATTTCTTCTTGACCGCCCCATCCACCACCTTTTGTCCTACTTCCGTTCGAATGATTAACATGGCTTCTCCTTTTGGAGCACCCCACGGTGAATAAGAAATGTCGGAAAATTCTCCCGAAAAATCCGTGCAATATTTGCACGCTGTCATGCCTCCAGAAGAACAAGCATATGCAATCTTTAGAGAAAGCGTTTCCCTAATGCCAGTATTAAAATCTGAATTGTAAATTTTAGCAATCCCTCGAATATGACACGGATTTCCAACAAATCCCACTTGCTTTTTCCTCTCAAGATAAGCTTTCCCAATTCCCGTCACGAGAGGCCCCGCATTATCCATGGTTTTATCAGGAATGTATTTTTTAGCAGTTTCAGCATCATCAACAACGACCGGATACGCAACAGGTGGTTTCTTGCTTTTTGGTTCCGTAAGTACCATATGTTTTACAATACCCTCTTCAAAAGCTGCTTTAACAAGATTATACAAGATAGAATCCTTATTCTTTGATTTAACTTGTATGATATTTTTATAAACTCCAACGGCAAGGTCCTTTCTTGTTTCTCCAAAAATTCCTGTTTCTATTTTGTTAATAGGGAAAAATGTTCTGGGGCATGAGTTATAGCATAAGCCTACTGTTTCTGCACACTCATCAACCACGAATGCTTCCCCCGTTTCCTTATTGAAATCCATGTGGGGACAAAATGCATTGCAAGAGCCACAATGAATGCACAATCCCGCATATATTACTTCATTTTCAAGGTCTTGACTTGATTTTTCTACTTTCATCTATTTTTACCTATAAAATAATGTTAAATAAGTATAATGAGATAAAAGAAGCTTCAAATAAAAAGTTTGAAATTTCAAACTATGCGAAGAAGTATTATATCTTTTTTTATTCCAAAAAACGTGAACAAGTATCTTTTATGGGCTTAATAACGTGTTCTCTATCTTTCCACGCCACCCAACTATTTCCTAATTTTTCAAAATGAAAGCCACAGTAATTTTCTTGCTTTAATTTTTCCAGTATTTTTTTTACATAAGTCCAAGAGAGATTAGTTTTTGACACGACTTCAGCAATATCGATGGGCCTATTCATTTCTAATTCATTATTCAAGAAATCCAAGATTTTTTCGAATCCTGTTTTGGGAGAAGAGGCATTTGAGTTAGAAGAAATTTTCTTTTCACCTTATTTTTTATTGCCGGTATTGTATTAAATTAGGAAGGGAGGCATTTTTTCTCCAAAATTAAATTTTTTCCATGAACAATAATGCATTATTGAAAATAAATTCATGAATTATAAACGAGAGATTAAACATTAATAATAAAATTTTAATGGAGAGATTATTTTAAAAGGAATTAAATTTAATTCAAAAAAAGATTTACATCAATCGGTCATTTAAAATTAGAAAAATGGTTTTTAATAAATTGAGAGAAATTTCGGGAACGTTTTTTCAAGACGGAATGAATAAAGAAATATTTCTGGAATTAACGCCTGCTTTATTTTTTCTCGTGAACCATGTTGAGAGAGAGGGAGATTTTGAAGAGCGCGTTGAAAATCTGAACATGTCATGGATATCTAACGAAAAATTATTCGATCTATTGGAATATCTATTAATTTCTGATAAATCACCTTCAATAAGAAGGGGCGCTGCGTTATGTTTGTTGCATTTATATCCGAAAAAATGTTCCAAGCCTATAATTTGGGCCATTCAACATGAAAGGTCAATAATCATCTTAAAAACCTTGCACGATTTTATTTTCTCTCACGATACATCAGAAATGAAGGTTTTACGTTTTTTTTTAAATAAAAGATTAGAACACCTATATAAAATAGTTCCAGAAGAAGCCGGTGTCTTGTTGGAATTAGGCGCAATTAAAGTTAGGAAAAATATCGTACATGATTATAAAATTATTATTGAAAAAAAGCATGTCATCACGTTAGAGCTTCCCGGCTGGCATTTAAAGAAGCTACCACGGTGCATTGGTAATCTTAAAAGATTAAAATTGCTGAATCTTTGGGATAATAATTTGACTCATTTACCTTCCACCTTTAGGAAGCTTACAGCTCTTCAATCGTTATATTTAGATTGGAATCATTTTTCAAAACTTCCCTACGTTCTTTCCCACATGAAATCCTTGAAAAAGATTAGTCTCACGAATAACAACAGGCTAAAAAAACTTCCAGATTCCATGCTAAAACTTTCAAGAAAAGTCACCGCCCCTCATTATGAGTTTGAAAACGTCCATTCGGAAGATGCTACTATTTTAGGCTTGTTAGAAATCATTATAGGGCAGAAATTGAAACAATTACAAGAAAATGGGCCCCTTTCAAAAACGTGTGCTTGTCATTATAAAATAAATCAAGATGGACGAGTTATTGGAATTTACATCTATGGGTATTATTTTTTCCAAATTTCCTTTTTTCCGGAACAAATAAGTAAATTAAAATATTTAGAAGAGTTGAGTATTCGGGACCAGAATATCAATTCCATTCCAAATTCAATTGAGCAATTATTGCATTTAAAAAAATTAGATTTAATGAATAATCAATTTAATGAGATTCCTGATGTTTTACTGAGATTAAAATCTTTGAAACTAGTTGATTTAAGTTATAATCAAATTAACCAAATTCCTCCTCGTTTCTTGAGAAAGAAAATGGAAATTTGGGTATAAAATTCTGATTAAGCCTATTTCATGTTCTTAAACTTACCCGTTCGCATTAATTCACAGGGCAAAAAGTATGATTTTCCTGATTCTTCTACAAAATCTTCTAATTTTTTGCACCATTTTTCATAATTTCTTTTTCCGGGGCCAAAAGGACCGGGAATATCGAACGCTGCTAAAATTGCTTCATCAATTTCCTTATAACTCTTAACTACGCCCTCTTCTAAAAGGCGGCATGCTTCATTTAATTGTAATGCCATGTATAAATCTACATCAAACAAGTTAGCTTTTTCCGAGGATTTCCTTTTTAACTTACCATCTTCCGTCCATTCACATATTCCCTTGCCCGTTTTACGCCCCAAATTGCCCTCTTTCACTAATTTTTGCAATACTCTTCCCGGAGCAAAATCCGGTGAAAGTGTTTTTTCAAAATATTTTAAAGTATCCATTTGTATATCCAATCCTAAATAATCCCATTTTGCACAAGGTCCCATTTGGTGCATGTACGCAAAATCAGCATCAATATTTTCAAGTGGAATACCACGATCCATTGCTTTATCAAGAAGCCAACTAATATACACGCTGGTCGGTATCATGACCCGATTTACAATGAATCCAGGGCTCTCTTTTTCAATTCTAACGCATTTTCTTTTACCTTTTAAGGAAGGAAATCTTTCACCCACGGCAATGGCAATTTCCATGGTTTCTTCAGATGTTTTTCCCTTGATTATTTCGATTAAGCGGAGTAATGGAACAGGGATAAAAAAATGCATGCCAACTACTTTATCGGGACGATTGCATTTTTCTGCTATTTTAGTTATGCTCATGGTGGATGTATTCGTCGCTAATATGGAATGAGAAGGAGATAGATGCCCTAATTTTTCAAATAATTCTTGTTTTAATTCTAGTTTTTCTGGAATGGCTTCTATGATGAAATCTGCTTCCGCCACGGCTTCTTTTAAATCCAAATTTAAATTCAATTTTTTCATCAAAAGAGCTGTTGTAAAATTAGAGGGCAATTTTCCCTTTTGTTCAATTTTCGAGAGCCCTTTATTAATATAATCCCGTGCATTATTCAATATCTCGGAAGAAATATCAATCATATTAACTTTTTCAAAACCCGCCATGAGTGCAACTTCCGTTATTTCTCTCCCCATGGTTCCAGCTCCAACCACGGCGATTTGTTTAACATGAGATATATCAACCATTGTTCTTACACTTGATTGCAATTTTCTTTAAATTCATGTATAAAAAACGTAAATTAAATAAAAAATTTAATATTACCATTAGAGTGCGGGAAAGTACGCACTCTTTAGGAGGAGGATGATTCGCCCGTGGATTTAAATACTCACAATCCAATAATGATTATTAAGAAGATAGCCCCCAGCTTCTCTAACCGTAGAAACGAGATGGTTAACGTTTGGAAAGAATGTAAAACTGACACTCGTCAGCAATTCTCGATGAGTTACGAATCTTACGCCTTTAGGTGAGAGTCGTTCAATTCTTGACAGAGTTCATGTTAAAAACAATTGAAAGATATTCCAAGAGATTACCATGGTTAAAATTCCCAGAAAAATGGAGATAGGGAGTCCGGGTAAAATCTTGTTTCGTTTTAATCCTGTAATCGTGATCCCCGTCCCGATGATGATAGCAATAGCAGTTAAAATCATTACAATTATATTCTCCGTCTGTATCAAGGCTGCAGATGTTAGCATGCTGTAAAAAGTTAAATCTCCGATTCCAATCTCTAATTGCGAAGTATCATATTCCAATTCACCTTCTTGTATTTTTTCTTCGATTGCTTCCCTTGCCATCTCTCGATCAGAATATTCTTCCGAGATATAATCAATCATTCTTCGAATAGGTCCTCTTTTTGCCTTGACTGCATAAATATCCCACAGGGAGATCCCTATTAATATGGCTAAAGTTGTCCAAAGAGGCATGATCACTCCAAGAAGTGCGCCGGTCATTAACCCTATATATAAAACTAAGAAATTTCTGAAATGATAGGATTCAGCCGTGAAATATTTGTATAATATGAACAGAGTGAAAAAAGATATACAAGCAAGAAGGATGTAGTATAAAATAACATAAAGAAGAAGGTTGAATTCAGTATATTCTACATTGTAAAACCCTAAAAAAAGAAGAATTTCAACATAAAATAAGGTTAAAAAGAAACACAGGAATCCAAAACTAATCCCAAACACGTATTTTAACACGTTAATGCCCCTCTTTTTAATTAAAAAGATAATTGTAAAAGAAGACACGGCGGCAATTGCAGTAAAAATAATGCCATTTAAAAGTCCAGCGGTTGGACCATATTCTTCTTCTGAAATATATCCTCCGTCAATTTGAATTCCGGCCTCTACATAAGTAATATAAGCTAAAATTCCCGCACAAATTACAACAATAATAATAGGAATTGGATATAATTCTCGCTTTACTCTATATGTAGGAAAATAATTTGGTATGTTGCTTTTCTTTATCTTTTCTTGAGATTGTTCTCTTATTGAAGGAGAAGAGTTAGAATTATCGGGGGTTTGAGACATTCGGAAAATGTGAGTTTTAATGATACTAATTATTCTTTCATTTAAAAAATTATCATGGATAAATTTTTGGGTAAAATATATATAATTGGAAAAAAAATTAAAGAATAAGACTTTTATTCCTCGGAAGCTTCTGATGTGGCCGTGAGAGGGGCATCAATCACTACTAAGCTGCTTTTTTTCCAAGTTTTCAATGAGATCATCCCAATTATTAGCAATAATATTGGATATATTATAACTTCTAATAGGGAGGGATTCGCATTATATCCGAGCAATGTTTTCATCAAGGAACCTACAATCTCAAGCCAGGCGGGAGTAGTAGCGAGGTCATCTGGAAAATTTTCGGGTAAAACATGTTTAATATTATAGAGTTCTTCTACAATGGGGTTAATCAAATTTGCTTCAATTAATTCGTGAAGTCCATACGTGATTAACCCTGCTGCAAAGAAAATCAAAACGATATTAGTAATTTTAAAAAAATTTGCTAAGGATAGCGTTTTTACCCTATAAAAAATTAAAATTCCCAAGATAAGAGCCCCGCCAATGCCAACTACTGATCCCAGAATGATGCTTTCAGGCTCTAAAGACTCCACCGCTGCGTTTCCTGTTAACATTAGAACTAATTCAATGCCTTCTCGAATGATAATGGTGAAAGTCAAAAAGGATATTGAAATGTATTTTTCTTTTTTGATTGATAATTTTACCTTTTGTTCTAATGTTTTTTTTAACTTAGGACCTTCCTTACTCATCCATAAGATCAATGTAATAATGAAGATTCCTGAAAGGATAAAGGTAATTCCCTCAAAAATTTTTTCTAAAATTCCAGAAAATCCTCCTAAAAAGGCCTTAAAAGCCAAAGCAAATCCAACACTTGAAATTATTGCTAAAATGCTTCCACCATATACATATTTATAATAATATTGTTGTTGCGTGTTTTTTAGATATAATAACAGAATAACAACGACAAGAACGGCCTCTAAGCCTTCTCGAAAACTTAAAAAAATTGGAACCAAAATATCCACGATTGTTACTATTTTTTTCACCTATATTTTTAATTATTTTCGTGTTAAAAAAATAATTTTTAGTCATGCCTAATTATGAAAAAAATATTAATTTAAAAAACTTAAGGTTTATTTTTTATTAATCTCTTTTTATTCATGAAGTATTTTTTAAAACCCATCATTTAATATACATGAATTAAAGCAATCTCTAAATCGGTTTATCAAATTAATGCCATCTAAATATAAGTATATAGAGAAAAAAATAAGAAAATACCGTAAAAATTTTTCAAACATAAAATTTAAAGAGAAGCTAATGAATTATGTTTATAAAATAGGAATATACAGTTCAAAAGATTTTGAATTAAAGGAAGATCTTGTAAGAAGAAAAATAATATTTCCTTGTCGTCTTGGAATCTTATTTTGTGAAACCGGACTTGCAGAGTCGTTTTTTGAGGAACTTTCAAATAAATTGAATAATGTTTTTGACTCTTTCTTTTTTACCATTCAAAATTTAGGGCGTTATACCTTTTCAGATCACATGTTAAAAAAAGCAGTTAAGAATGCAAATAAAAAGGGAAAAGATTTCGCGGAAAAAAATTATAACCTACACTCGACTAATAAATTTTATACTATCCTGATTCAAGAACGGGTAAAACATGATTTGGATATGATTGCAGCAATTACTGATTTACCGCTTTTCTCTTCTCATGATGATACTATTTTATTTTTATTCGGGGAGGCTCATTTAAAACATGCTTGTTGCATTATTTCTACTTTAAAATTAAAAGAAAGTTTTTATAATCGAAAAGAGAATCAGCGGTTGTTAGAACAAAGAATTATAAAAGAAGTTATCCATGAGATCGGGCATTTTTTTCTCGGACACGAACATTGCGTTGATCAATCGTGTGTCTTCTGCTTTTCAAATAACTTGGAAGATATTGATAATAAAGCCATTCATTTTTGCAATTCTTGCCAGCAAAAATTTGAGGATTTGAAAACAAAATTTAATATATGAAGGTTGCAAAGAGATTTTTTTAAAAACTCACATTTGGTAAATGGTGAATAAATTCTTTTACTAATTCAACCCGTTCTTTACGTTCTTTTCTATAATAACGCAAGGGATATAACTCATTAATTACAAATTTGTAAATTTTTATCCATGTTTTAGCTACTTCACTAATTTTGTATCGAGATGCTATTTTTTTTGCTTTTTTTCCGAACTCTTCACGCAATGATTCATCTTTTAATAATTTTAAAACATATTCTTCAAATTCATGTAAATTATTGGCAAGAAAACCAGTCTCTCCATGTCGAATTACATCACGGATTCCATACCCATTTGCACCAACATTTGGCGTACCTTGTGCCATGGCTTCAATTAAAACCAATCCTTCGGCTTCTACCCAGCTCCATAAACAAGTTAAATCTGCAGCATTATAAAGTTTCAATAAATCTTCAAAGGGCACCATTCCTAAATAGGAAACGCAATTCTCCAAGCGCCATTTTCTAATAAATCTTTTTACTAATCCTGTAGAAGGCCCAGAGTTTCCAACTATAACAAAATGGGAATCCGGATCTTTCTTGTGAATGTTTTTAAATGTTTTTATCAAGCTTATGGGATGTTTTTCTGGAGACAATCGGGCCGCAGATAATAAGATTTTTTTATCTTGCAAGTTGTATTTTTCCCGTATTCCATTTTCCTTGACGTTTTGAAAATAATAATCATGTATGCCGTTGGTAAGACATATAATGGGTTCTTTGAATTTTTTCTCTCTTAATAATTTCTTTTTGGATTTTGTTGCCACGTGAACTAAATCATATTTATCGACGACATGTCGCTCATAGCGCCAAATAATATCACTATTTGCTAAAAGACTTCCTAAAAAGGGAACATATTGAGCTGTATAGAATGTCATAGGACTATTATGAGTACCGATCATCGGGATTCCCAAATATTTTGCCCAGTTGATTGCCATGGAACCAATGGTCGCATGGGTGTGAATATGAGCTATATCCAGATAATCTTCTTTACAAAAAAAGATTTTATGGATGGGTACGCTCAATACAAAACCCGTATCTTTTGAAATCCTCGCTCCCCCTAAATCGTGGTAATAAAGATTTTTTGGCTTCTTATAGCCATTTTCAATTCTGGGGGCAAAAACATGAACATTATGGCCTGTTTTAGCAATAGCTTCACTCAAGAATCTAACGGCATGTGCGGTCCCGTTAATTTGAGAATACATGCAACTGAAAAATCCAATGTTAAGTGCTTGTTTAGCCATTGCTTACCTCTTTTAAAATAATGAATTCCTATTTTAAGAGCTCTTTAATTAAGAATCAGGAGAGGAGTTCATTTAATTGAAAAATTATCTCTCCATATTTATATAAACAATCGTTTCATTAAAAAATAAAATGTTTTAATAAAAATTTTTCTTGGTTTTAATAACGATTAATTAAATATTTTCATGAATTTTCAAATATTTATTCAAAATAGGAGACAAATGTTCTTAATAGAGAGTTCAGAAAGAGTTTTGTACTTTTTAAAAATTTATTTTTATTTTCAAACTTTCTCTAATTAGTACAAAAATTTTTTTTTTGATACATAATTAATGCATGTTAGAATTCTTTAATTAATGGAATGATCATGGACGAAGCAGAGAAAAGAAAAATCGAACAAGATATTATTAAGAAAAGAAGATTACCTTATTCATTAGATTTAATAGAAGTTAACGGAGATAAATACGTAGTGTTGAATAATTATGGCTCTACGATAACTTATATTAAAAAAGGCGATGAATACTTCTTGGAAGAGGAATTAAAATAACTCCTTTTTATTCTCATAAATAAGATTGAGTTAATAATGGGAGATTTTTTTAAGAAAATAAAGAGATAATAAACTCATTTTTAATTAACTAAAATTTAATTTTAATCAAGTGAAACTAGTATTTTAAAATCATGCGGATTAGATGCTACACTTGATTAATTTAATGATATTAACAAACTCGCCGAGAAATAAGAATTTCTCTCACTTAATAATTCATTATAGATAAGAATTTAAGAAAAAATTATTTTTATTAAATTAAGAAATATTAATTTTCAATGACGTTATAAAGTGGGGAAAGATTCAAAGACGAAGGATGGATTCTACTGATTCAGGAAGTAACTTGAGTGAAAAATTTCGAGCGTGCGTGAATGAGCATACATCTTTATCTATGTATAAAAAAAGAGAAAATTTTTACTGCATTATTCGAAAAGATTTATCTAAACCTTATGAGGTAGATGTAGATGCGTCCGAAGCGCCTATTACAAATAAAATGACAAAGGTCGCAGAACCATACGAAATCAGTATTGCTGATTTAAAGATTTTAGAAGATGAAGTATTTCCCATTAATGAGGCAATTAAAAAAGTATTCGGCCCTGAAAATGAGTTGAAATTAAAAACGATTACCTTAGCGATTGGGGGTAGCATTACCGATTATGTCACGGTTGATAAAGGCGATTTAATAAAATTTGATGTAACCCCTACTCTTACCGGCTTGATGGAATTCGTGGAAGAAAACAATGAGAGCATAATAGGATTCCTAAATTCTGAATATATTAGTGAAGAGGGAAATGTAATTTATTTAAATTGTGGAAGAGAAAAACTATCCAAAAACATTCTTTCGATTAAATTAAAAATTTTAGCTTCCATGCAACAACGAGGATTATTCTTGCAACAAGAACATAAATATTATGGACTTCAATTATACGTCATTATTGCCTCTCGAGTACAAGATGATAATAAATTATTAGAATTCTTAAAAGAATTAGGAATTGATTGGGAGTTAATCTTTTTTAGAAGAAGATTAGCCATTCATGATTGGATTCAAATCGAATGTGAGAAAGATAAAGAAAATCTAAAAGGATTCTTACGAGCTAAATATAAAACTTTAAACTATTTTGATGTTAATAATATCACTCTAGTGGTCGTTAAAAACGAATTACCTTTTATTGTTGCAGATAAAATGGCTTCACTTCTCTCTAACATGAAATCTGAACGTATTAATCAATCCAAGGGGGAATCCTTACAAGATTCGGCAAGGAGCTCAAGGCTTTCAACCAGAAGAACCTATTATACCCGAGATTTTTATCAACCGAGGGATCACCAAGGAGAAGAATATTCTATAACTTTAAAAAAAGCAGAAATCGCTGCTGCTGCTAAACTAGCATGTGCTTACTTGGGAATTCAAAAACAAATGGAGTTTGATAGAGATATTCCCATAACTGAAATTTTAAAATATCAAGAAGAATTAACCAATATTTAATTAGTGATAATTAAAATAAAAAATAAAAAAAAATAAGATTCGTTCACTCTAATCCGTAAGAAGTTTTTAATAACTCGTGATTTACTTTTCCTACCGTAATAGTTTTTCCGGTTCTTAGATTATTTATCGTGTATGTTGCTGGAGCAAAAAGCCCAGGATCGATTTTATAAAAATCATAGTCTGCTTCTTTAAATATGACATTAAATGGTTTTCCATAACTTGATGATTGATTTGCTGGAGCTTTCTTTAAAATCTCAATAATTTCTGGCTCTTTTTCTTTTTCAGCATCAATTACATAAAAAGTAGATCCGGCAGCGATAATAGAATCATTAGTCAATCCCATGGCCGTAAAATCATCTTTAGCAATGGGAGCGATGGTGGTAATTCCAAATCCTTCTTTAATTACATCTAATGGAAAATGTAGTTCATGCAATTTGTGAATCCCCGTTTCTACAATTCGAGCAGCAACTTGAATTGAACCTGTCAAGCAAGCAGTGGGAGCACAGACGGCATACGTATTTTCTGCGGGTACCTTACAATTATCCGTAATTATTTGCATTACTTCTTCATTCGGCATTTCTCTCGTCTCAAAAACAATAACCGCACAGTTAGAATTATCCGTGTAATCTAACTCTTCGAAAAGCTTTTCTTTCTTTGCTTTAGATCTCGCTGGACCTGAGCCTAATGACTGGAAAACGACTTTCTTCTTAATTTTTCCATCTTTTTCCACTTCTTTTTTTAGTTTTACGCTCCATCCGGCTAATTGCGAGGCTAAACAAGAGATGATGGGATGAGAGGTATGAACATTGACTGCTGGAAGAAAATGTCCATCCACCTTGTAAGATGTAAATTCTACTGTTCCAAGACCCCCCATGCAAATTTCGCCTACTAATTTTCCGCCAATCCATCCCGCATGAGTCATATCTACAATGGTTTGGCCGGAGGTTAATTTAATTACTTTTGCACCATAGAGAGTCTGATTTTTTATAATATCTTCTACAATTTTTAGGGCTAAATCATTAACATTAATTTGTTCCAAAAAATTCACCATTAATGATGTTTTTATAATTTTTTAGGTAAAATGATTTTTAAATTTTTAGAATTTTACTGAAATCTTCCAGCATAAAGTCATGATTTAAGCATGAAAAAATTTAAAATTATAATTAGTTTTTAATATCAAACACGGAATGTTATACATGAAAAATCAAGAAAAACGAATGACATATTATGGACAAGAAAGATCATCGAATCTTGATGTTTTTGGATGAAATAAGAAAAGCTTTGAATTATTTTCTAGAACATTATCATGAAAATTCTGCACCTGTTCAAATTTACACGCATTTAGATTCAGATGGATTAACTTCAGGGGCAATTTTAGGAAAAGCCTTATACAGGGAACAAATTCCTTTTCAAATTCGAGTATTGAAACAATTAGAAAAAAACGAAATTAAAAAATTAAAGGAATCGGCTAAAAAATTAAAGAATTTCATTATTTTTTCGGATTTTGGTAGTGGACAGTACAAGGAATTAGTCGAAAGTTTAAATAATACGGAAAAGCCCATATATTTTCTCATTTTAGACCATCACCTTCCTCAATCTGTTTCAAGCAAGGAAGAGATTGAATTACTTGAAAAAATTCACGTGCAGACCTCCCCTTTTCATGTTAATCCTTATTTTCAAAATATTGATGGAAGTTCAGAAATTTCTGGAGCGGGTGTTTGTTATTATTTTTCTAAAGCATTGAATGAAAAAAACGTGGATTTGTCCGGTCTTGCCATTATAGGTGCTTTAGGAGATATTCAAAATCAAGGAACACATAAATCTTTTAAAGGTGTGAATGAATTAATTTTAAAGGATGCCGTGGATATGGGTCTTGTAAAGGTTATTGATGACTTGAATTTTTCAACCACAAGACCATTAAATGAAGCTCTCGCCTATTCCTCTGATATTTACATGCCTGGTTTGAGTAATGACGTGAATAAATCATTAAAATTTTTACAATCCATAGGAATTTTAATAGAAAAATCTGATGGGCAGATAAAAACACTCTCTGATTTAACTAAAAAAGAAAAACAAAAATTAACTTCTGCCATAATAGAATATATTTCCATGAAAATGGACGTAGATCCTGGCGAATTTATTAGTCGGCTAATAGTAAACAAGTATATTTTAGCCCAAGAGCCCGAAAATACAATTCTTAAAGATATGGGTGAATTTTCTAACCTTCTAAATTCTTGCGGCAGGACAAACAATGCCTCTTTAGGAATTGCTATTGCAATGGGAAACAGAACGGACGCTCTCACCAAGGCATTAGAAAACCTACAAGAATACAAGAAAACCTTAATGAACGCATTAAATTGGTTAAAAGAAGAAGATAAGATTAAACAAAAGAACTATCTTCAATATTTCTATGGGGAAAACATGATAAATGAGAATATCGTGGGAACAATTGCAACCATGCTAATTTTTGAAAAAGGACCGGTAATCGATTTAAATAAACCCATATTTGGTCTGGCAGAAAGAAAAGAAGAGCAAGTGTTTAAAGTTTCTGCAAGAGCAAGCAAGGAATTAGTGGAAAAAGGATTGAATTTATCTGAAGTGATTAGAGAAGCTTGTAAAAGAACTAACATTGACGTGTTAGGCGGCGGCCATCCTCCTGCTGCTGGCACGAAAGTGCCTCTTGATCGAGCCGAGATTTTTTTAGAACAGTGCAATGAAGTAATAAAAATTCAACTCTCTTCCCAATGAAATAAACCTTACATGTTTTCCTTTTAAATTTTAAATCATGTATTCTTCTCCAATTTCTGGAGCAACGGAATTATATCCCTTTTTTACTAATGAACTAGAAAAACGGGTAGTAGATTTTTCATCCCCATGGATGCAAAACACTTGAGAACCATCCCGGAATTTCAAACCATTTACATATTCAAGTAATTGAGTTCCATCAGCATGAGAAGAAAAATCAAAATATTCATAATCACATTTAGCTACCACCCTTATTGGAGAGAGATCTTCTACAACACTTCCATGATCTCGTTTATAATCAAAATACCCCTTATCTAATAAGGTTCTTCCTGGGCTATCCTCAACTTGATACCCCACAAAGTATATAGCAGATAAAGGATCCCTCAAAATGGTTTTTAAATATTCCATTACGGCACCTCCTTTTAACATGCCACTAGATGCGATAAAAACAGCATTTTCTTTTTTAATGGAACCCCTATCTATTTGTCTTGATATAAATTTTGCTTTTTTCAATGCTTTTTTATAAATTTTATAATCTTTTAACGCTTCGGGATAGTTTAAGTAACTCGTACAAATTTTTCGTGATAGACCATCCACATAAATTTGATCATTATAATTGTATTTATGTAAAATTAACAATACTTCTTGGGAACGCGCAACCGCAAACGCCGGAATCAATATTTTGCCTCCATTGCTTATTACATTTGATATCTTGTCAACAAAATTTTTCTCAAGCATCTCTCTATTAGGATGAGTTTTCAAGGCATATGTAGACTCAATAATCAAGCAATCAATGGGAGGTAAATTTTCTGTAGAAGTAGGAAAGCATAAATTAGTGTTTTGGGTGTTGATATCGCCCGAATATAAGATGTTTTTCCCATCTACTTCTATTAAAATAGACACGCTTCCGGGAATATGTCCTGCATTAATAAAGGTTATATAGAAATTTTCATCAATTTTTTGCCGAATCCCTTCCTCTAAAAACCAAGCATTATTTCTTAACTTTTCTAATTCTCTATATCCAAATTGAAAATTATACTTGGAAATATTTAATGAGTCTTTAATTAAAATTTCAGAAATTCTTAATGAAATAGGATTGGTATAAAAAGGTACTTGTTTCTCTTTATATAATTTAGGGAGGGCTCCCGAATGATCAACATGAGCGTGTGTTAAAGCAACACCTTTAAGATTTTTTATATTAACTGGAAGGGGGAGTCTTGCATCTTTTTGAAATCCAATACCGTAATCTAATATACATTTTCTTCCATTATTAGAAGTTATTAAAATTCCTGCTCTTCCAATTTCACGGCATGAACCTAAAAACGTTATTTTCGTCATTTTTAAAGCATTAATAAAATATAGAAATAGTAAACAAGTTAACGTCTTATTTGATTTAATAATTTCAAAAAGATTAATTTTTGCATTTTTAGAAATTGATGAAATTATTCATTAATTTAAAATTTTATAAAGAATTTTTAAATTATTTTTAGAAAAACATGGGTTTTGCTTGGATAATGGGATTTAAAAAAACTCAATATCATTAAAATTTTAATTAATCTAAAATAAAAAGTAAATATACTCTAAACAATTAAAAATAGGGATATTTTCATGAAATTCGAAGGAAAAGCAGAAATTGGAATTATAGGTGGAACTGGTTCGGATCTGGAATTGGAAAATGCCGAAGATGTTAAAATCTACACGCCTTATGGAAAAACTTCAGATTTCATTAAAATTGGAAATTTTCAAGGAAAACGGATTGCTTTTATTCCACGTCATGGAACGGGCCATGTCATTCCCCCTCACCAATTGAATTCGCGGGCAAATATTTGGGCTCTAAAAGAATTGGGTGTTCAATGCATCATTTCACCCAGTGCTGTAGGCTCTTTAAGAAAAGAACATGGAAAAGGAAAATTCCTTTTGGTTGATCAATATATAGATCGCACGAAAAAGCGGTTAGATACATTCTATGAAGGAGGGCAAGTATGCCATATATCCCAAGCCGAACCTTATTGCGATTATCTCAATGGATTATTTCATGATAAAGGGAAAACGATTGAGGGATTGGAAATTCAAAAAGGAGGGACATACGTGTGCATTGAAGGTCCCCGATTCTCCACGAGAGCTGAATCTATAATGTTTCGGACCTGGGGCGGAGATATAATTGGCATGACCACTTATCCGGAAGTAGTATTGGCTGCTGAAAAAGAAATGTGCTATTGCTGCATCGCCATGGTCACGGATTTAGATGTATGGGCGGGAGAGTGCCCAAATTGTGGAATTGTTGAATATCAAGAGAAATGTGAAAAATGTGGAGGCCCTGTTAATAAACTGGCTGTAAGCATAAATGAAATATTAGAGACTATGGAAAAAAATACCAAGAACTTAAAAAAGCTATTGGAAATAACCATTCCCGAAATTGATACTTCAAGAGATTGTCCATGCAAGCATTCTCTTACGGGAGCAGTAATATAAAGAAGAAAGAGAAAAAATTAGGGAAAAAATATTCTTTTTTTTATGTTTCATTCTTTTCATTACCTTTTTCATTTTAATTTTATTCCTCTACGGGAATTTGAACTAAGGTATAGACGTCATATTCTTTAAGTAAATCTCGCCCATGCAAGCTTCCCGTCAGTTCAATTACAAAAGCCACCCCTACAACAGTTCCTCCTGCTTTTTCAATTAATTTACATGCTGCTCTTGCCGTGCCTCCCGTGGCAAGGAGATCATCGAAGACTAACACTTTATCGCCCTTTTCAATGGCATCAACATGCATTTCTATGGTATCCGTTCCATATTCTAATTCATAGGTCTCGCTTAATGTTTTATAAGGTAATTTACCGGGCTTTCTAATTAATATAAAACCTGCTCCTAATTGATAGGCAATCACACCTCCAAAGACGTACCCTCGAGCTTCGATTGCAGCGACTTTATTAATACCTTTCTTTTTATAATGCTTTACAATTTTATCGCATGCCTCTTTAAAAGGAGCATGTACTTTACATAAGGTCGTGATATCTTTAAATTGAATGCCTGGTTTAGGAAAATCAGGAACATTTCGAATATATTTTTCTAAGTCCATTTTTTAAACTCCTTTACATGACCTTAATTTATTTTCATGTGATACATTTTCTATTAATTATTTGAACTATTTAATATAATCGATTTGGTTAGGGGGTCTAACTAATAAATTAAAATTATTATTTATTTTGTTTTATTTAATTTCATTTTTCGCGAAATCTTGTTTAGCTCCAACATTATCAATGGATTTGGACACGTTTATCGTTTTCTTATAATTTCTTTTTCCCATCCATAAGAGAATTCATGTTTTATTGACTAGGTAATTTCAATTTCTTATTTGGAATTAATTAAGATATGAATTTTTTCATGATTTTCATAGAATTCCTCATTGCTTTTTTCATTAACAAGTATTTTTAATAAATTGTAAAGAGGGTTCCTGTAAATAATGAGATAATCCACGCGGAATATATTGCTAAGGATGATGATCAACACTTAAAATTCGGTAAATCACGAATTTCATTTAAAATCAATACCTTGGGAATGGATTAATCTAAATTGAGAGTCACGCAAGAATGAGGAATCTTTTTAATATATGCCCCTTACTTAATTGAAAAAATCTAAATATCTCAATATTATTATTACCTTATTTTTAAAAGTAGAATCTTACGTCCTATCGTTATTGTTAATATTCCAATCTGGTTTACTCCCTTCTTCAAAAGTAATTTAAAATCATTGACACCATCATCGTTTCATTTAGTAAAGGTTTAAAAAGACATTATTTTTTATTATGATCGTACATGTTTGTTTAACATTTATTTCCAAAAAATTTAAAATGAGATAAAAACTAATTAATCAAATTGAGTGGCTTTTTGAATGAAAATCCTACTTTTTGGACCCGAAAATGCCGGAAAAACTTCTCTAATGCGTACCACGTGCTTAGGCTATAATTTCATGAAAGTAGTAAATCTAAAACCAACGAAAGGGATCAGTAGAGAGAATTTTATCTTCCGCGGTTTAGTAGAACTCTCCGTTTGGGATGCAGGTGGCCAACAGAGATATTTAGAAAGGTATTTCTCAAAGTCTCAACGAGAGTTAATCTTTTCTGAAGTCACAACGGCAATTTTCATGGTAGATTCAACTGTTATTGAGGATCGAATAAAAGAAATTTTCAACATGTTTTTAAAATACATTTTCGAATATAGCCCACATGTTGAGATGGTATACTGTCTATTAAATAAAATTGATCTTCCGAATTCAAAGGAAGATGAGCTTTATGATTTTTTGATCAAAGATATGGACGACGATTTGAAGAAAAAGATTGCGTTCACACCCGTTTCTGTCAAGGAAGGAAGTGCTCAACATCGCTTGATTGAAATTTTAGATCATGAAATCATGAAAAATACCCTAAGCATGGCTAAAATGGGAAAAATCCAGCATTTTCTTCATGAATTGAAAAGTACCACGATTGCAGAGTATTTATTGTTCAATCAACCAGATGGATTATTAATTGCGTCAACATTAGGGAAATTTGAAAGCGAGCCTTTAAAATTTATGAGTTTAAAATTAAGTTTGCCAAATTCTAATATTTATCAGATCTATAATAAAATTTCTAAAATGATTGATTTACAACCTTCTTCCTTAACATTATCAAGCATTTTATTTGAATCAGAAACAAGTTATATCATCACGAAGGAGATTAGTAATGGTAAGGTTTTATTAGCCGTAACAAAAAATAAGAAACTTGAAGTAATAATGGACGTATTAAAAGCATTAGCTAATCAAAATCTAAAACAATTGGAGGAGATCTTAGAAGAACAAAATTTAAAAGAAATTTTATAAAAAAAAATGCGTAAATTAAAATAAAATAGAATTAATTTGAAGGGGAGTTAAAAAAGCATTTTATTTATTTTTCCTTTTCCATTAAACCTCTTTTTGATAAAAGTTCCTGGCTTGAACGATGAGGTGTTCTTAAAACGGTATCGTTGGATTTCTCTATTTCTCGAGCATCATCACACATTTTAGCAGCATAACGCATCATTTCATGGGCAGCAGCCAATAATGGCATGTATTCCTCCCGCTCTTTTAAAACAAAACAAGCTTTACTCGTTACCTTTGATACGGAGCTTGCTAGATTAAATGCAGCAATGGCTTTTGCTCGTGCATATGGATTAGAAAATCCGGCAATTTCAGTCGCCAACTCTGCCGTGATTTCAATTTGAGGAAGTACCGGAGCCTTGCCTTCTAACATGTCCATAATAACTTTATTTAATTCAACAACTATAACTTGTAAAGCACCTGTTATAGCTAATACTTTTAATAAATCAGAATTGAATAAACTCATTTCTATCGGATCCAAAAAGGGGCGTCGAGCGCCAATCATGGAATCACAATCTACTAAGATATAACCCATGCCTTTTTCTTTAATTTCTTCTATTGCTTTTTTAGCGGGAGCATCAGAAATTACTATTGCGGGTATTTGTCCGACCATTTCTCTTATTTGTTTAGGGCCTTTCAATGCGGCATTAGGCGAACTCATGATTATCAATTCGGGTTTCCAAGCTAATAATTCTTCCATGGCTTTCACACAGACTTCAGGGGGGTGCATGGCAGCACCAGATGTGACTTCTCTCACTTCAAGTCGAGTTGCTTCAGCTCTCTCATCAATGAGAAAAGCTAACAAAAGAGAGCTTCCAATAGTACCATTTTTGAGAATTCCGATTTTTAATTTCTTTTCTTCGCTCATTATTCTCAACTTTTAATTTCTTCTTGTTATTACTCTTAAATTTTTTACTATATTAATAGTTTAATTTTTTTTTAACTTTTAAATAAGATTGAAAACTAACTATTTTAACAAGAATTGAAATTGAAATGAAATGTGAAATTTGAAAAATAAATTACCGATAAAAGGATTAAAAAATGGAATTAAATGGAGTTGAAATTGAAGATACATATTGCGAAGCGTTTGGGAGCTTTCTTTCAAGAATTATCGTTACGGCTAAGAATGAAAAGTGGGCAAAAATTGCTGCTCAAGTAGCCACGGGATATGGCACGTCTACAATTCATTGCGACGCAGAAGCGGGATTTGATGTCTTGATTCCCGCCGATCAAACCCCGGATAAACGTCCTGGCGTGGCTTTAATGTTTTTTGTTGGAAAGAAGGAAAAAATAGGAAATGTTGTCATGAATCGATTAGGACAATGTGTTCTGACCTGTCCTACTACTGCTTGTTTTGATGGAATGAAGGAATCCTTAGATCCGAGTAAGGTTTTTGAGATTAAAATTGGAGCAAATTTAAGATATTTTGGTGATAAGTTCGAAGAAAAGATAGAAGGCACGTATGATTTTGAAGCGTGGAGAATCCCGGTCATGGATGGGGAATTCATCTGCCAAAGCCTGGCTAAAGTTGGAAAAGGGATTGCAGGAGGTAATTTTTTGATAATCGCAAAAGATCAAGATTCTGGACTTGCAGCTGCTGAAAAGGCTATAGAAGCTATTAATAATGTTGAAAATGTCATTGCACCATTTCCAGGAGGCATTGCAAGATCTGGTTCAAAAGTTGGTTCGAAATATAGTTTTTTAAATGCTAGTACGAATGATCGTTATTGTCCCACGTTAAGAACTAAGATTGAAAATTCTGCGTTGAAAGAAGGGGATAATTGCGTGTATGAAGTCATATTAGATGGAGCGACAGAAGATGCCATAAAGAAAGCGATAAAAGTTGGCATTGAGGCAGCGGTAACTGTTCCTGGAGTGAACAGAATTTCAGCAGGCAATTATGGAGGCAAATTGGGAAAATTTCTTTATAAATTACATGAAATACTAGGATAAAAAAAGAAAAGAAATTAAAAAATATATGATTTTTTTAAAAACTAATTTTTTATAAAATTTTAAAGTTTCCTGCGAATTCTTTTTTTAGGCTTTTCCTTTTTCTCTCTTGGAGGTTTAGCCTTTTCTTCACTAATTTCCTCTTTAGGCTTTTTTTCTTCTTTTTCTCCCCGCTTTTTCCTCTTTTTTTCCCTTATTTTCTTTTTAGGCGTAGGTACTTTTTCTTTTTGTTTTTGAGCAAGCAATTCTTCTTGCTTTTTCAAGAATCGTGTTTTAAAAAAACCCATTACAACTCCGATTCCGGCCACAGTGCCAAACGATAGACCAATGATGAGCATGGAAATGGGAAATATTTCTTCCATCACGTTTGGTACGATTATAATTTCTTGAGGTGCTGCTAAGTAATCATCATTTAATCCCACGGATACCCCATCCGTGTCCGTTACATTAACATACACGTACCATATTCCTTTACTTAAATCAACGGTTCGAATAGTAATATTGAGATTTTCTACATATTCACGCGTGATATTAAAATATTCATTTTCGGTATTTAATAAAGAGACCGTCACGAAAGCAATTCCCTCGACATCAGATGCATTAAAGGTAAAAGTTAGTAATTCACCATATTGAACAGTCAAGCTTGTATTCAGGGTTTGATTGTTTATTTTAAATCCGTATATCTTAGGGGGATTATTTTTCACTTCAAAATTTGCATAATACGTATCATTAACTCCCGAACTATCTTCTGCGGAAATTTGGACATCATAATTTCCTTTTGGTTGATTGGCTCCTACTGAGATGGTCCCTTCAAAAGAGCCATCATTTTTATTATCTAACATGATTGTTTCCGTTCCGCCTTCCGGATCTTCTACGATTGCAGAAACCGTGAGGCTGGATGGATTGTCTTCGTTATCGGAAACATTAAGCGACAACGTGGTTGATTTTGTTCGGAATATCGAATTCCTTGAAAACTGAACGGTCGAGATTAAAATTGTTGGAGGCGTATTTTCCACGAAAAATTTAAAATATTCATCGATCCATTTAGAACCAGAAGTGGAGTTAATTTTAACATAATAATATTTATTTACCGAATACGAGCTATTAATTTCGACAATGATTTGATAAGGATTAAGAGAGAGATCAACCGGATGTTCGAAACTGGGAGTTCTACGATTATCATCAACGATGGAAATCTTCCAGGAATCAATACTCTCATTAACGGAAAATTCAGCTTTTAAAGCTTCTCCTCGGCGTAAGATGGTGGAGTTAAGGAAGGCAAGTGCATTTGATATGATTGTAAAATTTGTTAATGTTTCTCCCGTATTTAATTGAATTGTCTCATTATATACGAGAAATCTAACTTCATGAAATCCTGAAGGCGTGGTATATGTGGATTTATAGACATAGGTCCATGTATTATTATATTGATTGCCAATCGGAGTCATATCTTCCGTTGTTGTTGTTCCATCATTGAATAAAAATTGGATCCTTGTTTTATTTACTCCTTTATTAGCATATCCGGATACATTAACGGTAAAATTAACGGACTCGAAATATCTCCTAATTGGTCTCGTGACATTTTTCCAAATATTAGAATAATTAAGAGGAATTCTCCCATTAAAAGAACTTAATGGTTTACTATTCTCATCTTTAGTTAAGAAGGGAATTGTTTCATTTTCCGAATCAATATCAGGAGACCCCTTACACTCTCGTGGATTAACCACACCACTTGAAAATATAAAGTTAAGAGAGATGCCTACCAATATTAATGCTATTAAGGTCAATTTTACAAATTGTCTCGTTTTCACGTGCCTCATGATTTCTTTAGAATATAACTTTTTATTTCCTTATTTTTATAAAATAACACGATTCCAACGGGGACTATCATTGGTAATAAGTAAAAGATTAAAAGATTGACGGGAGAAAGTATTATCTGTACTTCATAATAAAGTTTCACAAAGGTGTTACCTTGGGAATCCTTTATCTCAACGTTATATTCTTTTGTAGAAAAAGCATAGGGATTTAGAGAAGGCGTGATTTCTTTAACAATTCTATTTTCTCCCGGATAAAGTTTTATTAAATTTGTCTCAACTTGCTCTCCATTGATATATAAAGAGAAATTCTCGGGTTCCTTTTGGTTATTTTGAATTATGAGAATTAACCATGCGGTTTCTCCTTGCGGTACTTGACTAGGGAAAGAATCCCTAATTAAGCTTAATTTAGGAAGAATGGTAACGCTAAATTGCTTGGTAAAAAAGATCTCATCTCCCTTAGAAATGCTCATCTCAATCTCGGTAGATTCAACTTCAGTAGTTTCTTTTACCGAGAGTTCATAATAAAAGATTTCATTATCATCGGGAGCTAAAACCTCTTCTATAGAAATATCTTTTATTCCTTCTCCCGAAAACGACACATTAAATTCTTGAGGGTTTCGAGCCAAATAATTAAACACTTTCATGGAAACATCAATTGTTCCTCCAGGATAGGCGTTTTTTGAGTAGGAGAATTCCGAGTATTTTAATGCAAGAATAATGGTAATATTAACTCGAAGGGTAAGATACAGTACCCCATCCTTTTTGAAATTGATATTAAAGGTGGAATTTCCCAGATTAGCATTGGGATTAATTTCTATTTCAAAGGGGACGACATTGCTAGCTGATTTGTTAATATACATGTTTTTAGATTGATTTCTTACCACGCCTTCCTCTATCGAGGCTATTAATGTTAAATTTTCATTCCGAATGCTTTTAATTGTAAATTCTATATCAAAAATTTGTCCTTGATACAATTCATTTAGATTATCAATTTCTTCCGTGCTAACATGATAAATGCCCGAACTAACGTTAAAATATTTCGTGATGGATGCGGGAGCAAAATAAGTAGTATTGGCAATGATATTAATATAATAATTATTTGCAATAGGAAGCGTTTCATTGATTCTAAAGGTGATTTCGTGAGAATCATCTCCTTCTGATAAAAAGGCCGTTTGAGATTGAATTAATGTTCCGTTAGGAAATTTAAATAAATAAGTGATGTTTGCGTTCGTGATGTTATAAGTACTTAAAAGATAAGATTCATATACATAGCGAGTGGTCATGTTTAATATATCTTGTTCAAAGATAAATTCGGGGATGTCATCGGAAACGTTATATTCAGCATAAATTTTAGAGGAGTTATAAATTTCAAGAGCTTTCATGTACGCTTCGCACAGTTTTAAATTAGAATTAAAATTTTTATTTCCATTTGATAACGTTCCAATGGAATAATTATATGCATTGGACGTAGTATCGTAAAATGATGTTTCAAAAGTATTATATAACTCAAGAGCTCGATTATAATACGTGATATTTCCTGTTAAAGAGAAGAATTTTAAACACGCCATCATCATGAGAGCATTGGACTCCAGATCAATTAAATCACTCACTACCCTCCAATCTTCAGAAGCACTATAATTATATGCTCCATGCTGGGGGCTCCATAAACTTTGATTTAATTTATTATATAATAGGGTGGCATTAACATAATAGGGTGAATTAACGGTTCCATTCAATTTCCACATTTCTAACATTGCCATAATGCCAAGCGCATTAACGTTTAAATATTTAGCATGATCCGTGGAATTCATATCAAATCCAAGAACTGTATCATTCCAACGATTATTGATGAGGGTAAACATGGTAAGATTGGCCAAATAAAATGCTCTATTTCTTATTTGCACGTCTATTTCAGCAGATCTATTAATTAATAACATGGCCAATACAGCTTGTAAATTGCAATCCGTTCGATAATCAGTAGAGAAATTATAAAACCGAAACAACCCTTCTTGTTCATTCCAAAACTGAGAGGAATTAACTAAATTAAAAGTGGTATTGATGATCCTCAATGGAGTGTTGTTATTAATGGTTAAGTTTTCAAAATTCTCTAAAATAAGAAATACAGGCATTAAATTATCAACTAAATATCGATTTGTATCAATTTTTTCTCCTGTAGTTCCATTTAATGACCGAATGTATCCATATTCGAAATTACTTCTATTTCCCTCATGCCAAAAGGAAGTTGAATTAAAATCTTGAAGAACTTGAAGTAATTCATTATCAGTCAACTCATTCTTTAGCAAACTATTATAAAGTAGTAAATTATCCTCTGAATAGGTAATATTAGTTAAAATCGAGCCGGAGGGATCTCCTTCCCTATAATACAAAATCAAGGGTAAGGTAATATTGGTTTGATATTTTGTTAAGAAAAAATCTTGGATGGATGAAAAATTTCTTGTAAATGGATCTTGAAAATCCGAAATCCCTAACGCTGATTGAGGGGGAATTTGAGTATGATTACTTGTCAAATTTTTGATATTGCCCGGAACTTGGTCTTGCTCGTTAATTAATTGAACGTGCGTAGCATCATCATGATTAAAATTTAAAATATTGATAAAAAGAACAAAGATGAGAAAGATACAGAGAAATAACTTGAGAGTGGTATTTCTTCTGAAGTTTACTTTTTTCAAAAGGACTCGTTCGGCAAAACTCATTTATCAATACAATTATTTACCAAAATTCTTATTAACATTCAAAATTTTTCATATTTTTAAAAGTTTTTTCATGTTTTTCTTTAATTTTCCATAAAGAAGGCTCATTGGGAGGGAAATAAGTAGGTATTCATGTAAAATAATGAAAAAGAATGAAGAGATTAAAGAATTTAATTTTTCAGAATTTAAAATCTCTTATTGAGAGGATCTTTGAAAGAGAAAAGGATTTGTGATTGGAACTTAGAAAAAAAGGCTTTTTATATCTGAAAATTTTTTACCGTGAATTGCTCATTCAAATATTCCGGAATGTTTTCAATCTCAATTCGAATTTGCTCCATGGAATCTCGTTCTCGAATCGTCACGGTATTATCATCGAGAGATTCATAATCTATCGTTATGCAATAACAAGTTCCTAACTCATCTTGTCTCCTATATCGTTTTCCAATTGATCCTGCCTCGTCGTAAAAAGAGATAATGCGATGATTTAATAATAATTCATGGACTTTTTTGGCTAAATTTTTAATCTCTATCTTGTTCCTCACTAATGGAAAGACTGCTACTTGATTTGGTGCTAAATAGGGATTTAATTTTAGGTTGATCCTCTCATTATCGACCGTAAAAGAGGTTTCAAGTAATGTATATAAGATTCTATCAATTCCAAAAGCAATTTCTAAAATTTGAGGAATTTCTTTTTCCTTGCTATTTGGATCCATCATTACACTAAAAACTTGTTTAGAAAATTCCCCGTGTCGTCTTAAATCATAATCCGTACGGTCATGAATTCCACAAATTTCAACCCATCCAAATTGTCTTGTTTTAATCTCTAAATCCCAAGCATCATCTGCATAATGTGCCCTTTCATTGGGAGAATGCTGTCTAAATCTCATGAAATCATCAGTAAAGCCTAATATTCTAGTTAAATAATAGCCTAAATATAAACAGTAAGCGTAGGCCGGCTTTTTAAGAATTTTTGAATTAATTGCTTCTTCTAAAGTAATTTTGTTTGGAACTTGTACTTTTTCCTCCTGAAGCTTCCAATCTAACAGAGGCAAGCTGGTAGATTTGATCGTTTCATATTCTTCAAAATTCATCTCTTGCTTTTTGCCGATAAAGAGCTGTAATTCAAATTGATCGAATGCTCGCATTCTTAATACCATTTGACGAGGAGAGATTTCATTTCGATAGGCTTTGCCGTATTGAAAAACTTTTATTGGGTATTGTCTCCGATTCACTTGATCTAACCGATTAAATAATAAATAGGTAGTTGTTGCAGTTTCAGGTCGTAAATAGGCAATTGAATTATTTCCAACTGTAGTTTTTAACATTAAATTATATTCTTCAATCTTCTCTATGGGAGTATCGCAATTAGGACAAGTAAGCTTGTGTTTTTTGATTAATTTTTCCATTTCATCGAATGAAATGCCATCAATCATGGTATCCGGAAGTTTTTCTTGAAGAAATTTATCTGCTCGCAATAATGTTTCACATTTAGAACATTTGAGTACGGGATCAATAAATCGATCAAGATGTCCGGAGGCTTTCCATACGATTTCGGGCATTACCGTTGGGCATTCGACTTCTCCAAACCCTAATGCCCGCAATTCTTTTCTAAATAATGAGAGGACATTGTTTTTTAAAGCCATGCCTGCTGGGCCGTAAGAATAAAATCCTGCCAACCCACCATAAATTTCCGGACTAGGGCCCCAAATAAAGCCCGCTCTTTTTAGAAGAGAATTAAAAGTGTCAATATTGTCTTCAATTTTCATTCTTTATCCAACGCTCGAAAAGATATTTATTCAATTGATTTGAATTAAACATGTTATTTGTATTTTTTTACTATTAGCGATACATTGGCAAATATTTACACGTGGAGATGTAATTCGAAGGATTATTGAACTCTTTAAATTCTATTCTCAAGGGGATCTCTTTATCTGTGAGTCCCTATCTTTTTTTTCATTTAAAATTTCTTGGTGGACTTCCTTTAAATTAGTTTTTTTTAAGAATCATGAGAGACCTAATTCTTATATGTAAGATTTTTTACTTTGAGAAGATTAAATAGTATAATATTAAAATTTTAATGGGAAAACGAAAATTTTTCTGAGTTTTCCATTATCAGATATATATAAATAATATAAAAAGATAAAAATATCATAAAACATAATAAATAAAATTAAATAAATTACAAGCACTTGATTACTCATGATTTATCAACAAGATTATTTTACTAAATTCACCTTTTATGATGCCGTGGAGCTCGGACTTTTTAGCTGCATTACGGGATACTATGTTTTGTTCTTTTTTTATTTCTTTTTAATGCGATATCGCACTAGTAAGCGATTTTACTGGCTTTGTTTTTCATTTTTATTTTTAGCACTCGCTGTGGCACGAATTTTTTTCATTTTATACTACTTTTTCGTACCGGAATTGGAAAATCAGATCTCACTCATGGAATTAATAAATCTATTAATGTTTACATATCGCATGGCTACTTTCTTTACGTGGATTAGCATATCTTTCATCATGGGCGTGCTAGGGGTATTGCTTTTTCCTCCGAACAAGGAATTAATCGAAATTCCTACAGAAGACAATAGTTTAAAAACAAAAATTATCTACTTCTTTCTACGGGATAAAGTGAAATTAACTTTGAGAGTAATATTGATGGGGGTTCCGTTGGTGATGGCGATCCTAGCTTTGACGTTACCAGATGAGCTTTTCATGGATCCTGATATTGCTACAACTTACAATCTATCCATTCAATTAAAAACGGTATTTGGCTATCCTTATGGACGTTTTATCTATAACATCATAATGCTCCCGTTGATGGTCTTCTTAATTCCTATTATCTTTCTCTACTTGGCATTTAAAACATTCGGAATTCTGCGGAGATCTTATACTTTAAATGCATTAGGATTTTTCCTATATTTCGCTGGGCGAGCAAGTACGGGAATTTTTGATGCTTTAATGTGGTATAATGCAAAAGCGATTATCCCTCCATTGTTTATCATTCTTGCCTTATTGGTTTTCGTGATTGGAAACGTATCAGAATCGCTTAAATGAAATTATATCATTTATTTCGGGAGAGTCACCCCTATTCTACGAAGTAATTGTGTTTTCACATTTTTATTCTTCTCTTTTATGAAAACATAAAAAATAATAAATGGAAAAACTTGAATTTTAATATATTAACGAAAAATAATATTTGCGAATACAATCTTTTATTAAATTATTTTTAATTAAAAAAATCATTATCAAGGCAATTAACATGAGCATTCATGGACCTCAATATATTTTACCCTTGTTCATGGACAAACAAAATAAATCTAACACTTTTAAAAACAACGAGGAGTTAATTTTAGCATTTTATCTACTTACTAGAGAACTAGACGAAAATTCAAAATTAATCTCTTTCTCTCGCCTCCTATGGCCTTTTATGACCGTGCAAGGGATAATAGGAAAGCACATTTTTTTAGATAGCCTCTTTGTATTAAATAAAGAAGGTAGGCTTACAAATCCTCCAAGACAACCTTTAATCGGTCACGTGTTGAGAAATATTGAAAATAGGACTCAAATTGAGCAATTAGAAAGAATTATTGAAATCCTTACCTATAAAGATACAGAAGCCGAAGAGATTGGTAAGGGAGAAGAATCTGAATATCGTTCTTTAGTGATTGAAGGATTAGTATATCCGAGTTTTCTTAAAGCTCTTTCGGGCCTCCTTACTCTCATTGAATATCAACCAATTGATGATTACATGCCTCTTGAGACGAATTTATCAGTAGAGAAAGCATTGGATATTGCTCAATTATATACTAATACCATCGAAGAAATGAGAGGAAACGCTCAACGATGGGACATGCAAGTTGAATTAATCCAAAAAAAAATTGATAAGATCCTCACGGATATAAATGTTGAGATAAAAGATGTAACAACACGTTATGATGCGAAAATAAAGAAAATCTCTGCTACTATTGATGATACCATGGCAGAAGAACAATTTAAAAAAGAAAGGGATAAAATCGACCAGTGGAAAACTAGCGAGAAAAAAAAACTTATCGAAACTTTTTCTTTAACCTTCAAAAATCTTGAACTTTTCTTAGAAGAGATCATAAAAAATAATAAATTTTTTTGCAGTCTTGACCTCTTGAAAACTAAACTCGTAGAAGACCTCATCATGGACTACCAAAATCATATAAATTATCTGGAGACAGAAGCAAAAAAATTCAAGCAAACTCTTGGTTCTATTAAAGAAAAATATCAAGAACTCAAAACTCTAATGGAACAAATTGAAAATGAAGCAAATAAAAAATTAGTGGAATTTAAAAATCAGTTAGATTCAAAAATACGAGAAAAGAATAAGCAGGTTACCGAAATAACGAATGAGAAAATAGATTTGATTAATAACTTAAATGCTTTAAAAACACGAATAGAAAATTTAGCTTCTAAAATTAAAGAAATCATTGCTAAAAAAAGAGAGACGTGTTTAAAAGAAGCAGAAGAATTAAAAGAATGGGCCTTGCCGGATGAAGTTTCTGACATTTTTTCACGACCTATTCAATGGATATACATGTCCATTTATGTACTTTTTTATGAAAATCAAGGCGCACAGGAAGAAAAAATGAATATTATTTTTCCCGGCTATATAGATAATGAATCTAACACGTTGTACTTGCATTTTAGTGAAGAATTTGAAAATTTTAAGAAATTAATCTTAAATAAAATTGAAACAGATATAATTTTAAGATCAAATTTCGAGTTTTCTTGTGAAAACAAAAATTTCCTAAAAGATCCAAATTTTACTAAAAAAATTCAACAAGGACTCTCCAATTTGAGATATTTATTGCATGGAGAACAAGAACATCACATTAGAAAAATGTTAAATTCTATCTCGTAATACCTCCTACCAAGATCATGTCAAATCATAGAGCCTCAAGATTAATTCTCAAAAAAAATCGCATTCGGGCTTTTTTTGCCTCTCTTGAAAAAAAGGCAGAGAAAAAAATTAAATATGAATCTATCGAGGAACAAATTCTAAGAGAAGGCATGGTTTACCGCCAAATGCGTCTTCCCGTGGAAAAAATTACTCCTGAATTCGAAGAAAAATTAAGAAAAAAAGTAGAAGAAAATTTTCTTCGCGCGAAAGTTAGACGGGTAGAAAGAGAATCAAAACATGATTTAAGAAGTGTGATGGATATTTATAATAAAGCATGGCTCACGGCATCCACTCCGTTTAGACCTTTAACTCTAGAAGCCTTAAAGAAAATTTATAGCGATCCTGATACGGTGATTTTAATCGCGCGCGTATATAACATGGATGTCGGCTTTGTGATTCTCGATTTTGAGGGAGAGAATAAAGAGATTGGAGTTATAGCGGGATTGGGCGTTTTACCTCGATTTCAGCGCAAAGGACTCGGAACGGTCATTGGAATGGCCGCGTGGAATTTTTTTAAAGAAAAGGGAGTTAAAGAACTCAGATGTGAAGTATATAAAGATAATGTTGTTTCTTATTCATTCATAAAGAAAATTGGTTTCGAGGAATTCGGAGTTAAAGCGTACAAACCGGAGGATTTTGAAATAGAAGAACGAACATGAATAATTTTTTAAAAAGAATTAATTGAAATATAAGAGAATTAGATAAATTTAAATAAAATTATGGCAAATTCAAGGCTTAATTTAAAGAGAAGAAGAATCAGGAGCTTTTTTTTATTAGCTGATAAAGCAGAAACAACACGAGAAAAACTCCAAAATGAATTAGAAACTAAAGGCCTTACTTATATTCAAATGAAACTTCCCGTGGCAGAAATCACGGCTGAATTGGAAAAAAAACTCAAGGAAAAAGTAGAAAAAAATATTCTTAATGCGAAAATTCGAGAAGCAAGAGAAGAAGATTTAGAAAGTATAAGGGACATTCACAATCGGGCTTGGATGACGGCTGGAGAGCCATTCCGCCCAGTAACTTTAGATACTATAAAGAAAATCTACGATCATCCGGACACTCAAATTTTAATTGCCAAGGTATATGGAACAGATGCAGGATTTATCATATTAGATTTCGAGGGAGAAAATAAAGAGATCGGAGTAATCGCAGGGTTAGGCGTTTTACCTCGATTTCAAAGAAAAGGTCTTGGAACCGTAATCGGAATGGCGGCTTGGAATTATTTTAAGGAAAAAGGAGTGAAGGAGCTAAGGTGCGAGGTTCATGTAGACAATAAAGTTTCTTATAATTTCATTAAATCAATTGGATTTAGAGAATATGATAGGAAAACTTATACTCGAGATGATTTTTTAATAGAAGAAGATGATGACTGAATAGATCATCCTTTTCCTAAGTACCATTCAAACGGAAGATTTAATCATCATTTAGATTCATTAAAGATGTGATTTTCTCTGTTAATAATCTTACATTAAACTCGTCTAACAATTCAGAATAATAACTCTTGGCTTTTTCAAAATATGAAATAGCAAGGTCTGCTGAAATATCTAAATAAATGTCCCCTAGTATGTTTAATGTTTCAGCGCATTTTTTTAAATGATTTTTTTTTTCATAAATTTCCAATGCCTTATTATAATATTCAATAGCTTTTGATGAATCTTGTAAAATCTCGAAAAATAGAGTTCCTATATGGAAAATTATATTGGCTTGTTGAAGATCTTTCCCATATTTATATGAAATCTCGGCCGCGAGTTCATGATATTCAATAGCTTTGAAGAAATCTTTCTTTTTCTCATAAAAATTACCTAACGACTCTAATATCATGCTTTCTTTAATATCTTCCCCAATCTCCAAGATTCTCACGGCTTCTAAGCTTCTAAAGAGAAAATCTTCCGCAGCGTTAAAATCATTTAATTCAGAATGGATTTTTCCTAAAAGAAAATAACATTCCCATGCTAATTGAGCCTTAATGATTCGGTAAGATTTAGCATCGTTAATTTTCTCAATTAATTTCTCAGCAGTATTTAACTCTTCTAAAGCAAGGTCATAATAATGCTTTCCCCATTCATAATATAATTTACCCATTTTCGTATGCGTATGAATGATTCCAAATAAATCCCTTTCACTTTTAAAATAATAAAGATTTCTTTCTAAAATTTGCTTTATTTTATCATGTTCTTTTAATTCAAATAATACATCGATTAAATTACTGGAAGTCTTGATTTCTAAAGAGTGAAAACCATGTTTTCTTGCTAATTCCAACGCTTTAGAGTAATAGTCATGAGATTTTTCAATTTCTTCTAGTATGAAATAGATATTTCCTAGATTATTATAGACTTGAATGATTTTTTCAATTTCATTTAATTTTTTTAATATATCCGCAGAATTATTAAAAAACAAAATAGCTTGATCGAAAAATCCCATTTCCTCGTGAATAATACCTAATTCATTAAATACAATCGCAATTTTTAAAAGATTATTTTCTTGAGTATAATTATCGAGGGCTAGATTTAAAACCTTAACAGCCGCATCTAAATCTCTTTTTTTATAATATAAAGCGGATTTTTCAAGAAGCAATTCACTAATTGACTCTCCTAATTCAATTTTCCGTTCGATAAGTGTGTCTATTTCTTGAATTCTGTTGTCAATTTCAGGATTTTCTATAATTGTAAAATCCATTACATCTTTTTCCCAATATTCTCCAATAGAGGGTTGAGCATCATTAAAAGCATCTTGCTTTTGCATTAATGAATGAGATTTTCCTTGAATTCGCGATAATAATGGTTTATTACAATTAGGACAATAAAGAGAATCTGACGGTATTAGATTTTTACAATATGGACAAGGTTTCATGGCATAATAATGTTTTTATTATTTATTCTCTAAGATTTTTTTAGTATTAAGCAAATAAAAACTCAAGTTTTTAAATGAAAAGATTTTTCTATTGCTCATTTAATTCTTTTTGAATATCTTGTTCCTTAAGACCCAATGATTGCAATAAAATGGTTAATTGAATAATGGCATTTTTTGCATTAATTTTTTTTGCTAGTTTTAAGGCTTTTATGAATTCATCCTTTGCAGCTTTAATTTGTCCCATGTAAAACAAGGATTCTCCTACTAAACTTAATCCTTTTAAAATATATTCGGCAAGATTAGCTTCTTCCGCTTTTTTAATTGCTTTTTTAAAGAGAGTTAAGGCACTATCGTGTTTCTTATATTTTTTATTTATTATTCCTAAATTTAATAATGATACAATGATTCCTTTTTGGTCCTTTAATTGCTGATAAGCTTTTAAAGTTTTTCTATATAATTCCTCTACAACTTCCCAATTTTCTTGTGTTTCATGAATGGTAATTAAATTAGCTAGACAATCTAATAATCCATGAATATCTTCATGGTCAGAACAAATAGAACTGCACTCAATAAAGACGTCAGTTGCCTCATCATATTTCTTCAGTTTAAAATAATTTAAACCGATCATCTTTAAACACGTGGTCATTTCTTGATATTGATGAAGTTCTTTATAAATTTTCAGAGCTTCCTCACATGCTTCTATTGATTTTTCATTGTCTCCTTTTTTATATAATAGCGTACCAAGGAGTCCAAGAGAAGCAGAAATTCCTAATCTATCTTTCTGCTTTTTAAAATGGGTTAAACAAATGGATAGATTTTTTTCTGCTTCTTCAAATTCACCAATTTCTATTTGTAATAATGCCAAATCACTTAATTCTTGGATATAAATGGAAGTTTTTCCTTTTTTTTCCAAGTCTTTTAATTGTTCTTTTTTTTGTTTAATTAATTTTTCAATCTCTTCTCTTGTTAATTCTACATCCTTTTGAACAATAATAGAAAGAGCTCACCTTTTTTCACTAATCATCTATCTAAAACTAATACTATAAATTAAAATTAGCTATTTTACATGATAATATTTAATTGGACATGTTTCTTCCATTAGAGAGGAGAAAATGGTAAAAATGAGAAAAATATTAAATAATACCTCTCTTTGAACCCCAAAAAGAGATTAGTATAAAACATCTGGTAATATTATTAATCTTAGAGAAAAATTATAAAAATATTCATCTATTTTAGCTATTGGAAAAAAGAAAACTAAATTAGAAGGGAAAAACCATGAAACATCTGGCAAGATTATGGGATAAAATTGATGACAATAAAGTTAAATGTCATGTATGCGCTAATGAATGCTTAATAACTCCGGGTAATGTTGGGATTTGTAGGACTCGGAAAAATTTTGATGGAAAATTGTTCACTTTGATTTATGGTTCTTTAATTTCTTCAGGAAGCATAGATCCTATTGAAAAAAAACCTCTTTATAATTTCTGGCCAGGAGCAACGGCTTATTCAATCGCCTCTATTGGATGCTCCTTCCGTTGCGCAAATTGCCAAAATTGGTCTATTAGTCAAGCAAGTCCTTCCGACAACGGAAAAAATGGTTTTTACACATTAGAGGGGTTAGAAAATCGAAGAATGTCCTTAATAGAATTAAGTCCAGAAGAATTAGTAAAAAGGGTCGTGAAAAGTAAGGCAAAAACCTTAGCCTACACGTATAATGAGCCTTTAATTTGGCATGAATGGATTTTAGACGTTACACCCTTATTAAAGAGGGAAAATATAAAATCTATTTTGGTTACAAATGGATATTCTACGCCTGAAGCCTCAAAAGAGTTAATAGAAGTGGGGATTGATGCCGCAAATATAGATGTTAAATCAATGTCTGATACGTTTTATAAAAAGATATGTGGTGTCAAATCTGTTAAACCCGTATTGGAAACAGCAAAAAGGTTTAAAGAATACGGAATTCACGTGGAAATAACCAATTTAATCATCCCGGACTTGAACGACAAGAAAGAAGAGATTAAACAATTATGTGATTGGGTGGTAAATAATTTAGGAAAGGACACTCCGGTACATTTTTCGGCATATCATCCTGATTTCAAAATGCCTTCAAGAAAAAGAACATCTTATCGCACTCTTGATATGGCTTATAATATCGCAAGAGAAGCTGGCTTATATTTTCCTTATATAGGAAACATACACCATGAAAAAGGAAGTAATACCTACTGTCCTCAATGCAATCACTTACTCATTGGAAGAGAAGGATATAGTTTTACCAAAATTGATATTACAGAGGATAAGAAATGTCCAAATTGTGGATATAGCTTAGAAAATGCAATAATTGGTGAAATAAATAAAAATCGCAAGGATAGATTTGCCTTTTTTTAAAGAAAAAAGAAAAAATAGTTTTAAAATAAAAGATTTAAGATTTATTTGTTCTTAAACCAGCGAAACACCATATATTAATAGAGCAAATCCTTGTACGAAACAAAATCCAGCAACAATTAAAGCAAAGGGTGGAAAAGAGAGAATTTTAGACACGAACATCACGCCAGTTAAATAAAATTTCACCGTGAGCCCTATAATCGTAAAGATGATGAAAAAAATAACGATTAACACGATTTTAGGATCAATATAATTCTCTATTAAAGCAACGGCTGAATCTGGTATGAGGAACGCAATTGCTATTGTTACACCACCCGCAACAAGAAAACCAATGATACTGGGAATGGGCAAATCATTTAAGGGTTTCATTAACGTTAAAATGCCTAAAACAATTAGAAATATGGATGTAAAATAATTTCGTTCATTTGCCGTTTGAGTCTGATAAGCTATACTAGGAGCGATATTAAGGATTAATCCGGCAACCCCTGAAATAATACAAAATAACCCAGCAAAAAATCCTAAAGCGGTTAAAAATTTCAAAAAGGCCGTGATATTAAAGTCCCATTCCTCAACTTTTGTTAATTTTCGCCATGATTTTCTTCTACTTGCCTCATAAAAAGCAAAAATTAGCCAAAAAACACCAAGAATAATGACAAATAATCCCGCTAATTGGCCAAGCGGAATTAAGAATTGATCAGTTATCGCCATGATATTCACATCTTTATTTTTAAATTTATATTAATCATTAAAATGGAATTATTTAAAGTTAATATTATAATGTACTTGTAGTATAAAAAAATATTGTAGTCCAAAAATTTTCGAATGTAAAATAAGAAAATTAAAAATTAAATAAAGGCGATAGTCTTCTTGATATAATCCAAGTATGTATTAATTTCTTGATTTTTTTTTTTTTCATTCCACCCATATTCCTTAGCCATGATATCTGCAACTATTCTTGCTGCTTTTTCTTGCTTTCTATGGTCGATGAAAATTGCCATTTCAGTACGCCTACAGAATACATCGATCAGATGAAGCGTGAGTTCATAACGGAGAGTGTAAACAATTTCAGCTTTAATAAAATAATAATCCTCTAAAATTTTCTCAGAAAGGTGAGGATTTTCTTGAATGATTTCTAATATTTTCAAGGCTCCTCTTCTATATTGTTGAAAAAGATGATTAGAGATTTTCTCATCCAATTCAAATCCACTTTCTTCAAGAGCCATTAGCCAATCTTCTTTTTCTATCATGATAATGAATTTTTGTTTTGAAAAGCCTTTTTCTCTATGAATGTTAGGAAAAATGTCTTTTTTTTCCACCTCCTCAAAAAGATCCTCTGCCATTGCTCGCCATTCGGTCAATTTTCCTCCAGTGATTGTCAAAAGCCCATCATCAGAGAAAAATATTACATGCTTTCGAGAAACCTCACTCTCTGATTTCCCTTTTTGCATTACTAAAGGACGAATCCCCGCATAAGTAGAGAGAATATTATCATAATCCAATTCTGCATTTGGAAAATAATATTTTACCGATTTTATTAGATAATCAGCATCTTTTTTCGTACAAAAAGGACTTGATAAATCTCCTTCATAATCCGTATCTGTAGTTCCGATAATGGTGAAATCATCATTGCGAGGAAGTACAAAAAATGATCTATCGTCGGTTATAGAACTGATAATCGTTGCCATTCTATTTTTCACATGTTTTCTTAGAAATTGAACGTGCACTCCTTTTGTTGGTCGAATAAGAGGTTTGGGAATATTTTCAGGATAATTTCTTAGTAATTGATCTGTCCATATGCCAGTGGCGCTTACGATTAATTTGCCTTTTATAATAACTTCCATGTTATTTTCGAGATCTTCACATTTTACCCCAATAATCTTTCCATTTTCTATTATATAATCCATAACCTTGCAATAATTAATTATATCCGCCCCTCTTACAACTGCTTCTTTTAGGATTTCAAGAGTCAATCTTGCATCATCTACATTGCAATCATAATATACTACTCCCCCTTTGACTCCTTCTTGAATAAATTCTGGTTCCATCTCGTGAATTTTTTCGGCTGAATACCATTTATATTTCTTATAATTCTTGAATTCTTGACCATTATCACTTAAATAATCATAAATTTTACACGCTCCAGTGATATCTCTTCTTTTATACTTACCGCCTTCGATTTCGGCAAATAAAAAAGGGATGGGTCGGACTGTCGGGCAATGATGACGCATCCAATTTCGCTCGGTCGTAGCAGTTTTTACTAAATCCATTTCTCCGTAAGCCAAGTATCTAATTCCCCCATGAGCTAATTTAGAGCTTCGAGAAGATGTGCCTGCCGCAAAGTCTTGCATTTCAACTAGAGCAACTTTTAGATCTCGCATAGCTGCTTCTCGAGCTACTCCTGCTCCAGTGACTCCGCCTCCAATTATAATTAAATCGTAATAAGTAGACTGGAGTTTTTCAATTATATCATTTCTTGCAAAATTATTCCAAGATATATCAAATATTTTACGTTCCAATTCGCTCAATTATTCATCACTCTTAAAGGTTTTAGAATAATAATTTAAAAGGAATATAAAAGTTAAGTGTTTATATTTTTTCATGAAAACCACATGGTTTTATTTTGAAATTAAAAATTTGCGTTTAGATAAACGAATTCCAACATAAGAAATTGAAAAAGAAACGAAAAAAGCAAAAGGTAAGTTAGCAATAATGATATAGGCAAATAGAGGGGTGGTAGAGAAAAAATAAAGAGAAATAATGAGAATCACTAAAAAAAACGAGCTAATAAATGTAATTTTTAAATGCCCTATTAGGAAACCTAAAATGAAGTTAGGAACGGTAAAAATTATAAGAATATTCGCAATGGCTAAAACCACTAATGCTGGCATGAACATGGTGAAAATTTCTAATTGGCTATATAATAATTGATCTAGCTGAAAAAGAGAATATAAAAATTGGGTGGTATTAAGAGAAATAAATAATAAAAAGTATGATAAAGGGGCTACAATTAACCAAGAGAAAATTACCCTTTTTTTCATGGATGGCTGTTTTTTACCTTTTAAAGAGTTAGCAACTATTTTATTCATTAAAACAGGATCAATTTTATTCACGTCATATTCAGGTGAATATTCGTCAATAAAATCTAATAATATCGTCTTTAAAATTTTATTAAGAAGGATATTATTATCTTTCGAATTTGCAATCATTGCGCCCAAAAGACCTTCTCGACTCATTGAAATAATTATTAATTTTTTATTTTCACCCAAATCGAGATAATTAATAACGCTATTTAAGGCCTCCCGAGAAAAATTTGTAATAGAGGAGAAGAATCCTATCAGTAAATTACTGTCAAATACGCTTTCTGTTAACAACTTTTCATATAATAGAACACCATTTTCATTTAAAATATAAATGCTTTCTATCACGAATCTTCACATTTTTTTGTTAGTCATGCCATGCTATTAATTTTTCCCGGATGAGATGGAATTCACATTGGTTTGTTGAACATATTCAATAAAATCATCTAAATCAGCTTGATATTTTTTAAAACTATATAAATGTTGTCCAAAAATTTTAATTAATAGGAGGAATACATCGTGAGAATTTCGTTTAGTGTAAATTTTGTACTTTTCATTCTTCCTTTCTTCGAGGATAAGCAAAGATTCCATATTTTTCATCCTCTCAATATCCTCTTGTTTTGGATTATCCAATTCGATTAAGAGAATTTCTCCGGATTGAGGCAACTTAGACCTATAATCTTTTAGAGAACCTGTTTCCACGATAAACTTTGAAATTATCAAGATCTTATCACATTGCGCAATAATTTCCTCAGGGCCTTGAAATATAAAAATTACATGATATTTAGCTTTTATTTTTTTAATGAATTCGTTGAATTTATCATATTGAAGTTTATTTAAATAAAATTGTGGTATTTTAACTAAAAGGATGGTAGGAAGCTGTAATAAGACTCTACATGTTGAAAAAATTAAAAATTCCAGAGGATTTAGCTCATGCATTTTTTTATCTTTTTTATGGGTTAATCCGGAAATTTTCATTAATTCATCAATAAAATCCTTTTTCTCTTTCCATTTTCTTAATATTTTAAAAAGTCTTGCTCTTTTTTCAAACTCCTCATAAATCTCATCTTTTAGACCTAATAATCCGGCTTTTTTTAGTACCTTTTCTAATGCCTTTCTATGAATTCTTAAAGGACTTTTAACTTTAATGCCTTTTTTTAATGCTTTAGATAGAGGTAAATTTTTAATATTTTTCTTTTCCTCTGCAGAAAATATGAAAATATTATTTTTTTCTTCTGTGGTAAGTAATTGAACATGTTTTCCAAATATTTTAATGGTACCAACAAAATCCTCTTTAGTTCCTATAAGAAAATCATGTAATTTAGGCAAAATTAAATCTATTTCTTCTTGAGTTAAATGATTCGAATCAATATAGATTCCTAGGGTCTGACTATTTCGAAGTTTAAAACTAATTTTATCTACATTCGACATGAGGGATACATTTTCAAAAATTAAATGCTGCGAATCTTTGAGAAGTGGGGGTAGTTTTAAGCGCTTTAAGATCTTTTCAATTAGTAATTCAACGAGTTCATGTACGTGCAACGGTTTATTTTCATCCCATTCTTTAATAGAAGGAATTTCTAAAAAATCTTTTAATTTGATAATTCTTGAAAGTTTTGGAGAAAATGATATTTTAGGAACTAAAGGATACACTTCAAAATTCACGAATAAATTCAAAAAGAAATTGGGAAAATGAATAAAAATTTCTCTATTAAAGGGATTGTTCTCAATACTATATGATTCAAAATGTTCGTCTAAAAGTTCTAATTCTTTTTCTAAAACAGATAAATGATAGCTATATTCTCTAACAATTGTTCTATTTAACCGTTTAATAATTTTTATTGGACTAATTAATCCATCTTCATCAAAATCGGGCTCTGCAGTAATTTCATTAAAATCAATTTCAGTTTCAACCGGAGTATGGATTTTTATTAAAGGAACTCCTTTTTCTAATACATCACGATTTGTGAAAAATAATACTTCTACATAGCTTTTCTTATAAATTAAATTAAGAATTGTCATGACACCGAAGGTTCCCTCTCTATAAATCATCCAATACCGTTTTGAACTTCGCACGGCATCCAAGATTTTTGCTCTTAATAATTTTAATTCTTGTTCCCGCTCATCTTTTTTTTTTAGATTTTCTTCTTCTATTGTTTCATTTTTTTCTTTTTCTTTAATCGTCATTTTCTTAATTCTACTCCTCAATTTCTATAGTTCTATATCTAAAATATTCTTCCATTCTTGATTCTGTTTGGAGAATTTTTTCTATAGAATCTTCTCCAAATTCTCTTTTAATAATTTCTTCGACCTCATTAATGGGCAGATCGGAATAAATAGAATAATCCGTTCCCGCCTTATCTTCTAAAACTTTAGAAATTCCTTCCATTTTTTCTAATTTCATAATGACATTTTCTTGAACTTCTTTAAAAACAATTGTAATGGTTCTTCCTTTTCCTGGAAGCTGTTCTAAAAGCTCCTTAGGACTTCCGTAATCTATCAACCCTCGATTCCTTCTAAATATGGCCACTTTATGACAAAAACGCGATTCTTCTGGATAATGAGTTATAACAATCAAAGTAGTATTAAATTGTTCATTGATCCGAGTGAGTGAAAGCCATAAATTTTCTCTCACGATGGGATCAAGACCACTCGTCGGCTCGTCCAGCCACAGAATGATTGGTTCATGAATTAAGGAAATCGCAATTGAAACACGCCGTTTCTGACCTCCTGATAAATTTTTCACGGGTTCATACATTTTATCCTCAATTTCTAATGCTCTTAAAATTCTACGGGCCCTTCGCCTCATCTCTTTTTCTGGAATCCCATATTGGTTGCCAAAATAGAGTAAATTTTGCAAAGTCGTGAAATTTTGATAAATTTTAGAAAGGTCTTGAGGACAATATCCATAAATGGGGCGAATTTTCTTGGCATTTTTTTTCACATCCATCCCATAAATTTGAGAAATCCCTTTAGTTTTTCTCATGCCCAATAATCCCTTGATAAACGTACTTTTCCCAGCTCCGCTTTCTCCTAACACGCCTAAAATTTCTCCGTGTTTTAATTCCAGAGAAACTGAATCTACAATCAATTTTCGTCCAGCATAAATACATAAATCTTCGCAGAATATTGCCGGAGAATTTTTTAAATAATCGATATTTAACTTTTCTCTAATATTTAATAACGATTTTACTCTTTCTATTAAATCAAAATACGAGAGGAAAGTTATAAAACCTAACAACCAAAAAAAAGCAATTTCAACTGAAAGAATCGATATTAATAATTGATTCCAAGGTGTAGGATCAAATGCACGATCATATTGGAAATAATCTATAATAGTGATCCCGAAAGGGCAATTTCTTAAATCTCCTCCGAAATTGGGGGCATCCCCTAATCCTCCCGTTTTTTTACTCACGCATTCTAAAAACCAATCTATTAAAGCGTTCATGTCTTCGGGTTGATACCGATAATCATACAATGCTTTAGAAGCACTATACGTGACTAGAAAATAAGAAATACTTATGCCTACATAAGTAGAAAGAGAGGGCATGATCGTAAACCCTCCATTATCTATTTGAGCTAATTTTAAAAATTCAACCGCTGAAATTTTTGATAAGGGATCTTTTTCCAGTGAAATCAATAATTCTAAACCATAATAGGTGGATATCACGTCACTATAAAATCCCATGAATAATGAAAAACCGCCATCCGCATTTTGGCAAGACTTTATCCAATGTTCTAATGAACTTATATTAATTTTTCCCAGACCACCTAATATTTTTAAAGATGAATAGGCCCAATAACTGGTTTCTACAGTGGAAATATTTGTGTTGATTAAATCTATAATTAAATAATAATAGGAGCCAAAAAGAAATGAAATGTATTCGGTATCATTTCCTGCCCTAAAACCACCATCTGGATTTTGTAAATCAGCTAAATAATCTTGAGTGGTGGTTCGATTCGGAAGATAAATTTGTTCATGGGTAAAAAAAATTCTATACAATTCAATAGCGCAAAATGTAGAAAATAAACTAGAATTCATTTGAGGACGAGAACCAAAACCGCCATCTTGGGGATTGTAACAATTTTCCACGAATTCCCAGGTATTATTAATGTTTATAAGTTCAGGAATTGCTGTTGAATTGTGCTGGTAAACCGAAAGTATACCTAAATAATTTGATTCAATTGTTATATGCCCAAACAAACCATTTCTCGCTTGATGTTCATATAACCATTGATAATAATTAGAACGCACTTGTTTAATTCTTTCTTTAAACTCATCATCTAATAGAGAATATTTTTCAAATAGAGCAATTGTATTCATAGCAGCCCATCCCGATTTAAAAGTAGATTCATGTTTATCTCCCGGCCGTAAACCAAAGCCACCATCAGAATTATTACAATTCAATACATAATTTAAAGTTTCAAATCTTTGTAAAGGCGTGAAACCGATTTCATACAGGGAAGAAACCGCATAAAACGTAGATTGTATATCCGAAGGTTCTCCCACTTGTCTGGCATATCCGCCGTCTAAATTGGCATACCTTAAAAGAGTAAAATAACTTATTATTAAACCCCTTTCTATTAAGCTATAGGTCATGTTCAATTCTAAGAAAGCTTTTATTCCATAGTAGGTGCTCTCAGGCGTTGGTAAAATAGTGGTGTTTGTATACGCGTACCCTCCTTCTCGCCATGTAGAATTAATGAAACTTGAAAGATTGACGTTATTTAACAAGGAATGGGCAGAAAAATTTCCTGCTAATTTCACGGCACAATAAGTTGAGATGATGTCAGAATCATTCACAATTGGATTAAGCCTAAAGCCATATCCATGGGGCTCTTGACTTTCTTTCAAATAATTGATAATTTTGTCAATTTTTTCCTCATCTATTACGGGATCAAAAAAACTGGGTTCCAATTTAGTGAGAGTTGCAACAACTTCATACGTGGAAAACATGTTGCTTAATCCATAAATATCTGAAAAGCCCCCATCATCATTTTGTTTTTCAAATAAATAATGAAAGAATAAATCGTCTACCTCGGGTTTAAGTAAGGAATTCGATTTAGGGTTTATCAAGTTAGACTGAGAAAATTCATCATCAGAGAAATTAATTGAATAAATGGCTCTATGCGTGGAATCTATATCAACTTCAATGAATAAACCAGAACTAGGATTTTGATGGGTTAATGCGAAGTAGAGCATGTCATCTTTAAGTTCTCTGATTTCTTCATCGTTAAAATACTGTTTATATGGTGTGTTTATGATTATCAATAGTAGTATGGGCGTCGCAAGTACCAGCGATATGATAATAGTTGTTTTTATTCTTCGCTTCCATAAGTAATCTATTTAGCACCACCCCCCTTAACTTCCATTTGATACTCCCATTCTCTTTTTTCTTTTAATTCTTCTTCTTGTATTCTTAATTGAAAATATCTTCGAAAAGTTGCCCTATCTTTATTAAAAGAATTAATTTTTACATTATTTTTAATTAAATATTCAATCAAATTTGGTAATTCTTGTTCAAAATTTTCAATAAATACCTCAATGACATCGTTTCCTACTCGTATTATTTTTTCTACCGGAAAGGTTTTAAAAACATTCATGACATCTTGGTTTAATCTTTCAATCGTGAATCTAGCCAACATGCCTTTACTCGGAAGAGTTGAGATTAATATCTGAGGATTTTCAAATTCAAGGATTTTCCCTTGCCGTAAGATGGCAGCTTTATCGCAGATTAAAGAGCATTCCATGTCATGTGAGATTATAAACATTGTAGTGCCTAATGTTTGATTTAATTTCTTGAGATAACTTAAGATTTCATATCGTTTACTAGCATCGACTCCTGTTGTAGGCTCATCAAGAAATAGAACCTCTGGTTGATGAATGAGCCCAATTGCCATAGACACTCGTTTCTTCTCACCACCACTCATGCGCTCTAATGGTTTTTTCCACGTATCTTCCGGAATATCTAAAATGTGAAAGAGCTGTTCCGCAACTTCTTCCGATTTTTTTGTTTTCAAACCGTATGCAGAAGCAAAGGTATCAATATTAGCTTTAGGTTTCAAATCATAGTAAAGATTTAACTCTTCGAGCTGAGGAACATACCCTATGGAAGCTAAAATTTCTGCATGATTGCTCTTTTTAGCAGGTGACAACCCATTTACAAGAATCTTTCCAGTCCAATATTTTTTACTCAATTGGCATGTAATCGCTCGAATTATGGTAGTTTTTCCTGCACCAGAAATCCCAAAAAAACCGATAATCTCACCTTTTTTAACAGAAAATGAAACGTCGTGAATGACTTGTTTTTTGCCGAACTTTACGTTTAGATTCTCTACGATAATTACTAGTTCTCTCAATTTTATGTTCCTTCCACGTGTTTTGTTCAGATTTTTAATTTTTTAATGGGATTCATGATGGTTTTTTAAAAATTTCAAGAATTGTTTAAACCTCATATTTTCTTAAATAAAAAACGATGAAGCTAAGCACGAAAAATAAACAACTTATGCCTAATAACCAATAAAAATCAAAACCAAAAACCGACTTTCCTTTCGTGACTATTCCCGTTATAATGGGTTTTCCATGGGATAAAGGCAACATGTATGCTGCAACTTGTAAATAGACGGGCATGGATTCGATTGGAACGAAAATCCCGCTTAAAATCACGATTAAGATGAAAAAAGCAAAAAATAATTGATTAGCTTCCGTTTTGGTATTACTCGTACAACTTATGAATATGCCCATGCTTAAGGCGGCAAAACCAATCATGTATAATGCAAGAAATAAATCAAATAATGAGCCAACCAAATACAAGCCATTCAAGAGGCTTGAAGTTAAAAGTATGATAACTTGGGCCAATAAGATAAGGGAATACGTGATGTATTTTGATAATAAGATCTCATGTCTTTTAAGCGGCGTGAGAAGTAATCGTGCGATGGGTTTTTCTCGAACGACGACTAAAATCGTCAAGACCATTGAAATACCAAAAATCATCATTGGTAATAACAATGTCATGGCATTATTAAATTGAAAATTATAATTGGGAGGAATGGAAAATTCTTCATAACCAACAATCTTGAATTGCGATGTTAATTTATTGTCATGAACAAATATATTAAGAGAATCTTGAACTGCATTCAAGAATTCCTGTAATTTTTGAATGTCAGAGGAATCTACAATGCATTGAATGAACGCCGGTTGACCCCAGTTGATCATTTCAGAAAAATCCATGGGAAGGACGATGATTATACTGATTTTATTCGAAAGCAACTGATTTCTTGCTTTTTCCATTGCATAAACTTCTTCAGAAGCATTATAAAATTGCTCTAATGAAAGTTTTTGAGATTTATTCACTGCATTCACGTAAGGAATGGTATAATTATCAATTTTATGCTCAGTATAGTCATTAGGATTTATGAATGTATTTGAATCGTAAGATATAACTATTGTTTTAATAGGAATGGGATTCTGACTAGAACTAATGGATAAATAGGCAAAAAGCGTGATGATCAAGGGAGGAAGTACTAAGGCTATAAATAAATTATAAGGGTCACTGCGTAATAATCGAAATTCTTTTTTAACCATTTTTAAAATTCTGAAAAGGCTGGCTTTTATATTTCGAAAGAATCGCCTTGAATTCCCCTTCTTTCTCAGTCTTAAAATGCTAGAAGCCACTTCAAACCTCCACTTTTTTAATTTTAAATACAAGATAAGCCAAGAATAGAAAAACTAAACTAATCAAGTTTAATGGGATAAAATCTTCAAGAGAAATGGATAATCCCTTAAGTGTAATGCCGGTTAACAGGGAGATCGCATGACCTAATGGTAGACTATTGATTAATACTAGCATTACGGGAGACAAGGAGGATTCATCGACAAAAGCTCCCGAGAAGATTAGAATTGTAATGAAAAACATGATATAAAGTTGATTTGCAGTTTGTTCTGAAGGACTTATGGCTGATATGAATAATCCAATGCACGTGCCACAAAATCCGATGGATACCAACACCAGATATAGCTCGAGTAAAGAACCTAAAGAATATAACCCAAATAACGCAATAGTAACAAAAATTTCTGCTGATTGTAAGATCATGATCAAGGTATTTGCTAATAACTTGCTTAAAATGATTTCGATTTTTGCTGTCGGAGTTAATAACATTCGAGGAAGCGGCCCTTCGGAAACAATGGAAAGCGAGGTTAGATTCATTGTCGTTCCTAGAACGATAAGAGGAAGCATGATGGAAACGGCATAATTTAAAACTTGTGTTTCCCAAAAGGGAACATCAAATTCGAGGGAAGGCGCCATGACGGTCATGTTTTCTGTCATTCCCACTTCAATCCGGAATAAAGCAATGGGCTCTTGCAAGGATACTTCAATGGCGGCTACTGCGTTTAAATCTGAACCATCGACATGATAAATGATAACAGGATCTACTTTCTTAATAACGGATTCAGAAAAGTTTTCAGGTAATACGATAAACACATCAATGGTTTCTTGCCTCAATAATTCAATATATCTATTAAAAGTATACTCATATCCAGAATAATTATGAGCAATATACGATTCATAGAGACCGAAAGAACTCGTATTATCCCGCATTATGGAAATAAAAACATCATCATACTGATGCGCATCCTTCTCCTTTCTAAAACCCTTCCAACAATGCATTTCATCCTTACTTAAAACCGCGGCATTAAAATATTTCGTCGGGCCTCCCCCTGAAGTGAGACCAAATACGATAATTAAAATTAAGGGGATAAGAAACAAAAGGATGAGAGTCCTTCTATCAGATCGAATACGACCAAATTCTTTAAAAATCAACCCGCGAATATTCAAGAAATGAGTCTACCCCCTTATTTTGATATTTAACAATAATAAATTAAATTTCTTTCTTTTATTTTTTTTTATTTTTAACACGCAAATTAGAAAAATTATAGTAATTTAGATTTCACAAAGCCTCACTCCTAAAATTAATAGTAGTAATATTTCCTTTAATTAAAATAGTAGTGATTGAGATTTGTTAGAATAAAGAAAAAATAACAAATATTTTTTTTTCATTCCTGTTTTCTAAAACCACTATGATCCGTGTCTCAAGCGTTCAGTATAAAATGAATGAATTTAAAAAAATAGAGAAAAAATCACTTCTTAATACAATGTAAATTAAATTATATTGATGAGAAAGAGATATCAATTGAGAATTTGGATTCAAATAAATAACTTTTTTTTTAATCGATAAAATCATGATTTCTACATGAGATAAGTATTTTGAAACCATTCTTCTAAATTTTTAAATCTTCTCGATTTAAACGATAAGAGGAGATGATTGCGAGCATCCTTATTTATTCTTTCAAACAAAGCCTTACAAAGATCTGGATTGTCTCTGGCAATATCGTGTTCCCATTTAGGATCCTTGCTAAGATCAAATAATTTTTGAAAAGTTTGGTCATTAGAAGTTATTAAGGCATGATGATCATCTTTATATAGCGTCCAAAGGGCCATTCCACAAGTCACGTAATTTCTTCCTTCAATAAAATGATCATCTTCGTTAACAAACACGGATAAATCTATACCTTCAAAAATATCCGGAATTTCTTTATTTAAAAATCCAAGAATCGTAGGCAAGACATCATGAATGTACACGTGCGTTTTTTTCACGCGCTTAGGCCCATTTACTCCGCCAGGAGGTTTGATAATAAAGGGAATCTCAACTAATTCAGGATATAAGAAAGTAGGAATTTTTCCAATAGCTCCATGCTCCCCTAATAAGTGCCCATGATCACTAGTTAAAATAATTAAAGAATCTTCATATAGCTCCATTTCTTTCAATTTTTCCATGAAATATCCAAACCACGCATCACATTGAGAAACTTCTCCCGCATAACAAGCTCTCATGCAGTTTAATTCTTCTTCAGATAAATAATCATGAGTCTCAGAATAGAGAGGATGTATGATTTTATTACCATTATAGTTCTCATCTAAATAGAGATTTAAATATTTATCAGGAGGATCCCAAGGCTCATGCGGGTCGAACTCATCAATTAAAAGAAAGACATTATTATAGTGTTTTAAAGTTTCCAACGTTTCAACAGCTTGTCGAAAAGTTCTTGCCGGAAAATAATCTTTTTCTTCTTTTCTATCCTGGACATTGGCGAGATATCGATTTAATAAGAGTTTTTGTATTTGAACTTGCGAGCGATTTTCTTTAGTCTTTTTTATTAAGAACTGGCGTACAAGTTGATTAATTTCTCGTTTATCTCCCTTTATTCTCGCCCGATATTTATCAAATTCTTGTCCCCGAATGAAATGCCATTCATCAAATCCAAGATGGAAATTCATGTTGGGTTTAAATTGATGATACGTGCTGGAAATAAAAGCTGTAATAAAGGCAAATCGATTTAAATACTCTGATAGATGAACTTGATGGGAAGGAATGGGAGTCCAACCGGGCGATTCAGTCATATCATCTGTTCGAAGGTAGGGTGGATCGTTATCAAAAGGAAATGTTCGAATGCCGGTATGAATCGCTCTTCGAGCTGGAATAGTTGGTAAAGATTCGGGATAAGCATTATCAAATACTATCGCGTCTTTAGCAAATGCATCGAAATTAGGTGTTTTTATCCAGTCATTGCCATGAGTTTTTCCCGTGTGATCTTTACGGAGTGTATCAAAAATGATGAGAAAGATTTTCATGAGCTTCGCTTACAATAATTTATTATGATGAATTTACTTATTATTTTATTTAAATGATTCATTTTAATTGAAAATTTATATTCTTTTTAAAGTAAAGAGAAATGAGTTTTTATGCGTGGTAACCAAAATTAAGTATTGTTCATTGCTTGATTAATTCCTTTAAGATTAAAAGCATAGAAAAAATATCGTGATAATTATGTTCAATGCATTTTTTAACCAATCCAACGTAGCGCTTTGGATTGTCCACATATTTACGATAACACAAGCCCACTAAACTGCTTGGTAATACGTTCTCTCTTTGAAAATCTAATAATTGACATTCAATATTCGTTAAAGTATAATTATCATGCAATCCCTTATATTTTCGGCGACAATTATGATAGAGATCCACGTGGTAATAAAGTGTATTGCTCTTTTCATAAGGATCTTCGTTATCATATACCAAAGGATTCTCATCAAAAAAATATAATAATCTATTGGCAATATAAGGGATGTCATAACTCTTTCCATTATATGTAATAAAGCCTTTAAAGTTTGGAAGCACGATTTTTTTGAAATGCTCTAAAACCGCCACTTCTTCTTCTAATTGGCGTGCAAAATATTGTAAAATGCGAAATTTATCCTTATCTTGATATCCCATCCCTAAGATAATAATGGGACTATCATATAAATCTAATGTTTCAATATCAAGAAAAAGAAGATCCTTTTTCTCAAAACAAAAAAGTAAATCTATATCATGAATGTATCTATTTTGAATAAGATGGGAAAAGTCCTTTTCTTTAATTAACTTTAATAGTTCATTTGCCGAATCTTTGTAACGCACGTTATATATTAAATCCTCTATGGTGTTAATCCCTCTCCTAAATAATTGCTGCTCAATTACCTCTCCTACCTGATATATGGCTTTTAAATTCCCTAATAAGTGTTTTCGGGTAATAGATAAATCTAATTCGATATCAGGATGCTCAATTTCCCATTGAATTTCCATGAAGCATCCCATATCATTCTCTCGAATCACGTGATTAGGAAATAATTCTGTAAGGGTTTTTCCCTTATATTTACTGATATCCTCTGAAATATCAACACTAAATTCATCAAAATTTAAACGAAAATCCATTATTCCTCTCTTAGCATTGCGTATTATTTAAGAATAAAAGGCCATTGAATTTTAATAAAATAATACATCAGAACCTTTTTAATTTAAACTTTTATAATTAAAAATAACATGAAAAAAATCTAAACTCTTTGTTTCTTCCTAAAGGTTTCCCCTTTAAATCATTATTATAGCTTTCATTTAAAAAACATGTCAATGTTCGGAATGGTATCCTCATATCTTGAAGGAGATGCCCCCGTTTTGAAGAATTTTCTAGATTCCGAATCTTCTAATACATAGTTCGAACCTCCTCCGTGGATCATGCAATAGGGATCTAAAAATCCAATTGGCGCAGAATATTGGCGAATGAATCCGCGCCCGCCCATCGTCCTGAAGCAATGAATAGCACTTTCAAAAGCTAACTCTGTTGTTTGGATTTTTAGCCCCATGGTATTCGCCGCCATTATTTTTGAAGTCCCTAACTCGGGATGAATATCTAATTCCCGAACGTAATTAATTAAAGCAGAGATCAAAAGATTTAATTGACGTATGTTTTCAGAAATTGGGAATCGAATGACTTGATATTTATGTAACCTTCGATTGAACTGATGCCTATTTAACGCCCACGTGTGAGAATATAAGAGTTTTTTCATCGCATCTCCTAAAGCCTCTGCTGAAATTACAAGACGCTCCTCTGTCAATTGGTGAAACGCAATCTCTAAGCCATGACCTTGAAGTAAATTTTCACGAGGAATGTCCACCCGATCAAAAATTAATCGACTTACGAAAGCGTCGTTCATACCGTACGTCCTAATTCTTGCTGAGCGAAAATTCTTTAATTTCTGATGCTCCGTATCCACGATTACTGCTCCTATGGGTCCATTATTCAAGCGACCATATAGCACTAAGTAATCACATAACATGCCATTCGTGATGAAAACTTTTTTACCTTTAGCAATAATCTTATCGTCTTGGACTTGTAGATTTAGCTCCATACTGGAAATATCACTCCCAGCATTAAATTCAGTCATTGCGGAAGCAGCTATTGCGCCGTCTCTTGCAACCGGCAGCAAGAATTTTTCTCTTTGGTAATCATTAGCCTTGTAATCAACAGGATTACAATAAAGGGTACCACCGGCTAAGCGTCCCATTTCCACGCTCCAATTTCCGGCAATATATCGTTCGCTATATTCCGACCACCTGCCACCGCATAAAGCAAAGGCGATTAGGGCATTTCTCATTACTTTTCCGACTTCATGTTCATCTTTATCAACCAGAACCGTGCTATAATATCCTTTTTGAGCTAGTTTTTTCATGATGCGGAAGATGATTTCTTTTTTTTTATCTTGGGTGGGCTCTTCCACGTAATAATTAAGTTCTTCCAATTCTCTCAAATCCTCATCAAGTTCTTTTTCGAGAAATTCGTAGAATTCTTCTAAAAACTCTTTTTCATTAGGTTTTAGAAGCGGATTGTTCAAAATATCGAGTTCCGGCACGTAGCGCGTTATTCGAATCGGTTCAAATTCACGTAATCTTATATCCATTTTTTATCTTCTTTTTGTTTTTTATTAGGTATACTAATTGGTAAATAGTAAAAGATATAAATAAATGTTATAAAAAAGGTCAATAATTTTACGTTGATTTTTTGATGAGAAGTGTTGATGGTGAAAATTAAAATGTATGTTTAGTATATAGAATAAAAATATAAATTCAAGAAATTTAATTCAATTTTAAATTCAGAGGGAAAAAATTACATCCGGTATATTTGTAAAATAAGATACAATCAAGTTAAAGCGATAAATTCATAATTCTCCAATTATATCAATATTAATTATTTAAAAGAAAAACCTAAAAAAAAAAAGTTAAATTAAAAAGTAAATCCTGCTGGTAAATCGGATTCAGGTGTATTTTCTGGAACGAACATTAAATCTAAAATAGTATAGGTAGGATCTTTAGTCCTAAAAATGGGAATAACTCTTTTACCAATTTTCGGTTCACCTACCGCTAAAACACTCATTAAAATAGTCTTCACTTCCTCGTCGAATTCAACATTAATAAACTTGATTGGTTTCGGTAACATGTTAAAAGCACCTGAACGATGTGTAATGATGAAAGAATGAATGCGAGCACAATTTTTTGCTTTATCCGTTATATCTACTATCATGGCTTTACGGAGACAATCAGGACAATAGATTCTGAAGGGTTCAAAAACAGACCCTTTTGCAAGACAATTATCATTATCACAGCGGGTTGCCAATAATCGCCCTTTTCCTAATGATTCAAAAAAAATGGCTTCTCCTCCATAAGAATGAATATACGTCATATCTCGTGGATTCGTGATTCCTGCTAACTTATTTTCATTTTTATCGAAAATGGGTTGGTTTTTTTCAATAATATGAAATTTTCCTCGTATCTTATATTTTCCATCAATAACCTCAACAAATCCCATTTCTTCTTCTGTTTTTGGCATTTTTTTCAATCCTCCTTTAATAGGTTATTTGGATTCATTAGTATGGTACACGTGACGTGCGATCCTACTCCAGCATGACTAATTGCTAAGCCTCTTTTTGCATCTTTTACTTGTAAACTTGTCCAATCTTTAGGTTTTTGCCTTCCAAATGCTTCCCATTTTTCCCATGGCTCATGAATTTCATCCCAACGATTCCATAATTGATAAGCAATTTCGGCAATTTGCATTAACCCCGTCGCACCTACAGCATGCATGCAACCCAATAATCCTCCAGAAAGATTGCTTGGTAATTTTCCGGGTTTTCTCGTGTGTGGATTAATGAGATATGCATCCCCCGATTCAATATACTCAGCTCCATGTCCGTACGGTCGAATGCCAATATCTTCATAAGTTTGAATATCACTAATTGTAAAAGCATCGTGAAGTTCAATAACATCTAAATCTTCTGTTGGGTCCACGACACCAGCCATCCGATATGCATAATTAGCCGCCATTCGAGCAGCTAAAAACCCCGTAAAACCGGGATACCTATCGCCACCGGGAAATTCTTTACCTAAGTTGTCATATTGACCAGGACTTTCATTAGGTAATAATGGTATAGGCATGTTCCTACGATCTCCCACTCTTAATGTATGGCTTCCTGCTGCAATATAAATCCTTAATGGTTTATCCGTGATTTCATAAGCAGTCTTCTCATCACAGACAATACCGCAAGCGGCTCCGACACTCATGAGGCAACAATCAAGAACTCTTAATGGGTGTGCTACAACGGGTGAATTTTTAACGTCTTCGATAGTAATATCAAGACCTCCATGAGCATGAGGGTTCATTCGAGCATATCCTCGATTTTTAACTGCAATTTTTGCCATAGTATCCCGAAAGGAAGGATCTTCTTTCGCAAAGATTTTCCAGTAGCGTTGAGCCATTACTGCATAATAGCCAGTATAAATATGGCCGAGCGGAGTTTCCCAATCCTTATCTGCCGCGCATGCAATGAGATGATTTCCTTCATCCGTAGGAACTTCATCCATTCGTTCCCATCCCATTGCTAAGGCGCAATCGCTATAACCCGAAGCTACAGTTTTGACGGCTTCCCACATTGTAGACCCTCCCGTAGCACCTCCTGTTTTTACGCCAATATTTCCTAAGGGATCGAGACCTAAACGATCATGAATGACAGCTTCACCTAATAATTGATCGCCAAAATGATCGGCGAAATGACCATAATAACACGTATGAATGTATTGTTTTAATTCAGTTGGAGTCATATTAACAAAATTTGCCGCTTCTGTAAAAGCTTGTATGCATAATTCTTCTGTTCGAGTCGTTGGAAAAGCTCTATCGAACTTTGACATGCCTACAGTGACTAAATAGACGGGGCGCATTAATTTTGGAATTTTTAATTGTTTATCACTAAATTTTATCATGATTCATTCATCACTTTTGTATAAATTATAATATTAACTATTAAAAATTTTCTTAATATGATAATGAGAAAGCGAAAAAAAGAAAAAATCTTTAATGTTTAAGATATCAATTCAAACGGAACAAAATTTAATAAAATTGATAAATTCAGAAGTGAATTATTTGACAAGCTATTCTCATTTTATTTACAAAAAGATTGTGGAATAAAAAATGGAATTTAATTGAAAAATAAGAAACTTGACATTTAACTTTCTTGAATGATGACATTTAAATATTTTAAAACGATATTAATATTAGAACAAAAAAACCATTTTATTCTTTCATGAATTTTATTTGCCCTTCTTGCTTTTCAACGGACTACAGAGAGTCCAAAAAATATTATAAGTGTAAGCATTGTGGAAAACTCTATGATAAAGACCTATATAAAGAATTCGGAGAAAACGCAATGTCTAGAAAAGAAGCAAGATCTTTGGCAAGAGGGTTAAAAGAAGCTTTTGGAGATAACATTCCATGGGAAGAAATTCTTAAAGATTTAGATGAGTTAAAATAAGGATTTAAAGATTTAAACTTTCTCATCTCAAATTATCTCTTATAAAATACTCTTCTTCATCTCTTTTAATTTGTTCTCTGATAAGTTCATTTAATCTTTTAATAGAATTTAAGTCTTTTCTAAATCCAACCAAATCAATAAAATTTGATTTCTTCAATACGTGAGTTATTAATGATTTTTACGGTTAATACAAGAAATTTAGGAATTTTTTTTAAAAATGTGAATGCTGAATCGGTACATCCAGTTGCTCATGAATGTCGTCAACAATTTCCGAAAAAAATTAAACTAATCGAAAAGAGCAAGAAACGTAATGGAAATAAAAAGAAATCATTAATACATGCAATAAATTATATTTTAATCAATGAATGCGGCGATTTGATATAGAACGCAAAAAAATTTATAAATTTTGAAGAAAAAATTCAACAATTCTTCAAGAAATCCTTATTCCTTTTTCCATCAAAACTTTTTGAACATGAAACATGTTTACATTTCTACTTGTAACTTTTTCTTTAATGGATACAGCAGAAGCAATGCCGGCTGCTTGACCAGTTATCGCACAACAAACCATTTGTCTCGTGGTGGCGTGGGAAATTTTATCTCCTGCCACGGCTCGCCCAACCACGAGGAGATTTTCAATATTTTTTGGTAACATGATTCTATAAGGAACTTGAAAATATCTTCCCGTAGTGGGCAAAATGAGTCGTCCATAACCATCCATGAATTCAGGGCAAATTCCAATACTATCTGCGAATTGGGCTTGATTAGTCACGTCTTGTTCTGTTAATTCATATTCTCCTAATATTTTTCTTGATTCTCTGGTTCCTATTGAAAATCCAAAGTTTTTTAGTCTTGCTTTTTGGAAGCCGGGGACTCGTTTTCGTAATTTCTTAAGAGCTTGAATAACCCGTTTTCGCCCCTCTATCTCCGCTTTTGTAAGATCTTTAATATCTGTACAATCAATATTTCCCATGTGGATGCCATTAAAAGAGAAAATTTCTCCTCCTTCAGAATAACTATTCCAAAAATCTTTTACTTTTATGTGAGTCGGAACTTTTATTCCTTTTTTCAAATCCTCTAAGGGTTCTAATAGACAAGAGATTTCATCCATGAAAAATAACTCTCCCGTAATTTTTAAACATGATAACAGTCTTGGTTTTTCTTGGACTTTTTTAATGAACCAAGAAAAAAATTCCTCGATATCCACTCCACTCACGCTAAAATTCAAGGTAATTCCCAACAATTTTTCTCGCGGATCTTTTCGAAAAGGAGCTCCCGCTTTAAAAGCAATGTCGGCATCCCCTGTAGCATCAATTACTCGCTTGGCTAAAATGACATTTCTGCCCGATTTGCTCTCAGTAATTACTCCCTTAAGGGTATTTCCATCTTTAAGGACATTCACGGCCATGCTATGTAGTAAAGGAATCACTCTTGCCTCTTCTATCATTCTATCAGCTAAAATTTTAAACAATTCCGTATTTAACACGGCATGCGTGAACTTGCCATCCTTAATTAATCCTTTTTTCTGAAAATATAACCCCATTTCCGTATTCATGAGATTTTTATTGAACTTATTAACCACGGCTCCCATCTCTTCCGCTCTCCGTTCAAACTCCAAATAAATTCCCCCGGCTTCCACTGTTTTTGCAAATCTATACCAGCCGATCGTGCCTACCATGGATTGCGTGATTGTCCCGCCGAAAAAACCAAATCTCTCCATGAGCAGGACTTTCATGCCCTCTCTTGCTGCTGCAATTGCCGCAGAAATACCGCTTGGACCTCCACCTACGACTAAAACATCCACATCAGCCAATACCGGTATTTTTTTTACATTATCTTCAATTTCTATCATCTTTATCATTTACCTCTAAAAAATGATTCATTTGAATAGAGAAATTCCTCCAATTTCTCATTATTTTTTTTTTTTTTGAAATATCCTAATTTTTTAAAAATTTAAATTATACTCCAATTTTCTTATCCATGTTCTATTCCTTTTCTTCAATTAATTTTTAAAACACCTTACTTACTTAAATTAAATTATTTTTTTCCTCCGATAAAGATAAAGAAAAATAGATAAATTATCACGTAAAAAAACCAAAAAAATAAAAAAAATTCCTTGCGAACTAAAGTTAACTTCTAATCACTAAAATTTTTTCCTTTAATTATAAGATGGATTATATCAAGGAAAAAAAAAAAATATTATTTATTATTGTTGCGGTAAATTTAGAATCTTGCGAGTTTCATCGGGAGTAGCCACTTTTCTCCCGGCTAATTTCGCAACTTTAGCCGCCCATTCTACTTGTTCCCAACTCCCTTTTGCGAGCTCTCCCGTAATCGTTCTTATATTATCCTCTAATCCAACGCGAATATGACCTCCCATCGGTGCGGCACACATCCCTGCTCGAAATTGGTCCTTTGCTACCCCACACACGCTCCAAGTAGCATCCGGTGGCATGAGATTCCGTAAATGAGCTATGTTTTCATACGAAAAAGGGATCCCTCCCAACACGCCAAAAACAAGTTGAAAATGGAGGGGCTGTTCAAAAAGTCCTTGTTGCTTGTTGAGGAAAAGCATATTATACATCCCACCAAGATCATATATTTCCATCTCAGGTTTAGTCTTAGCTTTTTTGAATTCTTTGGCAAATTTTTCAATCATTCGAAAATTATTCACGAATACATTAGTATTCCCCATGGTAACTTTTCCGGTTTTATGATCTCCAACGCTAAAGTTCATGCTATTCGTGTTTAATGATCCTAATTCTGGTTTGAACTCCTTAATAACCGCAATCCTTTGTTTCTCCGTAGCAACCGTACTTATCGCCGTACTCAGGTTTATCAAAATTTCCGGAGCTTTTTCCTTTATTACATCTATTACAGCCTTGATTTGCTCTAAATCTGCAGTTGGATTTCCTTTCTCGGGATCTCGGGCATGAATATGCACTATAGATGCCCCAGCCTCGTAACATTTTTTCGCTTCCTCTCCAAATTCTTCCGGGGTATAGGGAACAGCAGGATTCTGCCTCTTAACAGTTACGGCTCCCGCAAGAGCTGCGGAGATTACAACTGGTGTCTTTACAACCATTTTACTTTCCCTTTTTAATATTATTCTTGATATTTTTGCATTATAAAAGTAGAATCTTTTAAATAAAAATTTTATAAAATGGTCAGAAAAAAGAATTAAAATAAAATAAAAAAATTTAATTGAATATTGACATGGAATTTTCTTAACTGTTCCTTCTTAAAGTTCCACATCCTCTCTTAGGAGATTTAATGCTTTTCTTGCTTCCTCTCCTTGTACAACCTTGCGACCTGCTATCTCGGCCACTTTCTTTGCCCATCGTACTTGCTCCCATGACCCTTTTGCTAATTCTCCGGTAATGGTTCGAATATTATCCTCTAGCCCTACTCGAATGTGTCCACCAAGAGCGGCGGCACATAAAGCTGCTTGAAATTGAGCCTTTGCGACTCCACACACGCTCCACGTGGCATTTTCCGGTAAAAGTTCAAGAATATGTGCGAGGTTCAAGGGCGTAAATGGAATTCCTCCAAGCACTCCCCACACTAATTGAAAATGGAGGGGCTGTTCAAAAAGTCCTTGTTGCTTGTTGAGGAAAAGCATGTTGTAAAGCCCGCCAAAATCATAAATCTCCATTTCAGGCTTTGTCTTAGCCTTTTTCATTTTCTTGGCAAATTTCTGAATCGTGGAGAAGGTATTTTTAAATACATTATCGGGAGCGAGTACCACTTCACCGGTTTTCCAATTTCCCACGGAAAAATTCATGGAATTCGTGTTTAAAGAGGCTAAGGGAGGTTTGAACCTTGCCACGGGAGCTATTCTTTGTTTAGGCGTAGAAAGCGCCGATATTGCGGTGGATAAATTAATAATTATATCGGGAGCTTTTTCTTTAATGGCTTTGATTACCGATCCAATAATCTCTAAATCATGAGTAGGCACGCCATTTTTATTTGGGTCTCGGGCATGGATATGAACAATTGCGGCGCCTTCATCATAACATTTTTTTGCTTCTTCGGCAAATTCTTCAGGAGTATAAGGAACTGCGGGATTTTGATTTTTCATCGTGACAGCGCCAGCGAGTGCTGCCGAGATCACGAGAGGTTTTCCAGATTCCGACATTTTAAAATTTCACTTCCTTTTTTTATTTTTGTTTTTACATATCAGAATTAATTTCAATTAAAACATTAATAATTAATTAAAATATTGTATTATCTCTTATTTAAACTTTAAAAATTCAAATTTACATTGAATGAAATGACATTTTAAGAAAATTAAGAGGTATATTTTGGATAATGCTTCCTGACTCTAAGTGTTGTATTTTAGAACATGGAACGAGAGTAATGATTAGTTTCAGAAAAAATGATAGTGAGAGCGAGAGGAAAAAATCATTAAGGAGAAAAAAATTTAAAAGAAAATGGTTCATGATTATTTAAAAAATTAAGAAAGAAAGAATAACATGAAAAAAAAAGATAAATTTAGGATCATGAGCATGATTTTTTTCTGGACTGGTATATTATTTTTGACATGCTCATTGATGTTTTTTTTAAACGTTATTCGGATGCCATTATTTGAGATTTGCGGGAGTCCTTGTGAATATTGGTGGAGTTGGGTAATAGATTATCCTCCACGAGACATTTGCATATTGATTTGTCGACCTAGAAATGGTTTATATAAACCCTTTTTCCTCTTGGGACTAGTATTTTTAGCATTAGCTTTAACCCTACGAGTGGTTTTTGAAAAGAAAAAAAAACAATGGAATAAATTTTAAATTCTTTAACATGGTGAAAATATTTAATTCTCATTTAGGAATCCTTGTTTAATATATTGAAAAGATGGTTCACGCAGTCATAGAAATGTGCAACTTTAATACGCATATGTCCATGGAAAAAAGAAGAGTTCATTTGAACATGGCTTTTAAAATAATTCCAATCTTTTTTATCGCAAGGTGGATATCCTCTTTTGTAATGCCATAATGCGTGACAAATCGAACCCGATGTTTATCGATGTTAAAGGCCAATACACCTTCTTTCCGGATTCCACCAATGAATTTACTCACCCGCACCTTTTCCGGAAACGTAATGATCAAGATGTTAGTTTCGGGCTCCGGGATGGATATGGGAAAATCAAATTGTCTTAAACCCTCCGCAAGTAGTTTAGCATGATAATGATCTTCTTTCAACCGTTGTATCCATTCTTGTTCAAGAGCGACTAACCCAAAAGAAGCAATGATTCCCGCTTGTCTCATGCCTCCCCCGACCATTTTACGAAATTTTCTTGCTTTTAAAATGAATTGTTTAGAACCTGCCACGATGGAGCCAACGGGGCATGAGAGCCCTTTAGAGAGACAAAACATGATACTATCCACGTGTTTTGTAAATTCGGTAACAGGAAGGCCCAAGGCGACCGCAGCATTAAAAATTCGAGCGCCATCGAGATGTAACTTGAGATTATTACGTTCCGTAAATTTCTTCATGTTTGCGAGATGGGAAGGTTTAATTACCGTTCCTCCATAATAATTATGAGTGTTTTCGGTACAGAAAAGCGTGATGGGATGTTCATTAGTATCTTCATTATTTTGCGTTATTTCTTGTAAATGCTCGAAGGAGGGTACGCCTTTATTCGAAGGATACGTGCGAATCATCAACCCTCCTATTCGAGTAGCACTTTCTACTTCATTCATGTAAAGATGGCTGAGCTCCTCTACTAAAATTTGATCCCCAGGATGGGTGTGAGAAAGCAAGGAAACAAGGTTACCTTGAGTTCCTGAAGTGACATACAGCGCAGCTTCTTTTCCAATTATTTTGGCAGCTTTTTCTTCCAATTCATTAATGGTAGGATCTTCACCAAGCACGTCATCACCGATTTTTGAATTATCGAGGGAGCGCAACATGTTCCACATGGCAGGAGACGGTTTCGTGACGGTATCTGACCGGAGATCAATCACGTTCATGGTAAATTATCTCGCATTAGTAAGATAATCTAAATAATTAAGAACCATTTAATAAAATAATTATTCTTAGAATTGTTAATGCATTTAAAAAGGCACTAATAGGAAAAGCTAAACAAGAAAGGGAAATATCATGAAATTCATTCCAAATATCATCCCAGAACCCGTCCAAATCAAACATGGGAAAGGTACTTTTAAAATGGATGAAAATCACGTGATTTTCACGGAGGGCCTTTTTAAGGAGGAGGCCCAATTTCTGAAAGATTTATTAATTAAAAATTTCAACCTTAACCTTTCTATTGAAATGGTTAACGAGCTCAGCAAGCCTAATAATGGTATTAATTTATCTTCCATAGATTTTCCTCAAGAAATGCCCGAAGAAGGATATGAATTAGAAATCACGTCCGAATACATCATGATAAAGGCAAGAACGCCGGCAGGTGGCTTCCATGGCATTCAAACTTTAAGACAATTAATTCCAATCATTTCTAACGAGAGTCTCACGAAGGCATCATGTAATTTTGATATTCCATGTGTTGAAATCCTTGATTATCCCCGCTTTAAATGGAGAGGTTTCCTGTTGGATGAAGCGAGGCATTTTTTCGGAGGTTCTACGGTTAAAAAAATGTTGAACCTAATGAGCTTATTGAAATTAAATAAATTTCATTGGCATCTTACTGATGATCAAGGATGGAGAATTGAGATTAAAAAATATCCCCTCTTAACAAAAATAGGTTCAAAAAGAAAAAGGAAAAAATTGCATTCGGGTCGAAGAAAGCCCAGAAAAGAGCAGTTCTCGGAGGAATATTCGGGTTTCTATACAAAAAGTGAGATTAAAGAAATAATTGAACACGCAAGAAAACGCCACATTACCATAATTCCTGAAATTGACGTGCCGGGCCACGTTTCAGCTCTTCTTGCAGCCTATCCGCAGTATTGCTGTGAGTGGAAAAAAAAGCAGTTTGAAGTCAGCACGCAATATGCCATCCATGAAGATGTGTTATGTGCAGGAAAAAAAGAAACTTACCACTTCCTTCACGATATTTTGAATGAAATCATAGAATTATTTCCTTCAAAAATAATCCACATTGGAGGAGATGAGGTGCCAAAAATACAATGGCAACAATGCTCGGAGTGTCAAGCTCTCATGAAAAAAGAAAAGCTAAATAATGAAGAAGAACTACAAGTATGGTTTACCAATGAAATTTCTAATTATCTAAACGATCACGAGCGCATTCCCATGGGTTGGAATGAAATTTTAAATAAGAAGTTAGTAGAATCGGCAATTTGTCAATACTGGACTCCAAATTTAGACGTACTCCTTCAGCATGTTAAAAAAGGCCGTGTCGTGGTCATGTCTGAATTTGAATACGTCTATTTAAATTATGGTTATAAGTTTAATCCACTGGATAAAGTGTATCAATATGATCCTATTCCTAAAGGGTTAGAATACTCTTTTCATGAACAAATCTTGGGAATTGAGGCATGCTTGTGGACTGAATTTATTCCGGATCAAAATGCCCTTGAATGGTACACCTTTCCTCGCCTAATCGCCGTGGCGGAAACTGGTTGGACTATCGAAAAAAATAAGAATTTTGAACACTTCATGGAAAAACTGCCCGCATTTTTAAAAATTTTAGAACAACATGACGTTCGCTTACCAGAAAAAGAAGAATACATGAAAGGTATGAAAATTTAATCTTCAATCCCTCCTCATCGCCTTGAAAAAAAATATCCTTGATATATATATTCAATAACTTCTTATTTGATAGTGACTCCATTAATTTAAAAAAAAATTAAATCAATTTAAAAATCTGAAATCATGTTTTTATTTCTAAAAATTTTGTACACTTTAAAAAAAAATGGTGAAAATGTAAAATGAGTCAAGAAAAGCTAACTTGGTATGAAGCTCAGGTTGTAAAAGACATGTTTTCCACAATGGGCGGAAGAGCGGTGAGAGGAGTAATGTCAAACTATTTCTCATCCAGGATTTATACTGGAAAACTGGGGTTAATTCAAATCACTAACTATTTAGAAGCCATGCTCGAACCGGAAGAACGAAGGGCTCTTATCATCTGTGATGATTTCACGCAAAAATTCGCAAAAAAAATCACGGATTACTTGGATACCATTAACATGGAATGGAAAGTATGGCCAGGAGCCATTCCGGAAGTTCCCATTGAAACTATTGAAGAAGGAGCAAGGGTTTGTGAGGAGTTCAAACCTCGCGTGATTTTTGGAATTGGTGGCGGCTCTGTAATGGACACGGTGAAAATGGTTCTCATTAAATATGAAAAACCTGAAGAAAATCTTCTAATGATCCTTCCATTTTTTGGTTCTTTAGGATTACGTAAGAAAGTGAAATTTTGGATTGCAGTTCCAACCACAAGTGGAACTGGAAGTGAAGTAACGCAAGCTGCTGTCATCACGGATACTTCTAGGAAACCACCTAAAAAGATTGAAGTATTAAGCGATGAAATTTTTTCCGATATAACCCTCTTAGATCCTTATTTCGTGAAAGACATGCCTCCTTTTTTAACCATGGCCACGGGGCTTGATGCCCTTGCCCATGCTCTAGGAGCTTATGTGTCAAATTGGGGTACCCCCTTTATTGATGCTTTAAACTTGAAAGCTATTGAGGAAACAATAAAGTATTTGCCTCGAGCCGTTAAATTTGGTGCACGAGACATGGAAGCCCGAAGCCACATGCAAATGGCTTCATTGATGGCTGGAATTGGATTTGGTAATACCACAACCGGGATTGATCATTCTTTAGGCCACTCATTCGGGAAGATATTCGGAGTTCACCACGGACTTAGTGTTGGGTTGTTTCTTCCTTATTCTATCGAATTTCAATACAAAGTCACGGATAGATGGAAAGATTTACTCCCGCTCTTCAAGATCAAGCCAGAAAACAAGAGTAGGGACCAGCTTTTCATGGAGTTCATTGAAGCATTAAAAGATTTTATTCGATCGATCGATGGACCAACTTGCGTGCAGGAATTGACAAGACCAAAAATTGAAAAGGAAGAGTACATGAGCAAGCTCGATTTAGCTGCTGAGTATGCTAATGATGACGCCGTTTCTCTTACGAGTTACCGCCCCATCAATAAAGAGCTTTACAAAAAGATATATGAATATGCCTGGGATGGCAAGTTCATTGATTTTTAATTCAAGAAGGTGAGGAAAAGAATGAGTGAAAAATTATATGGATATAATGGTAAGATAGCTTATATTAATTTATCAAAAGAAAACGTGGAAGTGAAAGATTTAGATCCCCAAATTGCCAAGGATTATTTAGGGGGGACGGGTTTAAGTGCGAAGATAATCCATGACATGTTGAAGGAGGAAGATTATGAAACGTTAAAGAAAGATCTGCTTGCGGAAATCAATCCTTTAATTTTTGCAACGGGTCCCGTGACAGGAACGCTACGTCCCTCTTCGGGAAGGTATTCGGTTTCGGGAATTTCTCCCTTGACGGGGATTTGGGGAGAAGGAACGTCAGGAGGGACATTTTGCATATCCTTGCACAATTCGGGATATGATGCGCTGGTCATTACGGGGAAAGCTAGCACTCCAAAGCTTATATACATTTATGACGCTAAAATTGAAATTCTGGATGCTCAAAAATATTGGGGTAAAAATACTTACGAATCCCAGCAAATGATCGTGGCAGACTTGAATAATGATAAGGTACGGGTGGCAACGATTGGCCCCGCTGGCGAGAATCTCGTGAAATATGCCGCAATCATCAATGATGAGGGAAGAGCCGTTGGGCGCTGCGGCATGGGGTGCTTAATGGGATCAAAGAACTTAAAGGCCATTGCCATCCATGGAACTAATCGAGTAGAAATAGCCGATGTTAATGCCATGAGAGCGATGCTCCAACAAGAGCAAAAGGAAATTGAAACGGATTTCATGAAATCTGCAGTATTTCACACGTTTAGCTTGTACGGAACGAACTCCTATCTCGATATTGGCATGTCTTTAGGGGATTCACCTGGCTATTATTTTACGAAGACCGAATATTTAGCGGAAAAGTTAGCGGGTAAAACATTAAAAGAGACTTTTCCTGTCTTGGATTACGGCTGCGCAGGATGCATTTTAAGGTGCGGGAAAACCACGATAATTGAATGGAATGGAGAAGAGCTCACGGTTGATGGGCCCGAGTATGAAACAGTATGTTCTTATGGTCCCATGCTTGGGATTTTTGAACCAAAACCCGTTATTTATGCGAATCATAAATGCAATCAATTAGGCATGGACACGATTTCAAGTGGAGTTAGTATTTCATTTCTAATTTATCTCGTTGAAAACAATATTGGGATTCCCAAGATCAAGGAATATTTAGGAGACTTGAACCTTGAAGAAATTAAATGGGGCAATCATGAGTTAGTTCTAAAATTAATTGATAAAATTGCGAAAAAAGAAGGAATCGGTGCCATTTTAGCCGAGGGGACGCGGTTCATGGCACAGAAATTTGAAGTCGATCTGGAGTTGGCAGCTCACGTGAAGGGGTTGGAAATGCCCATGCACGACCCGCGAGCTTTTGCTGGCCAGGCGCTCAGCTACATGACGTGTTGCGTGGGTGCGAATCACGAGAAATGTGATTGGTTTGCAGCAGAATTAGGTAATTTGGCATATCCAAAATTACGAATTAAGGGTGGGGATCGACAGAGCATCGACCGACGGGAAAAAGGAGTGATTGCACTTCAAGACTTGCGAGCTATTGACGATTCGGCAGTGAATTGTAATTTTAGAAATCCGCCCTTAGAAAACATCATTAATTATATTAATGCTGCCACCGGCTTTAATTATAATAGAAAGTCGCTCATGATGGTAGGAGAACGGATTAACACCTTGAAGCGATTAATTAATTGTAAGTTAGGTATCACGCGAAAAGATGATAAGCTGCCAGGCCATCTCTTAAAAGTGTTAGAGGAGGGTAAAACTGCTGGTGTCAAGCTTGATTTAGAGAAAAACTTACAACGATATTATAAAGAACGCGGCTGGGATTGGGATACGGGCTTTCCTACAAAAGAGCAATTAGAAAAATTAGGAATTCAATCTTAAATTTTATTATTTAAAATTAATTTTTTTTTTTATTAACTTCACTCATTTTGAAAAATGCTTAAAACTTTAGAGGAGCATACTTTCTTTTTACTTCATGGTATTAATTTTAAGAGTAATTTAGGAGAGAAATTAAGTGTTCTAAAAATGATCATGGTTATTGAACATACATGAACAAGATTGGAATGAGAACAGAAAAGAAGAAAAAAAATATGAGGTAGCAAATTAATCTCAGTTACCACGCTCCAGCTCTAAGATTGACGACAAAACCACCAAAAAGTTGAAAAAATATGACGATCTATTATATATTAATGAAT
>JALGVJ010000014.1 GCA_029838195.1 Promethearchaeota archaeon
TACCGGGACACGATTCCCGTGAGCCCGTTCACTTCGCAAGCGTGCGCAGCGTGCTTTCAGCAAGCGGGCACTCTGAGTAGGACGAGGGCGAACGGCATTCCCTACCATGATTTCGAGTGCGATGCGTGCGGTCGCAGCACGTCAAGCGAGCCTCATCTCACGCGGCACTCGAATTCCGCCCGCCTCTCGGCGTTATTACTTCAAGCTCATCTCGAATGCGGTGGCCTCTCGCCGCCGCCGTGATGCATCAATCACCCTCCCGTTTCCTCTAACGACGGGAGGAAAGGACAATTGGTCCACATTTGGCCAAATTTATAGTTAGAGTTCTAAGAAAATGATTAACATCCTTTTTTTCTCTCCCTTTTTTTTTTAATTTTCACGTAAATGTTGAAATATGCATGAGAGGCCATGAATAAATGAAATAAAAAGCATGGTATTAATCCAAAGCTTAAGAAGAGCCCACCTAAACATGAGCCTAATAAAAAAGAATATCCCATGAATAAATAAACCAATTTTCTTTCTTTAAATGTTCGAATGAAATGGAGATGATAAAGGGAAAAAATGGTGCTTGAGAGAAAAATGCTTGAAATGGCATCTAGGCACCAAACCAAGATACCAATACAATACAATCTAAAAATTAATTCTTCCATGAGCATTGTTAGGGGAAAAATCCCGTAAACAATGAATTTTTTACGTGAGAGCATTGCATTCACAACAACTTGTTGTTTAGTTTCTTCCAACCAATTATCTTTTAAAAATAGCTTGATTATTCCTTCATTAATTAAAAGGAAAAAACAAGTTCCGAAAAAAAGATAAAGGTATGGCAAGATCGTTAGGGGAATCTTCAAAACATGTTCTTCTTGAAAGCCAAAAAATAGAGGAATTAAAAGACCTAAGGTGATGAGAAAAAGAATTAAATGTTTCGAGAGAGAATTCAATAAAATCCCTCACTCAATAATGTTATTCACCGTTTAGAGAATATTATTGAGGTTTTGGTGTTATTTTTAATACATGAACCGGTGATTCTGGCAAGTTAGAAGGGAGAAAAATCCTCGTGTGTCCTTGCTCCGCATGCCATTTTAAGAGATTGTCCTGACCAAGTAGAAGGATTTTAGAACTTTTTTCGAGAACCAAGGACGGTATCGAAAGGGAGGAAATACTAGGAGATGGTAGTTCCATTATAAATAGATATAAATCGTTTTCCTTACACGTGTATCTAATTTCAATATTTTCATTAGCCTTATCCGAGGGGCGAATCCACGGTCGCGTGCCATAAATCGCCTCTCCGTTAATTTCTAACCATTGTCCTAAAGATAATAACACTTTTTTCTGAGCTTCGGGAATGGTACCATCTGCCATTGGACCCACGTTTAATAAAAGATTTCCATTTTTACTCACGATATCCACGAACATTCGGATGAGCTCTTCTGATTTTAGATAATCCTCTTCCGATTCAAATTGATTATAGCCAAAAGAATTGCCGATACCCCGTGTCGATTCCCATTTTTTTTTCTTAATTTTCTTGAAGGTTTTATATTCAGGAGTAATGAAATCCGAATGATCTACTTTTGGAAAATCATCTCCTTTCTCGCGCAGTTGCTCCCACCTGTCATTTATCACGCCTTCCGGCACCTCATTATAATAATAGCTAAATAATTCAAGCAAATTGTTAGGAGGATATCCTATATCATTCCATAAAATGTCGGGTTTATACTCTTCAATGAGCTCTCTCCAATGACTATTTGCATACTCAATATATTCCGGCGTCCTTACCCCATTCTTCAAAAACGTTTTGATATCTACGATGGGCTGGGGATTAAAGGACCAATCCAATGAACCAGAATAGTAAAATCCCATCTTCATGCCTTTTTTTCTCACGGCTGCTGATAATTCAGCAACAATATTTCTGCTCGCATGATAATTTTTCTTTTTTGGATTAGGATGCTTGCTGGGCCACATTAAAAAGCCGTCGTGATGCTTGGTGACTAATACCACGTATTTAGCTCCTGCTTTCTTAAATAACCCTGCCCATTCGTCTGGGTTCCATTTTTTTATTTCCTCATTAAAGATTTCAACAAAATCATCATAAGTAAAATCTTTTCCATATTTCTCGAAATGGTATTTTTGAGTTTCTGAGGGAATTCTGAGGGAATTTAAGTACCATTCTGCATAAGGGTTATTCTTGAAATGTTCTTCTATCCCCCTTTTCATGGATTGAATTAAATCTAATCCCGTCACGGCAAAAGCGGGTACGGAATATAACCCCCAATGAATGAAAATGCCCAGCTTAGCATCATGAAACCAAGCTGGAACTTCATGCTTTTTCAAGGATTCTATAGTCGGAGAATATTTCATTTTCATACCTTCATTTTCAATAATTCTATAATGGAAATTGTATTTAAGAAAATATAAATATTAATCAAATCGAATAAAAGGTGTAAAATAAAAAAAATGAATGAGAAAAAATTGGAGGGCATGGAATTAAATTTAGGGGATCTCAAAGTAGATCAGTTAGGGTATGTATACCGGGATATAGAAAAGCAAGCCCGTTTTTTAGAGAGCCAATTTCACCTCCCTAAATTCGCTTTTTTTGATAACATTGACACGCCATTTAAATACAGGGGAAAAGATACGGTTATTTCCACTAAAATTGGGTTAAGTCGCATTTTCAGCACGCAAATTGAATTAATTCAATTAATTAAAGGGGAATGCATTTTTAAAGAATTTTTAGATGCCGGAAAAGAAGGGCTCCATCATTTTGGAATATTCGTGGATGATTTGGATTCTTATGTGAAAAAATTTACAGATTTAGGATATGAAATTGTCCATCAAGGACAAACATGGCGTCAAAAAGTAACCTATTTTGATACCATGAAACCCTTCGGAATTTTAATCGAATTTCAAGAAACAATTACAAGAAAGAAAAAAAAACAAATAGAATAAGGCAATATAATATTGAAATTTTCTTATGAATCTCAATATTGTTTTTTATTTTTTAATTTATATCCCTCTATTCGTTCCATAAAGAGGCCCATAAATACGACAAGCCCGAAAATCTGCTCCTTCTAAATCCATGGTTCCAAATGAGGACCAAGCACTAGGTCTAAAAATCTTTTCTTCGGAAACATTGTGCATGTTCACGGGCATTCTTAATATGGAAGCCAACGTGATAAAATCGGCTCCCACGTGTCCATAGCAAACTGCGGCATGATTTGCACCCCAATTGTTCATTACATCATAGACACTTTTAAATGCGCCTTCTCCCGTTAAACGAGGTACAAACCACGTGGTCGGCCAAGTATTGTTGGTCCGATCATCTAAAATCGCATGAATTTCAGGGTCTAAATCAACAGTCCATCCTTCTGCTAATTGCAAAACTAATCCTAACCCCTTCACGATGTTTATCCTCGACATGGTCACGGGCATGCCCCCTCGGGTAAGAAAATTGGAAGAAAATCCACCGCCTGGGAAATATTCCCTAATTACCGGACACCACCTCGTGGCGGATAAACATTTTTTCACTTCTTCTTCTGTTATTTCCCAGAATGGTTTTAGAGCAGGTTTTCCATCTTGCTCTTGCTGTCCTGTTCCATCCAGGGTTGCGGAACCAGAATTAATGAGATGAATAATGCCGTTTTTTGTGATTCCCGTTAATTCTTTTCCCGTGACTCTTTTGACCGCCTCAGGACTCCAATATGTCCTTACATCTGCGAAAATTTGAGAGGTTTGAGTCAGTAAATGACCAAAAAGCATCGCCATGGCATTTAAAGAATCATTTTCCGTTGCGAAAATGAAAGATTGCCGAATACCATTCCAATCAAATGAAGAATTCAATATTGATTCCATGAAATCTCCATTTGGCATGAAATCAGTCCAATTTCTTTGCCCTTGAAAGCCTGCGGCGATGGCATCATGCCCTAAAGACTCCTCTCCAAATCCCAATTCCTTCAACTTAGGATTTCCGATCATTAAATCCCTACAAATCATGGTCATTTTAATGACGATTTCCCATTCAGCATCCTTTTCAGCCCGAGTTTTTTGCTTTTCTGGAGGATTTACATCCATGCCTTCTTTACAATACCGTTTTACCCAATTTAGGGCTTTTTCAAATTCTTCTCGGTCGAAAATGTTCTCTTTTAACCGTCTCGAAATTTCTGACATGTCCACGTATTCGGTTCTCATGCCTAAATAATTCTGAAAATAGTCATCTTTCAAAATTGATCCGGCAATTCCCATAGAAACGCTACCAATGGATAGATATGACTTTCCTCTCATCCAAGCCACGGCTAATCCCGCTCTCGCAAACTTTAATAATTTATCTTTTACATCTTCTGGAATAGTAGTATCCGAAGCATCTTGTACGTCCTTTCCATATATACCAAAAGCAGGAAGCCCTTTTTGATCGTGGGCAGCTAAAACTGCGGCTAAAAACACGGCTCCCGGACGTTCAGTCCCATTGAATCCCCAAATGGCCTTAGGCATGTAAGGATTAACATCCATAACCTCACTGCTATAACACCAACAAGGCGTCACGGTAATGGAAAGCCCCACTTTTTCCCTCTCAAATTTTTCAGCACATTCAGCAGCTTGCGCAACACCTCCTATAGTGGTATCGGCAATCACGCATTCCACTCTACTACCATTAGGATGCCTCAAGTTATTAGATAAAAAATCAGCACAAGCACCTGCTAACTTCATGGTCTGCTCTTCCAAGGATTCTCTAACCCCTTTCTCTCGTCCGTCAATGGTTGGACGAATGCCTATTTTGGGAAGAGATCCTTTAAGCCTTCTTACTCCCACGTGTCGTTCCATAAGGTCCCACCTTTTTGAGAAAATTCATACTTGATTTAATTTGTTCCATTTCTTGCCTTATTTCATGATCCCTTTAGTTAAAATATTTCACTTTCATAAATAAAAGATAAGATTTATTATTTGAAATCCTACTATTTATTATTATATTTATTATTATATTTGAGTAAGAGGTTAATTATAATGTCAGAAGTATATAAAAAACTCGAAAAAATCGTGACGGAAAAATTTATCTCCAATAATCTCATTGTACGGCATGCTTACTCCAGAAATGTCGATCCCGTGCTTCAAGGTGTTCCCGATATTGTAATTAGACCTAAAAACGCTGAAGAAATATCTGAAATCCTTAAAATCGCCAATGAAGAAAATGTTCCCGTGATTCCAAGGGGCGGGGGCGATTGTGAATTTGGCGGAAGCAAGCCCGTGGAAGATGGAGGGATCGTGCTTGATATGAAACGCATGAATAATATCATTCACTTAGACGAGGATAATTTAACAGTTACCGTAGAAGCAGGAATCTCTTGGGGTAAATTAAATGAATATTTGTGTCATTATGGTCTGTACACGGGTTGCATGGGCCCTGGTTCGGGCATGACAGCATCCGTAGGAGGCGGCATATCCCACCATTCTGTTGGAGGAGGTGGTTGTGCAAAATACGGTTCTTGTACTAATCAATTAGTGGGACTCCAAGTAGTACTTCCCACGGGAGAGATAATTGAGACGGGCTCTAAAGCGAATAAATACACTAAACAGCATTTCAATAGATGTGGAAACGGTCCCGATTTGAATGGATTGTTTTGCGGAGATAACGGAATTCTTGGCGTGAAAACCCAAGTTACCTTGCAAGTATTCCCGAGACCTCAATACGCAGATTATAAAACCTTTTTATTGCCCAGAAAAGATAGGGCGGTATCTTCCAAGATTTTCTCAGAAGTAAGACGTGCAGGCATTGATGTTTATGATTTAATGTATATTTATGATATAATAGTGAAGATTGGATGTCAACAAGGCATGTTTCCCCTTTGGGATCACATAAAGAAGAAAAGAGCCATTATGTTTTACACTGTTGAGGCGAATTCAGAGGGAGAGTTAAAGGAAAAAGTGAAACAATTGGATCAAATTTTCCTAAATAATAAATGTGAGTCATTAGGGCCGGAAATCTCGGATGGAAATATCGCCAAGTGGCATTATGTTGAACAAGGGCATTGGCAATTTTATCATAATCTCTGGGGTATGGTACCGGCCTTAGAGCCTTGTACAGCAGAATGTTTCACTCCAATTAACATGTATCCTAAGATTTTAGATGATATTGATCAATGGGACATGGAACATAACGATGACATGCAAGTATTTACAAATATAACAGGACAGCGGCCGATTTCGGGATCTGGGCCCATTTTATTAATTGATGGGTGCAATGTAGAATTGACATGCGGGTTTACGACATTTGGAAGCTATTATAACGGGGAGATCCATGAAAATTTCGAGGAACTCAATTTAAGGCTGTGGAAATCATTTTTAGAGCGAGTGACGAAATGGGGCGTGGAATGGTACATGATGGGCGAGTTTGCGAGCCGATTGATGGTAGATCTTGAAGCTTATTTACCAGAATATTATAAGCTCTTGGCTACAGTGAAGAATGCTCTCGATCCAAAAAATATCTTAAGTACAGGAAAATTTAATTTTTGGGGAGGGAAAAGGTAAATGACGGAATTAAAACACTTGAAAAAAGAATGGGAAGGAATCATGAGCTGCATGGGCTGTGGAGATTGCGGATATTCAATAAGACCGGCGGTGGGAAGATATCTAACATGTGCGGTGAAAGAAGCAAAAGGAGAAGAGGGTTTTGAAATTTATTTTTCGCGCGGGAGAATGAACGTACTAAAAAGTGTATTGGAAGGCAAGCTTCCGTTGAGCAAGGAATTAGCGGAATTCGTATATCAATGCACGGAATGCGCAAATTGTTCGGAAGTATGTCACATGACGCACAATGATTTAATCGTGTTAAATACTTCCAAGTGGATTGACCATTATAAAGTATGGGATGCTTTAAGGCGGGATTTAGTTGAAGCAGGAGTTGCTCCTTTAGAAAGGCATGCCGACCTCATTCGATACATGAAAGATGATTCCATGAAGAATCCTTATGGTGAGCAGAGAGAGAAAAAATACGAATGGGCCGAAGAATTTTCTATTTTTAAAGATAAGGGTGAATTTGTATTTTTTGCCGGGTGTACCATGCCCTTACGGCAACAAGAAACTTTGAAAAATATGATGAAGATTTTAAAAGCTGGTGGAATAGATATCGCTCATTCCAAGGATGAATGGTGTTGTGGTTCTATTGGATTGAGAATTGGAGATTATGATTCGGTTTCTCATCTCATTCAGCATAATATCGATTTATTCAAAAAAATGGGAGCAAAAACCGTCTTCACGGCATGTGCGGGCTGTTACCGCACGTTAAAGAGAGATTATTCCGAAATATTGGGTATTGATTTGCCTTTTGAAGTTAAGCATATCACTGAAATATTAATAGATATGTTAAAAAAGAATAAAATTCCTTTTAAACAAGCGGAAGGAGAGAGTAAGCTTGTTACATATCACGATCCATGTCATTTAGGACGACACATGGATTTATACGAGATTCCAAGAGAAGTCATTTCAAAGATACCTGGCGTGGAATTAATAGAAATGAGGAGAAACAGAAAACATGCGTGGTGTTGCGGAGCGGGAGGGGGTGTGAAGAGTCAATATCCCGATTTGGCTAAAGAGATTTCGAAAGAGCGGATCAAGGAAGCCGTGGAGGCGGGAGCAGACATTCTCACCACGAGCTGTCCCTTTTGTATTGGAAATTTTCGGGATGCTTATGATGAATTGGAAGAGGAAATTAAAAACAAGATCGAAGTGATCGATCTAATTGATTTGATCGCGTCTAAATTATGAGGGAACATGGAAAAAACCCAATAGAAATAAAAAAATTCAATTATTTTTTTTCTAAATTTAAAAGAGTATTTGGTTTAAAAGATTAAACATTAAACTTTCTTTGAGGAAAGTTTTTAACAAAAATCGATTAATTATTCTATAAAACCAAATATACAATTCATTATCAAGGTATAAGGTCATGTCGATTTCATACATAATTTTTCTTTAGAATTAAAATAAAAATGGAAAAAAGTTCACGATTGAGAATAATCGTAAAAATCAAGAGATAAATGAAAAAATGGATTTATTAGAACAACAGCAATTAAAACAAAAAATTAAGGAATTAAATTGCCTATATAATCTTTCGACTGCAATTTCTGAAAAAGGCTTGACGATAGAAGAGATTATTAATCGAACCATTACTATAATTCCTACTGCGTGCTTAGAACCGAATTTGGTTTCCGTACGAATTTCGTGGAATGGTGATAGTTTTCAATCCAAAAATTTTAGGGAAACTAAATGGCGAATGGAAAGTTTAACGATGATTGAAAAAAAAGAATTAAGAATTGAATTGTTTCATGAAGAGCAGCGATTATACTTGCCAGAAGAGCAATCTTTCTTGAATGAAATTTCTCAACGGTTAAAAATGAGCATTGAAAATCGGCTTGTCGTAGAGAATTTAGAAAATACATTAGAAAGGAGCAAGAGACATGAAATTGAGATGAATTCATTACTAGAAGCAACAAAATTCATTTTTAAATATTCACGATTTAATGACGCCGCACGGGCCATATTTGATTCCTGTAAAAAATTAATTGGAGCAGCTTCCGGCTATGTAGCATTGTTGTCCGAAGATGGCAAGCAAAATGAACTCTTATTTTTAGATTCAGGGGGCTTAGAATGCACTGTTGACCCAACACTTCCGATGCCGATCCGAGGATTGAGAGCAGAAGCTTATAAAACGGCAAAAGCGGTTTATCATAATGATTTCATGAATAGCAAGTGGCAGCATTTAATACCTGAGGGACATGTGATTCTAAATAATGTCTTGTTTGCCCCATTGAACCTGGAAGGCAAAACCATTGGAATTATGGGTCTTGCAAACAAAAAAGGGGGTTTTACAGTAAAAGATCTCCAATTAGCTTCAGCTTTTTCAGAATTAGCCGCCATATCTCTCTATAATAGTAAGATTTTAGAATCTTTAAAACAATCGGAAAAGAATTATTATCAAGCGTACAATAAATCTGAACTATTGAAAAATATTTTCATGCACGACATGAATAACATCATTCAAAATATTAAATCTTCCATGGAATTAATAGAGTATTTCGGCAAGAATGAAAAATTAGGAAAAGAGATAAAAAAATATCTTGAAATCATTGATGATCAAATAAATCGAGGAATGAAACTCGTTACAAACATCCGTAAAATATCATTATTAGAAGATAGAAAACAGGAACTCTATTTAATTAATTTGAACGGGATTTTGGAAAAGACAATTGATTACGTGAAAAATTCCTACGTGGAACAGCAAGTTTTCATTGAAGTACGGAAAAAAGAATTAGATTGTCCGAAAGTTTTAGCTAATGAATTATTATCAGATGTATTCGAGAATCTTTTGATTAATGCTATCAAATATAATGAAAATACAAGAAAAGAGATCATTATTAACATTGAAAGAAAAAAGGAAAAAAACCAATCATGGGTCATTGTTGAAATTATTGATAATGGTATGGGAATTCCCGATGAAATAAAAGCGATTCTATTTAAAGAAGAGGTAAAAAGAGGTTATCATAGAAAAGGATTGGGATTAGGATTGATATTAGTTAAAAAAATTATAGATTCTTATAACGGTAAAATATGGATAGAAGATAGATTTCGTGGTGATCATTCGAAAGGAAGTAAATTCGTTCTAATGTTAAATTCCTACGATTAAGAAGATTTAATACATTGAAGAGGACATTTCGTGGTTATAAAGTATATTTTCTTTTTTTAATTTTGCATTATAAAAAATATTAAACGAGGAAATATTCCCATGGAAGATTTAACAATTTTTTTAAGACCAACGGAATTTCTTGACCATGATAAAAAGTATGTACGGCAGAAAGCTCTTGGAATAACAGAAGGATTAAAGGATGAGGTGGAGAAGGCCAAAAAACTTTTTTATTTCGTGCGTGATGAGATAAAATACAACATGTATACTTACATGCCCAAATCTAAATCTAATCTCAAGGCCTCTGTCACTTTGCGAAGAGGGCATGGTTTTTGCATGTCGAAAGCTGTCTTATTATCTGCCCTTGCGAGAGCCGTGAAAATCCCTGCAAGAATTCACATGGTAGATATAATTAATCACAAGATATCGCAAAAGGTCAAGGAATTAATGGGCACGAATGTTTTTTTTTGTCATGGCTATAGTGAATTATATATCGATGGAAAATGGATTAAATTCACCCCGGCATTTGATCAATCAACAGCAGAGAAAGCAGGTTACCTGCCAAATGCAGAATTTGATGGGGTCCATGATGCCATGCTTTCAAAACACGATTTACATGGAAATTTGTTGGTGGAATATATAAATGATAGGGGCATCTATTCCGATGTTCCTATTGAAGAGATAAGAAAAATATTTGAGAAGGAATATAAATTATTTAAAATATGATAATGGAAAAGTGAAATTTATAATCTTCTCAAAAATCAAGAGTGTTAAAATTTATAAATTAAAAGATAATCTCCATTATTACTTATATTTTTCTTAATTTTTTCCATGTCTACTTATTTTTTAGGAGAATAAATATCAAATAGTATTTTTTTCATTCTTTTCTTGAATTACATGAACAAATTAATGGTGGTAAGAATGTTAGACATTCAAAAAATTAGGGAAAGAAGAAATAATCTTCAGAATTATAAAGAAGCATTAGAAGAGTATGTAATTTCTCATGGATGTTGTTTATTTCACGATTCCGAAGAATTTTCTAGGTTTACCGATGAAGAAGACGATATTCTTCCCGAAGAATCTTTATAAAACTATTATTTCCACATTTTCATGAAAAGTTGAGGTTCCTTTAATAAAAAATTCGTTAAACACAATCTTATAAAACCATGAATTATTACTCTAACCATGAACGAGTTCGATATTTATTTAAAACCTACTTATTTTTTTGACATCGAAAATAAAAAGCTTAGAAATAAAGCACAAGAACTCACCGCAGATCTCAAATCTGAAAAAGAAAAAGCAATCAAGCTATTTTATTTCGTGCGCGATGAAATAAAATATAACATGAAACTATTCATACCCCAAGTAAAAAAAAATTTCGTTGCAAGTAAAGTTTTGAAAAAAGGGGAAGGTTTTTGCGTGTCTAAATCTATTCTATTATCCTCTCTGGCAAGAATCGTGGGTATACCTGCACGAATCCATCTTGTGGACCTCATTAACCATAAAATTTCTCAAAAAGTCATAGATTTTATGGGAACTAACGTGATGTATTATCATGGATATTCGGAATTTTATTTAAATGGAAAATGGGTTAAACTAACCCCTTCTTTCGATAAAGAAACCGCAATTCGAGGAGGATTCCTTCCCATGGTAGAATTCGATGGCGAACATGATGCTGTTTTTCCTCCGCATGATAATGAAGGAAATTTATTTGGAGAGTACATTTACGACCGGGGAGTTCATGCGGATTTGCCATTGGATGAAATTGACGAGATTTTTTCTGAGAAATACCCCATTTACCGGAAATATTTATCCGGTTTTAAGATTAAAACAGAAGAAAAAATAATTTGAAATAAAAGCACGCTTTATTAATCTTAAATTTTACATGAAATATTTTGAATCAAGTCCTAACTCGTTTAAGTGAATTTGGTATTTCCCTAATTTCCCTCCATAATTTCCCGCAGAAACTTTTATTAACCCATCCATGTTGATGATGCCTTCTATAGTTTCTTTCATTGTTTTTTTCATGATGTCGAGAGTTAAGCCATTAAAAACGATTTCCGGTATGGAAAGAACACCATCAGGTACTTTATATTCTTCTGGCGGCAGTCTTTCTTTAAGCGTGGGACAAAAAGGATGATTCGTGGTGGGGCCGATTTCGGGAAAGTTGGTTTCGGGTTTTGAGCCGGCAGAGCACACATCAAAAGTAGTACATACATCATCTAACTGTTCTATAATTTTGACCGCTTCCCTTCCCACTCTTATTCCAGAATCAACAGAATCACAAAAAAGCCACAAATTGCCACCCATTACGCCGGGGGCATAATTGATCTCTTCTTCAATAAGGAAATCATGACCCATCATGATGGGGATATTAATTAAGGATCTTCCGTGTTTCTTAACCACCCATTCATGACCATCCCCGCAATGCCCTACATTTTCCATCATGTTAAATTTTTCTGAAGTTTCAAACGGGTAAGCATCGAATACCGCAGTCGTGGGTACTACTAAAATTCCCTGTCGGATTCTACGTCCTAATTGTTCATAGAATTTTGCTCTTGCCTTCTTACCAGTACCCGTTACCCATAACTGGACAATTGCACCTTCTCTTCCATCAATAGTCTCAGTGGGAGATAACCATTTAACAATTCCACCTTCAGCATCTCCAAACACCGTGGAAGGGAGTGCTGTAAAAGATTTCACAGCCCTTTCTAAAAATATTTTATCTTGAGCAGTTATCATGACTTGAATTGCCAATCCATTAAAAGCTTCGCAATACGTATTTTCGATTAACGCCATTTTTAATTAACAATTATTTTTTTCATGTTATTTTATTCCATTTAATTGAATCATAAATATTAATGAAGGTCTAAAAAAGGTTACCTATTAAATGGGTAATAATTTTATAGTACGGAAAAGTAAAAACAATTTAAATTTCACGGGATGATAAGCATCTATTTTTTTTAACATTAAAAATAGCATCATTAGACTTTGAATTAATTACATGCAAAAATAGAAAACTTTTACCTAATTATTTGAAGATATAAATGGATTGAAGAGAGAAATTTATGATGATTTTCCTAAGATTTAAATAGCAACAAGTATGCTTATTCTTAATTCTTTACCATTAAGAGGATAGTATTACGATGGTATTAACTGAAGGAATGTTTGAGTTTAATCTATTTTTTACTTTAACGGTCATTCTGTTAATTTATAAGGGGATACTCGCCGTCTATTTATTTAGAAAAATAAATAAGACTATTATTTCTGTTCTATGATTTCTACATGACTAAAATTTGATCCTTCTACCTTTCACGTGGAACCAAACTTCGTTTTTTGGAGAATAGCAATGAATTGGAGCATGTTGGGATATTTTATCATTTTATTCACGGTGGATTGGAAGGTATTAAAATTTAAATTTAAAGGAATATTTACATACGTTATCATCGTTGGAATGATTTTAATTTTCATTTATCCGGTTAGCGCGCCTGAAGATTTCATAATTCTTTCTACTATCGGGGGTTTGGGGAATCTTGCAGAGATAATTTTACCCATCATTTTCTTTTATATTGGGATAAAAACGCCAGGTATTCGGAAATTTGCATTGATGATCGCATTCGGGATAATTATCTATGCAATTGGAAGTTCCTTAGTCATTCAATCCGTAATAGACCCTCTTAGAGACACTTATGGTGAGGACATTCAAGTTTTAATCTTTGGATTGTTTTTTGCTTTTAAGATTACTGGTTTAACCTTGCTTTCCGTTGGAGTAGTAAATTTTATCATATGATCAAGTAATATTAAACAATTTTACTTTTTTTTTCCACATTATTTATCCCTTGATAAAATATTGATTAAAGCATTCTCCAATCATTCTAAAGAATAAAAGAAAGGAAGGAAACCCTATTAGTTTTATAATGGATTAGTAATTAAGTATTTTAAAGAGAATATTAATATGTGAAAAAAATCAATTATTAAATATATCATGCCAACGGGAATTTTTCTTTTTGAAGTAGATAAATCATTTGGACCGAACGTGCTTGCTGAATATTATTTAGGGAAGGAAAAAGTCACGAAGGAGATTTTAAAAACTTTTATAGAGAAATTTGTGAAAAAAAATTTTCAAGATGCGATCACTCAATCGGGCAACGTAAAATTTTATTCAAGTAAAATTAATGGAGATTCAATTGGTAAAGAGAATTTATTTTTAGGGTTTATTCTTAAAGAAGGGGAAGATGTAGTTTCTTTAAAAAGCGTGTTTGATAAAAGCGAGAAAAAAGTAATTGAAAAGTATACTAGCGATAAAATCCAGCTAAGAAATGTGTTAAAAGAGATTTTAACCTCCATATTGACCTTAATGGACAAGTTAAAAGAACCAAAAATTATTATTGAAACCATCAATGAGAAAACTAAAAAAATGCTGGATGAAGGGAAATTACAAAAAGCTCGAGAACTGATTGATTTAGGGGAGGAAATACCTGAAAAATTATCCAATGACATAAAACTTGCTGAAGAATATTATCACCAAGGATTATATAAAAAAGCTAAAAAAAGTTATTTAAAAGCCGCTAAACTGGCCCATTTAATCCAGGAAGAAGAGATCGTTTCATTTTTAGAAAATAAAGCTGAGCACGTGGGAAAGATTCCCGAATTAATTAGAGAACGAGAAAATTTAACTAAAGATATGTTTAAAATTTTAAATAGCATTGATCTGAAAGCGTTAGGACTCTACGACTCGCTAATAGAATTCCTTGATTCCATTATTACTATCTCGCATGCGTTAGAGGATGAAAATTTAGTCGAAATTTTAGCCGAAATGAAACGAATTTCATCGAGAATCTCCAGAAGTGCCAAGGATTTAATTTATTTAAACGAAAAATTAAAAGAAATTACTAATAAAATAAGGTAATTTCCCTTTAACACCGTGAAAAATTAAAGACGTGAAATGATTTTAAAAAAATCTAAAAATCGTAATGAAAAAGGAGAAGAAAATCTCATTCCTTATTATTAGACTCATTAGGCGATTCTTCTGGAGGTGGAGAGACATATTCACCAATATCCGGAAAGATTATTCGAGCCAGTTCCCATCCTTCTTTAGTGGGGTATTTTAATGCATTCGCAATTAATTCTTCTCCAATCTTGTTATCAATTTCGATCCTATGAATGTTCGGATTATTTTGAAGGAGCATTTCATATTTTGCCCCCCCCGTTCCTCGCGGGACTATCAAGATTGCAGCATCAATTGCGCCCTGTGTAATGGCATCCTTTAATCTCTTCGCAGCATAATAGCCTGCCACGCCTGCGCTCCTATCAAAAGTCTTTATGGATGGAATCTCCAAGCCCCATTTTTTTCCTCCCGTTTCAATCATTGCTGCTAATGTTTGAGGGCGTTTTCCTAAAAGAAACTTGAATTCCATTTGAGTTTTGAAATCTTTTTGCTTCTCTTCTCCAATCTTTATGATAGTTTTCAAGGCAGCACCTGCGACAGATTGGGGATTCACGTCTATATAATATTCTTCTTCTGCCAAAATGTCTTCAATTTTTTTTCGAATTACTTGTCGTGGCTTGGAAAAGTCAATCTCCTCTTCTTCCATGGGAGGAGGAGAGGGCGTTGCAACCATTTCTGCTCCTGCTTCTAATAGCTCATCGACGGTCATTTCATCCATGACAATTTTTTCTATGAATCTTCGACATAATTTTATCGAATTTCTCGGATTTCCCTTCGTTTTTTCGTAGATCACTTCTATCAATTTTTCGTTCAATGGAAATAAAGGATATAAAGGAGGATTCAAGTTATTCTCCTCCCAAAATACTTCCATTGTCTTAGAAAAGAATATTTTCAAATCATTTAAGGAGAACGGTTTCAATTCTTGTTCGGGTTCCATTCGAGAGCGTAAAGGCGGATCTGCTATCTCTAGTATTCGTGGCCAAATCTCCTTTAGCACGGCAATAACAATGACCAATCCTTTTACTTCATTATACAAACGTTTCAGAATTTCAAGAAACTTGCGTTCAGCCGCTTCTCCTAACATTCGATAAGGAGATTCCAATTCATCAAAATAAAGAATCAAGACGCGGTCTAAATTATCGGTGATGATTTTTATCATGGCTAAGCAAATATCATCGTCCTCAATTACAGAACTAATACCTAATTCTGCTAGTTCTTCTGCTTCGAGGTCTTCTCCCAATAACCAGCGTTCGGCTAGAGCCTTTTTGTTTTTATCCAATTGATACGTCACTAAAGCCTTAACGCAATCAGCGAAAACACCCGGAAATTCTCTAATTCCTTTTTGAATTACTTCATCAATATTAGGTTTTTGAAAAATGCCGCTCTTTTTTCCGCCCCACTTCTCCTTAACTAATTTTTCTGACACGATATCAAGGATTTCGGGGCCTACTTCTTCAATAATGCATGTATACACGTGTAAAAGCACTCTTATACTTGCCGGAGGGCTTGGAACATACACAATGGTCCAATCCACGGGTTCTAACTCACTTACTTCAACTTCTTCATTGTTTTCCATTTCTTGCATTCTTCTTCGATTTTCTCGCTCTTTATCTTTAAAAGAATGATATGCGTGTGTCTTTCCGGAACCCGCAGTTCCCAGAATGGGAATTAATCGAGAAGATCTATCCCGATATGTCTGACGGACTAAACGATATACCTCCCTATCGATATAACTTCTGGGTCGTTGGATATCCACCTTATCCGGTATGTCTCCCCGGCTAACGAAATTTGAAAAAGGCATTAAAGGCGCTTCTCTTAATACCTCGAGGTACATCTGTTTATCATCATCAGATAATTCTGAATACATTTTAATGTCCTCCTCCGTAAACTTTCATAGTAAAATTTATTATATAAATTCAAGCACGCCTATTCAAATGATAGGAAGATGAGTTGAATTCTAATTTTATGAACTATACATTTAAATATAATTATATAAATGTAATTAAATTTGAGATTCTTGTATTAATTTTTTATACACCATTATTTACCCGATTTAATAGAAGTTCACGCAATAAATTAATTATTTTCTTTTAAAAGTTTTTTCGAAAAATGACAATTAAAATAAATGGGGTATGGTTTTTTTAAATTATTTTACTTTATAATAAATGAATGAGATCGATTTTTTAATGAGACATATGAAAATAGCATTATAATTTACCTTTATTAAAAAGAAAAAAGAGGCGTTTCATGAGGTTAGAAAAGGGAGATTTAATTTACTTGATTTCCGTAATAATTTTCACCATGTTCATGATTTGGAATATTTTTTTTAGAATGATTGCCTTTAACATTACTTTTTTACTATTTTATATTATCATGCGTTTTTTATCGGGGTTTGGGCTCATTTTGAGTTTTTCTGCAGGTTTTTTAATATTATTTGATAAAATAGGCGAGAAAATTAAAAAACGGGGAGTGATAATTCTTATTATTATTCAAATCATCATTCCGATCCTCGTCATTGTCCAAGCAGTATGGGTCATTATAACGAGTTATCAACAAGGAGGGTTCATTTTGCGCACCGGATTTCTATTTTGGGTCGATACGATATTATTTATTTATGGAATTGGTTCTCTTCTATTGAACTTGTATATTCGGCCGCTTATTAATGAACAATTCCATGAGGCGATCGAGTTAAGCAGGTTTAAGTGGTGGAAAAAAAATGCTATAAAATTAGCAAGAAGATTTAAGAGAAGATATTTTAATCTCAAAAAGGAACATGTTAAAGCTCAAATTCAAGACCAAATGACCGTGCAGGAAATATTGGAGTTATGGCAACATAAATTTGCCATCCATTTTCTTTTAATAATTTCCATTGGAACTTTATTTTTTACACCTTTGGCTTTTATAATTGCAGCGTATTGGGTTAAAATCTACTTGTTATATCGAAAACCGATTAAAAGGTATGAAAAAATTGCCCTGGTAATTGCCATGATCTGGATTGGATTAGTCGCAATTTTATCTCCATTTTATATTCAAGAATTCTTTTTAACTATCTCCTCTCATTATTGGATTGTCAATATCTTTTATCTCATTGGCCTCATTTTAGCCACCTTTCTTTTCTTGACAAAAATTCTGAAATTACAGGGCGTAACATTCCATGCCATGAAAATTAAAATTAAGGATCGAAAAATTCGGAAATTAACTGAACAAAAAATAGAATTGGAAAAAAAATTAAAAAAGAGAAACGAAAAAGAAGATTATTCAATATAATGGAAAAGAACATGAGTTTTTATCAAGATATTGAACTTAAAAAGTATTGATTTTAATAGAGAGAGGTTTGTGGGAATCGAAAAAATTTTTAATATATTGATTAATCTCCTTTTCCACGGTTATTATGAGATGATTTGATTTATTCGATGATGATAGTTTCATCCGTCGCATATTTTTGAAGGGCTTTTTCATCCAATTCTACGCCATACCCCGGTTTTTCCGGCACCTTAGCCATTCCGCCGCTATAATCTAAGGATTCAATGATGAGATCTTCTTCCATCATTTCCATTCCAAAAAGTTCGGTAGCATGGTCTATTGAGAAAAATTGTCCCGCATGTAAATGAATGAGCATGGCAGAGCTTATTCCCAATGGTTCTTTATGAATGACAACTTCCAGTCCTTTACATCTTGCATAATGTATTAGTTTAAGAGCTTTTGTCACACCTCCGGGACGATCCGATTGAATACCCAGAATACGGGCACCTCCTAATTCTACTAAGCTAATAAAATCTCGCATAGAAAAGAAATCCTCATGGTTCATTAAGGGTGTATTCACTTTTTTTTGGACGTGAACCATTCCGAGGAAATCTCCCGTGCGAACGGGTTGTTCCACGAAATCAATATTATAAGGCTCAATCGCTTTAATTGCTTTAATCGCTTCGGAGGGCGTATAGGCTTGGTTATAATCTACTCGAATTCGGATGGCATCACCGAACGCCTTTCTTATAGTTTTTACAATTTCAAGATCTTCTTGAATGCCTTTTCCCAATTTCAATCTGAAAGTTCTATAACCTTTTTTATAATAGCTTCTGACTAATCCTTTCATCAACATGGGGGAGCCTAAAGGAATGAGGGCGGCAAGGGGAATTTCCGTTGCATTTTTACCTCCCATAAAACAGCAAGCCGGTAAATTGGTTATCTTTCCCATGAGATCGTAAAGAGCCATATCTAAAGCACCTTTTGCTTGTTCATTGCGCGCCACATTTATATCCATTTTTTTATTAATTTTTTCCACGTTAAAAGGATTTTCTCCAATTAAATATTTTGCTAATTTTCCCTTTTTAATAACATCGATGACTTGTTTTGGGGTGATTCCACTTTCGGGCAACCAAATACTGGATTCTCCTAACCCGTGATTTCCATCATTACAATTTACTTTTATAATTACAAATTCTGCGCCCAACCATTCTTCCTCAGAAGGATGAGCCATTCCAATACCCCCTTCACTTTCTCCTAAAGCTTTTCTTACGGCGGGTTTAAATGGCACAAACAACGGTGTTAATTCGACACTACTGATTTTTTCTTTCATTAAGCACCTCTTATTGAATTCATAATTTAAAATATTATTGGGAAACTATAAATTTTTCATACAAGCATGAAATCTTTAATGGTAAAAATTTTAAGAAGCTCTCCTTATATCCATAAAGATTTAATGAATAGTTATATTTTTAAATACTTTATTTACGAACACTAGCTCCTTTTTATGAATATATTACACATTACCCTTGTATTAAGAACCTAAAGGTCTATATTAAATCCATTAAAATTTCAGAAGTTTTTTAACGAATGAAATGTTATTTTAAGCAAGGAATAGTTATATTAGAGGTATAAGAATATACTCATGCCAGATCATTCTATAGAAATTACAGATGAAGAAAGAGCAAAAATATTTAGCGAGATTTTTGGGACTACGACGGTAAAAGTCACGAGTCCAACCCCCCAAGAAATAACCCTTCCAGAGGGTAAGACTGTAAAAGCATTTTATTTAGATCTTTCTCAAATTACTCCCGAGCAAAGAAAAAAGTTGGTTTCTTATTTAGCCAATACCTTTAATTTTTCGGAGAAAGATGTGGATGAGAAATTAGAAGAGATTGGAGTGCCCATTCTTGATGAAAATTGTGTTTTAAAAGAATAAATTCCAATTTTTTATTTCTAATTTGACATCTTGTATGTAATAAGGAACACTCCTTCCTTTTACTTGAATTATAAAAATAAAATTTAAATTCTTAACATCAGATACTTTATTAGGAGGAACTAAACAAGGAAGGAGAGAGCTTGTTTGACGGTTATATGGGATCAAAAAACGGATGCTGTTAAAAAAGGAGACTCGCTGCGTAAAGTAATCCCTATCAAGGTCATAGACGATGCGGAGGGGTCTACAATTTATGTATTTAAAAGTAAAATGTTCAAGAATCCTTGGTATACAATTCCCGATGACGAGCTTGAATTATTTAATAAATTTGTCATGGGAGGATCCCGGGAATATCCCTCCGATGGAAATATACCTTGTGATGTAGTAGCAGGGGAAGTTCGCAAGGTTCTAAATTTAATAATGGAGTGTTCCGCTGATCCAAATCACGTCTATTGTAATGAAGCACGAGAAGCATTAAGGCATGGAAAGAAAGCATTAGTTAGGGGCACCTTAAAACTTTATTTAGGAAAATATACCACTCGAGATTGGAGAAGAAAGCGTTTCACGGATGATATTGATTTTTGGACACGAAATATTAATTTATTGGAATATTCTTTAAAAAATTGCAGGTTTATTAAAAACAAAGAAACGGGAGAATGGGAAAAGCTCGTTAAGTGGTTTAATCCTTTCACGAAAGAGGAAAGAACGCAAAAACTATTCGCTGCAAACAATCTAAACCAAGTTTTAGATTTTGGGGGCGGGAGTTATTTAGAAGGATCTGAATTAAAGGATATTTTTTCTAAAAAAATCAAAAGAGGGCATGATGTGGATATTAGCGACATGATCAATGTCGCGTTGGTACATCACGGTGTAAAAACGGAACATGAAAAAGAATGGGGAGGAGCTTTGAAAGCCCTGGAAGAAGCAGCGAATACCAGAAACTCTAGAACTACGGCAAATTTAATAAGTTTATCACAATATTCTTCTGGCATTGCTAATCATTTGCAAAGAATTGCCCGAGCTTTAATAAAATATAATGATTTAATATTAGATGAGAAAAGATTTGATGAGGATAAGATAAAAGATATTTGTCGAATCTCCATTCATTGGGAAAGATTTCATGAAGAACATGGTCTTAAGGAAACGAGAAGCATGCTTCATGAATTTTATCATGAACAAGCAGTCGAAAAAGAACAACATGCTAAAAATTTAAGAAATTTTTCTAAGTGGGTTCTTGATTTGCTAAATTCCAAATACAAGCACTTGAAAATAAAATTTAGAGTTATTGATTAAATTGAGAAAATCATATCTCATGCGCTTAATAATTGATAGGACATAATTTAATAAGACCCGAACCATATTATATAATTAAAAGAATATATATATGAATTATAGATTTTCAAGAACTACGATTAGACCGAAAATATCTTCCTCTTTAAAAATTCCAAATAAAACCCCCTTAATATCACAGATAATTAAAGATAGATTCGGTATTCATAGAGGAATTGAAAGTCCTTACGCAATGCCTAATTCTTTGGAAGCAATAAAAAGTGCTGTAGATTTAAAACCCGTTTTTGTCGAATTTGATGTAATCCCCGTTAATGGAGACTTAAAGACAGCACATCCTCCTCAAAAGCCGTTAAATAATTTATCTGAGATATTATCTATTTTTAACGGGACACCCACATTTCCCAAAATTGATTTTAAATTAAAAGAAGATACTTATAAAGAAGCTATTGATAAATTATTAGAATTAATAAAATATTCCAAAAAGTTCGTATTAATTAACCTCTCAGGGATAAAAAAGAGAAACCTCATAATGGATGCTGAATGCTATCTGGCCAACATAATAATGAATTACAAACACTTGCGCATGAACTTGGATCTTGCACGATATCGTCCTCCCCGGCAAAAATTAGATACATCAACGATAGCACATTTAAAAAATTTGGCAGACGTTGTTCATTCCATTAGCTTAGAAATTTATGAAGAAGATTGGGATTTGGTTTTTGAAACGGGTATAAATTTTGGAATTAAGAATTTCCAGTTTTGGTTGCGAGGATGGCCCGACGTTCCTCATCCTAAATTAAAATTAAAAACGATCTTGAAAGCCTTAGAATTAGAAAAGAAATTTAATGTATCCGTCTATTTTGATATTAACCCGAATTGGATAAAAGGCCCAAAAAAATCATTAAATCAATATTATGCTTAATTAAAAGTATTTTTTCTTCTCTTTTTTTAATCCAGACTTTTCATGAGAAAATATTTTCAATATACCTCGTTTTTATTGTGAATTTATCTTCATGAGAAAAAAAAGAAATAGAAAATTAAAAAAAAAAAATTATAAATTAAACTAGGAATTTCCGTTAGAAATTTCAGTTTTTAGATTCATGAGCTGATAATCAAATTTTTCAGTGGGTTCACCTTTAATAAAAGACTCCGTTAATCGATAGGCTTCATCATCGGTTAATTGAATGGGAGGATGTTTCGTGAAGTAAGCACTTGGATAATAAAGGATCCCACCTTCATTTCTATCGAGCGCTAATTTGCAGCACCTGATTGCATCAATGACAATTCCTGCAGAATTGGGTGAATCTTCTACGGATAGACGCAATTCCAAATTGATTGGAATGTCTCCAAAGATACGGCCTTCCATGCGAAGGAAACAGATCTTATTATCTTTCTGCCAAGCAACCCAATCGCTAGGTCCTATATGGATGTTTTCATTTTTTAATCTACTGGCTGCTTGGGATTGGACTGCTTCTGTTTTCGAAATTTTTTTAGAAACCAACCGGCTTCTATCTAGCATGTTTAAGAAGTCAGTATTTCCTCCAGTATTTAATTGATAAGTCTTATCTAGTTTGACACCTCTTTTTTTAAAGAGATTAGTCAATACTCTATGCACGATTGTCGCACCTAATTGAGATTTAATATCATCTCCGATGATAGGAATGTTTTTTTCTTCGAACTTTTTTGCCCAGATGGGATCCGAAGCGATGAACACTGGAATGCAGTTAACGAATCCAACTCCAGCTTCTATAGCACACTCGGCATAAAATTTAGCAGCATTTTCAGAGCCTACGGGAAGAAAGTTCACTAATATCTCCGTGTTGGTTCTCTTAAGCTCTTCCACGATATCTTCCTTAGTAGGTTCTTTTTCATCTGACAACACGAAGCTATATTCTTCATCATAATCGTTCATGTGTTCAGCAAAACCATCTAAAATCTTGCCCATTTTCACGATCACGCCTGTTTTTGGAATGTCTCTCCAGAATACCTTGGTACAATTTGGCGGTTGAAAAATTGCTTCTGCTACATCTTTTCCTACTTTGCGATAATCGATGTCATAAGCACCCACCACTTCAATATCTCCTGGTTTATAGCCTCCAATGTCCCAATGCATCAATCCAATTGCATCTTTCTTTGATTTATGCTTGTAATATTCAATTCCTTGAATTAAAGCACTAGCACAATTTCCAAGCCCGATAATAGTGATTTTTATTTTCGAAATGGTTCTCACCTCCTTTATTATTCCTTATTCCGGCTATAATTTTTTTTTTTCATGTGTTTTATTGCTTGAATGGAATAAACAATACTCGTGATGATCGCATGAATGCACATGGAAAATATTATCAATTCAAAATGGGCAAAAATGCCCCATGCTAAGACATGTAGCGTATAAATATTTCTTCGGCCATCGAATCTTCTAAATAATTGATCAAATCTACTAGAATCCGCCAGGCTTATCCCCATGACTTCTTTATATTGCATGGAACAATGCCTGCTAAAAGAATCTGCTAACAACATGATAATTAGAGCAAACACGCTCAAGAAATTCTGGGTAATGAAATAGGAGCCCAAACCGATGCTCACATAAATCGCTTGTTCATATAATTGATCGAACGAATGTTCTATGTGTCCTACCTTGCTCTCTTTCATTCTCAAGCGAGCGAGCTTTCCATCTACACCATCAAAGATGTTAATTAAAATTAAATTTGCCACGCCGATCCACCAATTCAATGTAAGAAAGAAAAACACCGTGATATAAGCTAAAATGTTTACGAAAATCGTGATGTGGTTAGCCGTGATTCGAGTATTTGCTAACAGTCGCACGAACAGGTTCTCGAAATGCCGATTGAAATACCAAGCAATTACATCTAAAGTACCTTTTTGAGTGCGCTTTATCAAGAGATTTTTAGCTTTCTTAAAATCTTTATGATTTTTAAGAGTAAAATATAACAACGGTAAGTGTCTCCGCATGTCCGGCTTGTATGTATCTAATTCATCGGAAGAATGAATAATTGAAGAATCAAATCTACCATTTTCGAAAAGAGCATCCAAAGAATTAAAGGCTGTTTCAAGGATTTCGGTGCGTCGTTTTACATCTATTTTTGCACCCAATATTATTACATCATCATTTTCAGCTTCAACTCCTTGGAAATTCTTTCCTTTTTTAATAATGATCTCTCTGTCATGATGGATCAACGCAGAGATGATTCTATCATCAATTAGAGCACTTCCATCAAGGATTATTGCTTGTAAGGATGGAAATTCTTTTTGTAGAACGTGGTTTTCGTTAAATAAATGTTCTTTTAATACTTGCGTGTTATTTAAAATTTTTAAACTTGAAAGCAGGGATTTATCAATATTTTTTAATGATTTTAAAGGTATTGATTCATTAGTAATGAGAAAAATATCTTTAATTCCATTCTTTTTCAAAAATTTAATATTTCTCTCTAAAATAGAGAGACCACACAAATCTTTTAAATAAAATGGGATCGAATTTATTTTAAAGGGGGAATCGGGAAGAAATAATAAACCAAATATATTCTTCCTAATTTTGACCTTCTTAGATAATATTGGTGTCGGCTTTTCCAACATTGAATTTCACTCTCCTTTACACGTGATTTGTAATTCAATTCATAATGTAATTTCGAAGGGGGTTATATTTGGAGAATTGTTAAATGTATTTATTAAGCAATAATAGTTCGAATAGTTATCCACATCTATCCAAATAGTATCCGGAACGTCAAGATACCCTACTTTTAGATTCGAACGCAAAGCAGTTAAAATAACATCCGTGACTCCAAAGCGATATTTCCGGGATTCAACCCGTTGACATGTCCTTCTTAACGGTTCTGTCTTTAAAATGAAAGCCCCCATATCCAATCGATTGTAATCAACTAATTCTTTCCCCATGTTCATGATATAAGAATACATGCCATTAACCTTAGTCGCGTCCTCCAAGTCATAATAACCCGGTGTTTCCATGGGATCTGTGGCTAATAGAACATCATATCCATTATATTTTTTAATTAATTTGCGATAAACATTCTTTGAAAATACATGATCCGCCATTGATAAGAGCACGTGATCTGATTTCACGTGATTTAATCCTAAGTAGAGGCTATATCCATTTTCTCTTTCAGGGCTCGGATTATTAATGATTTCAATCGTAAGCTCCGATACATTCGGCAATAACATCTTAACTTGTTTGAACAATCTCTTTTTAAATCGTTTTTTATTCAAGATTCGACTCGCAACTACATGTATGCTCTTAATTCCCGCTTCGTGCATTGCTGAAATTATATAAGCCAATAAGGAGGCTTTATTAAGGCGCAAAAAGTATTTCTTGTAATGCTTGTTCTTGAAATTAAAACGCCTCGATATTCCCGCTGCTAAAATTAATCCTTCTACATGTATTTTTTTCTTCATTTTTGTTTAACCACCTCTGAAGTGAACTATAAATCATTCTATATCTCGACAGAACCCTCTATCAAGTTGGGTTCAATCGAAATATTTTTTATAATAATAGGTGTTGAATGTAATATAATATTAGATTTTTAGGGAAAGGGATGAAATTATTATAGAGAAAATCCCTCTCAATAACGTGTTAAATTCTAATATTATTATATCCTTTAAATTGAATTTTACTCTTATTTTATAAAATGCCATGTTATTATTTAAAGTTTTCTGTGATTAGGAGATCATTATTTAAAAATTTTATTTGATCATATCAAACTTTATCGAAAATTATCAATATTGAATTTTTCTTAGTAATCAATCTCGGAATGCCCTTTATCCATTACATAATAAATTTAATGAAAAGTGGATTATTAATTAACAATTATTTAATTGGAAAAAAAAAGGAAAAAAAAAATGCTTGATTATTTAATTAGTGAAGAAAACCGAAAATTGAGGGAAGAAGTAAGAACTTTTGTTAGAGATGAGGTGCCCCCTTCACTTTTGAGAAAAATGGACAAGGATGAAGTTTGGTATCCAACTGACTTTGTAAAAAATTTGGCAAAACATAATTTAATTGGATTAAGATTTCCTAAAAAACATGGAGGGCGGGGTCTTAATTGGGAAAGTGAAGTCCTTGCCTTGGAGGAAATTGGCGTGCTGGGAATGTCTTTAGGATGCTTATATTCATTAGTTAGCATTTGTGGGGAAGCCCTTACTAAGTTTGGTAATGAAGAACAGAAACAAAAATACTTGGTTCCCATGCTTAAAGGCGAGAAATTTACCGCAGAAGCTCTTACAGAACCACGAGGAGGAAGTGATTTTTTTGGCGCAACGACGACCGCAGTCAAAGAAAATGATTATTATATCTTGAATGGAGAGAAACGATTTGTCGTGGGGGCTGAAGGTGCAGATTTCTTTCTCGTCTACGCCAAAACAAATTTGGATCCTAACGTTGACCCTCACGAGGCATTAAGCCTTTTCATAGTTGATAGATCAGAGGGCGTAAGGACGGAATACTTATACGGCCTAATGGGGACGCGGGGAGGTGGAGCGGGGAGGCTTAAATTTAAAGATGTAAAAGTTCCTGCTGAAAATATTATTGGGCGAGAGGGCGATGGGAGTAAAATTTTTTATCAAATGATGATTCCTGAAAGACTAACTACAGCAGCAGGAATCTTGGGCGCAGCAAGAGCTTGCTTAAGGATTGCAACAAAATATAGTTCAAAACGAAAAGCATTTGGGCAAGTAATTCGACGATTTGAAGCCGTTAGCTTTAATATTGCTGAGAGCATAACGCTTTTAGATGCGGCTCGATCAATTGTTTTTAACACGGCACGAATCATTGACAATGGAGCACCTCCAGCTTTACAGCGACGAATGGTATCGGAATCGAAGAAATTTTCCACGGAAGCTTGTTGGAAAGTCATTAACAACGCAATGCAAGTCATGGGAGGAATAGGATATACAACGGTGTATCCCATCGAAAGGCTGTTGAGAGATGCTAGATTAGCCTCTATTTGGACCGGCACGAATGAAATAATGAGTCTAATCATCCAACACGAATGGTACAAGGAGATCCTAACCGAGAAATGGTTGGGAAGAGATGTAGAACAAGATGCTATTGATGCGGAACATGAGGATGAAAAGCATTATGGATAATTTATTTCACCATTTTAAGGGGAAATCGTTTATAATGATAAAAGGGAGCAATTAATGATTTTTCATTGAAATGGGAGAGAATAAAAAGATCTCGAAATTAAAAAAAAAGATCTTACAAATTTATTTAATTAAAAAAAGAGATTTTTATATTATCTTTTATAGGATTTCTTTACTTTTTACGCGCACGCGAACCAGTAGATCACGGAGTTCTAATTTGTCATTATCGCTTTGAATATATTTTTTCTTAACGCCTTCAGATAATGGGATATTGACGATTTTATTTCCTTGTAATGCAACCATTTTTCCGAAATCCCCGTTCAAAACGAGTTTCATAGCAGCTAATCCAAATCTTAACCCTAAAATCCTGTCGAATGCATTTGGTGTGCCCGCTCTCATGGTATGTCCTAATACCACGCTTCGACACTCGAAATCAATGTTATTTTTTTGAAATTCTGCTTTTAAATCTTCTCTTAAATTCAACTCATCCACTAAAATTTGGGAGATGTTTAAAGCTTGGAGTTTAGGGTTCCCAAATTCATCTTTTGGTAAGTTTTCAATAGTTTCTTGAGATATGGTTTTAAAATCCTTGATTAATGATTCTTTTTTTGGGTAAGCCCCCTCTGAACATGCGATGATATGATATTTATATCCGGCATTGACTCTTTTCTTTAGTATTTCAATAACATCTTTTTCTAAATCAAATGGGTGTTCTGGAATTAAAATGATATCGGCTCCAGAAGAAATGCCGCTATATAAGGTGAGAAATCCGGCATCTCTTCCCATGATTTCCACCACGAATACTCGTTGATGAGACCTTGCCGTTGTAGTAAGATTATCCAAGGCATTGGAGGCTAATTGAACAGCACTCCAGAAACCAAAAGTGTAATGCGTTCCGGCGAGATCATTATCAATGGTTTTAGGACACCCCACGACTTTCGCTTTTGAGTACTCATACATGGCATTAGCAACGCCAAGGGTATCATCTCCCCCAATCACGATTAACGCATCAATACCTAAAACGTCAAATTGTTTAGCTAATTCTTGGGCTATTTGTTTCTTTAATGTTTCTGTTTCCTCCTCCGTTTTAGCTCTTGATACCGGTTTAAAAGGGTTTCTACGACTTGTATAGAGATGCGTCCCTCCAATTGTATGAAGATCGTCGTGTTCAGCCACGTTTAATGGAATGGTTTCATTATTGAGAAAGCCTTTCCAACCTCTTAGAATTCCCACGCATTCAATTCCGGCATCAAATGCTTTTAACATTATAGCATATAATACGGAATTCAAGCCGGGACAATCTCCTCCACCGGTTAAGATACCTACTTTTTTAATGGTCATGGTTATATCTTGCTCATGTGACTATACTTGATTTAATTTAAAAACTTGGTAAAATTTAAATATAAAATTTTAGATATCATCATATTAAATCACGAATGAATCTTATTTTTTATCGATCTTTTGAAAACTATACGTGCTAGCATTAACGGGAAGAATATAACTTCCGCCCTCCGAATCCGTGAGAATTACGGTGAAATTTAAATTTCCCTCTAAAGCCTTATCCAAATCTTCAAGAATTTTAACTATTTTTTCTCTTTCAGGATCGTTTGGTGGCATGTCTTTCAAAAAAATTAAAACAGCTTCCTTGAATCGTTCTAAAATTCCCTCTACATTAGTTATATAAAAATCTGATTTAGGACCGGGCTCTACGAGTAATCCTAATTCAGGAATTTCTAACTTTCCCGTGGGGGAACGATATATTTTTGATTTCAAATCCTCCGGACAACTAATGCGCAATGTCATGATTCCTGCCTCCACGTTAGTCGTCAAGGGGATGATGTCGTTTTTATGAAAATTACAATGGTTACATTCAAATTTAATTATTAACATTTTATCTCCATCGGGGAGGTCATGTACATGATGGAATATTTCCAGAATTCCCTCCTCACAGACCGGACATTTGAAAGAAAATTTATCCTCCGAATAAGCATTTGATTTATTCATGGTTAGTTCTACGTGATTCATTATTAATTTTTAAGGATATTAAGAAGGTAGTGAAATTCTCGTGAAATTTTAACGATCTTTTTAAACAATAAACCTTGAGGATTAAAATGATCATGAGTTTTTAATTTTAATTAATGAGGTGGCGCGTTTCATTCATATTTCATGGTTCGGGGAAGTAACTTATATATTTTATCCAAAAAATTTAAAATTTACTCATGATTTTAGAAGATTACTTAATATAATATAAAGTGGAAAATCGTGTCGATACCTACTACCTTTAATGTAAATGTTAATGATGGCTACTTTATATTATTATTAGACATGTTAATCTTAATTATGGTAGTAGTATTAATCTTACTTTTATAATGCGCCAATAAAAAATACTTTTATATCTTTTATTGGTTGCATTGGTGAAATCGTAAAAAAATTAATTAAAAACAAAAAAGATGAAAAAAAATTGATGGAAAAGGTAATTGAGTCGAATAGCAAGCCAATAGAAATAACTTTTCATGGGAGAGGAGGTCAAACCGCAGTCACGGCAAGTCAATTGCTTGCAGAAATGGCATTTGAAGAAAAATTCGTGGATTGCGTCTCCATTCCAATCATAGGCGCAGAGCGCCGAGGCGCTCCCATCATAGCTTTTACCAAAATATCCAAGGATAGAGTAATCAAGACTTATGATAGCGTGAAAGAGCCTGATTTCGTTTTCTTCTTCGATACCTCCTTGCTAGAGATCCCTCGTATACGAGATAGCATTAAAGAAGGAGTGACAATAATCGCAAATAGTAAAAAGCCATTAGATTCGAGCTTGTTGCCAAAAAATGTTAAAGTATTTATCGTGGATGCCACGGGTATCTGTATTAAATATGGATTAATGCATTCTAGTGGCCCTATTTTGAACATTCCCATGATAAGTGCTTTTGGTAAAATAAGTCGATTTTATGGCCTTGATACCATAGAAAAAGTGTTAAAAAGAGAATTTGGAGAAAAAAAATTATCGATTAACATGGCCGTAGCAAAAGAAGCATATGAAAACGTAAAGGAGGCATAAAAGTGGCAAAAGCAGATACAGAAAAGTGGAAAAAAATAAATAAAAATAGGGAAACACGTCCTAAAGTGCAAGAATATACATGTTGGGAAGAGTTATCCCCAATCCCAATCTCCTTGCCCATTGATGGTGCAATCGGTATCACGGGAGATTGGAGGACATTTCGGCCATTGATTAAAAAAGGATGCAACAAATGCGGAATCTGTTGGATGTTTTGCCCAGAAGGAGTAATCCAAAAAAAAGAAGATGGATCTTTTGAAATTGACTACACTTATTGTAAGGGATGCGGAATTTGCGCCAAAGAATGTCCTACAAAAAATATTGAAATGAAAAGAGAGGCAGATATTGAAAAATGATTGAACCAGAACACCAAAAAGAGGAATTCGTACAGGAAAAAGAGATTAAAATTATAAAAGGAAATGTGGCTGCTGCTTATGCGGCAAAATCAGCGCGCGTTCAAGTCATAAGTGCTTATCCCATTACCCCGCAAACCACCGTGGTAGAAAAGCTTTCGGAATTCGTGGACGGGGGCTTGATGCCCGGGACTCAATATATCAGAGTGGAATCCGAGCATTCTGTCTTGGCTTCCTTGGTAGGCGCTTCAATGGCGGGTGTGCGGACATTTACTGCCACCTCCGGCCAGGGCCTTTTTTACATGAATGAAATGGTTCATTGGGCGGCAGGAATGAGATTACCCATAGTAATGGCAATTGCGAGCAGGGGTCCAGCTCCTCCATGGAATATTTGGGCAGATTTTAGCGACGTAGTGAGTTCCAGGGATACAGGATGGATGTGCTCATTCTGTGCATCGCATCAAGAGATTTACGATGAAATTTTAATGTCATACAAGATTTGCGAGGATTCTGATGTATTACTTCCGAAATTTGTGGTCTATGGAGGATTTATATTATCTCATACTTCAAAGCCCGTCATTATTGAGGATCAAGAGAAAGTCGATAATTTTTTACCTCCGCTACCAGATGAGAAAGGATGGCCTCACGTGTGGATAGATCCTGATCGTCCCATGATGTTTGGAAACTTAATCATGCCTTCAGGATTTTACATGGAGTTTCGGATGAAAATCCATAATGCGCACATGAGAGCAAAGGAGAAAATCCAGAAAACAGCGAAAGAGTTCAAAGACGTTTTTGGTCGAGACTATGGAAACGGTCTCGTTCAAGAATATCGGATGGACGATGCTGAAGTTGCTGTCATAAATTATGGAGATTTAGCCCTCCAAATGGAAGAGGCGGTAGATAGGGCTCGAGAAGAAGGTTATAACGTTGGATCCGTTAAATTAAGGTGTTTTAGACCCTTTCCTACTGAAGATGTGAGAACCATTGCGAAAAAAGTAAAAGTTTTAGGAGTAATTGATCGAGCTACAGCGTTTGGTAGCCAAACGGGCGGCCCCGTGAGTGGAGAGGTAAAGGCTGCTTTACATGGTGTTCAAGGAACTGCAGAAGTCATACCAATAATCAATGGATTAGGAGGACGGGAAGTGTCTTTAGCTCAACAAGTTGACCAATTAAAAATGTTAGTTCACTATAAAGAAACGGGAGAACTACCTAAAGAGAAATTGGTTAATGGAACAATATGGGATGGATTACTGGAGGTGAAATGAAATGGTCTCCTTGAAAGAATTATGGAACGATGAGTTTGCTTGTCGTGAATGGTTTTTACCCGGCAATTCTTGCTGCGCGGGATGTGGTCTTGAAATTGCCTTGAGATGGGCAATGAAGGCATTAGGACCAAAAACTGCCTTGGTCACGCCAGCTTCTTGTTTAAACGTGGTGATTGGCTTATGGCCGAAAACAGCTCCAGACTTTCCTTTTACAAACATGGCATTCGCAGCAGGTGCAGCCGCAGCAACGGGATTTGATGCGGCTTTTAAAGCCAAGGCACATCGATTTCCCGAAGGACCGTGGAAAGAGATGACTTCCTTAGTATTTGCTGGTGATGGTGGGACTACGGATATAGGTCTTCAGGGATTGAGCGGGGCAGCAGAGCGAAATAGTGATATTATATATGTATGCTATGATAATGAGGCTTACATGAACACGGGCATTCAGCGATCTTCAAGTACGCCCCATGGAGCTAAGACAACAACGACACCTTTTGGAAAACAGCGATATAAGAAGGACGTACCTCGGATAATGGAAGCACATGACATCCCTTATGTAGCTACAGCTTCAATCTCTCATCCATTAGACATCTATGAAAAATTTAAAAAAGCAAAAGATATTAAGGGTTGCCGTTACATTCATATATTAGCACCATGTCCCCCAGGATGGGGTTTTCCTTCTGAGGATGCCATAGAAATAGCTAAATTGGCAGTGAAAACAGGTTTTTGGATTCTATATGAAGTGGAAAATGGGATAAAAACCCTTTCTAAGCCCAGCAAACCCTTGATAGATCCTTCAAAACGGTTGCCCATCATTGAATATGTTTCAAAACAAAAGAGATTCTCGGGAATATCCGAAAAGACATTAATAGAACTTCAAGAAGAGAATGATCGGCAATGGAATCGCATCATAAATGAGCTTAAATGCCAAGAAATGAGAACCAATTCTGAATAATTTAAAATTTTCATTTTTTATTTAGATCTTAACTTTTTTATGGAACAAACTCCTTATTTTAATGAAATAAAAGGAGGTAGAGGAGAGCCATGGGATTCCTCATTAGAGTAGCTGGTAAAAATATTGAAGATACTAAGATGTTTTTAGATATTGCCGTAGATTACATAATTGAAGGAAAGATAGTGGCATTTCCCATGGATAGCGTGTATGGTTTGGGAGGCGACCCCTTAAATCTTGACGTTATTGAGCGATTAAACCAGATTAAATTTCAGGAGGAAAATAAAGGATTTTTCTTATTATTAACCGACATGGAAGAAGCAGTAAAGATAGCAGAATTCAATCCCATGGCTCTAAAATTGGCAAAGAAATTTTGGCCGGGCCAACTTAATTTAGTTTTAAAGAGGAAAAGTCCTAGCATCATACCGCCTGAAGTGAGTCTGCATGCGGATACGATTGGAATCCAAGTACCTCAGAACCAACTCATTCTCACGATCTTGAACTTATTGAAAGAGAGAGGATATTTTGCGGGAATCCTGGCCACTTCTGCGAATTATTCTGATGAGCCTCCTTCGATTAGCGGAAAAGAAGTAGTACGGAAATTTTTAACTCAAATAGATTTAATTTTAGATGGAGGAGTTTCTGAATTTAAAATTCCCACGACAATGGTAGATTGCACTGGAGATACTCCCGTTTTTCTGCGCATTGGCGTTTTAAAGGAAGAACAGATCTTGGAGGCATTAAAAGAATGAGAAAGAAGAGTTGATGAGATGGCTTGAATAATTTTAATCTACTTGTATCTACTTCAAGATATAATGAAATAAATGCGGAAGCCGAGATTTGGTTTTGTTTATTGCTCTGTGGGGATGATTATCCGATAATTTCCAAGTTGGATTTTCCAGGGTTAGTTATTGCGTTGACTAACAAGGATCCTAAGAAGGTAATTCAAGAGTTACGCAAAATTTTAGAGAATGACCCAAGTTTTTTCCAATTCATTTTAAAAATCATTCCAATAGACATGGTATGTTATACCAATACAAATATAATTAAAGAATTAATTAAGGAATCGTATAGAAAATATATTGATGAACATGAAACTTTTAGAATAATTTTAAATCGTAGAAAGCATGAAAATATCGAGCGTGAAACATTCATAAATACTATTGCTAGCGTGATCGATAATAAAGTAGATTTGGAAAATCCGGATAAAATTGTGAGAATTGAAATTTTAGGTAATACATGTGGTATTGCGTTCCTCAAGAATGGGGATATCCTCCAGATTTCTGCTGAATTTCATGAAGAGGAAAATTCATTCTAAGGAAACTTTTTCTAAACTTAATAATGCCATTTCTTCACATATTAAGTCCAATAATACTTTTTCTGCTATTTCAGGTTCCGAGTAGAGGGTATTCAAGGATCCCTGTTTTATTCCATGGGATTCCAGAATGATTTTAATTTGCTCCTTATTAAATTTATAGAAATTTTTAATTTTTTCTAATTTATTGCTTGTTAAGCTTTCAAATTTCACATCACATTCTTTAGTCTTAAATTGTTCTTCTACTTCTTTCATGATTTTTTCACAATTATTTTCTGAGGAGATGATGCAGCAAGGAATTCTTTTTTTTAATAATAGTTCATTAGTAACGCCAAAATACTTGAGAGCATTAATAATTTGCCGATTAGCGGATAAATAGAGGAGGAATTCAATATTTTTAGATTGAGAGATATTAGTGTTATTAGCAAAAGCTTTTTGAACAAAATAAATAGCAGAATAAACATGATCTTCATTTAAAATGTATTCGTCATTGAAAAGTTGGATGACAACCTGATTATTTTTTTTTTGAATGGAATCAATAACTTTAAAAGCGGAATCCAAGTCAAGATTACTCTTTTGAAGATCTAATTGGCACAATCCTACAAAATATAATAGTTCTAAATCTTCAATATAAAATTCTTCTACAATCATGCGTGGTCACGGTTCATAATGGTAAAGTCCATTGAAGCCAAGAGGGCATTTGAGAGAAATTAATTCTGATAATAATTAAACATATTAGAAAGAATATTAAGTAACTGGTAAAGAACCAATCTTTTAAAGTGTATTTGATTTCATGATAAAAGGTCCTTCTTTTCTTGGAGCCAAAGGCTCTTGATTCTAAAGCTTCAGCCACGTTAAATGCTCTCCTGATAGAACATATTATCAAGGGAATTAATAAGGGAAATAAATTCTTGATCTGATTAATAATGCCTTTTTGTTCCATTTCATATCCCCTACTTTTTTGGGCATCGATGATGTTCTGAGCTTCCATGGCTATTGTCGGTACGAACCGAAAGGCTAATGAAAATGAAAATCCATATTCATAGGGAATTTTTATGGAGATTAAAGAAAGTGCTAAATCATTCGGATCCACGGTTAAAAAAAAGATGGAGAATGCAGAGAGCATGATCATTATTCTCAATACCATGGCCAAGGCAAAATTTAATGAGAGAAAAAGGGTATTAAGTAGGATGATGAGAAAGATGAGAAAAGACATGCCTTGCACGCTTTTCCACCATTCTTTTATCATTTTGCCTAATAATACGATAGGGAGGATGCTTATAAAAATGATAAATAAGGGCATGATTTCCGTGAAAAGCAAGGCACTAATAGCGTAAGTTAAAGCAAATAGGAATTTCGCACGGGGATCTAACTCATGAATTAAAGAATCTTTTTTAAGAAACTTGAAGGCTTCTAAAAATTGTAGGGACATGTTTCTTTAATTTAACTATTTCCTCTTGTTTTTAAAAATTCTTGAATAAATTGTATCATATCGTTAGGACTATGAATCTCTTTAGTAATTTTAATGCCCATTTGTTCTAAAGACTCTTTAAACGAATAAATTTGGGGTAAAATGAGAGAGCCTTTTTTAATCAATGCTTTATTTTTTAATACTAATCTTGTCGGGCCATCTGCCAAAATTTCTCCCTTTTGCATTAAAATTATTCGAGGCAGATGTTCCATCGCAAATTCTACATCATGGGTGACGATAATAATAGTTTTTTTCTTTTTCTTTTCCTTTTCTAAAAGCTTTAAGAAGAATTGGTTGTTTTTATAATCTTGTCCAATGGTAGGTTCATCAAAGATTAAGATTTCGGGATCTCTACAGATGATGGAAGCAACGGAGAGTTTTTTCATTTCGCCTCCTGAAAGATTTAAGGGAGAGCGGGTTTTATATTGATTTAAATCAAAATCCGTGAGGATCGATTGAATAATCTTATTGTATTCTTCTTTATTGATATCTGTACTTTTTAAGGAGAATTTGATTTCATCTTCTACCGTATTAGAAAATAATTGATGATTGGGATTTTGAAAAACAAGACCAATTTCTTTTGATAAAGAGGCTGTAGATTCGGTATTAATATCATTTCCTTTATAAAATATCGACCCTCGAGTAGGACGGAGGAGTCCATTAAACATTTTGATTAAAGTTGTTTTTCCAGCTCCATTACTTCCCATTAATCCCACAATTTCACCTTTTTGTACAGAAAAAGTAATATCTTTAAGCACATTCTCATGAGTATTCGGATATTTATACCAAACATGTAGTACGCTAAGAATGGGAGGTTTTTCGGTCATTTTTTCGAGTTATTATTCTAAAGAATAATTTTTGATCCAATTTATTGCGCTTTCGATTGAAATAGGGATATTTCCTCGAAATAATCTTTTTTCCTTTAATTCATGAAAAACGGAATAAATCATGGGTTTATTAATTTCAATTTTTGGATATAGTTCTCCATTAACGATATTTTTGGCAGAATCATAAGCAAGCACCTTACCATCTTTCATGAGTATGATCTCATCCACTAAAGGCATAATTAGATCCATGCGATGCTCGCTAATAATTACGGTTAATTCCAATTTTTTTTGAATCTCTTTTAACACGGAGAGAATTTTACGAGCAAAATAGGGATCGAGAGTAGCAGTAGGTTCATCCAAAACCAAGATCTTTGGCTCTAAAACGAGAATTGAAGCAATAGCTACTCTTTGTTGCTCTCCTCCGCTTAAATTAAAAGGTGCTTTATCCATGAGATGCTGAATGTCCATTAATTCCGATACTTGTTCAATTTTTTCTTTAATGATTTCTCTGGGTACTCCTAAGTTTTCCAAGCCAAAAGCAATTTCATATTCCACGTTCATGGCAATGAGTTGATTTTCAGGATTTTGAAACACGATGCCAACTTCCGTGGACAAATCAGCTATTGACGTGGTCGTGGTATCTTTTCCATTTACGAATACATTACCTTTATAATAGCCGGCATAAAATTGGGGAATTAGACCATTCATGCATCTAATTAGGGAAGTCTTACCCGAACCCGTTTCTCCTGCTAATAAAATGAATTTATTTTTAGAAATTTTTAAATTGATATCATCTAGGGCATGTTTTTCATTTCCTTTATAGCGAAAATAAAAATGTTTAAATTCTATTATAGCCATGAATGCTTACTTCTTTTCCGCTAATTAATGTATTAAAACGGTCATTCATTTAAAATTTTTAGAATTTTTTTTAGGATTTCTTCAACCGTGCGTTCTAATGATTTTTGACCATTAAGGGAGGCTGCGCACGGATGTCCTCCTCCATTTCCATCGGATATATCAGAGACCGATTGAAGAATTTCACTTAAATTCAATCCATATTGATCACATAATTTCATTTTAGCTCGCATGCTGATTCTAAAATGTTCTCGCCTTTTTTTTGAGTATACCAAGCTAACATCGCATCCAATTTTTACTAAAAGAGAAGCCAAATCCGCTTCATGGCTTCCCACGTGAGAGATTCCAATTAGCCACCCCTTTTTTTTCATGAGCTTAAGTCTTTGTAGGCCTTTAATCATCGCAATTTTCTCGGAAAGGGAAGGCTCCTCTTCAAGCATTTCCATGACATCCTTGATCAGTATGTCTTTTTCATTAAGAAGTAAAGCCGCTCTTTTGATGGTATCATTATTTCCATGCATGAAAAACCCGCTATCAATTAAAAGACCGGCGAGTAATAGAAATTTAAGGGAAGTAGGTAATTTAATATCAAGGATTTTACCAATTTCCCAGATGATTTCAGAAGTGGAAGAAAATTGAGGAAGAATGAGATTAAATTCGGTTAAATTAGAATTCTGTTTCATTATTGTCGGAACATGATGATCAATAAAAAAATAGGGGTAATTTTTTAGCGTGAAATTTAATTCTCTCATGAAAGTAATTTGATTCGGATTATTTGTATCTAATATAATGATAACATCGCCAAGGAAAGATGGGGGATTAGACTCCAACTCAATTGATATTTCGGGAAATTTTTGTTTAAATTTATGAAGATAAGTTTGAGATGATTTTGATAAGCGAGCATGAAGGATGAACTTTTTTTTTTTATCTTGGAAAGCAAGGGTGAGAACGTGTTTAAAAACAACCAATGAGGCAAGTGCATCAATATCCGCTTGATCATGAGTAGTTAATAGAATTTTAGATTTATCCTTGAGAAAAGCTATTATTTTAAAAACCACTTGTTCAAGTTCAGATGCTTGATTATTCTTTTTCAAAAAAACCGCATCCTATTCTCATGAATTATACTAATTAGATTGAATGAACGGGATGTTAAAAAAACTTGAAATAATCAGAAAAAAAGCAAGAATCCTTTTCTATAATCCCTTGAAGGAACATATTGATTTAAACGCTCTGATTGCGCAAATCTGATTCAAGCGATTTTCTCATGGTATCAATTTGATTTTTCGTGCGGTCGAGCTTTTGTGCTAAGGTCTTAGATCTCATTTCTAGCGTTGCTTTCATTGACTTTTTTTCCGCCAATAATTTATTTCTATCGCAGCGGACTAATATACCGCCTATCGATTTATATACAATTTCCTCGGGATTTGTTTTTTCTAATTCTTCGATAGCTAATTCCGTTTCTCGCAACGAGGTATCAATTTTAAGTTTTTGAGCAGTTAAATAGTCAAAAGTTTGCTGTAATTTCTGAAAGTTCAATATTTTTTGTTTAACATCTTCGCTTAAATTATCTAAATTAATTGACATGATTTTTTCTTCAATCTTTCTTTTTTAATTATATTATTTTATTGGGTTATTAGAAATGTTAAAAAATTTTGGATTTTAATTCATGATTGGGCAATGATCTGAATTGAATTTTCTACGATTTTTCCTAACGTAATGATATCATTGATGGAGGCTCGAAACGCCGTGATATCCTTGCTCTTAATTTCAAAGGATAATAAATTTTTTTTCTTTTTTTTCATACTAATTTGGGAGCGTTTTGTTTGAAGTCTTTTTAATTCGGGAAGATAAGAATTATACGCAATATTTCGATATCGTGAATTGTTAAAAATAAAATTAATCTTCCCTTGAATAAAAAAAGCGCTCGAAATTTGCATTATTCTTCAATTACTTCCAATTCTCTTTGCTTGCGTTTAGAGATTCTGGAAGATTCTAATCCTCTTTGGGTTATTATATAATAGGCACCGCCCGTAAATTTCGCATCACATTTTCTACAATGCCATATACCAGTAGAAACTCTATGGACGGCTCCTCTATACTCGCAACGAGGACATTTGATCTTCCCCTTCTCCCGTTCCATGACTTTTCTCCAGCGCTTTCTTAAAGTGGTACCGTATCGAGCACCAAATCTCCCGCTAATACCGCTCTTTGATTTTTTTCTTGCCAAAACCCGCACCAATCAATAATTAATCTTGAGTATTAAATGTTCAAACATGAAATAAAATAAAATTTTTACTAATTTCATGATTTTCTGGCAAAATTAATAGAGACAAAAAAAAATTTTGGGGTTAAGACCCATATTGTCTTAAATTCAATTTTTTTCTAAGATCTTCTGCGATTTCTAAAGTTTTTTTACCCAAAAATTTCAACTCATCAATACTAAACGTAGCAGGACCACTTTTTTGAATGGAGGTGATCTTATTATTTTCCGTTACTGAAATGGAGATTCTCCCATCTGAGACTAATTCTTCTGGCAGACTGGGGTCTAAAAATAAAATATCATCGATTTTACCATATGTTACAACGATGGGTAATTCATTAATGATTTGATTACTCGTCAAATAATTTCCAGTCCATTCCACGCTTCCACCATTGTCTCCTTCTTTCCATTTTCCTTCCGGAATGCGCATTGAAAGTAAGGCTGTTAAAGCTCCAATCCCTCCACAATCCACTAAATTTCCCCCATGATTAATCACATACATGTCCACGTATAATATATAAACTGCCTTTCCTTCCTTGATACATAATTTTTTTGTTTGAAGGCAATCTGCATGACGAATTCCTCTATCCACGACTCTCGCTAATTCTATGGATTGCTCATCTGGAGGGCCACTTTCAAAAAGAGGAGAAGCTAAGGGAAGCAATTCTGCCATGATAGTACATACACCTTCATCAGGCTGATCGGGAAAAGGTTCTCCGATTTCATATTTCACTCCCGTAATTATCCGACTTGCAGCTAATCGAACGTCCGAAGATCCTTCTGCGGAAGCGATACAATCCGTCTTTATATTAAAATCCCGATATTCCCATAATCCTCTTCCATCTATTCGATTTTCATTTTTTAGATTGGATTTTATATAATTCTTCTCGATACTCGAAATCACTCTTTTAATATCCATCATGTTCACTCTTCGCCTCTTTCTTGGTTATTTTTTTCATTTTGTTGAGATATTCGTTCTTGAATATCGATATATTTACGTTTTAAAGCATCTTTCTGGAGGTCATATATCTTTTTCAAGGCTTCTGTTGCCAAATCTAAACATTCATTATATTCTTCTAACGTCATGTCTCCATCAAATTGTAAAAGAGAAAATTCATTATTGAACCAAGTCATTGCACACGGAAGGTCTGCTTCTCCCGCTTTGTCTTCAATGCCACTCAAGTCAACGATTAATTTTCCATCAATTTTACCAACGGCAACAGCCGTTACTAAGCTTCTCATGGGAATACCCGCATCAGCTAAAGCTAACGAAGCTACCGTGGTACTTGCACATCGCGTTCCCCCATCGGCATCAATAACTTGAATAAAGACTTCAAAACTCGTTCCCGGATATAATTCGAGGAACAAAACGGGTTCCAAGCATTCACCGATGATCATGGAAATTTCCTTTTCCCTACGTCCCGGAGCGGGGCGTTTTCTTTCAAATACGGAAAACGTGGACATTCGGTAAAAAACCCGTAATATGCCCCGGTCTGGTTTAGCAAGATGATGAGGGTGGACTTCTCTGGGTCCGTAGACCGCTGCATAAATCTTATTGTTTCCCCATTCAATATATGCACTCCCGTCTGCATTATCAATAACTCCTACTTCCATTTTTATGGGCCTTAATTCAAATAGATCTCTACCATCCAGACGTTTACCATCTTCTCGGAATAATTTTTCCGGATATTCATCTTTTATTAATAACGTCATTTATTTAATCCCTCTTTTAATTTTTTCATTTTCAATAAACTCTTGCATTCTATCCGTTAGTCCAACGGTATGGGCTTCTGTCGTAATTTTATAAATCGCATCAATTAGCAGGCGCTCATGAGCAAAAGCTGCTGATGGATCGCCATAGATTTCAGATTTAATCCAAATTCTCCCATTTTGAGTAACGAATATATTACATTTAGTTAATTTTTTTAAGATTTTAATCATGGAACCGTTTCGTCCAATGATGCGGGGCACTTTTGGAGGTTCAATGGAAATAATTACACCTCCAGTTTTTTTCCCCAAATATTTACCAATAGTGGTTAATTCGGGTTTATTCAAGCGATCGGCAGAAAGGACTTTAGCGATTATAGCATCTCCGATCTCATACCTCTCCACCTCTTCTCCTTTTTTATGATCTCCGATTCCCACTTTCACAATCCTTTTGAGCCGCCTTTTATCTTTTTTCATCATATTTTTTGGTTTTAAAATGGCAAAATCTTTAGCTCCAATATCACACTTGTATTTCACGGGGTTTTTATCAATCACTATTGCTAAAACTTTATCGCCCGGACGAGGTGTATAAAAACCTCGAAGAGGTATTACATTAACATAATTTTTAGTTATTTGTTTTAATCCAATGGTTAAAGAGATGATGGCATTTTTTTTTGGATTTATAATCGTACCTCGTCCTGGTAAATAATTTTGCACGTCTTCTGTTAAGACTTCTCCGGGAATAACAATTTCCCGTGGAAGTTTATCGTCCTCAAAGACATCTTCTTCTTCAATATCTTCTTCCATTTAATAATCCACACGTTCATTTGTAATTTTAATTAATTTTATATAATAACAAAGCATGATTATCATTCATTCATCCAAATCAAGAAATTAACAATATAGCAATTAATTAGGTTTTAAAAATTAAGATTTTAAGATTTTCGTTTGCACGCGTCCATGAGTTAATTTATTTAATTTATCCATTAATTCCATTTGTAAACCAGCGGGAAGGCTTACAACAGCAACCCACGACCCATCAGATTGCCACTCTTCCTTTTTAATTTGAGCGTATTGAGCTACAATATTATATCCTTTTGCGGTATAAGAGGCAGGTATTTTTAATGCCATTTTTACTTGCTCCATTTTGATGGGAATGACAGTTTGAATTTTCTTTACGATATCATCTACTTGCTCTTCAGCACTTTTCGTTATGTCAATTTTAACTCCTGCTTGTTCCATGGCTTTTTCAATTCTTTCTGGAGGATGGGGCTTTTTATTTTGAGGGTTGATTGCATTTTTCGCAATGATCGTGATTAATTGTTTTAAGATTTTTTGTCGCTCTTCTTCTCTCTGTTCTTTTGCCCATTGAATCCTTCCTTCTAAAAGAATATGAGCACCAATCTCCATGCTATCTGTTGTATTAAACACGGCTTCCATATCACCCACGGTAGCCCGTTTTCCCCTTTTTAAATCCTCGTATACATCAAATCTCTCAAAGATTAAGCTTAAATCAATCCGTGGATCTTTTAAAAGCTCATTTACGGTATATCGCAAATTCTTTTTCCCTTCCTTGATTCGCTTGTTAATTTCTTCTCTTATGATTTTTTTTGCCTCCCATGCTTTCTCCGGGTCCATCAGCATCTCAAATACTCGTCCTGATTTTTCAATACGTCCAATGATAAATTTTCCTAAATCTGTTCTTGGTCTATCTATCAATAAAGGTCCCTTATGATTCTTTTAACTCACTTTTTTCCTTATCACGCTTTTAGGATTTTTTGTGGAATAAAAAAAGCATTTCCTTAATTCTCATGATAATAAAAAGGAAGTTTCAAAATTTTTGAAGATATTCCTTCTTTTCCTCCAAATTTAATAATCGAAAAGTTCTATCTTCTTGTAATATAAATGCCATGTCGCAGGTATTTTCGTTCAACTTATCACCCATTAGCTCTTTTAATGCCCTTAATGGAAGGAGTTTCAATTCTTCGTCATTCATATTCTCATCATAGTGCTCTTCCAAGAACGTCCTTGCTTCATTAGCTCCTGAACCGATCGCAAATGCTTTATATCCCCACATGGCTCCACTTGGATCAGTTAAAAATAAGGCTGTCGTTCCATCCGTATCGATTCCTCCAATTAGGAAACTTACTCCAAAAGGACGCACTCCCGCATTTTGAGTAAATGCTTGTTTATATTCACAGATGTTTAAAGTAATGTCTTTTACCGAAATTTTCTCATCATAATTAAGTAAATTGATTTGAGCTTGCACGCGCGCACGATCAATTAAAACTCGGGCATCTGCGGTCAATCCCGCAATTGCAACTCCAATGTGATCGTCAATTTTAAAGATTTTTTCAGAGCCTAATTTTATTTCTTGTAATTCAATACTTTTTTTTTCTACCGCAAACACGACTGAATTTTTATTCTTGCACACAATGGCAGTCGTTCCCCTACGAACTGCCTCAATAGCATATTCTACTTGGAAGAGGCGGCCTTCTGGTGAAAATTGTGTGATTGCCATATCATATCCTCTTCCCGCTTGTTGAAACACTCCTTTGACACCTCTTACAATTAAAATCTTTTAAAATCCTTTAATTACTACTTACTTGTTCTTCTTTGATTTTCTTTTAAATGTCATTAATTAAGAATGAAATAAATATTTTTTTTAAATAATTTAAAAAATCCTCTGAGAAAAATTTAAAAACATGAAGAGTTCGGTCACCATACTAAATAATCTCCCGTTCTTGAATCTCCTAAAAAAATTCCCCTAAAATGAAAAAGTCATGACCACGCAACCTTGTTCACGTGAATGCTCCACTTTAATAAAAATAAATGCTCATCTCTCGTGTGTACTAATAAATAATCCCCCTCTTTTGTCTTCGAACCTAATAAATTTCCCTTCTTCTCACTTAGATTCTTGGCTGCGAATTGTAAATCATCATTCTTTAAAATGACATATCGAACACCTTGATATATTAGAGCGGGCGCCCCATTCTTCCAAGCCGATAAAATATACCGTCCTTCTTCAGAAGTGAGAGCATGAGTCCCCCATGTGAATAATACCTCCCCATCATTACTTAATATGAAGATCTCTTCCACACCCTCATGCATTCTTACTTGGTCCACCAAAAAATTAAATCTTTCTTCATTCATGTTAGCATTTTACTCCCTAATTTAATACGCATCCATACTATTTTTACATGTAAACGCTCATACTTAAATGTATCAAATATTCAAAATTTTAAAGAAAGATTGATGCTCAAGAACTTCAGCATCGAAGGGGATATCATGACCCGATTAAATCTCTCGAGTCCTTACACTCATCATTCCTCTCTCTTCCAACTTCTTATATTTTCACGCTTCCGAGAAAAGTACAAGAATTCAAATTTTCAAAGTTCATGATATAGGAAAAAATATTAATCAAATCTCATATTATGGGGCTTGAGAGGTAATATTTTCTACCCCGCCTTAGAAGGCATGCCTCCCACTACTGCTTAACCCATTTATTCCACGAGAAACCATGCCAACCCTCGTATTATCTGATAAAATTTATAACCCTGCCCTAACAAAAAATTTAAACCATCTGACCACGATCTACTCGAAACACCTGCAAGGTTTTACGAAAGGTTTCGAGCATACTAAAATCACTATTAAAAAACTACGCTCTTTTGATCAGAGATTTGAAATCTCCATTAGTGGCCCCGAAGAAAAATTTATCTCTAACTTGCTTAAAAAAGAAATCGGAAGCATCCTTCAATTTGATGAATTAAAGGAAGGAATCATTCTTAAAGGCACTATGGTTGATGTGGGAAAAGTAGGTTTCGGAATATATGTCGACTGTGCCATATTTAACCCGCAAACTGATGTATTAATCGAACTCCATTCCCTCCGAAAACAATTATGCAACGGGAAAAAATTGTCCTTGAAAACCATTATTCGCACATTCGATTTCGCCGATCATTTCCCTATCCACGTATCCATTGATAAAATCAACACTAAAAAAAAAGAAATTCATGGCTCACTCGGAAAACCCACTCTCCGCCTTTTTCAAACTATTATTCAACAACAAGTGGAAGCCATTATTGCTTGCGGGACCACTAAAAGCCAATTTAAAAAAAGCTTGGTCCATCACGGACACCTCAAGGATATCAAATTCCTCAAAAAATTATCCTTCCTCGAACACGTCCTACTCTTAAAAAAAGGTACTAATGCCGCCGGCATCATTAAACAAATTGGACCCGAACTCAGGGGATGTAAATTCATGGTACTCAAGCCCCAAAAAATCGCAACCCTCTTACAAGAATAAAAGAGGAAATCATGAGTGGGCCGGAGGAGGATCGAACTCCTGACCTTCGCGGTGTATTCGCGAAGAGAAAAATGAACATCTGTCATTCTCTTTAGCGCGACATCATACCCACTAGACTACCGGCCCCCAGTTTCCGATATCTAAAGCGCAAGCGGTGGGATTTTCAAGCTCATCAAAATGATGAGAGCTTTTTGAACCCACGGATCCATATGGACACCGGATTAGCAATCCGGCGCTCTACCAGGCTAAGCGACGCTTGCGCGTCATTGTACTCAAGATCACGGAGATTATGGGATCTGGGAGGGACGCCGTATTCTCACTTGAGCCCATATTTTGATCATAAAGATGGAAAATTTTAATACTTTTTGATGCGGGATTTATTGGGAAAAAATGAAAAGAAAAGGAAAATTAAAGGATATTTTTTCCCTCAGTCCGCAATGATTTCGAACACCATTTTTTCAATGATTGGCTTCTTAGTATAGCGCTTATCATAATACCAGCCGACCAAGTGAGCCTCCTGGTTTTTTTCGGGAATCGGTGGAATTATAATTATCATGACACCGTTAGACAGGTATTTTAAGATGCGCTTATCGATGTTATGTAATTTATCATTTCCCGAAGGATGAGAATGCGCTTGCCAGACGATGTCAACGCCGAGTTCTTGTTTGAATTTGCGCATGTTATAAATCTTAGATTTCTTGTACCGCATCCAGCTTCGGGGCTTTTGATGCGTCTTGGTTTTTTTTAAATCGGTATTAATGATAAAGCTATTTACAATGCCGAAATTTTCCTTTCTATCAGCAAAAATCCAGAAATGAACGATATAAGGCAGCTCCTCTGCAGCTTTATTGGTAATTTCGTCAAAAATCCGCTGCGGAATGAGATATCTAAAATCTTTAGCACTGCTCATTGTTCTATACCTCTATGATAAGCATAAGGGGGGATAAAATTTATATTTTATGTTTTTTTCTGCTCTTGAAATCGCTAGCACTCGTCTCATGTATATGACATTCGCTATTCATCTCGTTTCTCTCATGATCTTCCATTAGTCATCCCTTAAATCGTAAAAATAATATAGTAATGTAAACTTTTTATTATTGATTGAAAACGAAAAATGTAATCAACTCAAGCCACAGCAGACGTAGCCTAGCTGGTAAGACGCCGGCCTTGAGTGCGCATAGGAGAGACCCATGGAAAGCCGGTGCGCGCAAGCGCTCGGGGGTTCGAATCCCTCCGTCTGCGTTCTTTCTCTTGAAATGGACTTGAGTATTTTGCATTATTTTTTTAGAAGATTTGTCTTCCATTTGCGAATGTAGAGTGTGGTTCTTCGTAGAGGAATAAAATTTTTTAAGTTTTATTAATTAATTAGGATAAGAAAAGTAGATGAGAACAGAAAGGCGGGCTATTGGCGCAGGCAGGTAGCGCAGCAGGCTCTTAAGAGTTTTTAAATCTTGGGGTCACCTGACGGTCGGGGGTTCGAATCCCTCATAGCCCGCCATTCTTTTTTAAGACATTTCTTATTTTTGGGGTGTTGAAATTTTTTGAACTACTAATTTTTTTAGAAGGATCTCATAAGAGAGCTTGTTTTGGACCGAGCCGTGAGGAGAGCCTTGCGGAACAGTAAGGATTTCCTAAAAAAGGCTAACAGTACCTTAATTAAACCCATATATTTATGGTAAATCATTTAGGGTTGAGGAGAAAGAGTTTTTTTTTAAGATGGATGAAATAAAAAGAGAAAAAAAGTCTTTTGCTTTAAAATAAATTTAAATTAATCTTGTTTTTTAATGGTTTTAGATGAGATTCGTGAAGAATTTCATTAGCAGAAATTTGTATTTTTGAAATAAATTTCTCCCCACGATTAGGTAAACATGAAAAAGAAAGAACGGGATGGGTCGATGGAGAATGAGTCGAAAGAGGTAAGCAATAATAACATGTTAGGTGGAAGTACGGATGAGGAAGAATTATTAAAGGCATATTTAGAGAGGAAAGAAAAGCTTCCGCAAGTCATTCAATATGAAAAGGAAACAAGAAATTATGCAATTTGGGGAGGAAAACTTACAGAAGACTTTAAGAAATGGTTGAAAGGTGAAAAAGTGAATTCGAAGAAAAAAGAGCGCATAAGCTTTTATGTTACAAGGGACATGAAGAGGAAATGGACGGAATTTGCAAGGGAACAAGGGTTTCGCACCATTTCGAAATTCATTCGCCAAACTATTAACAATTTTATTGAACGTGAGGAAAGCCTCTCGGGAAGGATGGATGAGACCGCATTAAAAGAGTTCTCTCATGCCTTGAAGCAGCCTCTAACTTCAATTAAGGGATATTCTCAATTATTATTAGAAACGTATAATGAAGAGCTAAATAATGAGATTAGCAAAACCATATGGAACATTTTTCAGCAGAGCCTTCTCTTGGAAAATACCATCAATTCATTTCTTGATGATATGAAAAGCGCAAGAAATCAAATTGACATTCTATTAATAGAAGATGACCTCGCAACCATTCGATTGCTGCGCAGTTATTTTCAGAGCAAGGGAATTAGTTTAAAAGGAGTGGTTTCAGGCTCTAAAGCTATCGAAGTTTTAAAGCAGACACGACCAAGCGTGATTTTATTAGATATCATCCTTCCAGATTTAAGTGGATATGATATTTGTAAGACCATAAAAATGGACAAGCGGTACAAGGATATTCCCGTCTATTATTTAACCGCTATTGCCCGAAACGAGGTCATGAAGCATTTGGAGGAAACCGGGGCAAACGGGTATATCTTGAAACCATTTGATTTTGCGGATTTTGAAGAAGTTTTAAAATATCTTGAACAACAAAGCCACGATGAGCAAGAGAACTCGGGCAATCGGAACAAATTAAATGAGCACGAGGATAAAATGATTGTTAATAAGGAATAATCATGAGAATGATATAATATTTGAAAGGATCCCCTTTCATTCATCTTGCTGGTTATTTCTTTCGGATTCTTTCGATAGTTTCTTCTTTTCACTCAGATAGTTTAATATCATTTCAAAATCAGCGAAGTCAAAGGGTTTTAGAATGAGGCCATCGGCCATGCTCTCTTTAATGTTTTTTTCCACCTCAGAACGAGGGATGGCAGTCAATAGATAAACGGGAATATCTTTTAATTCTCGATCCATTTTTATCATTTTGGAAAGGTCGTAGCCGCTTAAATCGGGTAAAATGATATCCAGAAGAATTACTTTAGGGTGGCTAATTTTTAACTCTTCTATTGCTTTAGTCCCGCTAATCACGCCCTTGCAAGAAAAACCCTTGCTTTCAAAATAACTGGTCAGCAAGCGAATCGTGCTGAGGTCGTCCTCAATGAGAAGAATGTCGGTTCCTTCCGATTCCGTACTAATCTTGTCGAGGATGTTCACGATTTTGTTTTCCAACATGATGGAAGAATCAAATATATTTTGAATGGCATTTCGGATATCTTCATTTAAGATTTTATCTTCCGTTTCCAAGAGGAATTGGCTGTAGCCTTTAATGGACGTAAGGGGTTCTTTAAGGGTATGGGAGATAGATTTCATGGCCTCTTTATCTAATTTAAATTTTGCTCCTCGGATGGTTCTAGATTTCTCATCAATGAAATGATTCACGGCTTCTCGAATGAATTTTGAAATGGTAGAATATCCACATTCCCTTGCAAATTCCGTCCATTTCCTCTTCATGTCCCTTGTAACATATAAACTAATGCGCTCTTTTTCATTCTCGGGTTTTTTTTTGCCTTTTAACCATTTCTTAAAGTCATTAGTTATTTCCCCTTTCCAAATGGCGTATTTACCCGTTTCTTTTTCATACTGGATCATTTCAAGGGTTTTTTTTAGTTTCTTGCTGGTATTTATTTTAGAATTCTCGTTTATCTTAGAATGTTCAATATCATTCAAGTTATTAGAATTGGTCATTACATATAATTTTGCATAATTTTGTATATTTTTTGATACTCAATGGTAAAAAATTGGTAAAAAATTGGTATAGACCTCTTTTTTTTACAATATTCTTATTAATTTTTTATCCGTTTTATTTTTTTATGTTAAACCATTAACCTGAAAGAACCACTTTAGTATCGTTGATTAAAATAATAATTTTAAAAATGGGTGAGATTCGTGGATAAAGTTTTAATTTATAATTTTTTTATTGGTTTTTACTCATTGGAAATTTTTTATTTTTTTTTTGATTATTACCATTTTTTTTATCAATTCACTATTTTTTTTTGAAATTATTATCATTAGTTAAAAAGATTATTGACCCACTTCTTTTGAGGGCAAATTATTATAATGAAAAAAAGGTGGATAATTTATTATAACTTAAAAGAGTTCCACGAATATAATCAAGAGAAAAAAATAAATCCATACATGTTAATTCCTTTTTTTCAATTCATTCATTAATTCAATTATAATCCAAGAAATCCAAATCTCTATTTGCGTTAGAATTCTAAAACTTTTTCTAATCATGAAGATATTATTTTTAATACGCTTGGTGTAAAACTAGTTTGTTTTTGCATATAAAGATAATTCTATGTGTAACCCTAAAGGTTTTTTACCCCATTGAAGAATGGTTTGTGCAAAAAATTATACATCAGACTTTCAAGTTTTTTGTCAAATGAATATAAGCGATTATAATCTGGAAAATATGAATCTTCAGTTTCTATCAGGAATAGTTAATTTTTCATTTTTAAAGCATTGAAAATTATTACAAAAAAGGGTAAAAATGTTTTGTTTCATTTGAAGAACTATTTTTTATCTAGTAAAAAGTGAGAAAATATTATATCGAATTTTTTCAAATCGAGTTTGTGACTTTTTGCTTCAGAATGAGGAGACACTGTGTAAGAATTGTAATTTCGTTCCGACAATAACATTTAAATATGATAATTGGATCATAAGATCATAAGAATATGTGTAAAAAATTGGATCATTTTTAAAAAATGATCCATTTCTAATTAAAAAGTATTATCTAATAACAGGGGTGTGCAAAAATTGGTCGTTGAAATTGATAATTCAATAAATCGTTGTCCTGAATGTTTCGGACATGCCATGACAATTCCTGAGAGAGGAGAAACAGTCTGCAAGCAGTGTGGATTAGTAATCACGGAGCGTGAGGTGGATATTCATCATAGCGGCATTAGAGCATATACCAAACAAGATAAGGAGAAAAAAGAGCGAAATGGCAGTCCGATATCCATTTTAATGCCTGATATCGGTTTGAGCACAATTATTGACCGAACAAACATTAAAAATCCAGATTTACGACGGGCTGCTAAATGGAACACTCATCTCAATTGGGAAAAGAGAAACATGCTAATTGCAATCACAGAATTAAAGCGAATAGGAGGAAACTTAAATTTTCCGGACCACGTGAAAAAAGCTGCTGTCCGGCTATACAAAGAAGTATTTAAAAGAAATTTACTGCGAGGAAGATCGATTAATGGAATGATCGCTGCTTGTGCTTACTACGTGTGCAAAAATGAAAAAGTTCCCATTACCTTACAAGAAATTTTAGATGAATCTTCCATAAGCGAAAATATTGTAAAAAGATGTTATAAAATATTGGTGAGTGAATTAAAATTGAAAACATCACATATAGATCCTGTATCTCTCATCCCTAGATATTGTGCGGATTTAAAATTAGACATCCATATAGAAAAAGAAGCTATTAGAATTCTCAAGAATTTCATAAAAAGGGCCCCCATTTCCGGAAAAGATCCTAAAGGGCTCTGTGCAGGCGCCATTTATTTGGTAGCTAAATTAAATAACAAAAAGATCTCTCAAAAGGATATTGCGCAAGTCATTGGGGTGACGGAGGTCACTCTCCGAAGCAGGTACAAAGAGCTGCTGAAATGCATCAGTTATCATATTAATTAAATTATTTCTCTTTTTTTGCGAAGTAGATTTAGCTTTTCCAATTTTTTTCAAATTCTTTCGAAAATTTTTCCAGAATTCAAGAATTCCAAAATTACAAAATTTCTTAACCGTCATTCATACCTCCAAGAATGACCAAGTTGTTAAGTAAATTAGATTTGAAATAACACAAGAATTCTGGGCTTTTTAAAATTATAAACAAATACTTTACTTGAAGGAAAATAATTTGAAAAAAATCCATTTGAGAAATGTTGAAATGTATTAGTTATCATATTAATTAAATTTTTTATCTCTTTTTCTTGAAAACGAGTTGTTTAGGTATTTTAAACTAGTTTTGCGAAGGGAATGATTTCCTTATAGAATGAAAGAGATGATTTTATAAGAGAATTTATTTAAATTATTTAAGATATTTTATTTACGATATCCTGTCCTACGTGCGGCTATTTGGCCTACTTTGCGGCCAGGAGGTGCATTTCTTGAAATAGTGGTTGGTTTATGTGGAGATTGTTTAGCTCCCCCGCCAAAAGGATGTGAACATGCATTCATGGCGACGCCTCGCACGATGGGCCATTTTTTAGCTTTCGATCGCAAGTAATGAAATTTATTTCCAGCTTTTAAAAAGGGTTTGTCTGTCCGTCCCCCACCAGCAACCACACCAATGGTACAGAGGCAATCTTCATGGAACCATCGGGTTTTTTTCGAGCGGAACAAGACATTAACTTTATTCCCAATTTTATCCTTTATAATTGCTCCAACTCCAGAAGCTCTTGCGAATTTTCCCCCATCTTGTGGGAAGCTTTCGATATTACATATTACGGTGCCAAGAGGCACGTTTTTGAGGGGTAATATATTCCCAACTTGAATTTTTTCATTTTCCCGCTTGGATTGAATGAACTCATTGCCGACGAAGATGCCTTCTGGTGGAAGGTATAAGGATCGTACTCCATCTTCATATTGAATTTCAGCCACGGGAGCTCCACGTCCAGGGGAATGAATTAAGTCAATGACTTTAAACTTATAGAAGTTTATATCCGGGGTGAAGGAGCGATATTTCACGCGTCCCACGTGGCGATGGCTAGGGCTGCGAGCCCACAAGTTTCCTCGGCCTTTTCTTTGTGCTAAGATACGTTTTCCCATGGTATTCACTTAAGTATTAATATTTAATTTAATTAAGGAATCTATAAAATTTTTTCCATGCGAAAAGAATCGGTTATTTTAAGATAATGGAACGAGAAAGGAGGATAATGAGAGAAAAATGGGTTCATGATTAAAATAATTTTTTCGAGAGGAGGGAATCGATATCATAATTATAAGCGATGGGGATTTCTCGATCTAAGATTTCTCCAGCAATGTTTTGCAGTAATAAGGTCTTGATTTCGTCAGGATCGGAAGTTTGACCAAGTACCCATCCTAATTTAACGTAAGCTACTTCCAAGAGCATGTTTTTTCCGGGAATGACCCCCAAGTTTTGTAGTTCTCTTCCCGTGGAATAGACATTCATGCCAACAAAGCCATGTAATGTTTGGGTGGTCATGAGAACGGTAATTCCTTCTTCAACTGCTCTTTTGATGGCGTCATAAGTATAATTACCGACGTGGCCCAATCCAGTTCCCGCAATCACGATTCCTTTATACCCGTTATCCGTGAAGTAATCTATTAATTCACCTTTCATGCCGGGATAAGAATAGATTAGGGCGATTTTTTCTTCGAACTTGGTATTAGCAACAGTTTTAAGGTTCTTGTTCTTAGTTTTAATTTTTTTGAACCATTTTATCATTCCATTTTGTACCATGCCTAGGGGGATGTCATTAATAGTTCGAAAGGCGTGTCGGGCGGAAGAGTGCATTTTTCTCACGAGCGTGCCTTTATGAATCAACCCATATTCATGAGAGGTGGAGCCCAGCATTACAACGACGACTTCTACGAGATTTGAAGTTGCTACTGTGGCGGCGTTAATCAAATTCATCGCAGCATCCGAGGAAGGACGATCAGAACTCCTTTGGCTTCCAACAAGAACTACGGGAATGGATAAATCATGCAGCATAAAAGCTAGAGCTGCTGCCGTGTAGCTCATGGTATCAGTTCCGTGGCCAATGATGATCCCATCAATTCCCGAGTTGGCGGCTTTTTCAATTTTTTTGGCTAAAGTTTGCCAATATTCCGGTTTCATGTTTTCGGAAAGTATTTCAAAAACAATTTCCGTGTCAAGATTACAAATTTCAGCTAGTTCGGGCACGGCGCTGTATAATTCACTTGGCGTGAACGAAGGGATGACAGCACCGGTGGTATAATCTAAGCGGGAGGCTACTGTTCCCCCCGTTCCAAATAATTTTACATGAGGCAAGTGTTCATTCAATGGAAATTCTTTTTCGGGAATCTTGTAAATAGCTTTTTTTTTACCAATTTTTTTTATTTCTTTAATTTTGGAGACATGGATGCCAATGTTATAATTATTTTCTAATTTAATTTCCACGAAATCCGGGTGTGAATATTCATTTCTCGGTAATAATATACCATCGTAGATTGAGGTATCGGTTTTTATTTGAAGGATGTCCCAAATTTCCAACTCATGATCTTGAAGGAACTTTTTAGTTTTCCCCTTGTATCCTTTTAATTCTTCGGTCATTTATTTCACCTCTTTTATTGTTTTAGTTAGTAAAGTTTTTAATTCTTTTGATACGACGGCACCATCGATTTTGCCTCTTACTTGTTCCATTATTTCGCCCATTAAAGGTCCCATAGCACGCATTTCTTTTTCTTTAATCAAGGAAAGATTGTTATCGATAATGTCTTGTATTAAATTTTTTAAATCAGTAATAGAAATTTTTTGAAGGTTTAATTTTTTTCTTATATCTTCGATAGAGAGATGGGGGGAATCCGCCTTTAAGGCCATGATTTCTTCGATGGCTTCCTTACCGATTTCATTCGATTTCAAGAGAGTAAAGATCTCTTGATAATCCTTCTTTTTTAAGTTTTCAAGATTTTTTCCTTCCCTTCGCAAAGCTATGGTAGTTTCTAACAAGGTTGTAATGATTAACATGGGATTTTCCGGATAAATTTTCAAGAGAGTTTCAAACAGGTCTAATTTTCCCGTAAAAATGAGTTCTTTTATCATTCTTTCTTCTATCTTGAATTTCTTTGAATATTCTTGAATAATTTTCCATGGATGAGGAGGAAGGTTCTCTCGAATAGATTCAATTTCTTGTTCCGTATTTAGAATGGCAAGAGAGTCCGTATCAGGATATAATCTCGCACCGCCATGTAATTCCCTTAGAAATTCGGTATTTCCATTCTCCAATGCTTTTCTTGTTTCGGGAGGGACTCCGTTAAAAGCATCTTGTACTCGCTTTATTATTACATTCATAGCTTTACTTATTTCTTTAGGTGTACCTAACACTAACACGAAACAATCATTTTCTTTAGAGTTCAATTTTTTCCTAATCATGTTAATTTCTTTTTCATCAAATCCATACTTATTCAAATCTTCATCTGAATGAATGATGCCTTTTAAGCCAGAGATTGATTTAACCTTGCTACTCACTTCGGTTCCAAACCGATAGTCAGGCATTAGTTCCATTCCAAAAAGTCCTTTAAATCCCGTAAAATTGATGCCAACTAATTTTTTATCGGATTTTATGCCTTTGACAATGAATCCTTTTTTTTTCAAGTTGATAACGTTGGAAACATCGATTATTTCTTGGTTTACATCATTCGGGGTCAATTTTCTTGATTGTAATTCTTTTTTCAATTTCAATAGATTTACTTGTCTTAGGACTTCATGTTCAATGAGGAGGGGAATCCAATCTAATTTTTGAACACCTTTGATCTCAATTCGTGTTCCATTTTTAATGCTCACGTTAATATCTTGTCGAATGGAACCCAAGATTCGTTTTACGTCAGTCATCCATAATAAAAGTCCCAATCTTTCGGCACATTCTTTACATTCGATGGGATCATTAATTTCGGGTTTTGTAGTGACTTCTACTAAAGGAACTCCCAATCGATCTAATCTGAAATAGTTCGTTTTGCCTTCGGTTTTAATCTTTCTTGCGGCATCTTCTTCTAAACATAAAATATCAATGCCTATTTTTTTCCCTCCCTCAAGCTTAATATATCCTTCTTTAGCTAAAATCATGGTCCTCTGAAACCCACACGGAACACTTCCATCAAGATAATTTTTTCTGCAAACGTGCATTTCCTCAACGACATCCGCATTTAAGAGTAAAGCAATTTGAAGGGCAATTTTTTTGGCCTCTTCATTGCAAGGGAAGGGAGGCGTTTCATCTAGTTCATAGGTACAAATTACATCGCCATACCCTTCATAAATAATGGTCATATCTTTTTCGTATTCCGTTAACATAGCTTCATCATACGTCCCCATTTCCCCTAATACCGGGCGCATAAAACGTTTTACCCGAAAATCCGGTTCTCTTGAGCCTTGAAGCTCATTAGGACAACGACAAAAAAGTTTTGTTTTAGAATCAAGTTGTTGATGGATTTCTAAACCGCATTTAAGTCCCAATTTCTGATAATCGAGGATACTTTTCACGTTAATTCACATCATGTTAAAACCTAATTTTTAATAAAAACTTCATGGAAAATAAATTAATATCTCATTAAATAACATGATAAAAACAAATTTAATTTATTCAATATTGCCTATTAAAAGCCTCATTCATCAAGTATTTAATAGCATTACGTGAGAAAAAAAACACCTTCGCTTTCTATTACATTCGAATGATGAGAAAGGAAATCAATTAGAAAATTTAACTCTCTTTTAAATCTTTCAGGATTCAATTTAAACTTAAAACTTAATTTCATTTTGCTTTCAATTTCAATCCAGTGGAGCTTCTGAAAGAACTCCAATAAGCTCAAAAGAAATTTATCTTTAGAATATTTACCAAACTTTCTTAGATCATTTTCCATTTTTTTTAAAATTTGTTCGAATACTCGATAATTTTTGTGGACTATAATAATATTTTTATCCGTAGCAAGTTTTTGAAAAAAATACCGATGATCTTCTTCATTGATGATATTTTCGAAATGAATGATTTGAGATAAATTATGATATGTAAGAGCTTGTCGCTCTTTTTCTCTAGATATATCCTTACAAAAGAGCAAGTCTGTCAATATTACATACATGATACACGTTAAATTTTCCATATCTTGATGAAACCTTACAACTTTAACACCCAAATATCCAAGAAGGCTTGCATTTAGCTTCATATTTTCAAAAAGGAGGAGGGGAGAGGCTCCTTTAATCTTGATTTCAAAAGAAAAATCTTGATCGGAATTAGTATTCAAGGGATTTATATTTATCTTTTCTACAATCGTTTTATGAAGATTTGAATTCGCAAATCCATTGAGGAAATTAAAAACTTTAGTTTTATCCTTAATTGGTAAATTTTCTTGAAAAATGGATAGTATGTTAATAAACAGCTTTGGAGAATCGTGAAAATGAAAAGGCATGTATTTATTTAGTTTTATTAAATCTTCATATTGAAGAGATAATGCTTTAAAAGAGAGATTATCATAAAATTGAATTATATTACCCCCGATAATTTTTTTGATATCATCAAGAGATTTATTTTCTTTAAAAAAATTCATTACATTTTCCATTAAAAAATGGATTGTTGAGGATAAACTTTTAAAATTCTTATCATGAGGATTTTTACCTTGTTGCTCATTGTAATATCGAACTATTCTTTCTTTTAAGGAGGAGGGAAGGACAATGGTTACTCTCTCTGTTTTTTTATTAGATAAAAATTTTTTCGAACTCATTTAATCCCATTTGAATTATTTAATTAAAAAAGAGATTTTTCAATTTTTAGGGATAAGATTGATTTTATTTTCTTTTAAATGTTGGAGCTCGGCATATTGAGAAAGGAATTCCTTTAAATAATCTATCTCCTCTTTGGAATGCTCATTAGAAAGGTTAATGTTAAAAATTAGTTCTTCATCATTTTCGATTGAAATCCAATGCAATTTCTCAAATATTTTTAATATGTTTAAAAGAAAATTTTCTTTTTTCCCAAATTTTTCAATATCTTTAAGGAACATGTCTATCCAATAATCTCGAGTTTTATCTATATTAAATTTAACCACGCATTCTTTATCTTCCGCAAGTTTCATCCATAAGTGATATTCCTTCTCATCATTGATTATTCGTTCATGATTTACAAAAAATGAGAGATTATGTTGAATCAATTTTAATCGTTCTGAAGTAGCGATTTCACTTTGATATGCCAGATCAGTATCTTCAAAATAATATCTACAATACTTCGATTTCTCATTATACAAGCAGTCTGTAATCTTCAATCCAACATAACCATAAATCGCAGCGATCATTTTACAATTTTCAAAATGGAGGTTTTGATACGTGCCGATGTATTCTAACTTGAATTTGGAAGGAATTCCTCTTTCAATTTCCTCGAAATTATACTCCTTGGTTAATTTATTAGAAATTGCATAGTTTCTAAAGCGTTCGTGTTTTAACATTAAATCATCCACATCACGAGGGATTTGAATATAAAATTCTTTCAAGGCCAAGAAAAAATCGGTCATGTTATCATAAAAAGAGATGTCATATTTATTCGGTTGCACGGCAACCTCATAATAAGGAATAGTGGCACGGAAACTATATTTATCATAAAAAGTTACCATGGTACCATCCGCATAATTTTTTAAATCATCCAAAGTTTTTCCACTTTCTAATAAATTCATCACGTTTTCCAAGACATAGTTATAAAACGCAGATACACTCTTGTATCTTTCATCATTGGGTTGCATTTTAGCTTTTTTATTAACATGGCGAGTTATCCAATCTTTTAAAGCCGGCGAAATGGATATCGTTTGTCGGGTTATTTTTTTATTGGAGGCCTTTTTTTTAACTGACATAACATGAGTGAAAAATATTTGATTTAATTATTCATATATTAAATTTATTAATATCTTAAATTTATTTAAATATTTGTGAAAAATTTCACTTCAAACAAGATTTTGAAAATACATGTTACTTATAATATAGCGTATTTTCTAAAATTTTTTTGCTACCTAAATGCGTGGAAAAAGGTTGGAATATTTTTTTTCCCCTAAAGTTAATATCTAGATTTAAATACTATTGCAAAATCTTAATATTCGAGATTTTAAGTCATAAAAATTTAAAATCTCATGATGAAGTGATTTCGATCTCACCTAAACGGGTAGATAAAAGGAAAGGAGGCGAATAATAAAGACAAAAATCCCCCAATCTTTTACTCCCATCTTTCATTTTTTACCATTCCTTTAAAATTAAATCAATTTTTTTGAAACATAAGGACCATCTTTTTGATATCCTTGGTTATAAAACCATTGTTTAACGCCTAATCCACTAATTACAGCTATTTTTTTTAAACCAAATTCTTCTTTTGAAATTTTTTCTGCTTGTTTTAATAATGTTTTTCCGAGACCTTTGTGTTGGATTTGACCTTGTTCGCGTGGCGGGGCACCCCAAGGAACTAACATGCCAACGATCTTGATTTCTCGCACGATAGAAGTGTTGCCATCATTTAATTCCTTTCTATGTGCTTTTTCAGACGGTATTCTCAATCTTAAATAGCCTAATAAGCACGTTCTTTTAATGTCTTCATGAGAGAGAAAAATTTCTTTACCTTCTGAGGCATCATACTCGTAGCTTAATAACTTAATTTCATTTAAAAGCGCAGCATTGTCTTGATATTTAGGGGTAAGATATCCTAATTCTCTACACCTAATACAACGGCATGAAGCATTTTTTTCTTTTAATTTCTCATGGATTAACTGTCTTAAGTTGCTTTTTTTACAGCCCGCTTGAATTAAATAGGCAGGGATATCTCGCATTATTCTCTGAATTCTAATATAAGGAGGGAGAGTTTTTTTCACAGACGCTAATAGATCTATTAATTTTTCTTCCGAATAAGGCACATATTTTCCTTTTTTCCACCAAGAATATAACTCAGTTCCTTGAATCACTAAAGTAGGATAGATTTTTAACATATCAGGTCTATAATTAGGATCACTAAATAGTGTTTGGAACATCTCAAGATCTTTCTGAAGCGAAGAGCCAGGCAAATTGGGCATTACATGAAGATTTACTTTGAATCCAGCATCTTTAGCTATTCGAATTGCTTCAATAGAATCGGCAGTAGAATGGCCTCTTTTTATTAATTTATAAATATCATCATAAACGGTTTGCACGCCGATTTCTACTCTTGTCGTACCATAATGAAGCATTAAATCAACATGTTCTTCCTTGCAGTAATCCGGTCTTGTTTCAATTGTCAATCCAACTAATCTTTTACGTGAACGTTCCGCTTTTTTTTTTGCTTCCTCTAATGAAGTCGTATTTTCCCCGATTATTCCTTCTAAAGCCCCTTTAACAAAATTTTCCTGATATGAGTGATCTGTCGATAAGAAGGTCCCTCCCATTACGATGAGCTCAATTTTTTATGGTGATCCAGGGCATGTCCCGAATCAAGTCCACATCATGACCGATGGCGTCTAAATCAGAAATTCGAGAAAGAACTTGTTCCTTAGGGTCATAATTACAATAAATCGACCTCATGGCTGCCGGTTCTCTTCCCGTATATGATTTAGCAACTTTTTCTCCAGGTTGGGAGTGGACACCCGGACAATAAACACATTCACCCGGACATAGCAAGGGTTTTGTCATGATTGCGATGACCGTTACACCCGAAAGCGTTCTCGTTGAGCGTCTTTTCAGTAATTTTCGTAAAATTTTTTTTTCTTCTTCAGACGCATGACTCAAGATGGTAGCATTTTTGATGACTTTTGGATAGTGATACTTTTTACCAATCTTACCCTTGAGATTAGTGATTTTGCTTTTAGAAAAATTGGGTTTCTTAATTAAAACTTCAATTATTTCCCGTGCTATTTTATTTTCCAAATTTAAACTATTATTATCTTTTACATCCATGGTTGAAACATGACATTCTATTATTCATATTAAATTAGCATCGAAAATATTCTTTTTGGGTCAATTTTTTACCATTTATTAATGCTTTTAATAATTTTGGAAAAATTTTTCCTTAAAAAAAGAGGGTTTTGAAAGAAGCTTCTACTGCAAGGGAGCTTGAAAAATTAAATGATTAATAACATGAGGAGATAAGGAAATAATGTTTAAATCAACACTTTCTTTCCCGTAAAATCTCTTTTAAATCTTCCGAAATCATCAACTTTTCTAAGAATTTCAGAATCAAACACGGGGCCATCTGTACATGTTAATAACCCTAAAGGATCTAACACGCACAGTCCACATAATCCACATCCACATCGCATAATTCTTTCAAGACTAGCTTGTAAAGGAATTCCATATCGTTCGCATGTTTTAAAAATTTTAAACATCATTTTTTCTGGCCCGCACGTGTATACTAAAAGATTTTTTGTTCTTTCCCTTGGATAGTCTTTTAAGATTTCCGTGAATATATCCGAGGCCAATCCTTTTAGCGCATAACTCCCATCATCCGTACAATAGAAATTTGATACATTATCCTCAGGAAAATTTTTACAAAATTCTTTAAATATCATCTCATCTCTTGTTTTGATGCCTATAACCAACTTGAAGGGATGGTGATTTTCCTTTAATTCTAAAATTAAAGGGCGTAAGGGCGCAAGTCCAATTCCTCCAGCAATTATAAATACCTCCTTGCATTTTTCTGGAGGAAGTTCAAATCCATTTCCAAAAGGACCTCTTATTCCAATATAATCGCCAACATTCAAATCTAATAAAGCTTTCGTGCATTCACCCACTTTTTTAACTGTAATGCTCCAATTTCCTTTAGAATCATAATGGGAAAGAGAAATGGGAATTTCATCCACCCCCGGCACCCAGACCATGATGAATTGGCCCGGTCTCGGAGAAATATAGTTATTATTTTTTGGATCCACCGAAAAATTGAGGGTTTTTACATTTTTACATTCTTCAACAACATGCTCTATTTTTACAGTTCTCACTACATTTTTACTCAAATTCGGGTTCCTCCTGTATTTCGTGTTTATGAGCTAACCCAATTAACTCCATGATGGTGTTATAATTATTTCTCATTAAATATGCTTTTAAATCTTTTATAATTTTCGTGATTACATCAAATCCTTGATATAAAGCAGTTCCCATTTGAACGGCGGAGGCTCCTGCTAAAAAAAATTCTATGACATCGTGCCACCATGAAATGCCTCCGCATCCAATAATGGGAATTTTTAAAACTTTATATAAATCATATACTTTCTTAATTGCAATAGGATGAATCGCTTTACCTGATAATCCTCCCGAGCCATGAGAAAGAATGGGCTTTTGGGTATTAACATCTATAACCATGGCACTAATTGTATTAATAGCAACCACCCCATCTGCGCCCGCTTTTTCAGCTGCTAATGCAATATCCGTGATATCGGTAACATTAGGATTCAACTTCACAAATACGGGAAGAGAAATTCTCTTTTTAATCTCGTGAACCAATTGAAAAGTTAAATCTTTATCAATACCAATGGAGGAAACTTCTGCATGGGGACAAGAGATATTGAGTTCAAGAGCCCATGCTCCTGAATTTGCCGCTTTAGTTGCAACATCGATATAAGATTGAATAGAACCCCCAAACACGCTCATTATTAAAGGTAGGCTATTATTTTCCGCTGCCTTGAGTTCTGAAATAAAATTATCAATACCCGGATTGGCCAACCCCACACTGTTTAAAAAGGTGCCGGGATAAATTTCAATAATGGATGGATTTCTATAACCTTTTCTTGGTCTAGGGCCTATAGATTTAGAAACTACCGCCCCGGCACCAGCAGCAAGCGCTCGTTTCATTGTGGACAATGAGACACCAAGAATACCAGAAGCTAAAATAAGAGGTGTTTTTAATTTTAATTTCGAGAGGTGAGTTTCTAAAATTTTTTCTTGGAAATCATGAGAGCGCATGATGAGTTTAATATTAAATGAATATTTTTTTCATTCAAGATAATTGGTTCTTTACCGTATAAATTTTTTTAAAAGAAAATAATGATTATTATGATTTATAATCTTTTCATGAGAGTTTAAGAAAAATGAAATGCTTTATTATTGATTGTTATATTGGGATCTTTGCGGTAGATGAGGCGGGAAATATCATAAATTTTCAAGATTTTAATGAGGACAGAGAGCAAAAAATTGCTTTTTTTCGAGAAATAAAAAATAAGACTCTCACGAGAGAATACAAGACTTTTTTAAACGAATTAGTAAATTCAGGCTTTAATCAATTTTTATTTGACAATAAAGAGCTCGCAGATTTAACTTTTAGCGAGCTAGGATACACTTCTAACTTAGTGAAGGATTCAGAAGAATTTAAGAATTTTAGATTCAATCTTACGTCCCATTTAAATCGTATTGGAATTCATAAATCTCAAGCGGATTTATTACGAGAATACAAGGAAATAAGTGAAACTTTGATAAAATATCACGTGAGTCGGGCGGGAGAAGCTGAAGATTTAATGATCATTCAGACCATAGAAACAATAGATCAGATAAAAAAATCAATCAGTTCATTTACCATGCGATTACGGGAATGGTATGGGCTATATTTTCCAGAATTAACGGATAAAATTATTGATGATGAAATCGTATTAGCGCAAATAATATCATACCTAGGGGAGCGAGCCTCATTCACGGAAGAAAATTTAAAAAATTATTTCAATTTTTCTGAGCATTTAGTTCAGTCATTACAAGAAAAGGCTAAAACATCCATGGGTGCAGAAATTGATATCTCCATGATGCAAGCTTTAGCAAATCAAATTCTTTCCTTGAATGAGTATCGGGTTGAGTTGGAGGATTATTTATCACGGTTGATGGAACAAGTAGCTCCCAATTTAACTGCTGTCATTGGTTCATTAATTGGCGCTAAATTAATGGCTAAAGCGGGGAGTTTAAAAAAAGTAGCTTTCATGCCCGCTTCTCGAATACAATTATTAGGAGCAGAAAAGGCATTATACAGATTTCTTAAAACGGGACAAAAAGTACCAAAACATGGGCTTATATTTCAATGGAACCAAATAAGAGGAAGCCCCGCTAGTATTCGAGGAAATATTGCTCGATTAATCGCAAATAAAATTGCGATTGCCGCAAAAATCGATTATTTTGGAGGGGATTTTAAAGGTGAACTCCTTTCTCAAGAAATTAATGAAAAAATCAAGATGATTAAAAAAAAACTCCCTCGAAAGAAAAAAAAGGAAGAAATTTCATCCCTCCCCGTTCCAAAAAAGAAAAAAAAGAAAAAAAACAAGAAAAAGAGGAAGAAATATGGAAAAACTTGAAATACGAGATCATCCCATTTTTAAAGGGGTATATGTATCTCACCATGAACAAGGAATGAAATTATACACGAAAAATTTAATTCCCGGAAAAGCGATTTATGGAGAAAAATTAGTACCATATAAAGACTTTGAGTTAAGAGAATGGGATCCTTTCCGGAGTAAATTAGCCGCCATGATTTTAGAGAGGCCAAAACATAATTATTTAGAGAATAAAAATAGCTGTTTATATTTAGGAGCAGCATCAGGAACGACCATTTCTCATTTATCAGATATCATAATTAAGGGAATAATCTATGGAGTAGAAGTTTCCGAAAGAAGCATCCGACAATTAATCCAAAACGTAGCAGATAGACCTAATATCATTCCTATTTTAGGGAATGCAAATTTTCCGCTTAATTATGCAAAAGTGATATTCAGCGAAATAGATCTCATTTATCAAGATGTTGCACAACCCAATCAAGCGGAAATAGCAATTAAGAATAGTGATTATTATTTAAAAGAAGGAGGAATTGGTATTTTAGCGATCAAATCCCAATCAATAGATAGCGTGGTGCGATCAAGAGAAGTTTATGAGAAAGAGAAGGAAAAACTTCAAGAAGCAGGGTATAAAATTCTAGAGACGGTTAATATTCATAAACATGCTGCGAACCACGTGATCGTCGTTTATAAAAAATGAGTAAAGAGGGGAAAAAGAGGAGTTCTTTTTTAAATTTCCTGAAGTTTAAATAAAAGGACGCTCATGTATTTAAAATGAGGGGGATATGAGTAAAAAAACCAAGATTTAAATCATAAATAATCGGAGATTTTACGATTATAGAGCTCTTCATCTAATAATTTCTTGATCGTCCTCCAACTTTTCCTCGCAAAACTAGGAATTTTTTTGTGAATTCGAATATAATTTCTTAAAAATTCAATCGTTTTAGCATCTGAGGGATATCCCGAACCAATTGGGCCATATTTTTTTTTTAATTCGTCAATTAAATAATCTCGCATTTCTTTAGCTAAAATAGATGCTGCAGAAACAATAGGAAAGAGATCGTCTGCTTTATGTTTAGAAACAAGTTCCTTGGGACGGAAATTTAAAGTGTTTAATATTGATTGCCCAAATCTCTCCTCATTCACGTCAGCAGCGTCAATATAAATAATATCCGGTTTTAATTCATTAATAATGGATTTTATCTTGAGTTCCTCAAGTTGATTTAATGAAAGCTTATTTTCATATCGAGCATCAATTTCTTTAGGTGAAACGATTGAAAAAGCATGCGAATGGCAGTTGATTTTTAATATTTCTAAAAAACCTTGTCGTTTTTTTTTTGTTAATTTTTTTGAATCTTTAATCTCAAGTTCATATAAAAAGTCCAATTTGGACTTTAGAAAACAAATTCCACAGATGACCAGAGGACCTATAACGGAGCCTTTTGGGGCCAGATTCTAACTGAATCTTGCTCTCCCGGCCTCATCAATTCCGCATACTATCTCCGTCATGTGTTCTTCTTATATTAATAATATCCCATGAATTAAAAAATGTCAAGGTAAAAAAAAATAATTTAATTGACCATATTACCGGTTTCTTTATACACCAGCATTGGGTTCATTTTCAATTCTTCGAGAAAAAGGGTTATTATCAAATAATCCGTTCTTACCTTTTTAAGCTCATTTTTGTTCTTTTTGGACAAGCTCGACGAATTCTACTTCATCGTCTACTTCTTCTAATTTTTTAATCTTAATAAAAGGAATATGCCTTGCTTCCAATTTTTCAGGGATCTTGAATTCATTGTTCACGATAAATAAAACGTGTTTTTGGAATAGTTCGGTAAAGATCTTTAAATTATTCAAGAAAAATTCGTTGAATTTTTTTCTATCTTCAGATACGCCCGAAAGCAAGGGATAAAAATCATCTTCTTGAGTCATGTACCACGATTTTGAAAATAAAGCTAATTCTACCGGAGCTTGTCCTTTCTTATACCAATAAGAAGAAATTCCAATATCTTCTATTATTTCTTGAAGATGAGTTTCAAAATTAGTTAATTCTTGTTCTTTTTCTGAACTTTTTTCGTCAAGATCAAATTTGATCCGCCAATCCAAGACATTTATGCTACGATATAAATTATCTTTTTCTAATAGTTCTCTAATTTTTTCAGCCATTTCTACTGAAGGGGCCATGCTTTCGTTTTCATAAGCACAAACCGTACGTTTTGTAACATTTAATTTTTCTGACAGCTCTTTTCTGGTTACGCTTTTCTGTTCCCGTGCGTGTTTCATTTCCTTCCCATCAATAAAAATCACGCCCCCTCCTCGTCGAGCTAAAATGTGAGGATATTGCTGCTTGATCATTATTTTTTCTAAAGTTTTTAGGGAAATGAACGGTAATCCTTCTCTTAGATAAATGGTATTATCTTCTAAATTTTGATATCTATTTTTCAATCCGATAAGTAAAGGCTTAGAATTTAATAACAAAGACATGGCTTTAATGTCATTAACCATGTTCATGTTAATATTATCGATATTTGTAAAAAGTTTAACTAAAAACACCAAACGTGAGGTTCTATGTTGTACTAATATGTCATAACACAATTTATTCCTTTTCCCGGGAATTTTTACGTTAAACGTTTCATACCCGGCAGCATGTAAGACTTGCTCCACGCGTTCTAATTCTTTATCAATCATGCTCTCCCATTATTGAATATTTATTAAGTTCAAATAAATTTTTCTTTTAACCAAGGAACATAAAATCGCTTTTCTCTATTAATTAATAAAATATTTGAGAAAGATTCTTTTTTAAAATTTAATTTAAACTTTATATTTTTTTATGTTAAATAATTTATTCATCTATACTCGATTACAATAAATAGTTGTAAAAATGTTAAAAATTAACAAAGCAGACTTCAAACCCATAGAAGAATCCGATTTTCCCGAAATTTGTGAACGAAAAGGTATTGGACATCCCGATTCAGTATGTGATGCTGCCGCTGACGCGTGCTCTCGAGCGCTATGCAAATATTATTTTGAACACTTTGGCAGATATTATCATCATAACGTGGATAAGGCTGTATTAGTAGGTGGAATAGCAAAACCCGCATTTGGAGGGGGCTTGATTCTTGAACCAGAATATTTCTTAATCGTAGGAAGAGCGATAAATCAAATTTTAAAAGAAAATAAATTAGAATACATTCCAGTCGCAACTATTTGTCTCGATGCGTGCCGAGAAACCGTTTCAAATATTTTTCGAAACTTGGATTTGGATTCTCACATTCAATTTGATTACGCAGTGCGGCCAGGTTCTATAGATTTAACAGGTGTTTTTGACGAATCTAATGCAATGGAGCAAGTTCCCTTGGCAAATGATACCAGTTTTGGTGTAGGTTATGCCCCATTATCAGATGCCGAGAAGATTGCCTTGGAAGCAGAAAGAATGCTCAATTCAGATGCTTTTAAGGAGAAATGCCCTGCTTCTGGAGAAGATATTAAAGTCATGGTTCAGAGAGTGGGAAAAGATGTGGATATAACGGTATGTGGTGCCATGGTAAGCAAGTATATTAAAGACAAGAGCGAATACGTGAATTATACAGAACAAATGAAGGATGCCGTGTTAGATTTAGCAGCAAAAATAATTCCTGAAAAAAATGTGAACTGTGCTGTAAACGTGGGAGATAATATTGAAAAAGGTATTCTTTATTTGACTGTCACGGGTACAAGCGCAGAAGCGGGAGATGATGGGGAAGTTGGAAGGGGAAATCGCAGTAACGGTTTGATCACTCCCTGTCGTACAATGTCTCTCGAAGCTGTCTGTGGAAAGAATCCCATTAATCACGTGGGAAAGATTTATAACGTGCTTGCAACTAACATGGCAAAAGAAATAGTAGAAAGAGGCCAGGGCGATATCATTGAGGCTCACGTGAAATTGCTTTCCCAAATTGGAAGACCTATAAATGATCCTTGGGTAAGCTCGATCAGCCTCATTCCGGCGAATAACGTGAATTTTTCAAATATTGAAAAAATTGCAAGAGAAGTTTCGGAAGAGAAATTAAGTATAGAAAACATCATCAATTTAAGAGAAAGATTGATTGCGGGAAAGGAGCAGGTGTTTTAGCATTTTAATTTTTTACCTTGAAAAGTGTAATTCATGATTTTCTTTTTTTTATTTTAATTCTTTCCGAGATTAATAAAAAAATTGATTATTTTACTCCGATCAAAAGAATGTTTTTATTTTCATCTAACATTCGTAAAATGATACAAACATGAAAATTTAAACGATGAATAGAGATGTTTTTTTTGTCTCTTTTCCTATTAATATTATTAATTACCTAATGAACCTTATTTAATATTTGAAGGAATAAAATTTCTATAAATATTTCTTTTATATTGTTATTAAGTGATTTCTCGTGAGTTTGGATAAATGGTTAAAAAAAGAGCCCACCTCCTCTAAAAAAAGTAAAAAACCAGAGAAAAAAAAGGAACAAAAAGATCCTAATGGTCAAGAAACAAAAGAAAAAGAAGTTGTACCAACACCTCAATCGCAAGCTCCCATAAAGGGCTTGAAAAAGCATATCTTTTATTGTTCAAGATGCAAATATCAGAAAATCATCAGAAAATCAAAAATTAATGAAAAGGATAAAACTTGCCCTAAATGCAAAAATATAATGAAAGAAAAACCCTAATGACATGATGAGAGTTCGTTATTTAACTCATCTTCAAGTTTAACTCTTGATAACTCTAAAATCCTTTCACAATTTGGACACCTATTCTTTTTTTTCCGATATTTTAAAATCAGATATATAAATATTCCTAATCCTAAGGTGAGAAAGATCATGAAGCATAAAATCTCGTGATAAATATGATCGAAATTCTTTCGTGTGGGAACAACAAAGTTCTCACAGGTCGGACAATATACAAGTTCATTTTTTTTAGAAAATGGCATGGTTTATTTAGTTCCTTTTATTACCTTTAGTTTTTTTAAAATTATAATGAAATTAAGCATTTCATTTATTTTAAAATATTGTAAAAACCTTGAAACTTTTAAATTATAAAATTACATGCGAAAAAAGATTAAATACTTTTAAAAAAGAATCTAGTTTTTCACTCCTCTTTATTTTTTTTACTTGATATTAACATGTCCCATCCCGTAGATTTTAAGCCTAAATCCTTGATTCTTTTTCTTTCTTCTTCCAAATCTTCCTCTTTTTCATTTTCTTGTTCAGTCATGACTATATACCAACCTAGTTATTCTATTAAATTTTAATCCTTATATCAATGAATTAAATATACAAATGCATAAATTTAATATTGATGAAATTCATTAAATAAGAGATATTAATTATAATTTTAAAATTGTTTAGATTAATGGTAAGTGCCTCATGCCTAAGTGCGACCATTGCGGAAACGAAGTAGAGGAAACATATTTTTGTAGCCAATGCGGATTTCATTATTGTTTCTTACACGTGAAACCAGAGGATCACGAATGTTCTATTATCAAATCCCAAGGTCTAACAATTCAAGAGACGTTTTCTCCAGTAGAGCCCCAACAATGGAACCAAGAAATGGATACAATTCAACACCATCCCCCAATGGACGATACAAGCCAGAGAGTTAAAAGGGGAACTACGGATGGAAGCTATACATGGTATAGAGAAGAAGTCTACATTCCTGAAAATGCGTTTGATCCTGCTTCAGGAATAAAATTTAAGGGGATTTTGCTGTCTCATAAATCCGAAGGCTTACATTTTTTAATAGGCGCCATTTTGATTTTTTCCATAGGGATTCTTGGATTTTATAATCAAACATTAATCGATTTCGGTTTAGGGTGGATGATTTTCCTTTTAGCGGGATTCTATACAACTGCATTTTTATTTCATGAATTAGGGCATCGTCAAGTGGCCCGGCATTACGGTTTTCAAACTAAATTTAGACTTCTCACATATGGAATATTCATAACATTAGTAAGTTTATTTTTAGGTCTTTTTTCGTTATTATATGAACTCCCAACCATTCCTACCTTAGCCCTCCCTGGAGCTGTTGTCGTTTTAGGATTGGACAAGATTGATAAAAAGACAGGATATTGTAAAGCAGCAGGACCTTCTATAAATTTAGTGTATGGTATAATTTTATTAGTAATTTCTTTTATTTTGCCAAAAACACTCTATCCGTTGAACATGTTTATTGGATATGCTGCTGCCCTTAATTTTTCATTAGGTTCCTTTAACATGATCCCCGTAGGAATATTGGATGGCTATAACATTTTCAAATGGAACAAAACGATTTATTTTCTCTTGGTCTCTTCTCTCTTGATTTTACTCATCATCACCCTTGCAAACATTTATGCCCCAATAGAAATTTCAAATTATTTTCCAAGAAGGTAAGAATGCATTAAAACGGCATGAGGTTTGTTAAAAATGAAAATTTTCTAAACGTGCTAAGATAATAATTTGGATTAAGAACAAACTAAAAAAATGATGCTACATGATTTTTATTAAAAACGTATCGCTGTTATTTTTAATCCATTATAAAAATTCTAATATAATTTCTTAAAAAATTAATCGGGTCGTTAATTTGGCAAATTGTGATTATTGTAATAAACCCATCGGTTATCTTCCTTTTAAATGCAAGTACTGCGGAGGCACATTTTGTAAGATTCATCGATTACCAGAAAATCATGAATGCACTTTCTCTATACCTCAAACAATAAAGGAACCCGTGAAAATAAAAAAAACCCGGAAAACTTACAGTAGTGAAGCATTTAAAGAAACGCCCGATAGAACATACTTGGATTATAAAAAAGAAGAAGAGCGTCAAAGAGCAAGAGCAAAAAAAATGTATAGACGAACACGGCCAAGACAATACTTTTCTCTAAGAAGCAGGCCTCTCAGCCCCTATCTTTTATTGATCATCTTCATTTTTTCTATTGTAGCTTTAGTTTTTCCCATTTTTCTCTGCTTGAGTAGTTATACCTTCTTAAACTATTTCCTCTGGACCTATTTTACTTCCCTTTTTGTAAGCTATTCATCCAGTTATATCGGGATTCTTTTTCTTCTCATTTTAGTATTAATTTTTTATAACATCATCAAAACGATTGAAATAAATTTTGGTACTAAATTATTATTCACGTTGTATTTAGTTTCTGCGATGGGGACTGCTCTATTATATTTTTTGATATGGACATTTTTGCGTACTTTGGGGATTGACCCTTATACTATCCCTTTTATCGGTTTGGCATCAGGTGCATTATTGGGTGTAATTTGCTTCTTAATCTATTTTAATTTACGGCAAGAATTCATGTTTCTATTCTTTTTCCTTCCCATACGAATGAGAGGTAGCTTATTGATATGGTTATTGATATTAATTCGATTAATTCCGGGACTTTTATTTGCTTTAGTGGATTTGCGATATTTAGCAATTTATTTACCAGACTTAGGCGGAATCTTAGCCTCTTATATCTTCTATAAGTACAAATATCGCTTGCGGATTTAATGGATTTCTCTAAACCGAACATCAAATTAAAAAAGATTTTCAAGGGCGAATGATTATATTTATTATTTTAAAAATGGATAAAGATAATATTAATGAGGCAAAGGATTAAAGGTGACTGAAAAAAAAGATACGCTAAAAGTTATTGAATTAAATGAAGATTTAATATCAAATAACGAGCGCTTAGCAAGAGAAAATCAAAGTATTTTAAAAGAAAAGAACATCCGATTTTTTGAAGTAGTGGGGGCAATTGGTGCGGGAAAAACAACCCTCTTGGAGAAAATCATTGAGCAATTAGCTTCTAAATATAAAATTCTTGTGATTAATGGAGATGTGACCACGCGGATTGACGCGGATAGAATCGAGCGACACGGGGCAAGTTCCATCCAAATCAATACGGGAAGGGAATGTGCTCTTAATTCGTATCATATTTATCAAGTGATCCAAAATTTGGATATAAATGATTTTTCAGGAGGAATTTTATTCGTGGAAAACGTGGGAAATCTTATTTGTCCCTCCGATTTTATATTAGGTGCAGAGAAACGAATCGTTGTAGTATCGATAACAGAAGGGGAGTGGGTGATCAAGAAACACCCATTATTGTTTAAAATGTCCGATTTGGCAGTAATAAATAAAATTGATTTACAAGATGTTTTAGAAGTAAATATTGAGAACATGGTTCAAGATGCCTTGAGCATAAATCCTATAATGAAAGTGATTTGTACGAGCATGGAAACGGGGGAAGGCATTGCAGAGATTATTGAAGCCTTAGGAATCTTGCTATAGGCGTTAAAAATTAAAGGAATAAAACTAATATTATTTTAATAAACTTTATAGTAAAATGAAATGTGAAATTAAAGGAAATAAATAGAATAATGTTTCGTTCTTACAATACCGAGTTACAATCGTTTTTGGATAAAATTGTAAAAGTATATTTAGAGAATGATAAATTTTTTGTGGGACAACTAAAAGGGATTTCAGAAGATTCAAATTTAATTTTAATCAATGCGAAAAATGAAAAAAATAAGACTTTTCCGAAGATTTTAATCCAAAAAAACTTTTTCAAATACATTACCTTAGAAGAGGAGCCTTTTCCGATGAAAGCTTTGGCAGATAGAATCTCTACCATTTTTAGCAAGGGGCACGTGAATTACATTGAAGATCAAAACATTATTTCCATATTAAACGGTAAAATAATTGTAGATGAGAATGGCGTGAGAGGCGAAGGTCCCTCTGCTGAGAGAGTAAAGAAAATATATGCGCAGTTTAAGATGGATCTTGAAGAATCTTCTTAAAACCATCCCTTCTTTATTTTTTTAAAAAACTAGTATCTATTAGCTCAAATACTTTTGTTGGTTTATGGTGAGGGTTATTTTTCAAAGATTTCTAAGAGGTTTTTTAACTGAAGATCCTTCACGATATTTTTTAAGAGTGCTTTTCCTAAAGGCGTGATTTCAATCATTTCTAAATCTTGGAGTTTTGAGATTCTCATGTAATCTTTATTTATCAAAAATTGGATATCCGTTTCCCAAACATCGGAAAAGATTTCTTTTACATCTTTTAGATTCATATTCTCATCAAATTCTTTGCTATAAGCAATCAAAAGTGCCAAGATGCCATATTGTTCAGGAGAAATTTCTTTATCCTTTCCTTCCATGGTTAAAATATAATATTTTTCACCATGGAATTTAGATGTGATGAGTTCTATTCCAATTTCTTTAAATTTTTCATAAAGGAGCAAAATGACTTGTGGAAACTCAGATTCATTCGGGTAAAGGTTTTTTAGATCTTCTTCCCTAGCCATCAAGGCTTGGTTTTGGAGTAAAAATTTACTCAAGGTTTTCACAATTTCACTTAAATCGTCTTGATTCATGGTGTTCACCTTTTTTAAATATTAATAATTTCAATATTCTCAATGGGTTGTTTGAGGGGTAAATTGGACATGATAAAGAGAAAGTCATGGATTTTTAGCTCAATATCTTTTTGGATGAGAGGTACAATTTTTTTAATAGTTCTAAAAATGGACCCTTTTTTATTATATATTGGAGGTAAAAACAAATTTGAAAATATAATGGGCTGAATGTCAGCATTTATATTCACAGCAATATAGAAACTAATGATAAAAAATACCTTTTCGGGTGTAGTTAACCCTTGAAAAATGAGGTTTTCTTTATCATTTCGATTAAATATGAATCTTAAAAAAAGCTCTTCAAGGGAGTCATTAATCTCGATTTGAATTAGAACAGATAAATTAATTGAAGAAAGAAATTGATTACATGATTTTTCGATGTTTTTCATAAAGGATTCAATTTCTTTAAATGCTTTAAACTTTTTATTAATTTGAGAAACGTTCCAAATTTCGTTTTGCTTTTTTATTTCCTCAAGAATGGAGTTATTCAATTCCAATAATTGATTTTTTAAATTTATAATTCCGGCAATTGGAGAAATAATCGCTTCGGGGTAATTTTTTTTAATGCCTTTAATAGTGAGGGAGATTTCTTTTATCTCTTCTTCGATGACTGTTTTATTTCGAACAATTTTTATTTTATTAACGGTTTCAGCGGATAAATTAGAAATATTTTTATTTTTTAATAAGTGCTGTATTTCTCTTTTTAATTTAGAAATATTATCTAAATCTCTTTGGATGACCTCTTGTAGAGCATCATGATCCTTTTTTATTGCATCAAAAACTGGCTTTATTTTATTGAGTTTAAGAGAAATTTCGTTCAATTCTTTTTTAAATTGAGAGATTTCTCCTTGTAATTGTTTCGCTTCTTTTTGTAAAGCTCTAATTTTAGAGAAACGCGAAACATCACGTTCTTCAATAAATTCAAGAGGGAACTCGTCCTTGGAAGGTGTTGGAGGAGAATTGCTTTCTAATTCTCTCGTAAGAATGTTAATTTTTTTAAAGCATTCTTTTTTCTTATTATTTAATTCTTGAATTTTCAAGGTATATTTATTAATTTGATTTGTTAACTGTTCAATTCGATTTTTTTGGTTCAAATAGTCTTCGAGGATATAATTTAATCTTTTTTTATTGGTAGCCAAACTTTCATTTAATTTATTCAATAAATCTGTTTTTGCCGATAAATCTGAATAATTTTTTTTAATTTCTGCGAGAGATAGTTCATTTTTTAAGGTTTTTCTTTTGTATTCCAAGATTTGAAAAGTAAATAGGGCGTTTAATTTAGTTAAAAATTCTAGAAATTGATCACTAATCTTCAAAATATTATTAGAAATGAGTTGATATGCTTGGAATACTTGAGTGAATTCTGATGCTTGATTTATTATATCATTTAATGTGAGATTAGAATTCTTCAGCTGAAGTAGTTTTTTAAGAGGTATTAAATGATATTCTTCATGTATTTCAAAATTTTTGAATTGGAGGATATTATCAACATCTTGCCCCTTAAACGTGCCTAAAATTAAAGTTACTCGATTTTTGATATCTATTTTTTTTTCATTCAAAATGATTTTAAATTTCCTTTCAGAGATTTTTTCTCACTTTTGCTCATTCTTTTTTAATTTTATCAATGAACCACTGGTATTCTTCTTTCTTTTCTTTTTTTCTTTTCCTTATGAGTTCAAGAGGATCTTGCTCATCTGGTTCTTGGAGCAAGTATTTATCTTGAAAACTTTTATCCAATTTTGATTTAAATTTTTCTATTTTTTCAGATATTTCTTTACTAATTTCGAACTCTTTTGAAGGAGACTCATTTTTTAATAATTCTGAGAGTTTGGGTCTATTTTTTCTTCTTTTTATTCTCTCAAATTCTTTTTTAGGTAATTTTAAATACTCTTGATATATATCGCGTGGTTCTACATCTGTTGGGCGTTCTTGAGATTCTGGCTTAATTTCTTTTCCATATGGAAAGGGTAATTCTTTTCCTAAATCCAAATCAATAGATCTCGGTTGCTTATCAAGAGAATTAATAAATTCTTCAAAAGTGAGAGAGATATTCTCTTGAAGCTTTTCTTTAAAACTTTCGATGAGAACAGGTGGGGTCTCCTGTGGAACCGTTTTTAATTTTTTTTCTATTTTTTTCTTGATAATCGATTGATAAAAAGAGGAGAATTTTTTATTAATTGATTGAAAAATAGAGTTTTGAGTTAAAGAGTCAATAACATCTAACCATTGAGAGGGGGAAATGGATGAAATGATAGAAGGGTTTCTCACAATCTTGCTAACTTTTTTATTTTCGATGTATTTTAAACCCAGAGTTCTGGTGATGGTGTATATCTCTTTTACGTTTTTTAATTCACTATTCAGATCTTTTTTATAAGAATGAATAAGCATGTCTCGAAATTCTTGAAATCTTTTTAATGCATTTTCAAAATAATTTGTTAAGTTCGAGTTAATCATTTTAAACAATTCAGAAAGGTCTTCAAGTTGTTCAAGAACCTCCGGATCATTAATGGATGGTTTTAAATCGTCGCTATATTTAAAAAAATTGTTCGATTCTGAAGTTATGACATTTAATTTATCTTGGATTAAGTAAAATGAGTCCGTCAAATTTTTTATTTTATTTAAATCAAATATATCTGTTTGTTCGCTCATGAGTTTTTTGTATTCTTGACAATTAATTTTATTCAATAATTCATCAAATTTCAGGGGGGCCTTCAATACTTAATTTAGACCTTTTAGATCTCAGATTATCTTCTCTGATCGTACTCAATAAATCTTGTCGATTGACATGAATAGCCGTGCCACCCACGAGTTTAAGAGATTCATAAAACATATCATAAGTCAAGAGTCCCGTGTGAAATGCTTTAAATAAAGCGACTTTAATACCTCTTTCAATATCAGAGCCCGAATAGCCTATAGTCAATTTTAATAGACCATCCTCGGCGTATCTTTTTTCAAATTCTTTCCATAGTAAATTATCCTCGAATTCAGAAATCTCATGTCCTAATTTTTTCGTTAAATCTTTTGAAATTTTTTCGATTTTCTCATGTTCTTCATTTAATCGTAAATAAATTGTTTCATCAATTCCGATTTTCATGTTTTTTAATTTATTTAAAAAGGATTCAATAATCTTTTTTCTTAATGTATAATTTGGAAAATCAAATTTTAGGTGAAATGTAAAGCGTCTCCAAATTGCCGAATCTAATTGGTTTTGATGGTTTGTTGCGCCAAAAATTGCCAATGGGATTCCCTCATAATTAATCCGATCAATTACCTGTAAAAAAGAGATCACTGCTCGTTTTATTTCTCCAACCTCGTGAATGTTTGATCTTTCAGACCCGATGGCATCAATCTCATCAAAAAACAAAACAAAGGCACCATTTTCTTTAGCAATTTCAGAAGCTAATTCCACTGCGTTTCTAATATTTTTTATAGTATCTCCTAATAATGGAGAGACCAATCTATCTGATTCAATCACGCAAATGGGGATGTTATATTTTTTCGAGAATGCTCTTGTTAAGGAAGTTTTACCCGTTCCCGGGGGACCATAGAGCAAAACTGTAAAATTTGGAATAAGATTACTCTTTTTAAATTGTTCGGAAATTTCCTCATATTTTTTTAAAGCTTTAAAAAAATCTTCTAATCTATCTTTCTTGCTTTCATTACCCAAAATATCATCAATGGATTCTTTTATTTCTGAGGGTAAATAAACTGCACCATATTTTCCAAGACGTTCTTTTATCTCATCATCCGAGAATGTCATTTTATTTCATTTTTTTCTTATTTATTTTCATGTATAATTAATTTTCTAAAGTATTACAATATTCTGCTATTTCTATTATTAAATCTTTAAGGTTGTCAATTTGAGCTCCAATAAAATTAAAGATTTCTTTTCTATATTGGGGGGAATCTCGAATTTTTGTTTTATCCAAACCCAAATAATTCGGAAAACAAATTAATTTCATTAAATAAGGAAGAACTTTTTCATTTGTCTGTAAATCCTTGAAAATGGAGTAAAAAATATTTTCTTCCGATAATTTCCATTTTAAAATTCCCATGTAAATTAAAAAAGCAAAATTCATAGTAATCCAATTGATTAATTCTTTAGAAAGAAAGCCTCTTCTAAAGGAAGCGAAAGCAAGATAATATAAAATTAAAGTTTCATTACTAAATTGAGGAATTAATCGAATGGTATTATCGGACTGTTTGAGTTCTCTTAAAAAATTGTTTGTTTTCAAAATAAGAAGAAAATCTTTCCGTGGAGCTAAAAAGATTCCATCTACTACTTCTAAACCGAAACATTCCGCTATTTTATCAATCGCTTCTTCTTCAGCATTAGCTATGGAATCAATGAAAGGCGAAAAGACCTCATTTTTTAGGATCATGGGAATCTCAATTTTTTCTTCACTTGAAGAATTTCCGTAGTTAGGGTCTAAATTGAATAATGACGTAATGTTATTGATGAGTTTATATACGTTCGGTGTCATTCCTGGGATCATGAAAAAATCAGGATTATCCAATTTTTCTCGATAATGAGTATGAGGCATTAACAAGTGCCTTTGACATTCATAAAATCGTGGTGCGTGTTTAAGGGCTTTTTCATAAATTTCTTGAACAGAACGTCCTCGGGGAAAAATGATTTCTTCAATAAATTTTACTAATTTGTATAAGTAGGTATTATTAAAATTTTTTTCATCGGGGTTTGTTATGTTTTGTAAAATGGTCAGAGCATCTATTGACTCTTGAAGAAAATCAATGATGTAATCTTTTATGTCAATCATGGGAATTCGTTCACGATATTTTAGAATAAAATCTTTTATGATTTCGTATACATTTGTCCTATACATCGCAGAGAATTCTGATAACGCCCTAACTTTACGTATATTTCTTTTCTCTTCTTCTTGTCGGATTTTATCTAAAATTTCTAAATCCATTAAAAGATCCGGATCTAAATCACTTATTATTCTCCGTGTTTCTCTTAATATGGGACGCATGTGACTGATGAATGTTAAATAACGGGGAAAGATATCATTCCACTTTTCTCTTACCATTTTTACTCCAGAATTTTTTAATTATTAGTTTATAGATCATATTTCATTTCGGGAATCGGCCCCTACAATTATTTCTGTAAATATATTCGAGATTTCTACGAAAATGGGGATCTCAACTCTACAAAGATTTCCAAGAATCCATCGATTAACATCTTTGAGGAGGAAACGTACTTGTTTATGAATTCTTTTATTAATATCTGAATCGATCACGTGAGACAACCATAAGCCCCCACCAATTCGATAAGCGACGATTTTTATTAAAGGTTCAAAAAGAGAGGATAAAACCTGCTTTAACAACCAGGATTTTGGTATCACGCTCATGTTTTTTTCATTAAAACTTGGATCTCGTAAAATTGGATTGGTTTCATCAACCGATAATTTTGGCATGAAACTCAATAATAAAATCAAGGCAAAAATAGCCGAAATTCCGTTAATTGTATATGTTCCTCCGATTTTATCGGGATTGTCTCTATTTATTGCCAAATTAGCCAAGAACATGCAGATGAAGACATTTCTATCGAATTCTGGGGAAACATATGCATATCCTAATTCTTCATCAATGATCATATATTTTTCTTCTAAAATTTTAAGTATCTCATCGGGAAAAGTATAAAACGTGTATACTTTTTCTTCACTCTTTCTTTTATCTTTTTTCACGACTAATTCTTTAGCCACCAACCCAAATAAATTAACTAGTTCTTCCAGTTGTTTTTTGACATAATGTCTTGGCTTATTAGGATTTCCAAACATGGCATAAAATTGATGATCCACTATATGAAAATCATTTCTACTACTGAATGCTTCCACCATCCTATCTATTACAGGCCCCTGAAAACCAGAGATGATCGCTTTAGCTTTACTGGCAATAAATCCATTTAATAATTCATTAATGATGAAATCTTGTTCATGAGTTCTAGATTTTAATACGAGCTTAAATGCTTCAGTAAAATCTCTAGTATTCGGAAAAAATGCATTTTGAATCTTTAAATCAATTGCTTCTTTAAATATTTGTCCTTGATTTCTTGGAAAATGTGTTTTCATGGTTTCTAATCTTTGTAACAAAGCTTCTTTTGCGCCAGGGATATTTTCTACATCTCGTTTTTTTAATTCTTCAATGGCTTTATTTACCCCAACTTTGAAATCATTTAATAATTTATCCCACGTCGGATCAGTTTTTTCTCGTGCCATTTTCCTTTTTCTCTTTTTTTATATTTTCCAATTCATTTCTTTAGCGATAATTTTTAATGCATCAATTAAAGGAGGTAGCAATTCTTTATTGTAGATATTCGGTGACCCCGTTCCTTTTTTCACTTGCCAGCCCATTTTTATGCCTTCTCCAATTTCCCCTCTCCCTTTTTTTAGAATTTCTCCTAGGTTGCGCGTCCACCAATAAAAACGGAGCCATTTTTTATTTGGATTTTCAACGGAATAAATTACAACTACCGCTTTCCATTCTCCCATTAACCATTTGATCGTGATTCCATTTACCGGCATGTAATAGTTTATAGGAAAGTTTGAATGAAATCGCATGTCCATATCCGCCGGATCTATATTGAAAATAGGTTGATTATATCCTTCCAAAATCACGATTTCACCGCAGTGAGGACATTCATAATGTGCCTTCATTTTTTCCATTTTCTTATTACATTTCGGGCAAGTATTATTTTCAAGAATTCGCCATTTCAGTATTTCTAATTTTTTTTCCCTTTCGAGTTGTTCTTCTGTTTTTTTCCCCCTTCTATCATATTTTCCAATAAATTTCCAGTAGGGATCATAATTTTGATCGATCTTTTTTAATGCTCCGATCAAATTTTTCAACACGTAATCTTCGTGTATTTTAATCATAGCCGCATGACGATAAAACGGTTGTTTCCACCATGATAAACGGACATACCGTTCTCCCTTTAATAAAGGATTTCTGCATGCTAATACCCCTAGCATTCTATTTTCTGTCTTATTCACGATTACACCTGATTCTGCGATTTCATATTGCTTATTCAAGGAGGCATGTTCATGAAACCATTCACCGTCTATTAACGTGCCGGTTGAAACCTTTTCCTTTTTGCTTTCTTTTTCTACTTCTACTGTTTCGTCTTTTCTAATCTTTTTGCAATTTGGACATTGATAAATATTTGAAACCAATAATTCCATTTCAATATTACATGCGGGGCACTTCATGATTAAACCATCTTTTGTTTTAAAAAGCTATTCATTCATTAATAATAAGCGTTCAAAATCTAAATTCAATAATTTAACTTTTTTTTTAGTTAATGATGACACGTATTTATTAATGGGTATGATTTGATTTCTAAGTTTTATGAGTTTCTCTTTAATTTTATCAATGACATCCTCTTCATTAAATGAGACCAACTCGATAAATCGTAAATAATCATATTTTTTCTTCTTCCCGGCGTAATAATTTTTTAATTGTTCAAGTTCTTCATTAATGTTTTCTACTTCTTTCCGATGTGTAATTAAATTCATTAGAGTTTCATGCCATTTTAAATATAAGGGGTCATTTTTATTTACTTTTTCAGTTTCAAATTTTTCAGAAAGTTTAATTTTTTGATCTTTTAAATATTTAATTACATCCTTATTTTCTTCTAATGCTTTAGTAATTTGCTTCATTGTTGTTTTACTTATTAAAATAGGATCAAAAATTCCTAAAAATTCATCAATTTTATTTTGAATTTCGACAACTCTTACTTGGAATCCCTCAATCGTATGCTCTATTTTAAGGGCTTGATATACATTGCCATATTCCTCCAAAATATTATATAATTCATCCGAAAGAGTATAATCTTCTTCTTTCATTTCAAAGATGAATGGATGTATAGTGCCTGAGGATTGACATCGAATACTTTTTAACCGAGTAATTGAAAGATTGAACATTCGCCTCGTCAAGGATTTAAACTTTTTCGAAATAAAAGAAAATAACGTATCTCCAGGAACTATAATCGTATTATTTTCTATGATGATAGGATCACAAAATCTAATTATGAAATCCTCATCTTTTTGTTCAAATTCTCTTACAGTTCTAATATTTCTTATAAACCCTAGATCTATCGCAATCTCGATGAATTCCGGGTCCCAAAAGGTCAAAAGGTTTCCCTTATAAACTTCATCTAACATCATTACTCTCTCATATGAATCAATAAGACGTTTATCACTGAGGTCTTTAAATAAATCATTTCTAATCACATATAAGAAAAGAATAATGTATCGCATGGAAAAATCATCCAAGATTCTAATAATGAGATCCTTATCATGTTCTAAAGATAATTCACGATGTTCCATAGAGATCCCAAATCTATTTCTCTTTAATAGTACATTTAAATTGTATTAAATAAAAAAAAGCATGGAAGAAAGTGAAGCATTCCTAAAAAATTTTTGGTTTTCGTGGTGTTTTAGTAATCTGGTTAAATTTTCATTACAAAAAATATTTTAGGTTAAATTTCTATTTATTTATTAAAGGATAATTTGAATTATTTTTATGAACAAAAAAGAAGGGTGATTTTATGGGTCGAAGAAAAAGAAAACAACAGACTTACAAGAGAGTTAAACGAGTGCCTAAAATATTCACTTGTCCTAGTTGCGGGGAAAAAGCTGTTAAAGTGACAGACTTAAAAGGAGGGAAGCCTTTTGCTACGGTAAAATGTGGGAAATGTGGGCTTACTAAGGAGGTCATGGTAAATTCTATTTCAGAACCCGTAGATGCATTCGGTGATTTTATTGATATCTATTATGCAGATCAGGAATTGATGCGATTGGAGAAACGGATAAAGAAGCTTAAAGAGGAAGGAGAATGGGGTGAATTAGCTCTTTCATATTCCATTTTATCCGATCTTTGTAGAACAAAAGCAGCTCTTTTATTAGAAGAAGAAGATGTAGATATGGAGGTAGTAAACGAGTGGAAAATGAGAGCCGAGAAATATAAGAAACTTGAGAAAGATGCTTTATTAAATTTAGATTCTGAAGAATTAGAAAGACGCTCTTCCGTGAGAACGGATGAAGAAAGCTTATTTTCAGAACATGAAGAGGGAGGAGGCATTCGTCGGGAGAAAAAAATTGATCAAGTATTTGATGATCCGGGTTTTCTTGAATTTTAAAAGGTGAAAAAGAAAGTATCTTAAGAAACTTGCGATTTTAATCCTTTAGTAATTTTCTCTTAATTTTTGGAGGGATGTGTTCCCAAAGTGGTAATTTAACCATTAGTCGGTAAAATTGTTTCAGATTTAATCCACGTTTTTTAATGAAATAACTCCAGTTTTGGAAGGCCAATCGATTAAATAAATTCATCAAACTTATGCCAATAGGATTGTATTTAAATGCGAAAAACCTGGCGATAAAGGCACCCATTCTCTTTGATTGGGAGATGGATTCTGGGTACACCGATTCAGCAAGCGATCTATGAAAAATTTCATAAATGGAGATAATTGGAATTAAAGTGTTTAACCTTTTTTTTACTTCCTTCTCGTAATCTTCTGAATCAATTGAGAGAGAAGACAGTTCATTAATCTTTCTGGCTGCAAGGTTAAATTGACGCTCTCTAAAATATAACCACATTTTTGCCATGTGGTCCCTTAAATCTTGTAACTCCTTGATAATCGGACGAATTTCAAAAGAAATATTATATTTTTTTTCAAAAAACGAGATGTATGCTAAGAAAATAGAATCTTTTACTTGTTTTTCTAAGAAAAAATCTGGTTCTTGATGCGCTGTTAGTAAAGCATGAATTTTTTCATTTTTTTTAGGGTCATGAATGGTATGGGTATAAAGCGGTGAATCAAAAAGCAGGTCTTGTAAATCTTCTAGCAAACGAATGGAATGGTCAATTTGAATTATTGGAGCAAATTTTTTTGGACAAAATTCTTTTTTATATGGAATTTTTCTAATTCTGTTTAGAAATTTTATGAATCTAAATCTTAAAATTTCAAAAAAAGAAAATTGATTTAATTCCTTATTTCGTTGGTGCTTGCAAGTAATTATTTGTTTTTTAATTAGTTTTGATACATTTAATAATTTATGAACATATGAGTAAAAATCCACATCATGCGTGTTGATAATTTCTTCATTGGAAATTAATTTCATTGACATTATATTTTGAGTATTTAGTAGATGAAGGCTCATGGCATGATCTCCGATCGTATAAGAAAACATGGCATTCTTCAAGGCCTCTCTAATTGAAGGAAATTTCCCTAATTTTTTTGGGCTACTAGCATAATAGCCATGGAGGAGGGTATCAAATATTTTAAAATTTTTATCTTGATATTCCGAGAGAATAACGGCTTCGAATTCGCCTGGATGATGACGAATGATATTAAATTTGTTCCCGACAAGGCTTATTGCTTGATTTGCTTTATGACATACCGTATATACCCATTTAAAGAGGGGGTCCAATATCTCATGAACCTTAGATTCATGATGATAAAATTGAGGTGAAAATATGATAGGGAATCCAAATCCCCTTGAAGTAGAAAAAATGAATTGAAAGAGATGTCTATATTTTTCTCCCTTTAAAATTCCGGGAAATTTAAAATGAAGAACGTATTGAGGGTAAAGTGCGTCAAATCCTAAATTCATCCAAGCTTCGAAAAGTAAAATACTATCGGGAAATCGAAAGGAATCTTTCTTGCTTGTAAATTCCTCTGTTAAAGCATCTAAAGCTAATGGAATGATGAATAACCAATCACTTTCTTCGAGGGATTTCATTCCTTCTCGAAATTTCTGCAATATTTTGGGTTTAAGTTCCTTTTGGAGGGCTCTTTTTTTCTTATAATAATCGTTCATTACTCTTAAAAGAGAGATGATTTCTAAAATTTTCCGTTGAGGATCATCCAAGACTTTTATATGCAAGGGGTTCTCTTCGGACATTTTTAGCATCCCGCCCACGTGTGATAATGATTTCTCAAGTTTTATCCATGATTATAATTATTACTCGATGGACCTTATGTAATATAAATTAAAAAAACTATTAATATGAATTGGAATTTAATAAAAAGTTATTTGAAAAGAGAATTTTTCTTAGCTCGATTTTTACCAGCTTTTTATCTTCCAATATTATACATTTTATTAGTAGAGGAAGGTAATAAAAAGGAGAGATCTCTAAATTAAATAGTACTCGAGTGTACTTAGTGCTATTAATTTTAAGGGAAGGATCTCATTTTTGCTGTCTTTTAGCAAATAATTCTTTAAGTTCACCCATGATTGCTCCTCTTAGACTCACCGGATTGGTAGGGGTGGTTCTAGCAGGAGCAGGAGTGGGTCCTCTTGGAGGGGGTGGAGCTCTCATAGCGCCTCCGCCAGGAGGTCCGCCAGGAGGTCCGCCAGGAGGTCCGCCAGGGGCTCTACCCGGAGAGACACCAACTTTAGGAGCAACAACACCCGTACCCGTTGATTTTAAGGTGGAGATCTCAGAATTTAAGGAATTTATACGCATTTCCAAATTGGAAATTCGTTTATCCACTTGAGCTAAGGATTGATCTACTAAATCCGGGATCCGTAATACAATACTCATTATTTTTTCCACGATTTCTCCAAATGAATTTATTTTTTCCTCTATTGGGCTCTTTTTTGCTTCAGCCAAGAATCTATTGAATTCCTCAGCGCACATGATTTAATATTCACCTTTTTATTAATTATCGTCGGTACTTTTTTTAATTATAATATAGTTTTCTATTTTAATAAATTTATTTTGATGGATAAATTTAATTATTTTCAATTTTTAATGGCACATTTCCTTTTTTTTCCTCATTTTTACATTTTACAAGTTTAAGGTTCAAGTATTTCACGCAAAATTAAAGAACTTCGCAAGAAATCCTTTAATATATTATTTCATTAATTTAAAAATTCCTTGAATATACCATAAATATAAAAAAAGGCAAAAAAAAAGTTATAATAATATTGAGAGAGTATTACCCCATTTCTTTAATGGAATTCTTTAATTTTAACCATAGCTCATTGATTTCAGTTTTAACCTCATTTAACTGATTGATTTTTTTCAATAAAATATCGCGTGCTCTGTCAAATTCTCTTTGAGCATCATTTAATTCCACATCTAATTGATTTAATTTGTCACCTTCAACCATTTTATTCTTAGCATTTTCTACGCTCAAGCCTTTCTTTATAACGGCAGCCCTCTTATTAGCTTCCTCTTCAAGGGCCTCAGCAAATTCATTCTCTAAATTAATTAAATAATCTTGTTTTACAGCCAAATCTTTTATGGCGTTTATGTACTTATCATTTGCTTCTACATAAACATCATTTTCATTCACCATATCCTCAAAAATTTTTACATCTTCATCTTTAACATTGGAAGCATGTTCTCTACTTAATGTTTGCATTTGTTTTAACAAGTCTCTCATGGTTCGATTGAGTGATTGCCTCGAAATATTCATCGTGGAAAGATTCTCTGCCAATTTTTTTTGAACTTTAACCACATTTTTTTGATTTTTAGCTAATTTTTTGAGTTTAGATGCGAGTTCTTTTTCCAATTTTGATAAAATGAGTTCATCCTCGTGCGTTATTATAGGCATTTTTACACCGTTTTGCTTTACGTGTTTTGATATAATACTTAAATTTCGGTATTTATTATGATTCAAGGAAATATAACTATTTTAATTTAATTATCTTGATTTAAGGTAGCTAAAAATCATGGAGGAAAACAAGCGGTCAATATATTAGTTTTATAATTTGCTTTGATTATTCTAGCGGTAATTTCTTTTCCAATCAGATCATCTGAATAAGATAAGGGAGAGTTGAGTAGGATCTTAATTCCAAATAAAGGATTATTTTTCAAGTATCCCAAGCATTCATTTTTCCATCGTCCTTTAGAGATCACGATTAAATCAAGATATTGGTTTTTTTTAAATTTCGGTATGAGAGAATCCTTACAGGGATGGATTCCAAAATCCTTTGGACCTAATTTTAATTTTATTTCATGTTTCTTTTCTAATCGCTCTAATTGAGAATAAAAATATCCCCAACTTTTAGGGCGAATTTTTTTTAGTTTTCGTCCTGTAGAATATATCAAATATTTTTGAATTCCAATTTGAATTTTTTTGTTCGAATATCCTTCTTGGCGTAAGGATTTAACGTACTTGATGATATCTTCAATATCCTTATCATTAATACCAGGAAACCACACAGGAGCAAATAATATATCAATATCCGTGGTTAAAAGGTAATTTACTTGCTCAAGAAGCTTATCAAGCTCATAAGTTTCTTGATTGCATAAATATCGGGCTAAATTTTGATTTAATGTATTTAGGCTGATATTGATGCGAGTGACTCGCAGCTCATTTAAGCGGTCGATCACGGGTTTCTTTAAAAGAATTCCATTACTTTGGAGGGTAATGGGATGTATTTGTTTTATCGTCCGGAGATTTTCAATTAATTTGAATAATTCAGGATAAAGTAAAATTTCACCATAGGGCGAAAAGTGGATTTCAATATTCTTACAAGATGGTTTTTTATCCAAAACCAGTTTTAAATTTTGTAAAATATAGCCTTGGGCAACAATAAAATCCGTAGTGTAATTGCCGCTATTGACAAAGCAATAACGACATTTAAGATTACAAGTGGTATTAGGTTTTATTTCGATGACATTGGTCCCTCTATCAATAATTCCTAAAAAATCTATTCCAAAAAGGGGAATTTTAGATTTCTCATCAACTTGAATGAGTCCTGCATTCATGCGAACAAATCACGGTTTATATCTTAAAATTCCTACTAATGAACCAAGATCTTTGAGGCGTTGGCCGGGCGCATTATTGCTACTCATGATGTTAATTTTACCGCCATGTTTCTTAACATTCGTGAGAATGACCTCAATAATTTTTTTATTTTTTTTTGAAATACCCCGTAATAATTCATCCACTAATAAAACTTCCTCAATCGCGCCTTTTTCAGACGCTGAAAGTACTTCATTAGTCCCAATGGCGATTAAATCGGGATCTTTATTGAACAAAGCGAGAATCTTTTCAATTTTTTCTGAGTCTTGAAATATTTTAACTTTTTTTTTCAATCGTTTTAATTTAGGAGATTTTAACACTTCTAAAATCCCGCTTTTCGTTCCAGAGGTGGCATTTAAATTTTCCAAGGGTGCCAGATGGGAAAAATTTCCATGTTCTTTAAGGTATTGTTCCAAGTGGATTCTAACACTTCCGGGACCACATATAACTAACAAATTAATTGTAGTATTTTTTAAATTTTCCTCCAGAATTTTTTTAATAGCTTCGAAAAATTCTTTATAGCTCTTATTCCTGTCGGATTGATGATATCTCTTGCCAGGAATGTTTTTTTTTACAGTTGCAACATGGTTATAACTAAAATTAGTAATGAGGGCTATGGTGGCAAGCCCTGTCTCAATTGCGATAATCAAAATGATAAAATTTTCTTCGAATTGATACGAATTTTTAATCAAATCTAATTCATGGCTTAACCATCGTGTCTTTTTAATTTCCACTATATTATTAATTTCAATATTAAAGGTATGGTAAGAACCATGGCTAACATAATCGTCCGGGCCCTCAAAAATTTTCCCCTTGATCCTCAACCGATTCGAGAACTCATGAAATGCAAGCTCTTCTACATCTAAGGTTAAGCGCATCGTCTTTCTTTCTCCCGAAGTTCCTTCTTTAAGAATCACCCTGCGCCGTGTTACGGTAGTGACGTGATCATTTTTCGAAATCACGTTATAGAGCGTCCATAAATCATTTAATGATTCAACTTTAAGGGTCAAACGTCCTTCTTTTAAATCTTTTTCTAATATTTTCAAGGGTTTGAATCAATCTCGCAAGTTTTCAAATAAAAACATGGATGAACTATAGTTGTTAGAAATGAGAATGCATCTTTATAAAATAAAAACACTTCTTGCTTAAAAAATTCAATCCCAGAGTTTATACTTATTGAAATTAAAAAATAAAAAAAGAATGATAAAAAATTGATTTAGGATTGTGGGGAATTTTTATTCTATTTTATCTTTTAGAGCTTCTTTTAATTTTTGTACCTCTTCTAATCGTTTCTTTTTCTCTTCTTCCATCCTTTTTAATTCTTCTTCATCTGGTTTTTGTAATGACACTCCTTTTTTAATTTCTTCCTCAAGCTCTTTATCAATGGGAGACATTTTTTAAAAACACCTTCATATCCATGTATAATTTCTCATGAATAATTTTTAATTTATTTCGTATATCTTAAGTAACTAAATTCGCATTTTTAAATTTTGATAATTCCATAGAATTTGTCATTTTTTTCCACCATTAAGGATTTGTTAATACTTGGGAAAGTAAGAAAAGTCGAATAAAAATCGATTTTCCATGATAGGGACTCCTCAATTGAATGATTTAAATGAGGTTTTCATTCAAAAATGCGAAGCTAAACATGGAAAGACTTATAAAAAAATGGTTTCCTTAGACCTACTCGTAAATCATTTGAGATGCCCTTAGAAGATACAGAGTTTAATTCTTATAAATTTAATTCCATTAAATAAGCGGGTTCTTTATTACTATAATAATTCTTTAAAATTTTTACAATTTTGAAATTCCTTTTTCGATATAAATGGATGGCTATAGCATTTTTAGTTTTTACATTTAATCGAATTTTTTTGATATTTTTCATCATTTTTATTCTATTTATCGTGTAATCTAATAACAAGGTCCCATATTTCTTGTTCTGGGCGCTTGGCTTAATTGCGAGATTAATAATATTGACACGATCATGACCTTCTTGCAGTACGGTAACATATCCAATCAATTCTCTCATTTCATCTTTAATTTCGAAAATAGTGAAAAATAGTAGATGATTCCTTAGCACACTTCTCATGAAATACTCCGGAAATGCCTCTTTCTTAAAAATTTGTTGCTCGATTTTCATTATTTCAAGTAAATCCTCATGAGTTGCTTTTCTGATTTCAACTCTCATGATCTTTAAGTTCTTCCAGAAACACCTTCAGAGGTGTTTTTTCAGTAATATATTCTTCTTTTTTGATTTCAAAAGGTAAAGTTTCAAAAACATGACATGGAAATTCATTAGATTCTATAAAAGCAAGTAATTTTTTATTAAAGATTTTTTTTAAGGGAAATTGTATTCCATCAGAAGCAATCTTAATCTCGTGCTTAGGAATTTTTATTTTTTTAGATAAAAAGGCTGAAATTTTTTCTACATCATTTTTTGAGCACTCTATTTGTGCATACATTAATAATCCTTCATCCGTGATGATTTCATGGGGTTGCTTTACTCCTCTTGCTCGTCTTTTATACCGCTCTTTTAATTGCCAATAGTCCTTGCTTGCTATAGTACAGAAATGCATTTTTAATGAGACACGTGGAGCCACTTTATTCATTAGCTCAAGGGCGCTTTTTCGGCTATTTTTGACGGATGCGATGGCTCCTTCTTCTAATACGAAGCCCCGCTTTTTTAATTCATTACTATTTGGAAAACAATATTCAAATTCATTTAGATTAATGAATTGAGCCCCTTCTTCATCGAGATAATAAATAAAATCTTCTAATGTTTTGAGATATTTTTTTTCGGGGACAACGGGCATTTCTGCACCTACATCCAAATTTTCATGAATAGCTATTTTAATATTTTTCCAAGCAGAAGGAGGGGGATGAAATCGAATTTCATCTAAGCCAGCCTTTACGAGATCGTTTGCGATAGCCTTGGTAAAATTAAGACCATTAGTGTAGAGATGAACATGGAATTCCCTTCCCTTTGCGTCTTTTACAAATTTTAAAAAATCTAAACATTTCCTTAAATTAGAAGGAGTAAGAGGTTCACCCCCAGTGATGCTCATGCCTCTTGCTCTCATGACAGTTAGTTCATGGAGAATCTCCTCCTTATTTTGAATTTTTAATTCATTAATATATGTATCTTTTTTATCGCGCCTCTTCATAGAGATAGGACAATACCAATAGCAATGAGTTGGTTTTTGACATGTTCCATTTAAAAATAGCACTGCCTTGCTCCCTTTAAGACAATATTTACATCCCTTTGGAATTCCTCTTTTCTTGATGTAAAAAGTATTTTCTTTAGATTGAACGATTTTAACTTCTCTCATTTTTGTAACAACTTACTCCGAATAATTGAATTTTTTTTAGCGAGCTTTTTAAGCACGTCTTCAACGGAATCTTCCATGCTTAATGTTTTTTTCAAGAAAACACCCGTTTTTCCGTGTTTTTCTCTTCTTGTTAAAACGGTAATTCTTTCATTTATCGTATTTAAATGAATGCCTAATTCTTTTGCGACCATGGGTTCATTATCAATAATGGAGAGTTCTTCATGCCCTACTGGTGTGGGTTTAATTAACACTAATCTCTTGTCCACACCCGGTACCCTCTCATCCTTTTCCAATAGATGTAAATTTATTTTTCCTCCAAAATCATAAAATTCTGAGGATGTTCGAGTAAACCGAGTCAATGGAAGGGAAATGCATTCCAATTCACTTAAATAAATATATAATTTTAGAGGATCGCGGGGTGTTGCCATAATTATTTCTCTAAAAGTACGTCTGTACCCATTCTTGTACAAAATGAATTCGATTAAATAGGGGGGAATATTTTCAATGAAAATGATATCTATATCACTACTCGGCCTCACATCCCCACGAGCCACGCTTCCATACACGTAAGGCGACAGACCTTCCTCTTGAAATATTTTAAGTAGTTTTATCGCGTGAGTTCTTTTCTGATTTAATAGGGTCCAGTGCTGTTTTGAATATACTACCGTTTCTTTATGGGCTCTTAATATTCCTCGTTTTGCCATGAATGTATTTATAAATTTTTATTTTTTTATGGATTTTAAGCATGTATTTGAATGATATCGAGTATTTTACTCAAAATAATCGTTTCCATTCCTAAAAAACGGCTTTTTGTTTTAAAAAATTCAACATTTCTTAATAAAAGTTCAGATTGATTTTTCAAGAAGGCACGTGCGTGCTTGTTTTTAAATTGAAAAAATGATTTTTCACTAAAAATAAAATAAAGTTTATCCTTGAACGAAGGATCGAGAGGTTTTAATGTATTTAAGGGGTTATTTTTAAATTTTGGATTAAACAATACAATGCTTTTTATCTTTTCATGATTCAGGAGGGATAACGAATTAAAATTTTTCAAGTTTGAAAAAATTAGGAAAATCGAACGATAACTATTCATCGAGTAATTCTCAAGAGAGAGAGGGTGTAGGTGGAATCGATTGGTATTTTTAGAGATTAGGGAAATTAAATTCTTAAATTTCCAAGGTTTAAAATGGAGATTATTTATCTTAGGATTCATGAGGATCACTTTATATCCTATTATTTTTAAAGCAAATGCGAAGTTTTTGAATAGCTTTTTTTGCCCCCTTTTAAGAAGTACTAATATAACAAGAAGGTTTGACGGTTTTTCATTAGAAAAGTCCATGGATTGATTTAACATTAGAGGATGGCTCCTCCATCGATACCATCGCTTATAAATTTGAATTGAAATTAAGATAAGGATCAAAAAAAAGATGATAATGCCGTCAATAATGAATAAATTTATTTTTAACATTATTAGATTATTATTCTACAACCTCGTCTATCCATTGTAAATAATTTTGATTACCTTTCATGATTTGGAACCCAATGCATTCGGGCACTTCATACTCATGAAGTTCAAATAGTCGTTTAATCAATTTTTCACTATTAGATTCATTTGTTTTCGCAATTAATAAAGCCTCATTATCTTCTTCAATCTTACCTTTCCAGCGATAAATTGAAACAATTTGAGGAATGATATTCACGCAGGCGGCAATTTTTTCATTCACTAACGTTCTCGCTATTTTTTTAGCTTGCTCCATGGATGGTGCTGTAATGAGAAATAAATAATAATTCATCATCTTTTTCCTTTTCATATTATTTTTCATTTATTTATCATTACTGCTAATTTTTTTTCTCTTTAATTTTTCACTGATTATAGTACTTCTCCATGTGATAATGTTTAAAATTGGAACTTAAAATACTTAATCTTGAAAGTTATAATATAATCGTCAGTAAAAAAATTCTTTAAACTAAAATTTAATAACCTTGATTTAGTTTATTATTTTAAATAATCTAGAATTAATAGATAATAATGAATTTCAAGGGTATAAGATTAATTAATTTCGGTAAATACAAGGGTGATTCATTTGCTTCATAACGTGTATTTAATTCATCAATATACAGGTATCTGCTTGATACATAGGAAATATGGAAGTATTGAATTTAATCAAGATTTAGTTTCTGGGTTCTTAACTGCCCTAAAAGATTTTAGCGTGGAATTTTCAAAAGGAAGTGGCGAGCTGAAAGTTATCGACATGGCCATTTTCTACTTAATGCTTGTTTTTAAAGAAGGAGTCTTAATTACAGCAGCGGCCGATAAAAATGATGATGCTAAGGTCTGCCATAAGGCACTTTCCACCGTCATTGATGAATTTGTGAAGGAATATGGCGATAAGCTAAAAAACTGGTCTGGTGATGTCCGCATATTCAAACCATTTGAAAGTAAAATTGATGAAATTTTAGAGAAAGGAAAAATATCAGAATTTCCATTGAGGATTCCCATTTTAAAGATATATAAAAAGGATTTTCTTAAATCTCGTTCAAGGTTAATGAAAAAAGGATTAGTCATTAACGAGGAGGAGTTAAGACAGAATGTAGATACCAGACCAGAATGGACAAAAAAAAAGCTTCCGTGGCAAGTCATCACGCAAGGATTCTTGGATGAAAAAGAATATGAGATCGCTCATTATGCAGATGGTTTTCACACGATTGCAGACATCGCCGAAGAGACGGGTGTGCCTGAAGCTAAAGTTCAAAAAATAATGGATAGTTTAGATAACCTGGGATTGTTAAAATTCATCGAAATTAAATAACATCCTTTCGTTCTATTTTTAAAGTTATTTTAAGCGTGCTTTTAAGTTTCTCCTTGTTTTGAGAAAAGTAAAATTAAATGAACTTTAAAGCAGATATTGTTAAAATTAAAAAACAAAAGCGTTTTAATAAAAATTTACAATAATAAAATTTTTGAGATTTTAATGATTAAAATGAATATCATGAATGTTAAAAAAGTAGGAGAGCAGATCTACGAGATACCAAAACAAACATTAATGGTACGCGTGGGCAATCAAATTCAAAAATTTAACATGTTGGTACCAGCAAAAATTTATGCGAATGATTATATCATGGAAAGAATCAAGCAAGATCGAACTTTAGAACAAATCGCTAACGTTGCTTGTTTACCAGGAATTCAAAAACACGCCATCGCTTTATCTGATGCCCATCAAGGATATGGATTTTGTATTGGGGGTGTGGCAGGCACGGATGCTGAAACAGGAATGATCTCTCCCGGAGGAGTGGGATATGATATAAACTGTGGCGTGAGAATATTAAGAACAAATTTCCTTGAAAAGGATATTATTTCCTCTCTTCCCGACTTATTAGATTTTATTTTTAAGAATGTTCCTTCGGGATTAGGATCCCAAGGAAAGTTAAGGATGACATTACCCGAATTAGATTTAGTTTTAAATAACGGATTAACTTGGGCATTAGAAAATGGGTATGCTCTTGAAGAAGATTTAGAACATTGTGAAGAACGGGGATGCTTGCCCGATGCCAATGCTGATTTGATATCATATAAGGCAAAACAGAGAGCTTTACAGCAATTAGGTTCCTTGGGAAGTGGCAACCATTTTTTAGAAATTCAAAAAGTGGATGAAATTTATAATGAAAAAATAGCAAAAGAACTAGGAATTCACGAAAAAAATCAAATCACAATCATGATTCATACGGGAAGTAGAGCTTTAGGACATCAGGTATGCACGGATTCTTTGAGAAATATTGAAAGGGCCATGAAAAAATATAATATTCAAGTACCCGATAGAGAATTAGCATGCGTACCTGCGAATACGGAAGAAGCTAAAAATTATTTGAGTCAGATGGCTTCGGCGGCGAATTTTGGGTTTTGTAACAGGCAATTAATTACTCATTGGGTTAGAGAAGCCGTCCAAAAATTTATAAGAAAAGATATTGATGAGATGGATCTTCACTTGATTTATGGCGTATGTCATAATATATTGAAAATAGAAGAGCATGATGTAAATGGGAAGAAAATGAAATTAAATGTCCACCGTAAAGGAGCCACACGAGCATTTCCGCCCCATCATCCTGATCTTCCAAGCGATTACAAGGCAATCGGGCAACCTGCACTCATTCCGGGCACCATGGGGTCCGCCTCCTATTTATGCGTGGGAAAACCAAAAGCCATGGAATTGTCCTTTGGTTCGACAGCCCATGGATCTGGTAGAGTACTGTCCCGTTCTAAGGCAATAAAGAAATATAGAGGGTCAAATGTAAAACAAGAATTAGGAAAAAGAGGAATATTGGTAAAAGCAGCATCCATGAGAGTAATAGCGGAAGAAGCTCCGGGAGCTTACAAGGATATTGACCAAGTCGTGAACGTGAGTCATGACTTAGGCATCGTTGAGAAAATAGTTCGACTGATTCCTATCGGAGTGATTAAAGGATGATTCTATTTTTTATATGTCAAATACAACTCTAATTTCCCAAATTTTGTCTTTTTTCTCAATTTTCATTAAGGAATAAGTAATAGCTTTCACTTCCGTGCCGATTTCATGTTTTCTCTTGTCAAATTTTTCCCCTTTTAAGACGCTTGTTAATTCAAAAAAGTCATTGCCTTTAATCTCCGGAATTGTTATGTCGCTGAAGACTAATCCTTCTACATCGAAAATATAAAGGAGCTCGGATAAAAAATCAAACAGAAGGGCTTCTTTATCCTCTGCTTTAACATTTATTATTTTTTCTTCCCTTAGAGAGATTTTTTTGAGATCTGGAGTTATGACCGTCATTAAGCTATAAGCGGCTTGGGCATAGACTTCTTCTAATGTGGGGGCCCAACATATCACTTGAACATCGGCAGTATGATCTTCAAAAATAAATCCTTTTTCCTTCACGTTTCCTCCCTTTTCATGGCGTCTTTTTTATGATTTTCATGCATTTCTTAGTAATTTAAAAGAATTGAATCAAAATAAAAAGTAATGTTTCGGACAATATCAGAAGATTTGTTTTTCATTCAAAAAATTTCTATTAAAAAAAAATATACCAATAAAGAATTAAAATATCATCATTATTTTCATTCGATTACTAAACTTTATCCGGTAAATGTAATCATCATTGATCCTTTCTTGTTCTTTTTCGTGCATAAACAGGATTATTTTAAAGCTAAATTATTCCTTAATGTCCTCAGGAAAAAATTTAACAAAAAAGTGATGATTGTTCGAAATGAAACAACCTTGATGAATTTACTTTATGAATTATTTCCGGACACGTACATTCATGATCTTAGATTTAATAATGAAAACACGATTTCAGTATGCTTTTTAACATGGGAAGAGCGAGGGATTGCTTGTGGCACCAATGGTGATTATATTAAAACGATCAATCAATTGCTTAAACATCATATTCATTTTGAAGAGCCCATCGGAGATCTCATCATTAAGTGCGAACTTGTAGATCTTTAAAAAAATGATAGAATAAGGGGATATTTAAAAGATGCATTCAATTTTACCAAGGAACATCTTTCAAGTTTAAAAAATATGCGACAACATTAGATAAGATGCTCACCGTGGGGGTGAGGATTATTAGAAATAAGATAATGTTGAGGTCTGGAAGGAGAAATAAAGAAGGAAAGAAAAGTTTTGGAATCATGACAAAGAGGAGGGCACAAATAACAAAATCTAACTGATCAATGATCCAGAACGGTTCTCCACTTTGAATATTGAATCTTCTTTTCAAAAACGAGCCCAAGAGGTCTCCGATTGCCGCTCCATATGAACACAAAAAAATCCGAAGGATTAATCCTAAAAACCCCCACGGAAAAGGACCTCCAATAAAATAATATTCATAGTAATATAATTGATTATAGAGAACGTATGCTCCTGTTTCGATTCCTGTTAAAGGGATGAGCACGAGATAGGGCCAAATCCATAAAAATATTAAAGAGAGAATGATTGATAGTGGAATTCCAATAAATGCTGGGCCCTTTAGGAATCCATTCCATGTTTTATGATCGCCTAAAATTCGATGGCCGTCCCTTAGAATTCTACCTCCATCAATGGGTTTTCCACCACCTAAAAAAACCATTCCCGCATTGGAAATATAAGCGGGAAAGATTAAAATCAAACTAAATACAAAAATTGCAAGCCAATCATTAATAGAATAAAGTAATGAGATAATTAGAAAATCCAAAAATAGTAGGAACGTGCAAATAATTGCCAAAAGAAGTGTAATTCTTACATTTCTTTTTTTTAACGTTCCATTGTTGTTGTTACTGATCAATTCATGTGTTCCCTAATTAATAATTTCAATAATAATTTTGTGTTAAAAGTATTTAAAACTTTAAATACTTTCATGTAGAATACCCGAATTCTAATAAATTGTAAAGGAGATAAGTGAAATTTTCATTGAAATGTGCAAGTTAAATGGGTCTTTAAATTATTTTTAAGAGTATGTTTCATAAATGTTAGTTTCTTATTGTAGTTTTTCCAACAAGGCGGGCGAGACTATCACGGGACATCCGAGACGATGCGATATTCTCATGCGAATATTTTCCAGAGT
>JALGVJ010000063.1 GCA_029838195.1 Promethearchaeota archaeon
AACCTCGACCATTGAGAAAAAATGGGCGAAATACAACCGGAAGGTAAAGAAAAGATTGGATGATAAGCCTCCTAACTCATGCTGATCTAACTAATAATGATCTAACAAAAGGAAAAAGAACAAGAACATGAAAAGAAAAATCGTTTTTTCCCGAAGGAACGCCAAGATGCGTGCTCTCTTGTATCGTCGATGATTGCCGGGTGTCTGGAAATCTGCTTTAAATTTTCCCGAGCGGTCCCACCTTCTTAAAAGTTTAGTACTGACGCCCAATAAGGAAGCAACATGTCCGATGGAGAGAAAGAAAGAGCTCATGAAGAATGATCAGGAAAGAAAAAAAAACCCCTTTATTTTTGTGTTCAGGTCTAATTTTGTCCAAAATTGGTTTGACTAGTCGACGACTGTAGTTGGTCTTTTATTAGCCGCTGCTTATAACAAAAAAACGGGTGATAATCGTAAAACAATTATTATGCGTTAATCATATTCACTTTCCTTACGTTCCTTTTTACTTTAGTCGTAAATTTTATAAGCTTATTATTGCTTTCCAGTTCTGATAAAATTAACAAAGTAATTCATGAATATAGATTAGATTCTAATTCTATTCCCGATATTTATATTGAAACTGATAATGAAATATTCTTTTGTGAAATTAAATTAAATAAAATTACAGAAGATTCAGTTTATCAAGCCATTCGATATTTTAATACAATTGAAAATAATTTTAAAAACCAAAAAATAGGAAAAAAATTCAATGTTTATTTAATTGGTAAACAAATTTCCGACCAATTAAGATTTTTGGCAGAAAAAAATGGAATAACTATAAAAATTATTGGAAAAGATATGGATGAATCAATAAAAATATGTAAAAATTGTCGAAAAGCTTATAGTTCACGTGAATTAAAGTGTAGTTTCTGTAATTCAGAAGAAGTAATGAAAATAATAAATTTATTATCATCTTAAATAAATTTATTAAGGTTTTGCTAAAATCCTATTGTGGGAATTTTGAAAATATTTTATTATAATTGAGCATGTCATTCATTACTTATTAAAAATTCGTTATTTTTATTCCAAGATACCATGTCTATTGAAAAAGGGAATTAAGATGAAAATTTAGCTCTCCTTAATTTAAAAGGGAGTCTCTTGAAATTTAAATACTATATTGTTCATGTAGCTGATGGAAAATAAAAAAATTTTTTATCTTTCTCAACAATAATGAGTTTTATTAAACGAAGGGGTGAATGGACGATTGCGTAGAAATATTAAGTATCACGAGATTAAAAGAATTCCTTGCCCCCATTGTTTTCATCTCTGCATTATCACGATTGAATTTTGTCCCAAATGCGGAGAACCATTAAGGAAAAGCAAAGAACGAATTGATAAGTCATCTTCTTCACAATTAATAACTCAAGAAATTACTGAAGGCGAATACCTTCAATTATTGGAAATGGAAATCGAAAAGGAAATCCCAAAAGTAAGAACCATCAATCCTGATGAACTCGGATATCAAGAACAGGAAGGAAAGATAATTGGAATCTCCGTCCCCCACTGTAGATTAAAGTCTATTCCTCCTTTAACTTCCCATTTAAATGATTTAAAAGTTCTCTATTTGAGTCATAATCTATTAAGGTCTTTTCCCAAAGAACTACGATTCATGCCAGCTCTTGAGGAACTTTGGTTAGATCATAATAAATTGGAGTCGCTCCCATTATTCATTAACGATTTCGTCTTTTTAAAAAATCTTAATTTAAACTCAAATCATATCGAGCACTTACCAGAAACCGTGGAAGGATTAAAATCTCTGAAAAAACTCTCGCTAAGAAGAAATAACATAAAAACTATTCCAAAAGGATTTTGTCTCTTTCCCTCTTTAGAAGTTTTAAACTTGAGATTGAATAAAATTGAAAAATTGCCCAAAAGCACGTGTTTCATGCCCTTCTTAAAAGAATTAAATCTTAGTTCAAATGCACTACTTGAACTTCCGGAAGAAATCGAAAATTTAAAATCGCTGGAGATTCTTAACGTGAGCAACAATAAATTGAAAAGCATTCCTAATTCCATTAAAAATCTCGAAAGGTTAAAAAAATTGAATTTAAAAGCTAATTTCTGGATAACCATCCCTCAAGATGTCAAAAAGAAATTAAGCGAAAATAACGTGATTATTGAACTATAAAAGCGAAACTTTTTCAAGAGATATAATGATTGAAGCTAAAGCTGAAATGTATCATGATTCTAAAAATGCATTGAAACGTATAAAAGTGCCGGTACTCATTTTAGGAGGAGATAAGGATTTTTACTTTCCCTTGGAAAAATTTAAAGAAATGGCGGCTCTCATTCCAAATTCTCACCTAAAAATCAATCCTAATAAAGGGCATGATATATTCGAAGAGGAGCAATTTGCTGAAGATATCTTGAATTTAATGAAAAAGAAATGATAAAAAGAAAAACTAAACCATGCGGGAGAAAATAAAATGAAAATAAAAAGTTGTTGAAATCAAGTACTCCTCACGCTTGAATCGGGTAAGTGCCGTATTCTTCTAACGCTTTACGCATCGCCAGAAAATTCTCTAATTTAACTGCAGGATTAATGCTATGCCCCGAACTTAAAATATATCCCCCGCCAGGCGCTAATTCTTTTATTAATTTCTTGGTATAATCATGAATTTCCGAAGGCGTTTTATCTGCCAAATCTTGAGGCGAGACATTTCCCATAAACGTAAGATGATCTCCGTATTTTTCATGCAACTTGAAAATATCGTATTCCGGATTAGCAGTCGTTGGTTCCAAGGGATGAATCGCATCTATACCGGCCTTAACTAAGTCATCAAAAATTTGGGAAATTTCTCCACAACTATGTAATATGATTTTCACGCCCCTCTTGTGGGCTGCATCACATATTCTCTTAATCCAAGGAACGACGAATTCTTTCAAGTACTTAGGATGGATTAATAGCTGAGATTTATAACCATAATCATCATAAATTAAAATTACACTATCTTCTCCCCAATCCATAAAAGTTTTAACTAATTCCAATGCGAATTTGCCTCTATCATCAAAAATTTTTTTTATTCTCTTTTTATGGATGAGTAATCGAGCAAAATTCGAAAACCCAAACGCTTGCCACGTGGGCTCGAAAATACCCCATAAAGAGGGGATGAGATAAATGTTTCCTCCCATGGCTTGTTCCGTTTTTTTCATTTGTTTAAAATATTTTTCCCGTCGCAGATTATTTACCTCAAGGGGTTCAAAAGCCTCATATTCTTCAAGAGTAGAAAAAGCACCCGTCCGATAATATGCGATATCCATCTGGTCAGTAGGATTTTTCCTTAAATCAAAAATTCTTCCATATTCATCAATAAAATAATCCTTATAACATTTTATCGGAAAGAGGATATATCCCGTGAAAGGAACGAGTGCTAAATCAATACCAATTTTTCTGTACAATTCCGCATGGCGCTTGAGAGTATTTTTTATATAACTCCTGGTTTCCGTCGCTCTTAAAATCGTGCTTGTCGTTTTCTCCATATCTCCCCTGCATAATTCATGCGTCTCTTCAAAACTCTTTTTTAGCCCTTGAAATACGTAATCTTCTCCATAATGATTACAAATTTTTAAATTATCAATTGAAAGCTCGAATGACGGGACTCTATCCGGCTCTTCATTATTCAAAGCCATTACTACTCTTTTCTGAGCATCCATTTTTCTTCTTCTATGATAATTTTTAGAAAATTAAGTATAATTAAGAATTCCGAAATAAAAATTCTTTTAAAATAAGAATAATAACCAAAGAAGAAAAATAATGGTTTTCTTTAAAAAAATCTTAAAATTTTTAGCTTCTTGAGCTCGTTCAGTATGATATAGTTTCATGAATCGAGAAAATAGTAAAACGAGAAATATTTATTAAGATGTCTTGTCATCTTGCATTTACCTTCTTGAAAGAGAAAAAAATCATTTCTTTCATAATATTTCTTTTATTTTTTTTGCTAATACCTGCGCATCTTTTTCTGAAGATTCAAGAAGTTCAAATGTCTCTTTTGGGTCCACTAAAAGCGCTGCTTCTAACAATTTTTGAAGCCCAATTAGAGTGGAAAGACGTTCATTTTTCTGTAAATGAAAAATGATCCGTCCTAGTTCATTTTTCAAAATACCTTTTGGAGCATTCAAGCAGATTCGAAATAATGCTGGACAAAGCTCTTCTAAGGTTGCTTTGCTCACCTCTTTTGCAAGTACATATAACTCTCTTCTCTGCTCATCGCTCATTGACTCTATTTTCTCTTTTATTTTTAATATCTCCATCTTGAGTATCCCTCCTTTTAATTTAATTTTTAATTAAAAATTTTTAATTTTTTTTTATGATTTTTAATTTTTTTTTAGAATGTTCTCTATTTAAAATATTGAAATTTTCCTTTATAAATCTATTGGGAAATTTTCCTCTGCGATAAATGCCATCTCTGTCATTAATGTTAATTTCACAGCCTTTTTGGGAAACTTGATGACGGAAAAAGGAAACCGTAATCTAATGAGGTGAAAATAGCTTTTTTTTCACTTCTTCAAAAAATTTTTTCCCTTAATCTTGCTATTTCAGCATTTTATATGACAGAATCAGTACAGATTATTTAAATTTAGAAAGAAAAAAATGAAATAATTGCAAAAAAAGGAAGAAAAAAATATTAAATACAAAAAATATTGAATGAAAAAATGAATAATAATATAAAAAATATTCGATTTTAGCGTTCTTCTATAAAAAAATGATCTTATTCAAATATTTCTTTCTCCTTAAAAATAAACATATCCATGCCCCAAAAATATCCATGCCATAAAAATAAATACATGAACTACAATTCAATAATTAATAACTTTTAAAGTGGATGGACTCATCATGGAAAAATCTATGCAAGAATTCTTAACCAAAATGGTCAAAAAAGAAAGACAACAAGCAAAATTGACAAAATACATTACTTCCATCGGTAGAATTCTTTTATTCTTCCTTCCGATCATCCTCGTCATCATAACCATTCTAACTCTGATTACTTCGCTTGACATTACTCTTACAATTATCTTTTACATCGTATTAATCATCTACACCCTCAATTCTGTCATGCTGTTGCTCGGTTCAAGTTTTACGGAAAGCTCCCTAAAAATGAGACTAAATTTCGAAAGAATACGAGGACGACCCATTGACTCCCTGGAGGGCTTCAAATTGCTCGAAAAAAACGTGCGGAAAGTTACGAATCTATTGAAAATAATATCTATCATTTGTTTCGTGGCTGTTGTGTTATTCCTATTAATGATCATTTTCGGAGATTTGAATATCGGTTTCGCTGCTGCGGGATTTGCCCTGGTAGGACTAGGCCTTGCTTTACTCATACGAAGCTTGAATTTAAACATCCATGACGTTAATGGTTTACAAGAATTTTATAAACCCACTACTCATCAAATATTTCTCGACAATTTTTTCGCTGAAATCTTCTCTAATCACTTGGATCCCGTGACTTATTTAAAATGGGACGAATATTTAGCCGAAATTGACAAGATTTTAACGCCATCGTTTGTAGAATCGGTAAAAAAGCGAGAAGCGGAAGAACTGCCCATTACATTTGCGATAGAGTCGATTCTGTTCTTATATTATTTGAAATATCAAGAGGTTATAGACGATGAGGTATTCATTAAAGAATTAAGCGAAATTATCGATACTTCATCAAAAACATTTGATATAAAAAAAGGCTTTAAGGTGGAAGAAGAATGGTATTTTTCGACTGCGGATATATTCAAGGTTTTCGATTACATAAAGCTCTATAATCCCGGTTTTTTCACGGTAATCGACAGGTTACAATTAGAGCTAGCTGATAATATTGCACGCATTTCAAAAGATCCCATTTACATGGATTCTTCAGCGCAGGAAGTCGTATTTAATAATGGAGAATTAAACCTGATGATCTTTTTGTACAACAATTCGCCGGAAGCGAAGAGATATCGCTTAAAAATTTCCGCTCCTGGTTTCGACCCAAAAGAAATTACATTAGATATTAATATAGAAGGAAGGGGCTCTTTTGAAATCCCCAGTGAACTAATTCCCCTAATTTCCCAAGAAGGGATCGATATTGTCAATGTTCTTTCTACAATGTTGGAAAATGGAGATACCACGTGGCTCACGTTGGAACCGAGAGAATTAGGAGAACAAACCATTCAAGTATATTTAGAATCGGAAAATGGCACTATAATTGAAGGCAAAACCAGAGTGGTGCTTGTAACGAAAGATTTGAAGACGAAAATGAAAAAGTTATCGTCGGTATTTTCGCTACTTGGCGGTTTAGCAGTTCCGCTCTCGAAAATCTTACCCGGCATGCTTGGAATTTCGATTTAATGTAAATAAATGCTCTCATCTTAAATAATAGATTTTATTTTTTTCTATTTTTTTCTTTTTCATTTGAGGCTCTTTTTAATTTTTTCTTGTTAACTGAATGTTAAAAATTTTTAATAATGCTCCGACGAAAAGCGTAGCTATCCCACCGTGAAATTTGTCCAAAAGCGAGTGATCCCATTCTACAACGAGATTAAGCGTTCTCCCGCAAAAATGGCATAAAAATAATCGTTTTTACCCAGTATAACTTCTATGAATGAAATAGACGTGATTTAAGGCGGGAGAGAGATATTTTTATTTAATCTCAAAGATTTTGTGACCCTTTCAATGAATTTTGAAGGATTAATAATCTTATTGCGTTTTCATTAAATATTTTTCCCTCTCGTGAGAAATGAAGTCAATTATTCATGAATTTAATTAGCACGTGTTAAAAATTATATATCAAAAGAGTTAAATTTTTGAAGGAGCCATGGTTAGGCAATCATGTAGGTGTTTAATGGTTCTTTTTAAGGAATTGACCGTTAAAAGTGTTATACACCATAAAAGGTGATCGTGAAGAAAAGGTCGTCTAAATTCTCAAAAATGATCACTCTTATTATCGATTCTCTACTTTTTTTCCCAGATTGGATGGATGACAATTCGATTCCTTCATCTGACAAAAAAAATAGTCTCTTTTATTGCAGAATCTCGACACATTTTCTTCAAAAAAAGAAAACTATATATCATTTTCTAGATTTTATCACTTAATAAAAAGCCTAATTATTAGTTTTAGAGGAAAAAAAATGGTAGTAATTACTACAAAAAAACCTGATGAAGAAGTATTTGAGGCCATCGAGAACTACAATTTGAAAAAAATCGCACTGGTATCCTGTGGAACATGCGCTGCCTTGTGTCAAACAGGCGGAACGGAAGGTGCTAAGGAATGGGAACAAAAACTCAAGGAAAAAGGGTATGAAATCACTGCTGTCATCGTATCGGAAGATGTTTGCGATAATAGAGTGATGAAAAAGGATTTGAGAAAAATTGATGACGAATTAAAAGAATCCGATGGAATTTTAACCCTAAGTTGCGGTTTGGGTGTTCAATCAATCATCGAGGTACTTCGAAATAAATATCCCGAAAAACCTGTATTAATTTCCAACAATACGAAATTCATTGGCATGACCGAACGAATCGGACGCTTTTATAAACGGTGCCAAGCATGTGGAGACTGCTTGCTTAATTACACGGGAGGCATTTGTCCGGTGGCTACCTGTGCGAAAGGGCTCATGAATGGCCCTTGTGGAGGAATGGTGAAAGGAAAATGCGAAGTGGGCAATTACGAGAGGGATTGTGGATGGATTTTAATTTTTAATCGCTTGAAAGCGATTGGAAGATTAGATCTGTTTGCCCAGCTTCGAGATGCGCGAGATTGGTCAGAATGTGGCCATCAACAAGAAGTAATTTTTAGATGAAAAGAGAGGTGAAGAAAATCATGGCTTATTCTAAATTAGGAGAAATGTTAGAAAAAGGGGAATTTATTCTCACGGGAGAATTAGAACCCGAAAAAACGTGTGATTTATCTCATACCATTCAAGAAGCCAAGGAAATGGCCCCCTACGTGGTTGCTGCGAATGTCACGGATAGTCCCCTGGGAATCGTGACGATAAATTCAATGGCAGCATCGGCCATCATCCAGAGAGAAACGGGGCTAGAATGCATTTGGCAACTCACGGTAAGAGACGTGAATAAATTGGGCATAGCAGGAATGATTATGGGTGCTCATGCGCTCGGAATAAGAAACATGCTCTCTCTAACAGGAGATCATCCTGCCTTGGGAGACATGCCTGAAACGAAACCGGTATTCGATCTCGATTCCGCTACCTTGATCAAGCTAGCTCGAGAAATGGTGGATAAAAAATCCATTAATGGTCATGAAATTGAATGTCCTCCAACCTTACATATTGGCTGCGCTGCTAATCCTAATGCCGATCCAATGGAAGCAGAAATTATTAAAATTGGTAGAAAGGCCGAAGCAGGAGCAGAATTCATCCAGACTCAAGTTGTTTATGATCTCGATCGTACCATCGAATTCTTGACTGAAATTAAAAAGTATAAAGTGCCCGTGTTATTAGGAATCTTTCCGATGAAAAGCTATGCGATTGCGAAAGGTTTCGATGAGTTTGTTCCGGGTGTAGACGTCCCTAAAGAGATCCTCGAAAGATGGAAAGCCGTGAAAAAAGAAATTTCTGATAAAAAGGAACAAAAGCGCATGTATGATCAATTAAACTATGAATTTTTCAAGCCCTTCATTTCTGAACTAAAAAATAAAGGGTTGATTGGAGGCATCCATTCCATGGCCGTGCACTATACGAGGATTTTTCCAAAAATCGTAGAAATCATTAAAGATTAAAAGATCATCCCTCTATCCTTCACTTCCGAATTCATGCCCATCTTTTAAACCCATGGCTCTTTTTACCTCTCTTTTTTTCTTTTTTAAATCCCAATTCAACCCAAGGATATTAAATCTATTTCATTCCAAGCGAATGATAGTTTAACTCATCGTCCAAGTGTCACGGGTCATTAAATATATAATGGATTATTAAGTTAATATCATAATTGAATTAATTTTTGAGCTCGCTTTCTATTTTGAATCAGAATAATTCCAAAACACCTCAGAGAGAAAAACTTTTACCCCTCTTAGAAATTCTCCAAAACCACTATGAGAAGGAAGTCACAAAAGGATTGTTTTTTAACTTGAGGAACGCAAATACCCCACTCGATATCATGGGCGTGTTAGATGTCTTAAAGTATAAGATTCAAAAATGGAAAAACACGAGTATCTATTTTTATAATGGTGTTTTATTCGATTATCAGCCGATCTTGGTGATCGGCTCCGATACTTTCGATGAAGCAGCAAAAATCATTATTTTAGTCTACATTTCTCGAATATTTGAAGATAAAACCGATGTCTCCTCCTCCATGTTAAAGGATGCTTTAATAGAATTCTCCAATTTAAAAAACACCCTAGAACAACACGTAAAAAAAAATCTCCATGAGGGCTATCCCGAGAACCCTGAAATCGAAGAAATTCTGGTAAATCACTTAAAAGAATTGATCTCCTCCTCTTGAATTTAATTTATGGAATTCTAATTACATTTTATAAGGCAAAACTTAAAATTTGAAAGATGAGGGAAGGCATGGTACCTTAATTAATCAAAAAATAAACAAATTAAGGAAAATGGTATAAGATTAAATGAAATAAAGATGCAATTCTTATCGTGAATCACATTATCCTAAAGAAATGCTCCACATCACTCATCCAATCATGGACAATTATGTAAATGAAGCCAGAATAGAATTATTAAATTAAAATAAAAAAATTGGGAAATTTAAAGCCATTCATTGAAAACGGATTAGATCCATGAGATTATTTAAAAAGAAAAAAGAAAAAAATGAAAAAATTTAAATAAGTAATAAAATAATGTAATGATCATACCTAAAATATTTAAAAAAAATTTATGGGAATCCATGAAAAACATTTTATTTATCAATTACAAATTATAAAAGAGGAGGATGGATGAAAATGAAAACAAGACCATTTTTCTTTGCGTTTTTGCTTCTCACTCTTCTGACAATTACCATGGCGTTTAATGCTCATGCTGCCGATTATGCATTGGGGATTTCAGAAGATGATGAACTTATCTGGCGAATAACTACCGCAGACACGTCAGAATTAGAGGATTTGGGCTATAATACTGCTGATGACCGGTATCAAGAAGGCTCCAGAATGAAAATACAAATAGAAAAAATCGATGCTACTCATCCGGATTATTGGAAAATTCATATTGAATATTGGGACTGGACGGATCAAGATTTTAGTGGTTCAGGAGAGACGAAATATGGATATATATATAAAGACCCAACAGATCCGTGGGCATTCTTATTTGTTCTTGCCACTCCCTTTGTGCCAACTCCAGTTAATTCTTATTTAGAAACCGCATTCGACGGCACTACTATTGATGTGGATGATACGACCGTGTCTCTGGGCTTTACTTACTATGGCGAGAACTATAAATTTTCATACACGTATAGAGAGTCTGATGGCGTTTTAGAAAAATTCGCATTAACTCAATCCGGTACCGAGATTTACGCTTATGAATTGGAAACGTTCCAAATTCCCGGATATGAACTTACAATTCTGTTAGGCATTACCCTGATAAGCACGTTCGGTTTGATCTATCTCGTAATGAAAAAGAAAAAGTAAAAAATACAAAATATATGATTTTCTTTTTTTTTTAATTTCCTCAATTATTATATTTCAGAAACTTTTATCGAATGAAGATAGGCGGCTGGTAACATTGCATGCCACTTATCAATAATTGAATGGTAAAAGGCTAAGCTTCTCGTGATGTTTTAATTCGCTCGAGGTTAGAAGCCATGAATAGTAAGCGAGCTATCATGGTATTCGATCATTTTAATCCACGTTAATCATTTCTCAACAAGACGCTTAGAGAAGCTCGGAGGCATCGGGTTTGATGAAGAGAAGATTGTTCCCTCGGATGAAGAGCTCATTATATTTTGCGATGGGCGAGCCATCCATGATTTCAGTGGCGTCTTCTAAAATCATGTTCATGTATGCATCAATTTCTTTAAGCAAGCCTTTATATTCGGTTCCATCTTTTAATCGAAGTAAAATATGAGAATTTTGGCTATTTTGTAAGATGGAAAGGGGGTTTTTTGACTTATAATCAGGGTTATTTTTTGACATGAGTACTTTATTCCTTAAAAAAACTTATTTATATATATTAAGATAAAACATTTAAAGATAAATATTTTGAAACTTATCATGTAGTAAAAACCTTTTTTAAAATTAAAACTTAATGGTCATGGAATAGAGGGGAGACACGAGATTTCCGATAAAAAGAAAAAGATAATGGAGAAATATGATGCCACTGCATTTTTCTATGATCAGCGGTATTTACCCCTTCAATTAAAAAAATATGAATTCATGGAGGTACATCACCTCTTTTCTAATACAATTATGTTGGATGCAGGGTGCGGGACGGGATTATTACATGAGCATTTTAAAAATAAATTTCAAGGAAATGTGATAGTGAAAGGCTTTCATGTAGGAGTAGACCTCTCATGGTGCATGCTGAAACTTTTTCAAGAAAAGCTGCAAGTACAACCCGAGCCAAAAAACATTGTTGTTTGCTTGATACAAGGAGATATGGATCATTTACCCTTTCGGGATCAGAGCTTTAGTTCCGCCTTTTCCTTCACGTCCTTGCAAAATTTACCTGAAATTTCCAATGGAATAAAAGAGTTAGTTAGGGTGAGCAAGAGGGGGACATCCGTGCTCATTTCCATTTTGAAAAAAAGTGTAAACATGGACACTATTAAATCTGAATTTTCTCAATATTTTACGTCTTTTGAAATGTTCAATGAGGAATCTTTAGAAGATGTGATCTTCTCATGTAAGGTAAAATAAAGAATCATCGAATTTCTTACTTATTCA
>JALGVJ010000064.1 GCA_029838195.1 Promethearchaeota archaeon
GAAATCCACCGATACCCATTTTTATATTTTACATTTTTATATTTTAAAAAGAGCAATTGTTTTCCTCGTGTTTTTAGGATCCTTAATTATGGGGCTCTTCTAAATGTTTTGGTAAGATTCTGACCTTGAATTGACATTTTTCATTTGATAGGATTTTTCATTTATTTTTTTGGCTTCAGATTTAAAAAAGTTAAGTTAGAGCAAGGATGGCACATGAGATTTTCAGCCCTTTAGAAACGTGATTTTCCGAAAGGGCGACGAAATCAGATGTGATATAATTGAGAGTTTTGTCGGCATGAGATTTAAAAAACTTAAAAAGCAAGCCAAATTATAAACTTAAAAACACCCTCATTGTCGGCATGAGATTTAAAAAACTTAAAAAGCAAGCCAAATTATAAACTTAAAAACACCCTCAATAAGATATTAAATAAAATATAAAAATCGAAAAAAGAACTCCAGTTAAGACAATTATATTTTCTATTGGAAACTGTGGCATATAAGCAGTTCTTACTAATTTCCAATCAATATTAATGAACCATTGAACGTTAAAATTACAAATAAACTAAGATCTACATCCTCAATTAAATGTCCTAATAAGATAAATCGAAGGCATGGATTATTTTTACGCTATGGATCTTTTTAATTTCCAATATACTAAAGGAACGCCCCAAGGGCATCATCCAAGCCTATCTGAAGCGCTGGACCATCGAAACGAGTTATCGGGACGAGTCCCAGGAGTTGCACTTGAAGGGGTGCATGTTTAGAAATATCGAAGGGCAGTATTGCTTTATTACCCTGGTATTTTTAGCGTACCGCCTCCTCACGTGGGCAGCTCGCTTGGGATTGTCATCCCCGTATCACCCGGATGTGGACACGTTGGGCAAGAAACGGGCGGCTTTTCGCCGATTTCTTGAGGCAATCTTTGGCGCTTGGATTACTTCATTAAAAGAAGAATGCAAGGCGTGCAAGATGGCTCGCGTTATATATACGCTAATCCATGGAGGGAATCCGTATGTTTTAGCCCCCTTTAAGCGAGAAAGCCAAAATTAATAGGCCTTGTCGAACTTTAGTTAATAATTCCCTTTTTTAAAGAATGAAATTTTACTTAATAATTCTAATATTTTTAGCCTACAATATTTATACTAATTCATAAAAAACGTTTTAATTAATATTAATTAATCCTTTCAAAATTTTCTTGATTAAAGAAATTAAATTTTTTAGCGCTTCAAAATAATGATTAGATTAAATAATTTTTTAGATTTTTTACAAGAAAAATAGAAGGATTTTGTTAATTATTTTTGAATAAGGTTTAAAATTTTTAAAACTTAATCTAAAGTATGAATCAAATTGATATTACATTTATAATAACATCAATAACAATAACATGTATTAAATAAATTTTATTATAAAAGGCATAGCAAAGCTTACAAGAAAAAAAATGTACGTAAAAATCAAAAAACTTAAACATAGAAAAAAAAAATCATTATTTTATTTTATTCTACTACTTGTGTTATTCGAAATAATTTTTTCTAAATGTTTTTTTAAATTTTCGGGTATTTATGAAAAAGGAGTTGAAATTAATAATATCCTGGATGTTAATAACAAAGATTCAAATCTCAATACGATAGCAGAATCTTCTCCTTATGATATATGGTGGAATGCTAGTTGGCATTATAGAGTACCCATAATAATATCATCAAATCAAGATCTCCATGATTATCAAATACAAATTAATATTAATCTTACAGAGTTCCAAAATTTAGGATACATTAATGAAAATGGTAATGATATTCGTTTTATTAATGAATCTAATAATGAACTTAATTTTTGGATCGAAGAAATGGGTGTTTTTGGTATGAATAGTACAATTTGGGTAAAGATACCTGAGATAAAAAGTCCTTTTACAAAGATATACATGTATTTTGGAAATCCAAATGTTGCGAGCAAATCAAATGGTACCAGAACATTTAACTTATTTGATGATTTTGAAAAATCAAATTTAGATTCAATATGGAGATTATCATCACCTCAAACTAATTATATAATTTCTAATGGAATATTAAGGATTAATTCAGGAGCTATTGGGTTAAATAATTCTCTAGATTTTAATATTCAAGATGGATATATAGTTGAATCTAAAATTTTATTTAATGAGCCCCCATTGGCAAATGTCTATTCAGGAGTAATACCTGAACTATCATCCTCTAGATATACTACACTTAATAATGGAAATGAAGATGCAACTATTTTCTGGATGAGACAAAAAAATACTCAATCAATTTATTATTGGGTTGCGGATGGATCTACTACATCATATAATCTTATCAATGGAGTTAGTTTAGAATGGGTTTCAACGGAATATATTTGGTATTTATCAGGAATTTCAGTTATTGGTGGAAATTCTGATAGTACAATACAATTATGGAAAAATAGAGAAAATCTAAAAACTTTAACAGGTGTTTATTGGAATGATGCCATTAAATTTGTATCTTTAGGTCATTTTAACGGAGAAATGAAGGATTGCCAAGATACATCATATGATTGGATAAGGATTAGGAAATATATCTTAGATGAACCAAAAATCACTTTTGGCGAACCTGAAAAAATTGAGTATAAGATAACATGTTATGATTTAGATGGAAGGCGAGTATCAAACGCTAAAGTTTTTATTACAAACAAGACTTTTCCTTTTCTTAATAAATCGGGTATAACAAATATAAATGGAGAAGTTGTTTTTGTAAATGTTTCAAGGACCGGAATTTATAACATCACGGTGAATTATACCTCGCAAAATGGACTCTATACGGAAACAGTGTATTCTAAGAACAATATTCGATTATATGATTTTACCGAATTAGAGCTTTATCTTAATTTATGGACCATTGATTTCGATGTAATTGATTGGGATAATAATACCATGGATTATGGATATGTAGTAGTGTACAAAGATATTCATAAGACCCAGCCCTTGGCAAACATCACGTTGCAAAGCGGCACGGGAAAAGCTACATTTCGATGGATTAATAAATCGTATTATACTTATGACGTGTACTATCGAAATGAAGATTATTTTCAACGAGATACCTTGATCAACAATGGAATGATTCAGAGAAAAAATAAAAAGAGAAATCAAGTTTTTTACGTAAATCAAACTAATATATATTCCAAAAATAGGTTGGAATATCGTGTTGAACAAACCATCTGGGCAGAAGGTTCGGATGAAATTGAATTAGGACATATTCGGATAATTAATGCAACTATTAATTTAAACAACATGGAAGATAATGTATCTAGCGTTGAGGTATTTTACGTTGATTCTAATGGAGTTAACAAGATTAATGAAGCTAGCAAGACCTATTCTACAACGACTACTCAAGATACGATTAAAATTAACACGATAAATCAATATGATATGTTTGGATTAAAAATAATCGTAGAAGGTGGCAACTCTTCCAGATGTAATGGGACAATTGACCTACATTGGGTTGAGACAACCACTCCTATTGTCCAAGTAAACATGTCGAAAATGCACATTAAAGTGGAGGATGGGGGAATCGGCGTTGTAGGGGCAATTGTTAGAATTTGGAACGGCTCCGTTAATACGGGACAATCCATCATCAATCTGACCACCTCCAGTGGAGAGGTATATGGTGTAAAAGGTTATGCGTATGGTACCATCCATAAGATTGAATTCTGGTATCTCATAGGAACGAATTATAATATCACGATTGATATTGGAACTCAACAACAAGTTAGATTTAATGTGTCATATTCAATATTCAAATCCAGCTCAACCCATCTCGGATGAAAATATACTGTGGTATAATTATACATTATTAAGAAATTCTTCATTAATATTTGTTTTAAATGACACTAATAAAATTTATACTAATTTTACTCATGCTCATGGGGATACAGACGTGCTATGGAATAGCACCATGTCTTATAGTGTTAACTTCTCTTATACTGAAGATGGAGGAATTAGTTGGTATGAAGTCACCCCTTCTGCAGAAGTGTTATGTTCTGTATATATTTGGGGAGCATCACCAATATTATTATACCAAAAAAAAATGAATTATCAAGGTGATGGAAATTTTACCTTGGAATTTAATTCTAATATTTTTCCCGCAGGTACTATAAGTGAAAGTTATATAGTTAAGATTACCGGAGAATATATAGGATTTAATATTCCTTCACCAGTTTTTTTTAATGTTTCAATTAAAGCATTACCTACTGAATTAGAATTTTATAATTACCAGAATATATCAGGTTCAAGTATTAAGGAAATTAAACAGTACTATAATGAAATCTTTAACATCTCAGTTAAATATAAAATTAAAGGTGGTCAAAATGGAATAGAAGATGCGAATTTAACCTATCATTGGCAGTTTTCAACGACACCATTATCAATAACTGCTGATCCATTGAACCCAGGATTTTATACATTTTCAATTAATACTTTATTAGTGAATAATATTGGCAAATTCAATATAACAGTATCAGCAAGTAAATTTAATTATTCCTCAATAATCACTAATTTTACATTGATAATTTTATCCAGACCTACTAAAATAAATGGATATTCAAATTTACTTTATATAAATAAAACAATATGGGCGGGAAATGATTTTTTAATGTCGTTTGAATATATAGATTCCTTAACAGAAAATAGAATATCAAAAACTGATAAAGCTTACTTTTATTGGACAAAAATAGTTAATGATGTTCTTCAACAATTCAGTTCTAATATTGATTTGGAAAAAGATTCTAATAATTTATATATTTTAGATTTTAATGCTTCTGAAAAAAAAATCGGAACTTACGTTTTATATTTATTTTTCGAGAAAAATTTTTATGATACAAAAAGCGTTGTTATTAATTTAGAAATTATTGAACGTATTTTTTCGGTCGAGGTGACTCTAAATAATAAAGTAACCACAACTATTCAAGTAACAAAGGGAACACCTGTAAAAATCAAGCTCAAGATTACAGATCTCTCACGCTCCAATAAACCACTGTCCGGGGCAAGAATTATCTTATATATTGATGGTACTTCAAAAAATTTTACTATAAATGAAATAGAAAATACAGGAATTTATAAATTAACTTTAAACACTTCTGATCCTGATTATCAAGCGTTTTTTGTTCCGCAGACCTTAACGGGTAATTTCACGATTTTCAAGGAGAATTATGAAATCCAATCTATACCATTTAAATTAACGATAAATATGGAAGAAATTATTCCCGGTTTTCCAAGTATTTATTTCATTTTATTAATTACTGGGATTACAGGTGTTTCTGTTGGTTTAATAATAGATCATTATCCTAAATCAATAAAATCTGAACACATTCAAGATCAAAATAGTGAATTAAAAAATTACATTAAAAAAAAATCATCTTGAATTCATGAAATCAACAAATATTTTCTTCTCCCAGTAAAATTATTAGAAATGATGATATCGGGTGCGTTAGAAATTTTCTAGTTAGATTAATTATAATTCATAAAAAATAATACTTATAGTTTTGTAATTATAAAGAATTCTGATCAAAATATGGGTTATTAATACTAATTAATTAATCTACCTGATGAAATAAATTGGGATGATCAATGGTTCAAAACCTGGTATCCGTTCAAGAACGTCGATCCTCAAAACGCACGTTTAGCCGGTAACACGAAGAAAAAGCACTCTTTTGAACCTTTTATCCACTACCCTGCGCTATCGATACGTTTCCTAAATTATTGCTTGAAAACGGTTTAAAAGACGCTCGCTTTCAGCACAGGGGTTATCTTTCCTAAAAGCACCAGGTGTAAGGCTTTTCCGAAGTCCATGTCATGTTTCTTACAGGTCTGGTGGAGAGACAGGTATAAAGTAAAAGAGTCCATGACCTCCTCGCTCTTGAAATCGTAGCTTGTTTTTCGTATGATGATCGCGAGCTTTTTTCATGCTTTACAGCGATAGCGAAATCGATTTGTTCTTCAAGCGGTCGTCTCCATGTGTCTGGCAGGAAGTGAGCCAAGTACTGTTCTGCTCTAAACTCAAGATACTTTTTGGCTAAAATGAAAAGCCTGAAAAGTAATAAAAAATGAAGGAGGTAATAAACCAACATGTCATGGAGATATTACATATCTTGATATAGCAAATAGAATATCACATAGAAAATATATTTATAAAGGACTCAGAATACTTTATAATTACAAATAAATTTTTCATAAAAAATATGGAAAAAAAAGCATATAAGAAAATCTTCATGATCCTTATTAAAAATAAAATATTTATGAGAAATAAAAAGAAAATAGTCGTTACTTGTTCTCGAATAGATAGCAAAAAGAAATTTTTCCCATTCTTGGAATGAATGCAGTGAAAAATCCTCCAAAAATCTCTATCATCTTTCCAATCTTTAATGGTGAGCATTTTTTATCGCGAAATTTAGATTCTATTAAAAGGTTAATCAATTTAAATGAAATTGAATTAATTCTAATTGATAATAATTCAAAAGATTCCAGTATTGAAATCATAAACTCATATACAAACTCTATCAACATAAAAATAATTAAAAATCGTATTAATCAAGGTTTTGTAAGAGCATGTAATTTAGGCGTTTTAATTTCAAAAGGAAAATATGTTTTTATCACAAATCAAGATGTTATTTTTCCCTCTGATTTTTTTGTTGAATTATTGAAAATTTATAATCGATTTGAAAAAAAAGGAAATTTAGTGATTTCTCCATCTTTAATTTTTGAAAATGATGGAATTCATTATTATGGAGCTAAAATACATATTTTGGGTTTTTCTTATACGCCTGAAATTGGAAAAGGATTACCAAAACAAAAAATAATTAAAAAAACGCAACGATTTTCAGGAGGAACTCTATTTATCCAACGTAATACTTTCTTGAAAATGGGTGGCTTTGATAAAAGATTCTTCATGTATTATGAAGATACGGATTTATCTCTAAGATTTTTACGAAAAGGTATTGTCATGTATACGACAAGTTATCCCTATTTAATTCACCAAAAACATGAGCTTACATTTAATGATTTTAGATATTTTTTACTCGAGCGTAATCGCTATATTGTTTTTTGTAAAAATATCGATGGATTTAAAAAATTAATTCCAATATTTCTGATTACAGAAATTCTGCTCATCTTTCAATCCATTCTCATGAGAAAATTTAGAATTAGAATTAGAATATATTATGAGCTCCTACATAACTTAAAAAGTTTTAAGGAACTCCGCCGTGAATCTAAAAAACAAATACCTCTCATACCTTATCAAAATCTCTCAAGGACTCTTGATGTCGCTTTGCTAGGAAATTTAAAAAAAAATACCATGTTCTTAAAGTTATTAAAAATTTATAACAGTCTATTAAAATTGATTTAAAAAAAGTTTATTTCTTGTACTATTTTAAAATTAAATTCACATGATTCCTTTTATTTATATGAAAAACAAGAGTTTTATTCTCGGCTAAAAAAATATTTAATTAAAGCATCTAATTTTCTGTGAAAGGTTTTTGATGAAAAAATGAAATTCATCAATTTTTTAATTGTATATATAATAATACAAATTAATATTGAGCGTATTAATTCCATTAATTTTACTCTAGAAACGCCATGGAATCGAGGATGAAGTGTAATAGGGATTTCTTTTATTCTCAGATTTCTAACAGCTGCTTCAAATAACATTTGAGTACATAATCCATAATTCTTAAAGAGAGAATTTTCAAAAATTTTTATACTTTTTCTATTAAAAGCTCTAAATCCACTCTGATTATTAGAAATTTTTTGACGATACATTAACCAAAGCAATGTTTCAATAGATTTTTCACCAACTCGCGTGTGTAGGGGGACATCATAATTACATTTCCCTAAGTACCGTGAGCCAATAACTATATCTGCTTGATCATTAATTATTGGAGTGAGCATTTTGGGAATATCTCGTGGATCGTGCTGACCATCTGAATCAATTGTTATAATAAAATCTCCTGTAGATTTATTGATACCCGTGAGAATTGCAGCCCCATAACCCATATTTTCTTCGTGTTGAATAAGTTTTATCTTTTTTCTTATTTTCAGTAAATTTTTTACGCTATTATCCGTTGATCCATCATCAACAACAATTATTTCATATAGCGAAGAATGCGGTATTTTTTCTATCACTTTTCCAATTGTTTTTTCTTCATTATATAAAGGAACTACAACGGATATTTGAAAAGAATTTAATCTAATATTTTTACATGCTTTATTATATTTATTTTTAGGAAGATCTGAAGGTGCTATATCATAGATTTCTTTATTAACCTCAGATTTTGAATAAAACATTATTAGTAGAAAAAAGTATTTTTAAATTAATCAATTATTACAATCTTAATAATAATTATACTAATATGTTTTATATTTATTTTGTTTTCTTAAAATCGAATATAAAATCAATTTTAATATCTTATCATGAAATTAATTTAGAGAGTTTAATATCAATCATTTTTAATTATTATTGAGAAGAATTGCATGAAATTTTATTTCATTTTTCTTCCGGCATTTTGAAACTTAATTTTTCTAACTTGATATTTAAAACAAACGAAGAAGTCAAACCATAAATAAAAACATAAGAAGTTCTAATCACATGATCTAGAATAAAAATTGAAAGTAAATTATTGTACGGCATTGTTGGATAAAAGAGAAAAATAATAAACGCTCCTACATTTTCAGAAAGAACCCAACCACCAGGCGTTATGGGAAATGTTTTAGTAAAAAATAAAATGATTTGTGAAATAATGATAATAAAAGCATTAATATCATATCCTGCAAGGAAAAAAAGCAATACCAATGTAAATGACTCTAAAATCCATATTGGCAAACTAAGAAATAATACAATCGCTGCTTTTTTTTTATTTTTTCTAAAATCGTCTATGCCTTCGAGGAAATTCTCAAGAAACTTTTCTAAAATATTTCTTAATTTCTTAGAAACAAGGGAGACAATTCTCAAAAACCATTGGGTTTTCAAAAATAAGAGCGCAACTAATATTAAACCTGTTAAAATTATAAATGCTCCGATCATTAAAGGAACTTGTAAATTTATCACTGAAGTTCCTTGGACATTATTTATATACATGAAAGTTAAAGCACAAGAAGAAATTACGAATAATATTAACAAATCAATAAATCTTTCAATAGCCACACCACATGTCGCTTTACTTAAATTAATTGTTTTTTCTTTTTGATACATGATTTCTATTCTAATAAGATCCCCAATCTTGCCGGGTGTTAACTCATTTATGGCCCATCCAATTCCAAAAGCACCTAATAGCGGTAAATATTTCGGCCTAAGATTTAATGCATTAAAAATTAGTCTTAAACGAAAAGATCTTAGTAAAAACACTCCGGAATAAATTAAAAAAAAAAATACAATACCTAAAACTGAGATTTTTTTTAAATTAAAAATGATATTTTGAATATCAGCAAAAATAAACATAATTATTATTAAAATTAAGGTCAATATTCCAATTAATATTCTTTTAAGGGAATCTCTCATTTTAAAGTATTTCTTCAATAAGATATCTTTTTATAATAAACTCATGAGGTTAAATAATAACAACATCTTTCATATTTATATTTTTTTAATTTTAGATGTAATACGAAGGTATTATTGGATATACGTACTACTAATGCCATATCCTAAATATGATTATTAATTATTATTAGTTAGGGAACTAAAAAATGCGAAAATCTCGATCAAAATGCCTAGAAAAGAGATTGAATATAAAAATAAAATAAACGTGAGAGTAACCGAAGCTCAATATGAACGATGGACTAAATTTACGGAAGATAAAAACAATAACTTTAAGTCTTTATCATCAATGATAAGATATGCCGTAGAAGAATTGATTGAAAATAAATTCGTGCAAAATAAAATGACCGAATATCAATCGGCCCTCCAGAAGGAAATCCGCAGATTAACCCAACAAAATGAGGAATTACTTGCTCAAAACTGAAAAATATTAGAAATAATCGCCAAAAAGAGCTCTCCTTCTAAAGACGATAAAATAAGAGAATTTCAAAGAGAAACTATCATTAATTTATTGCGGGACGAAGCGCTGGACGAAGAAGAAATTCAGCGTAAAGTTCATAGATTGACTGAAATAGAGATGTTGAAGATATTGAACGAGCTTCTTGGAGAAACCATAATTGTACAGGAAAAAAATAAATATAGGACCCTTGAAGGGATGTAAATTGAAGGAAGCATAAAGCAGGTATCAGGATTATGAGGATCATTTCCTGGGGGAAAAACCACTCGTCTTATCCAAGAAAAATAGGTTTTTCGTGAATAATTATCTTTTTAAAGTGAAGAAGCGGAGCGATGGAGCTTACAGAAACCATAATTCCACCTTAAAAAGCTTTTTTGATTACATTGATAAACCAGCCGATAAGATCACCAAGTTTGACGTGATAAATTATTTTAACGATGTTTTGGATAAAAAGGACATTAAAAAGAGGTAAATATTTAGTTTTTTGATCCTTACTTATTCTTCTTTCAATCGTAACATTTATATCTTCTAGTTAATTCGTAATAGCATGGGTCTATGGCTCCCGCTCTCACTTCTCTTTGTCGTAATATTAATGCTCGGATACCACGCGCTCCGACAAAAAGGAAAGAAATATAGAAAAGCAATTAAAGATCATCAAGCCCAATTAATAGCCAAAGACTCCAAACTACAAGAAATAAACTCCAAATTACAAGAGAAAGACTCCGAGAATCTACAGCTTAAGGAAGAGCTTCTGAAGATTAAATCGGGTAAAGAGAAATTGAAAGATAACCTCGAAAAGTATCGAAAAGAGAATAAGCGTCTTCAGGAAGCCACCAAGAAAAAGAAAAGGCAACGCTCAGATGCCGGGAGACACCGGGATGTTTCAGCCCCGTCCAATAAAAGAACGGGCAAGCCGATAGGAGCTAAAGGCGGCGGCTTGAAAAATCCCAACCCGAAAGAGATAGACTACACGCGGCATTGGCGCTTAGATTCTTGTCCTAAATGCAATGGTTCGCTTAAAAATTCCAACCCGATTGATCACCACGACCATCATATTCGGGATTTAGAGAAGCTAAAAAGGGGAATTCGTTTGGTTTATACAAAACACGTGATTTATCGCTACAAGTGCCCGCACTGTAAGTGCCTCGTCTCGAAGTATTTTGGAAAATTGAAAAATGCCCGCTATGGCATCGGCATGATCGCTTTCGTGTTATACGAGCGTTTAGAACGCGGTGGCTCGTGGGAAGGCATTAGAACGACCTTAAATCACGTGATTCACACGAAAGAATGTGTCCCCACCGTTAAAGCGTTCATCGATTGGATTCGAAAATACGAGACCGAGATGTGGGAGGTGTATCACGCGTTCTTGGATGCAATTGGTCAGTCGTCTTTTGCCCACGTTGACGAGACGGGCATTCCGATGGACGGTCAAAATTGGTGGCTCTGGGTTATCGTTGCCACGGAAGTCGTTCTTTACTTGCCTTCAGAAACCCGTGGTAGTGATGCCATGAAGACATCTTTCACGAATATAAGGGCATCTTGCTGTCCGATTTTTGGAGCGCTTATAATAAGTTAAACGTCGAGCAACAGAAATGTTTGGAGCATTTAGTAAGGGAATTGAGGAAAATCAATCTGAGGGCAATAGACAAGCGCGACAAAGCGAAAAAGAAACTCGAAAAGGATGACGAGCTACGGGCTCGAGAAATTGTCCCTGATGAGACCAAGCTGAAGAAACAGGGGCGTCTTGCGAAACAACCCGAACCGCTGACGGATAAGAAGCGGGCGAAATTAGAAGAAATCATCGCCCAAAGCGAGAAGATCAGCTGCCAGCTGACGGCCTTTTACGAGTTCTTTCAACAAGCGTGGAAAAAGGACGGTAACGACATGAGCGTGCATGCTCCAATCGACAAGCGGATAAGCATTTCCGAGGCGGAGTTAAGGTTGCAATTGCTAATTCAAGAGGTCATGGAAGAAGGTCCTGCTAACGCGGATATAGAGCGAATGATAAAGCGCTTTGAAAAGTATGGCCCGTGCTTGTTTACCTACTTGGAAAACCCAAACATCATGCCCGATAATAACGCCGCAGAGCGAGCCATTCGCCCTTTTGTGGTACAACGTAAGGTTTCGGGTAATTTTATAAGCCCCGAGGTCATGAAGATTTACGGAATTCACATGTCGCTTTATCGGACCTGTAAAAGGAATGATGTTAATTACGAGGAGGTCATCATCCCCTTGCTTAAAGGGGATACGGCCGAACTCTTGCGATTGTTAGGTCTAAGGGAAGGCGAGCCGCCGCCTGAAATTGAATGCAAGTGAAATCCTATTTTCTTGTCTTGATTTTCGTCATTTATTTGACTTATTTTGCTTAGTGGACTTTAGAACCATTTATCTCTAAAACCCAGCAGTTCATGATTATAGACTAAAAAATAAAACGAATTTGCTTCTCCTTTTTTGAAATAACGAAAAAAATTTAACGGAATTTAGCTTTTTGCAAATAATAAGATAAAGTATTGATTGGATCAAAAAACTAAATATTTACCCTCCTTTTTTATATTTTTTTCGAATATTTATTCATAAAACTTTTTATGAATATAGAAAGATAAATCTCCTATATAAATCTAAAACTTGGGATTTAGGATGATTAAATTTCTGAAAGTGGTCAATAGTCTTACTCTTTTTGATCCACTTTATAAGATAGTAAGGCTCATCCTAGAAAAAAGTTTGAGACACAGAATAATTAATATTCATTTATTTCTAATATTAATTTTAATAGATGAAATAGATATTTTTTTAAGAAGATTTCTTTTAAAGATGATGTAGCGGGCAATACGTTTAATTCTTCGTCATTTAAAAAAGTTATTTCCATTGATTGAAAAAATGGGAAGTTATTTTCGATCAACATCCTCGTTGCGTGAATCGATAATGAATGCATTAAAAAAATGTATTGCTAGTATATTGCAAGTACTGATATAATACGAAGATATTATACTATTGAGTTAACTAGTAAATAAAATATTTATAATCTCATATATTTCGTGCAGGTTTATTATCTTTATATAGATTTCCATCACCCTACTTAATTAATTCTCCATTTAAAGCCTACTATTCCCCCCTATTCGATTAATACATCTTCTTTTTCGTGTTATAACTTCTCTAAGAAATCAAATAGATTCTTATCAAATTTATCCGCTCTTCTTTCTAGCTCTTTCCATTTTTTTCCTTTTTTTAATTAGGAAAAGAATAAGGACTATTAAAATTAAAGGCAATCTCGCATATTTACTGTTTAATTAAGAAATAGGGGATGAACAGAGAGAGAAAGGACAATTATGGAGTGAGAAATTCAAGATCATACTCAGAAATTATAATTTTTCCAGGATACTTTAAACATTCGACAGCATTAATTAGGTTATTTTTGATCAATCCTGCAATTTTCTTAGGATTTCTCGGATGAATTTTGATATAAATAATCCTACTCTTTTTTTGAAACTCTTTTTTCAAGATTAAGAAATCAGAGTTAAGAGTTAGGATTATAGCATCCTTCTTTATTGTTAATTCTGCTACATCACCTTTCTTTATTCCAAGTTGATTCTCATCTTTAAAGTGATTGCATCGTATTCAAGTCCTTTAATAACTTGTTTAATAGAAAGAGGTACATTTATTTTCATCTAAGAGGAACCTCAATTTCTAATGAACCTCATTATTCAGTAAGTTATCCAAATTAACTTGAGAAAGATTTTTTAACGCATCATTTCCTAATTCAATAATTTTTAAAGGTTTCCACATTTATGCCATAAGAATATGGTAATTCGAACATGTTTTATCATCGTATCAAGTTATTTTTAATTGAAGATTTTAAAATCTAATTCTAATGAAATTCGGCTCAATAATAATCTTTTTTCCTCTAACCTCTTCCAAAGGAAAACGCTCAAGAAATTGGGTAAATAATTTTTTAACAGCATTTTTTCCTTGAGTTTTTGGTCTAAAAATGATTATTCCGTAATATTGTTCTTGAATGTTAATGAAATCGGTATCTAAAGTAAGAAGAATTCTTCTTTCTTTAAGACAAATTTTATTTAAGCTAAAATCATCAATGCCCGTTAATTTTTCATGAAAAATAGATTCTACTTGATGATCCCCTACATCCTCAATTAGCTTTTTAAAAATAAAAGGTAAATTCTCGTCAATTTTAAATCTCACTTACTTGACCTCGAGAATCATTTAAAGGAATAATTTCTTCCCTAGCTAACATCGCTCCATATTGAAGAGCTGCTTGAATGTGTTCTTTTTTTAAAGAGGGATACTCTTTCAAGATTTCATTTTCGCCCATTCCCTCAGCTAAACAGTCTAGAATTACGGACACTAACACCCGAGTATTTCTAATACATGCTTTTCCGTGGCAAACCTTCGGATTAAATGAAATATATTCTTTCCACTTCTGTTGTCCCATGATTTTTTAATATTACTTTAAATATATATATCTTTTTATAATATAAAACCAAAAGAAATATCTGTGCGAAATGAAATTCTAAAATGGTTGTTCTTTGTATAGAGCGCTTAATATATTAAAAAAGATTAAAAATAGTGTAGTTTTTAGGATTTAGAGCTGGAACCATTATTATTGTTCTTAAACCTTCTTTTCCGACATTATTTCAATTAAATCTTACTCTTTAATAACATTACCTATCAAATAAAAAATAACAAAAACAAAAAATAATAAGGAAAAATCATATAAAGTTAGAAAATGAAAAAAGTGAAAAAAAAGGACAACACTCGTACCACAAAAGTATGGTAATACGAAGATCTTACATTTATTTCAGAAAAATTCAGATTTTTAATTTTTATTAAAATTTCACAAAATTTCTATCTAAATTATATAGTCATTTTAGAGTTTCATTACAAAAAACCCAAAATTCATTACATTTCGTATATAATATCTTCGTAATATTTTGCGAAATATATACCGTGTATACATTATCAAAGGATTTATCATTTTCGCTATTATATATAAATAATCTATAATTTTAAAATAAACCATTTTTAGATATGATATGATAGGTTCATTATATAAAAATTTTTAATAGTTAGGGCTTGTTTATTATATATATTTAGGAAAGATGTTAATTCGTTAAAAAATAGATATGAAAGATTAAAAGATACATCTAAATTTTAATTGTCAAGATAAATTTTAATTTCCCAAAAGATAAGTACCTTTTAATCTCAGTAAATATTGGAGTTGGCTAAATGGCCAAATTTTAAAAATAATGAATAAAAAAGCAATTGCATATAAGGGAGAAATTGAATACGAATTAGAATTAATGGGTGTAGGTCATTTCGATACTGGTAGATCCTTGGAATTTTTAAGCCAATTAGCGCCCATTAAACATATTTCAAGAGTTTGTTTAAAATTAATTTAGTGCCTCCATGCAATAATTTTTTTATCCAAAAAAACATGTCGGTTTCAAATACTTGTCTTCTACTCCCGTTTCATGCGCTACGATAATCA
>JALGVJ010000031.1 GCA_029838195.1 Promethearchaeota archaeon
GGACGCAGAAAAGGCGGGGTTAATTTCCGAGAGAAAGTTTCGGAGCACCCCATCTTGTCCTAAAATCGGAATTGATTGCATCACGAGGAGCACTTCTAAAACGTTTTAGAAAGAGTGAGAGTCCCGCCTCCCATCGTGTTTGTATCGCTTGGTGAGGCGGGAGTTCTCATTAGTTTAACATGTTATGGAGATATTATCTTCGACCTTTAATAAACCCGTGTAATATCGGCGTGATACGTGCAGGACATGGTTATTCCCAAAGCGCACCTTCCCTTGGCTTGCGAGCGAGAACGTGAAATTTCCTTTTTTCTTTCCATTTCCGAGAAGTTGAGATGTTCATTCATCTAAGAGATTTCCCAAATTGCGTCATCACGCCAAGAAAAAAAGTTTTAACTTTAAGGAAAATTATAAATTTACAAAACTTAAGTTAAAAATTAATTAGAGCGGTGGAATCTACATATTAAATATAAACAAAAAGTAAAAATGTAGCAAGAATTTAATTCAATTGAATGATACCAATCAAACCTTTTATTATAAACTTGCTGCTTTCCAAGTTTCTGCAATATTTACTGAAAGTAAATATTTTATCGCTTGTTTTTTGCCCACTGGATTTACCGCTTTGAATTCAATTTATCCATATTTCTGAAGTAGCAAGCGTGCAGATTTATCCCCCAAGTCTTTTAATTTTTTTAAAATCTGGATAGCCCTTTTAACTTTATCACCTTTACGAGTTCTAAATTCTTTTAATATGTTCTTTTTTAATTCGGGATTAGCTTCAATGAACATTTTCCTAATCCCTTCTGATGGTAAGTATTTATAATATTTCCTATTTAAAATTTTCTCAATTGCAGCTAGGTTTCTTGCCTTGAAGAGGGTTAAAACACGTGCTTGAAGAAAAGATTTCGCGGATTTATCCCCCAAGTTGATTAATTTCCGTAAAATCCAAATGTCCCGCCAGATTTTAGAAGAATAATCATAATTTTTATAGGTTTCAAAATCTTCTAACATGTTCTTTTTTAATTCGGGATTGGCATCAATGAACATTTTCCTAATCCCTTCTGATGATAAGTATTTATAATATTTCCTATTTAAAATTTTCTCAATTGCAGCTAGGTTTCCTGCCTTGAAGAGGGTTAAAACACGTGCTTGAAGAAAAGAGTGCACGGAATCATCCCCCAAGTCGATTAATTTCCGTAAAATATAAATGTCCCGCCAGATTTTAGAATCATCATCATCATCAGAGTTTTTATAAGTTTCAAAATCTTTTAACATGTTTTTTTTTAATTCGGGATTGGCATCAATGAACATTTTTCTAATCCCTTCTGGTGGTAATTCCTCATGATATTTATTCTCTAAAATGAATTTAATTGCAGCCAGGTTTCCTGCCTTGAAGGAGGTTAAAATAAGTGCTTGAAGAAAGAATCGTGCGGATTCATCCCCCAAGTCGATTAATCCCCGTAAAATCTCAATGTCCCGCCTGATTTCGGAATGATCATCAGAATTTTTATAGGTTTCAAAATCTTCTAACATGTTCTTTTTTAATTCGGGATTGGCATCAATGAACATTTTCCTAATCCCTTCCGGTGGTAAGTACTCATAATATTTCCATTTTAAAATGTACTCAATTGCAGCCAGGTTTCCTGCCTTGAATAGGATTAAAACACGTGCTTGAAAAAATAATGGTGCGGATTCATCCCCCAAGTCGATTAATTTCCGTAAAATATAAATGTCCCGCCAGATTTCAGAATCATCATCAGAATTTTTATAGATTTCAAAATCTTCTAACATTTTCTTTTTTAATTCGGGATTGGCATCAATGAACATTTTCCTATGCTCTTCCAGTGTTAAGTACTCATGATATTTCTCCTTTAAAATGAAATAAATTGCATCCAGGTTTCCTGCCTTGAAAGGGGCTAAAAAACATATGTAAAGAAAAGAGTGCACGGAATCATCCCCCAAGTCGATTAATTTCCGTAAAATATAAATGTCCCGCCAGATTTTGGAATCATCATCATCATCATCAGAGTTTTTATAAGTTTCAAAATCTTTTAACATGTTTTTTTTTAATTCGGGATTGGCAGCAATGAACATTTCCTCACGCTTAGTCAGTGGTAATACCTCATGATATCCATTCTCCAAAATGAATTCAATTGCATCCAGGTTTCCTGCCTTGAAAGGGGTTAAAACACATACTTGAAGAAAGAATCGCGCGGAATCATCCCTCAAATCGATTAATTCCTGTAATATATCAATGTCCCGCTGGATTGTGTAATCATCATAATATTTCTTATAGGTTTCAAAATCTTCTAACATTATTTTTTTTAATTCGGGATTGACATCAATGAACATTTCCCCACGCGCTTCTGGTGGTAAATCCTCATGATATTTATTCTTTAAAATGCACTCAATTGCATTTAGGTTCCCAGCATTGAAGTGGATTAAAACACATGCTTGAAGAAAGGATCGCGCGGAATCATCCCCCAAATCGATTAGTTGCCTTAAAATACGCATGTCCCGCTTGATTTTATAATAATCATCATAAGAATTTTTATAGGTTTCAAAATCTTTGAGTATTTGTTTTTTTAATTCGGGATTAGTAGCAATAGATGTTTTCCTACGCTCAGCCAGTGGTAAATCCTCATGATATTTATTCTTTAAGATGAAATTAATTGCATCCAGGTTTCCTGCCTTGAAGGGGGTTAAAACCCATGTTTGAAAAAGTAATTGTGAGGATTTATCCCCCAAGTCGATTAATTGCAACAAAATATCAATGTCCCGCTTGATTTTATAATCATCATCATCATTAGAATTTTTATAGGTTTCAAAATCTTTTAACATGTTTTTTTTTAATTCGGGATTGGCAACAATGAACATTTTCCTAATCCCTTCTGGTGATAAACCCTTATGATATTTATTCTTTAAGATGAAATTAATTGCATCCAGGTTTCCTGCCTTGAAGGGGGTTAAAACCCATATTTGAAGAAAGGATCGCGCGGAATAATCCCTCAAATCGATTAATTTCTGTAATATATCAATGTCCCGCCTGATTTCATAATTATTATTATTATAATTCTTATAGGTTTCAAAATCTTTGAGTATTTTCTTTTTTAATTCGGGATTAGTATCAATGAACATTTCCCCACGCATTTCCGCTGGCAATACCTCGTGAAGTTCATTCTTTAAAATGAACTCTATTAGCTCGAAATTCCCTTGGTTAAATACCTCTATAATGGCTTTCTTAAATAGAAGTTTTGTACATAATTCTTCCCGCTTAATGAAGGGAGATAAAATAAAGGCTCCAGGACCTTGAGGAAGGGCATTCTTTAAGCTCGTTTCATTCAACAAGTAATATAAGAGCACTATTAGCCCTTTTTCGATTGAAATCATGACGAGTTCTTTAAGATCCATCTCGTTCAAATAATTAAAATAATAATTTATGAAGAGATAGTGAATTACCGTTTTATGATTACTTACAAGTCTGGAAATGATCTCCCTTTTAAGGGCTTTTTTTGCCTTAGGATCTCCGGCATCTGCTAATTTCTTCAATAAAGGAAAGGCAAGCGTCCGGTGCAATAGGCGGGTATCATAATCGTGTTCCGTCCAGACTTGTAGATTGGAACAATGCCCCCAAAATTCAGTTTCCGGAGGGATATTAAACTTGCTTCTATTTCCTTCCATGGAACGATCTAATCGTTCAGCAGCCTCATCTATGGATTGAAAATCACCAAATATGTCAATTTTATCCACCGGAAGGTTTAATAAAAGGAATTTACAATGATCAAATTTTTTTCCAGCAACGTAGATGTTAGTCTTATTATTCTCTAATTTAAGCGTTAAATATTCATTAACCTTAAATTCTTTCATGAGTTAATTGTCTTTTTAGTTTTAAATCAATTAATTATTTTTTGACTTTAAATATTTAAATTTATTGGAATTTAAATTTATCTATCGAGGATTTAAGATTTAAGATTTAAGATTAGAAAATAGTACGATTTTTTTAAGAATCTCTTTTTAAGCATAAGAAATTCAGCTTTATTGAGCTATCATTTCAATATAAAGAAAAAAATATAAAAAAAAGAGAAAAGATTTCTAATCGAGGCTAAATCCTATTAAAGCACATCTTAATGAGGCAATTACATTACTGAAAAACAGAAGCCGATAAGAAAGAGAGAGAAATTCAGTTAAAAAAGTAATTAGAGCGGTGGAATCTACATATCAAATATCAAAAAAAAGTAAAAATGTACATGATGAGAAGAAAATTTATTTTTAATAATAATACACGACAATTTAATTAAAGCAAAGCACTCGAATTTTGGGTAAATTGAATTGATTATATCTTATAAGTAACGATATGAATTTCATGGTAAAGTTTAGTCCATTCTTATTAACCTCAAAAGAAAACGAGATTCAATAAGAATTTCATGATCGTTTTAATTCTCGATAATATAATTTTTTATGTTTGGGATTCATTTGATTAAATTGAATTTCTGCCTCATCCGGGGGTAATATCATGATTTTTCCATCTTCTTTTTGGATCACGCAACCAAATTTTATCAGTAATTCATGATTCTTTTTTGTTTCTTCTGGATCTCCAAAACAAATTAATTGACAATTTCCACACGTGAGTTTTATATCTTTAATTAATTCAAGTGCGCTCTTATTCCCAATTTTTACATTTTTGAATTCCGGGTCGTTTTCATGGTGCGTTAAATCGATGCCTTTTGGTTCTTCGGGATTTTTTGGCCATTTAGAAGCATTATTCACGCAGAGAGAAAAAAGACGCATGACATCCTTGTCTGTTTCAGGATAAGGAAACCGGCCGGGAGACCATGTAGACCATTTTTTTGTCTTATCTAACCCCAATAATCCGCCACATACAATTTGGCATCTCCCAATATTTCTCCGTTTTGAGTAACTGAAAGTTTTTCCTCCCAGCATTATGGATTCTGTTTCTTTATCATCGAACATTCTCATTGCACACACGGTCGTACATAGTTTACATTTATTACAAAAGGTTTCTTTTTCCGGAATGGGTTTAGTAGGCTCTAATTTTGCAGAAGTAACTAATGCTCCTAAAATAATCGTGCATCCATGTCCTTTTAAGCCCACGTTTCCGGACCAGCCAAAAGATCCCACTCCCGATCGTACTGCTAAATATCTGAGAGCCAACTCGGGATACATGCGAAGTTCCCAACCAGGAACTTCTTCTCGGTATTTGAAGTTTGGAAAAACTTGAACGGCAGCAAATCCTTTATTTTTTAAGATTCGTGCTCCTTCTTTTGCTAACATGAAGGCTTTAATGTTTGTTTCAATATTATCAATTTCGTGCTCAATCCTTCCATTTGGTAATTTTTTTTTTAGAAAAGCGCGAATTTTTTCTTTATCTAAAGGTAAAGCAAAACAAATAGCAGATTTAGCAGTTTTTAATGGATATGTAATGTCCACGCTGGGAGGACCACCTGCAAGCGTTTCTGGGGTGGCCACCCCTACTTTTAAAGCTCCATTTGAAAGCAAAAAATTTTCATTTCATTAATGAGTGAAATCCTCAGCCCCTTTTTTCTATTTTTTCAAATTAGTAATAATTAAACCCATTTTATTAATTGCTATTATGTAAATTTGTATTAATAATTGAATCAACAAATGTTATTCTACATGAAAAGGGCATTTATTCTTAATAAGACATAAGTATTTAAACAAAGAAGTGCAATCTATTCTTAATTTTATTGAAAGCATTATATCTCATAAGTAAATACATGATTTCCATGTTATCGTTTAGTAATATTTTATAAAAATAATGGATTCTTTAAATTATCAATATTTAACAAACTAATGTAATAAGAGCGTTATATAAAAATTTAGCCAATAGCAAGGAGAATTAGCATGAAAAATTCCATCATTATTAAAAACGGTATCGTGTTCGACCCGCTTAACAAAATTGAGGGAGAAAAAAAGGAGATCCATATTCAAGATGGTAAAATCGTAGAAAAAGTAAAAGGCGATGCGAAAATCATAGATGCTTCCGGAATGATTGTCATGCCCGGTGGCGTGGACATTCATTCTCATATCGCAGGAGCTAAAGTAAATACTGGCAGGTCTTTGCGCCCAGAAGATAAACCTTTAGAATATACCATGAAAAAGACAAAATTAACGCGAAGTGGTACGGGTTTCTCAGTTCCTACCACGTGGATGACCGGCTATAAATATGCTCAATTAGGATACACTACTGTATTTGAACCCGCCATGCCGCTACTCGAAGCTCGTCATACTCATGAAGAATTTTTGGAAACGCCCATTATTGATAAGGGAGCTTTTCCCATTTTTGGAAATAATTGGTTTGTTCTTCAATATATAAGAGATAATGATTTAGAAAAGCTCGCAGGTTATATTGCTTGGATATTAAAAGTAACACGAGGTTATGCTATAAAAATTGTAAATCCCGGTGGCGTGGAAAATTGGGCTTGGGGAAAAAATTGTGAAAGCCTGGATGATCCTGTCGTATATTGGGACGTGACTCCCCGTCAAATCATAGAAAGTCTGGCGAAAGCAAACGAAATGCTAGAATTACCGCATTCCATTCACGTTCATTGCAATAATTTGGGCCATCCGGGTAATGTAAATCATTCACTTGAAACGTTTGAATTGACGAAGAATATCAAAATCAATCGAAAAGACAGGGATACAAATTTCCACTGCACGCATGTTCAATTTAATGCTTACGGGGGTAAAAGTTGGAAGGATTTTAGGTCCGGCGCTCCTGAAGTTGCTGAATACGTGAACTCCCATGACCACATAACCATCGACGCGGGACAAGTCGTTTTCACTAAATATGCGACTACCACGATGACAGGGGATGGTCCTTGGGAATTTGCTCTTCATCATTTAGGTGGCATGAGTCCTTGGGGGGCAAAACCAGGCGTGAAATGGGTAAATGGGCAAATTGAGGGAGAATCCGGGTCGGGTATCGTTCCTTATTTCTTTTCACCTAAAGTTGGTGTAAACGCCGTTCAGTGGGCAATTGGTCTCGAGCTCATGCTTCTAATTAAGAACCCATATCAAGTATTTCTAACCACGGACCATCCCAATGGTGCTCCTTTCACGACCTATCCGACTGTTTTCAAGTGGCTCATGGATAGAAAATCCAGGAAATACATGCTGGAGAATGTCGTTTCCAAAAATGCAAGCAATAGCTCTACGCTCATAGATATTGATCGTGAATACACGTTGAATGAATTATGTATTGTCACTCGTGCGGGTACCGCAAAATGCTTGGGCTTGAAAGATAGGGGCCATTTGGGAATTGGAGCGATTGGAGACGTTTCGATTTATAAATTGGATCCTAACAATTATGATGGCAAGGCCATAGAAAAAGCATTTTCAGCAGCGGCGTATACGATAAAAGACGGGCAAATCGTCGTAAAAGATGGTGAAATCGTGGCAACTCCCATGGGAACATTAATTTGTGCGGAGGGCAAGATTAAAGAGAATATTTATGAAGCTACCTTGAATGATATTAAATTACGCTGGAGAGATCATTATAGCATTAATTTTAATAATTATGCAGTTCAAGAAGCATATACTCCAAAAGTAAAAGTCGTGAATGGGGCTGGAAATTAAAATTACCTTCTTTTTATTTCTATTTTTAATCGAATAATTCATGCTAAGGTAAATTTTTCGTCTATATCTAATATAAACTGAATTTTTATTTGAATTACAGATACTGAATTTTATTGATTTTAGTAAAAGGAATTTAAAAAATAATCAGGAAAAGCGTACGTTCTTTTTAAAAAGAATTAAATGCTTTAAAATGATTTATTGGTCTTCTAATTGAATGCCCATCTTCCCGAGCTGATCTCGGATAAAATCGCTTATTTTATATGTTTTCCGTTTTCTCAATTCCAAACGAATTTCTTTAATAAGACTTAATAATCCTAAAATTAAAGTTCCCCGCTCATCAAATGATCCTCCCAATCCTAAGTCTAATTCCTTTCTCATCCAAAATTTATCCAATTCCTCAGTAATTGAATTACTAAGCTGGAAAAGTCCCATCTCATGTAAACGAGCTTGGAGAACCGATAATAAATCCAATAAGGATTCAATGATGGCACCTCGCTTGTCAAAACTTCCCGCTTTGTCAATATCAAGCTCGCCATCTATTCCAAGTTCACTTAACTTTCCGTGGATAAAATTAATTAAATCGTCGTGATTTCTGTTTTCCAGTTCTTGATTAAACTTATCCACGAGTTCCAATAATTCTTCAATTAATCTGCCCCTTTTATCAAAAGATCCCGCAACCTCAATGCTTAATTCTCGTTTCATCCAATAGGTTCTCAACCAACATTGGATGGTTTCACTTAAATCATAAATTTTTTTTTCTCTCAACAATTCCGATATTTTCGTGATTAAGTTTAATAATTGTTCAATTAGGTCTCCTCTTTTATCAAAAGATCCCGCAATTTCTAAATCTAACCCCGTGGATAATTCTTTTGATAATTTCGGGAAGATTCCGAAAATTTTATCGATTTTGAGTAGAAAATCGATGAACTCCTCTTTAAATTGTTCCGTTATGGGAGTTTTAACTTCAAATAGAGATTTGTTTAATTCTCGAAATAGCGAATAAATTTTTGCTAATGCCACTGGAGTATCGAAATCATTATCCATGGCTTCTATAATTTTTGTTTCAAATTCCTTAAATCTTTTAATTAAACTTTCAAGTTTTTCCGAACTTTCCTCCACGGTTGTTAAATTCATTATTTTTTTTATAGTATTTTTTAATTTCTTATAATTTTTTTCTGCCTGCTGGATTGTTTTTAAAGAATAATTAAGAGAACTTCGATAATGACTGGAAATTAAAAAAAGCCGAATGACCATGGGATTAAATTCTTTTACCACATCAGAAACAAGAAAGAAATTGCCCAAACTTTTTGACATTTTTTCATTATCCACGTTCACGAATCCATTATGAATGAAATAATTGGCAAGTTTTTTACCGGTATATGCCTCGGATTGCGCAATTTCATTCCTATGATGCGGTGATTTAAGATCTTGGCCTCCTCCATGAATATCGATTGTTTCTCCTAAATATTTGAGTACCATCGCAGAACATTCAATGTGCCAACCCGGCCTTCCTCTTCCCCAAGGGCTTTCCCAATACGGTTCTCCTTCCTTCCATTTTTTCCATAAAACAAAATCTTTTGGATCTCGCTTTTCACCGAGAAATTTTTTATCCATTTCTAAATCTTGTTCTTCTAATTCTCCTTCTTCCACCTCGTCTTGGTCAGCCTCGTCTTTTATGTTTTGAAATAAAGTTCTATATTTCGGAAAAGATTTCACGGCAAAATATACCGAGCCGTTGCTTTCATAAGCATGCCCCTTGGAAATCAAGCCTTCAATGATCTTAATTATATAATCAATAGTCTCTGTAGCGCGTGGATTGAACGTTTCCTTTTTAATGTTTAAAATTCGCATAATATGTTCATATTCCTCAATATATTGATTGGCAAGCTCACGATAATCCATGTTTTTCTCCCGTGCACGATTAATTATTTTATCATCAATATCCGTGTAATTTTTCACGATTTTAACTTCAAATCCCTTAAATTCTAAATACCGCCGAATTATATCAAAAGCTACGGCTGACTTTGCATGACCTAAATGAGGACTATCATAAACGGTTGGGCCGCAGACGTACATCAAAACCTTTTTTGGAAAAATAGTCTTGAATTCCTCTTCTTTAAATGTCAAGCTGTTGTAGATTTTCATGGCTTAGGGAAAAAATTTTTAAAAATCAATAACATGAGGAACTGAAAAGCCAGCGGAGGGATTTGCACCCTCGAATAACGGCTATCAGCAGAATTCTGCAGGCCGCCTCCTTAACTACTCGGATACGCTGGCATGCGAGTTTACTACACGCTTTTGTTATTTCTCGAATTTTCTTGCATTATTCTAAAATAAATAAGAAGAAATTGCATATATATTTTTTATATATATCTTATAAAATTTTTCTCATATATTTCTTATTGCTATTTAAAAGGATTTTTAATAAAATATGGTCATTTTACATCAAAAAAATATCGCAATTATTTTTAACCTTAATTATCTACTCTTAGCTAAATGAAAATCTTATCAGGAATTTCTCGTTCATAAAACACCATTAGTTGAGCTTTATCAATAGAATAGGTTTCTATTTTTTTTCTAAAATTTAAAGCATTGAGATTTTCCAATCGATCAATCTTTAGGGCATGAAGGGTAAAGACATATCGATGAAGTTTGGCAGAACAAGGTCCCACGTAATATAATGTTCCGAAATCATTTTTTACTTCTTCTCCTTTGGGAACTTCTCCGCGAGGAATTTCTTTTATTTCTTTGGGAATGTTACACACGTGCCAATGTCCCCAAATTCCATTTTCATTATCGACATCAACGAAAGAGAGAGCAAAACTATGTGTCGAGATAGGTTCATCTTTCCACTTTAAATGGGGATGGAGATCGGCGCCATCACAGGTAAATAGAGAGGGTATTTTTTTATTATTTTCTACATCATTGCTCATTAATATCAACTTGCATCCCTCAATAATGGGAATGAGGAATTGAATGGAAGAGTTATTAAAATATTTAATCATGAATAACGTAAAATTTTTATCATGGGCGATATAAATTTATATTTTCTTTCTTTAAAATATTACACCACGTGTAAAGATATCCGATATAGGGGGCTGTTCTCTGAAAATACGGTTGTCAATATAAAGCCAAAATCATGAATTTTTAAGGAAAAAATTTAATTAATTAATCATCATAAACTATATCGTTTAATATTGGTTATTTTGTTTGAATATTTTATTCAAAATATTGCTGACATTTCTTTTCAAATGAAAAGTATATAAAGCCAATAAAGAAAAAATGGATGATAATAAAGGATTTTTTGAAACAATTTTAAATAGTTTAGATGAATTAATATGCGTTATAGGAATTCATGATAATTTTAAGATCAGATATATTAATTCTAAATTCCTTAATAGAATTTTAAGATTTAGTTCTAAAAAATTACTAAATAAATCCCTCTTGGATCTTGTTCATCCTGAGGAGAAAAAAGCTTTAGAATACGTGGTAAGCTCTATAAAAAGTGATGAAATAAAAACTATTAATTGTCGCATAAAAACTGAAAAAGGGAAATATATATGGTTTGAACTCATAATAAAGCAACTGGATCAAAAGAACTCAACCCTTCTCATCACCTTAAGAGAGATTGGATCAGAAATTACATTGAAAAAAAGGATAGAGGATTATGAGGGCAACCTACAACAATTAGCGGAACTAATTCCTGAAATCCGATTTTGGAGGTTATTCACTCCAAAAAAATTTGAAGAGGCGTTAAAAACCTCTCATGAGATGCTGAAGACCATTATTGAAAGCATTCCGCAATATATCGCATGGAAAGATTTAAATCTTGAATACATGGGATGTAATGAGAAATTTGCTAAACTTATTGGTATTGGGCAATCTTTAAATATCTTGGGTAAAAAAAATGGTGAATTAGAGTGGTTTAAAAAACGTAGACTCCATCATCTTGAAGTACGGGAAAAAGAAGTTTTAAAAAATAACATGCCCGAATTAAATGTATCAGAATCATGGATATTGGATGATGGTTCTGAGATATGGGTAAATATTAATAGAATTCCCCTCCATGACTCAAGAGGAAAGGTAATGGGTATTTTAATAACATGTGAAGACATAACAGCACGAAAGCTCGCCGATAAAAAATTAAAGGATTCAGAAAAAAAATACCGTCATTTGTTTGAAAATTCTCCGAACATGGTTATATTAATTGATATTGAAGGAACATTTCTTGATGTAAATGAAGCATTTCTTAAATTTTCAGGATTTAAGAAAGATGATTTAATTGGAAAAAATTTTACGGAAATCAATTTAACCCCCGAAAATTTTGTTATATTTAAAGAATATTTAGAAAAAATTAATGAACAAGGAAAAATTGGCCCTGTAGAAATACTTTTAAGAGATTTTAAAAAAGATTATAGATGGTTCACTCTTCGGGGATATTTTACAGAGATTGAAGATACTAAAGTCATTCACGTGATTTTAGAAGATATTCATGAGAGAAAACTCATTCAAAATAAAATTAAAGAATCTGAAGAGAGATATAGAGATTTATTAGAAACCTCTTCCGTAGGTATAATTGAATTAGATCTTAGAAAGCAAGAGATACTTTATATTAATCCGAAACTTCTACAAATTCTCGGATATGAGAAAGAAATAATTACAAGTGAAACATTAATATCTAAAATATTCCAACCAAAAGATTATGAACGGATTTTAGAAGCGTCTGATGAAGAAGAACTAGAATTTCAAATACAAGATAAATATGGAAAGCTAAAATGGTTATCAGGAAAAAAAGTCATGCATTATGATAAAGAGGGAAATATGATTAGTTTTCGATTATGGTTAGAAGATGTCACGGATAAAAAGATATATGAAAAATTACTCTACGAGTTAAATATTAACTTCTTGAACTTTTCTTTAGATATTAAAAATAATATCTTTTTATTGCTAGACAATTGTAAAAGTTTATTAAATTCCGATCTTGCCATTTATGTTTTCATTGAGGAGGAAAAGGGAGAAGAAATATTTAATATTCTTACCAGTGAAAAAGAATATTTAAAGGTGGCCTCAGAAGAATTTTATGATAAATTTTTTGCCAGCAAGCTTTTTCTCGAATATCATGATTTTCCACAATTATATTTTAATATTCATGAATCAGAGTATAAAGATTTTGATCCCCTTATTAAAAACCATCATCTCGTGGGGTGCTATGGAAGGCTCCTTAAAATAAAGGAAGAAATTAATGGATGCACGTGCGCATTTTTTAGGAAAAATCCTGTTATTTCTTATCATGATCAATATTCACTCTTTCTAATAAGTGTAGCTCTTGATATAGAGAGAAGAAGATGGAATGCTCAAAAAGAATTAGAAAAACAAAATATTGCCTTGAGTGAAATTAATAAATTAAAAACAGAACTATTATCCCGTACTTCACATGAATTGAAAACACCTTTAATTTCTATCAAGGGATTCACGGAACTTCTCCTTACTCTTTATAGAAACAAGTTCGACGATGAGATTCTTTCAATTTTAAAAGAAATAAGAAATGGAAGCGAAAAGTTAGAAAAAATCATTAATTCATTGTTAGAAAGCTCTCGCTTAGAACAAGGGCGGCTCATTTTAAAACCTGAACCTGAGGATCTCTCCTTTTTAATACATTATTGCGTTAAAGAATTAATAGGCGTGACATCTCTTAGAAATCAAGAACTCATCGTTAAAGTACAAGATAATCTTATCACGAGATTTGATAAAGAAAGAATCTATGAAGTACTCTCCAATCTCTTAATTAATGCCATAAAATATACTCCTCCAAATGGAAAAATAATTGTATCTTCCGAAGAAAAGGATGGGTTTTATATCATTTCAATCCAAGATAATGGAATTGGATTTACAGAAGAAGAGAAACGCCGTGTTTTCAAACAATTTGGAAAAATAGAAAGATATGGAAAAGGTTGGAATCTGAATATTGAAGGAACGGGTCTAGGATTATATATTTCAAAAAAAATCATTGAATTACATGGTGGTAAAATTTGGCTGGAATCCGAAGGAAGAAATAAAGGAAGTACGTTTTATTTTTCCCTTCCTATTAAAAAATGAAGGTTATTTCAAATTTAAAGCTCCGTACCGATGCCATAAAATAATAATAGTTCACATGGAATGAGGAATAAGGAGATTATTATCCATGTTATTTGAAATAACTCGTTCTCAAATGTATTAAACACGAGGACACCATAAAAAGAAATCCCATAACTTATCATCCCAATTAAGAAATATTTGAATTTTTTTTTTAATTGAGCATCTTCGAAAATTCTATACAATTTAATTGAATATACTATTCCGGGAATCAGTAGAACGCACGTGAAATATAGAAAAAGAAGATTAAAAAAAAGGAAACTATATTTAGGACGCCAGTTAGTCGTTTCATCATATTTTATACCATTTGAAAAATAAAAAATAAGAAAACTTACGACTAAATGAGATATTATTATTAATACATCCCTCCACGTGAAATTCATATTTTTAAAATTGAAAAGCTTGATTAAAAATAGAACAACAAATATTTGGGCGGCTAAATTAATGTATAGTGAAATGAAATAAAAATCATGAGAGAAGGGATTGACACGAATCGGATATAAAATTGCTAATAGAATAAAGCTCACAGATTGTAATAAAAAAAATAAGCTAAGTAATAAAGATAACATGCTCCTATTTCTTCTCAAGATGCGATACGTAACATAAAGAAAAATTATCCCTATTCCCAGCTGTGTAACATACACTCCAATAAAACGGATAAATTGTGGATCCTCAGTTAACATGATTAAAGGATAATATTCTTTCGAATTTTCTTAAAAAACATGTTTTTGTCGTGCTTGTCCTATATTATGAATCATGCTCAAGATGCATGAGGATCAGATCGTGAAGAACTTTTTAAAATTTTGTGAAAGGATAAGGATTTTTAATACTCTCATGCCAAGTTTTACTTCATTATATTATTCTCCATGTTTTCAGAAAATCCTCTTGAACTAATATAGAAGATTAGAAAATATAATTCTTTTCATTCAAGCGTATTATTGCTCGAATTACATCGATAAACGTTTAATTTGGATTGTTGGAAAAGTAAATTATTGGACTCCATATGATATTTAACTTTTTAAAAGTTAATACCATTCATGGGTCAATGCAAAATTATTTCACCGAAAGATATTAATAATCTTAGGATAAATCAACCCTAATCGTTTTAAAAATTAAGGTGAAAATCATAACAAACAAGGATGATATGAAAAATTTTGAAAAATTAGATGTTATTCAAAAATATTTCGCAAGAGAATTTTCCGTACTTTCCAAAAAAATCAGAAAAAAATTCCTCCAATTAAATTTACCGCTTAAAATGAAAAAAAAGGTGCTTGAAGAATTAGCTTTCCTTCCTGAACATAAACAAGAAGATTACTTGAATGAACTCGAGAAAAATAAAAAATTTACATGAATTCTTGTTCTAAAAATATTAAAAAAAGAACTTACTCAATTGTTTGACGATATAAGATAGGCCGTTTGAATTCAGGAAATATCCTTTTACTCTTTCATATAATTAATCTATTTCCCTTGAAATCCCCTTTAATTAACTAATTTCTTCTTGATATCTTTCACGCGAGAACGCAACGTGACTTCTGTTATCTTTGCAACTTCTGAGACTTCTGCTTGCGTTTTAGAATCACCTGATTTCTTTGCTGCGATATAAAGCACGCTGGCTGCGAACCCTTTAGGATCCTTACCGGTACGTACCAATCCATTCTTGGTGGCATGTTCTAATAGGGTTAATGCTTTCTTTTGAGTCGTCATGGGTAAATCTAATTCATTTCCGAAGCGAAAGATCAACTGTTCGGCCGTTATAGGGTGATATCTCAGACCTAATTCGGGCAATACTTCTTTTACAATAAGGCCTAACGAGCGAATGATCGTGTGTCGAGGCGTTAGAGAAGCTTCATGTACCTCTTCAAGCAATCTTGGAAATTCGTGGATTCGAATCGCTGCGTATAAAGCGGCACAAATAAATCCGTCGATTGACCTGCCCATCGTGAGCTTCTTTTTAGCTGAAGTGGTGTATATCTTCCAAGCTGTCTCCCTGATATACTCTGGAATATTCATTTTCGAGCATAAAAGGTTTAATTTTGGTTTTGCTTCCCAGAAATTGCGCTCGATACTGTTTACCAGAGATTTTTGAATCTTTGATAATCTGGAGAACAGTGTCTTGCCTTTTGCATCCATGAGCTGCCCTTTTGAGTCTGTTTTCACGTTGCTTATCGTTGTTCTTGGGCCAAACTCTCGCCAGCGCGTTTCCGTTATTTTTCTATTTTCTACTTCTTGGGTCGTGAAGGCACGTCGTTCATTACCGACGATATTTCTACCGTGGACCATCCCGCAGTTTAGACAGAGAATATCCCCATCTCTGTTTTCGATGCACGGATCGTCGCAACATTTATCGTCGATGCAATCCTCTACAAAATTGTTTGTCCGAGCGTGTATTCTCGTTTTAAGGTTCCGGTTCATGATATTTTACACCTATTTTTTATTAAAATTGATTAAATTTGTGAGTGTTACATGAAAATTAATGCGAGATTAATTTTCAGATGAGTAAATATTATCGGTATTGATAATATCGAGAATTGATCAAGAACTTGTAACATAACTTTTCTTAATTAAAAAGATATTAAACCAGCTATTTAACTTTTTGGTTTATAAAATAAAGATTTCCCACTTTTGTGGGAAAAAATAAGTGATATTTGGGAGGTTAATTTTGCGTTTCATGAGGGTCTATACATTCATGTAAACTTATTTGAAAACAAGGACACATTGGATATTTAGGAAATTCTAAAGTATAAGAGGCAGTTGCACTAAAAAATTGAATTATTTTCCATAATTGGAGAAAGAATATCAAAATAAAAGGAGAAAAGTCCATTAAAAGAGTCCAAGGGCATTTTATGGCGTTTTTGATTTTATTTTATACTTGGGAATCGATTTATATTTTTTAAGTTGCGCTTTCAATTGCTCTTGTTCTTTTTTAATTTGTTGGCTCTCAATTTTAAGCTTATTTCTTTCCTTTTTTATTAAAACCTTTTCATTTTCTATCATATTCCTTTCTGCCTCCAGTTTTTTAACTTGTTCTTTTAGCCTTGATTCAAGGTTCCTTTTTCGGCGTTCTAATTCTTTTAGCTCATCATTTAATTTTCTTGCGGTATTTTCTAATTTATTACAGGCATTTTCTAATACTTTTTTTCTATTTTCTAACCCTTCAATAGTAGATTGAATGCGTTTTAATCGATTATCTTCTTTTTCGTGTAAGCTTTTAAGGGAAATTCTTTCTTTTTTGATTTGTTTTCGAACATCATCTAATTTCTTTCGTTTTTTATTCAAATTTTTAAATTTATCACTAAGATCCTCTTCCTTTTTTTGTAGAGATTTTTCAAACTTATCTAATTTTTTTTTTTGATCATTTATCGCTTTCTTTTCTTTATTAATGGCATCGTGTAAATTTGAAATCTCCTTTTTCAAGGCATCTCGATTTTTTTTGAGCGATTCCACCTCTTTTTTTAAATTATCCAGATGGTTTTTTAACGCATTTAATTTTTTATTAGATAAATCTATTTCTCGTTCCAAATTATCCTTTTTCTTCTCTAAATCTCGAATTTTGGAATTGATCTGATGTAATTTATTTTCTTCTTGTTTTTTACGTTGGTCAAGATTTTTTTGTTCCTGTTTTAGTTTTTCTTTAAAATTTTCCAATTGTTTTTTTTGATTTTCTAAGTTTTTGAACCCGTCTTCTAAATCTTTCTTTTTATCACGTAGATTTTCTTTAGTAATTCTTATTTTCTTTATTTGTTGCTCCCTATTTTTGTTTTCTTCCGCTATCTTGTTTTGTAAATCATTTAATTGCCTTTTCAAGCTTTTAATTTCGGAAATTAAATCCGATTTCTGGCGCGTTAAATCTCTCACATCATTTTCTAATCCCATTTTAGTTTTTTCTAATTTTTCTCCAGCAGTTTCCAATTTAGGGATTTTTGAGGAAATTTGTTTGATTTCAGAAGTAAAATTCTTTCTCTTTTTTTCTCTAAGAGCAATCTCCTTGTTAAGAGCATCTAATTCTTTCTGTTTAATTTGAATTTGGTGGTCCACGTGTGAAATTCCTTGAGATAACCTCCTCTTTTCTCCCTCAATTTTTTTTTGAATATCTTCTAATTCTTGAAGCAAGGATTGCTTTTTATACGTAAGACTTCTTACCTCTAATTCACTCTGTTTTCGGAATTTTTCTAATTCGTCCAAATTTACTTGATAGTGTTGAATTTTCTCCAGAGTTGACTCCCATTCTTTACGTTCAGCTTCTAAACGCATTCGTTCTTTTTTTATTTTCTTTAATAATGCTTGATTTTCCACCGTTGTTTTAGGGATCGAGTCTTGCTCATCAATCACGTGCTTGGGAGGAATTTTATCGCTCATGGGACTTTCTCGAAAAATTTTTTTGATACACGGGGTAATTATTTAAATATCTTGTTCAAAATAATCTATTTTATTTACATGGTAAAATAAGAATTTAAATATGAAGATTTCCATGAGATCCTTACTAATTTAATTTTAATTAATAAACGAGGGACATGAAAATGAATTTTGATGAGGAAGAAGAATTTGATGAAGATTTAGAGGAGAAGACGCCCGAACCAGCCATGCGTTCTAAAACGCCTGCGGTCTCAGCTGGTGGTGAGAAATTAAGTTTATTTTTCTTATCCACGGTAGGGCCCGGCGAAAAACGGCAAAAGTTATCCGTGGATAATGGAAATTTAGTCGGAGATATAAAACAAACGGTTGGAAATATTTTTGGATTAGATCCATCCGATTTTCACTTATCAGCTGGAGGCGTGACCATGGATGATTCTCAACCATTATCAAATTATAATGTTCGCGATGGAGATGAAATTTTATTAATTCCTGCTTCTACAGCGGGTAGGAGCTAATTAAAATCTTAATTTTTGAGCCAATTTTTTTTTAAATTTAATTACTTAGGGTCATATTTAGTAAATTTTAGAGAATATAATGAAATAATAGCAATCGATCTTGAGGGGAAATTCTAATGGATGAGAAATCAGAATTTTTTACCGAAGAATTAACGGAAAAAGAGCGGGAATTATATGACCGTCAATTTAGATTAGAAGGGTGGTCTCAAAGCATTATTAAAAATTCCCGCGTTTTAATTGCGGGAATAGGTGGTTTAGGATGCGAAATTGCTAAAAATTTAACCATGGTAGGCGTGGGACACTTGGATTTAGTAGATCTTGATATAATTGAACATTCTAATTTAAATCGGCAGATTCTATTTGTCGGGGCCAAAATGGGAGAACCAAAAGCTAAAGCGGCGGTAGAAATATTAAGAAAAATTAATCCAAACATAGAAATTGATGGTTACCATTGCTCCTTAGAGCGTTTAGATCCAATCCTTTATAAAAAAGCGGATCTTATCATTGGAGGGCTTGATTCAATGAATGCGAGGTTAAATTTGAATGCTCAGTGTGTTCGATTTGGTAAGCCCTTAGTAGATGGAGGAGTTGCGGGTTACCATGGTCATTTTTATACGGTATTTCCTCATGATAATGCTTGTTATGAATGTAATCCCCTTCCTATTGCCGAAATGAATGAGATGGCAGCATGCACGGTTGTAGGAATTCCCAGAAAACGAGTACATTGCGTGTTTAAAGCATCCATGGCATTTACCGAACAATATGAACAAGAACCCAATCCGAAAAACGTGGAACACGTAAAGTTTCTAAAACAGCATGCGAATGAATTGGTAAAAAAGCATGATTTTTATCCTTTATTTACAAAAGATGAAATCGTGAAAATTATTGATCGGCATGATCCAGGGATTATTACAATTAACGCAGTTATCTCAGCAATGCAATCTCATGAAGCCGTAAAAATTTTGCATTGGATGAGAGGAAATACATCTTTAGGAGTACCTGTCAAAACTTACTTGATTTATAATGCCATGACTCAAAAACTCTATGCAGTAGAAAAAAAACGTAATCCTAATTGCAGGCAATGTGGAAATTCTGTAAAAAGAGTGGATGTCTCCCTCTCTCAGAAAGATCCATGTTCTAAAATAATTGAAATATTATTGGAACAAGGATATAGGGTTGATCCCGACTTAGAACCTACTCTTACCATCATGGATTTCAATGATATTACAGAAATTGACTTGGAAAAAGATTCCATTCAAAATGGTTTACGAGATTTAGAATTAATAACAGCGGCAGGCTTTGATAAAGGAGAAATATTTATTAATTTACATCTTTCTTAACAAGATTTCATTTCATGATTTAACATGCAAAAATAAATACGAAAATTAGTATCATCATATAAAATAATATCGAAATAAAAAAGAAAATAGTGAAAAAGCGTGAGTATAAGGAGTTCGAGAATAACTCAAGAGTATGCTGCCCTAAAGAAATTGCTAAAAAAAGGAACCATCATGCAATTAAAACCATTTGATTCAAAAAGGAAAAGTATCGATCATCTTGCCATTACATTTAAAGGTCCAAAAGGGACTGCGTATCAAGGAGGGCTATTCAAACTTGAAATCAAATTCCCCGCCAGGTATCCAAACCAACCACCTTTTGTTCGGCTACACACTCCCATTTGGCACCCGAACTTCTGGCCTAAACCCTCCGAATATCCTGGACAAAGAAATATATGTCTTGCTTTGGTAGATCCTTCTTTAATTGGGAAGAAGGGAGGGTGGAGTCCTTCAAAAACCGCTGTGACGGTTGTCCAAGCAATAATTGCCATGTTAAATACGAAAGGATTGTTCATTAATCCAAAAGACGTGTTTAATAAAAAAGCAGCCATTGAAATGATGGAACGTCCTGATTATTTTGAAAAAAAAGTTCGGCACCTTGTAAAAAAATATGCGAATAAAAAATGGTGATGTTCATGGGTTCAAATGAATTTAATAAAGAAGAAATTAAACGAAAAATAAAAGAAAAAATAAAAGAGCGTATAACGCGAGAACTCATCGAAGAGATTTATCAAGAATTAAATTTTGAAAAAAATGAATTAATTGAAGAAATAACCTCTGTATTGGATTTAGAACTAGTCCCTTCCATGCCTTCCAAGAGCTTTAAGGAACCTTATAAAACAAATAAGAATGCTAAGAGACCTAAGATTTCAATTGAAATTAAACCCATCTTAAAGATAGCTAGCCATGCCATTAAATATGCTAATCCTAAAATACCTAAAGAAGAATGGGTTGAGGTTATAGGGCTTCTGGCCGGCAAGGAGGATAAAAATAAGGATATCCTTTTTATTAAAGATGCTTATCCCATGGGACATGGATCCGCTTTGCATGCTGAAATAAAAGATTATAAAAACTATGAGAGAGCATATCAAGACATTCGAAAGAATAACCTCTTTATATGTGGGTGGTATCACTCGCATCCTTCATATGGCACCTTCATGAGTCAAGAAGACTTAACAACTCAAGAAAGATATCAAAAACTATGGAATAAATCCGTTGCGTTAGTAATCGATCCCACCAAAATTAATGGTCGTTCTCATGGATTTAAGATATTCAAGACGGGTGTAGCTTCTAATACATGGGAAGAAATACCTCATGAAATAAAAGGAAATCTTTCTCCGGCACTTTTACCTGAATTAATTGAATTCATTAATCCCATTATGGATGGAAAAGCAATTTATCTCGAATATGATGAAGAATAATGCTAAAAAAGCGCACGATCGTTTTTTCTATAGTGATTTTAACTATTGCTGTTATATATGGCTTTTTTATTGAGAATTCAAGGAATATTTTTTGTAGTGTAGTCTTAATTGGCACGTGGTTTTTATTCGTGCTAAAATATTTTGAAAAAAGAAAGCATTACAATGAATTTAATTCTCCCCATAATACGCCCTTTTTCTTGTTTGCCCCTCTCTTTCTTGGATTATTTTATAATTTCTGGAGTTATTATACGGGAATATTGGGAGAAAATCTCTTTAATAATAATGGAGAGAGTTTCTTTTATCTTAGTCCTTGGAGCTTGATTCTTGCTTTTCCGTGGTTAGTACATGGATTAAATACCGTGAGAAAATGCTTTAAAGATTTTACACTCGTATATATTTTTAAAACAAGATCGATGGGGGGTAAAAAATTTGGCACAATATATTCTATTTGTTTGCTTGTTTTAATCTTGCTTCAAGTAATTTACTTACCCGTCATTATGGATGCTCTTTCCTTCATTGTGTCACCCTCCCATTCCATGTATCCCCTTGCTTATTTTGATGTAATGCTCTTCATTTTTACCACGACGTTGGGAAGCATTTTTCTCTGGCATGGAGTAATCCAGCCAAGAAGACGTACTCTTCCTTCCGTGACCCCAACTTATGTTTCTCGTAGAAGAAGAGAACTCGATCAATTAAGCAGGAGGGCTTCCCAAGCACCAACAACAGTAAAAACATCACGTAGGACTCCCCGAATAACTACTACATCAGGAAGCTCACGCTCAAGTTATCAGAGAACAACACCACGGAGGATGGTTCCAGTATCCTCAACTTCTAAAAGAAAGGATAAATCAAGGTCATCTGGTCGAGCAAAAAGCTCATCAATGGATCAATATAAACCAAAGGCTGGTATTTTAACTCTCGACGATTTCAAATGCATTTTTTGTTTCAAACTTCCTTCCCTTTCTGCAGATAAAAATAGAGGAATAGTATTATGCCCTAAATGCAAGCATCCGGCTCACGAAGATGAATTTAGAGAATGGACTAAAGTATCTTCCTTATGTTCACGCTGTGATGCCCCTCTTCCTTCCAATTTCATCAGAAATCCCACTATCATTCCATTAAAGAAATATATAGAAGTCATTGAAGACTTCAAGAAAAGAAAAAAATAAATCTCACAAAATAATATTGAAAAAGAGATTTTCTTTTATTTTACTGATTTCGTATTTATCGTGTTTCTTTAATTAGCTTGTTTGGTCGTGAAACCATGCCCTAATGAACCTTTTGATTAAGTTTCTCTTAACCCAGGGTTAAGCAATATCTTAATTGGTATCCTTAAGATTGATAATTCTTGCTATTTTTTGTTTATTAGCATTGAAAAATTATAAATCATGAATTCTCTCATATATTCAATTTAGCAAATTAATCCGCCTTCTAATATCATGACCGATCAAGAAATTATCGAATATGATTTTTTAAGAACAAGCATTCTGAATGTATTTACTGCGGGAGTTTCACATTCTAGAAAAAATTATGATGAGCTTCTACACTTGTCTTTTAATACACAACAAACATGTAAATTAGTCTTAAAGAATGATGAATTAGTCGAAAGTTAATACTTCAAACAGAATTTAAATTAAAAAAAAAATTAAAACCATCAATTAAAAATGCCGTTTTTAATAAAATCCACGTTAAATCTGAAATTTTTAACTCATTACAGCAAAAATTAATATTTAATCTTCTTTTAAACTATATGATTTGCTCATCCTTTTTTATTCGTCCAGAAAACTGAATTTTTACCTTCTAACCCTCTCCAATAAACTGTGTCATGAGAAAATTTTTATTCCAGCTGATATTGTCAAAATTATATCATTTTTCACGAAATATATTAATCTTAAATTAATTACATGTTCTAAAAGAGAAAATAAAAATGGCAGAGGAAGAAGTACTCTATAATAAAGAAGGGGATATAGGAATCATTACCCTAAACAAACCGGAACAACGAAACACGTTAGATTTAAATACACTTAATCAACTGGTAGAGGCTTTTAGAAAAAGTGCTAATAATCAAGATGTTTGCGTCATCTATCAAGCAGAAGGCAAACATTTTACCGTAGGAGCTGATTTAAAATATGCTCATGAAATCTTAACAGATCCCTCCCGACTAGAAGAAGGCGTCTTGTTTCAAAACACGTTTCAAACTTTAACAAGAGCCATGATGAGCCATCCGGGAATTATTATTGTCGGGTTACACGGATGGGTAATTGGAGGTGGATTCGAACAAACGCTCTATTGTGATATAAGAATCGCCGCTGACGATACTCGAATAATGTTGCCCGAATTAGGCGTTGGCATTTTTTTTTCAAATGCTTCTACAAAATTACTACCACGAATCATAGGAGAGGGAAGAGCTAAACACCTCATGTTATTAGGACAAGAAATTAATGCTGAAGAAGCACTACAAATCGGATTGGTTACCCAAGTATGCAAACCCACGGCATTAAAACGAATTTTAAAAAAAATGGCAAATACTATTGTCCAAAAAAGCCATCTGGCCTTGCAGTATACTAAAAAACTCGTAAATGAAAATCAAGATTTGCCCATGGACGCCGTTTTAGATAGTGAAGCGCTGGCAATGCTAGAAACGGGACGTTCTGAGGAAGCAAAAAAACGGATTACCAAATTTGCTACCGAACGGCATTAAGCATTTTTTTAATTAACATTTTTTACTCCTTTTTCTCACGGGAGGGCAAGTTTTTTTAAATTAACATTAATCTTATTTTTAAGAAGGCAATTTTAATCGTTAGAATAAATTGATTAAAAAATTAAGAGTAAAGAAATTTTATAATAAAAAATTAGTTAAATAATTTAAAATTGTAAATTTAAAAAAGAAAATTTTTTTAATTTTTTGAATGAATGGGATTTTTATCCATGCAGGGGACATTAAACTGGCAAAAAGCACAACCTACCGGAGGATATCGTTGTTTTTTATAAACTCCAGCAATACGTCTCCAATGTGGTTTTAATATATCTCTAAATTTCTTTTCCATTTTACTTGCAATCATTTGTTCATATTTAAAGCATTTCCATTTATCATGCCCTTTTTCAGAAAGTGCACCAGCCGGGCAACGCTCAACGCATTTTTTACAAGTTCCTTTAGTATAAAATAAGCAATTTCCATACGGATCATCATTCTTGCGAGGAGTCGCTTTAAGAGGGGCATCAGTAATAACGGAACCAAGGCGAATATTGCATCCTAATTCAGTGATCAGTCCTTCATGAAGACTAAAAGTTCCTAATCCGGCAGCAAATGCAACATGCCGTTCTGACCAAGTGGAATAAAAATAAGGATATTTTCTTTTAACAAGAATATTATATTTCTCATTTAAGATTCCGATCATGGCACTAAAACCTTTCTTTTCCAAAAAACCTTTAGTCTTTTTTAAAATATCGAAAATAAGTTCATTGGCATAATTTCTTCCAATGCAATAAATATCTGCAGGCATCGTGGTTTGGTGCATGCTTTTTTCTCGAATTAGAGCCGTGTAAGGAAAAACAATAGAGATTACTTTCAATGAACTGTCGGCTTCTTTAAGGTTTAAACCATTTGCTTCCCACATCTCCATCGGTGTTAAGTGAGACTCATTAATTATGGTCTTATATTGCTGAAAAATGGGATCCGCTCCATCTGCTATCCCCATTAGGGGATTTGAAAAGATTTTTCCTCCTCCGAATATTTCCGGAAGTCTATTCAAGGAATTTTGATCAAGCAATCTTATTAAAAAATCCTTCAATTCATTATTTAACATCATTTTTATCAAAAAGAACTCTTCAATTTTCAATATTTTGTATTTTAAAATTCAATTAATATATTATTATCATTATCATGTGGTGGTTCCAAAAAATATTTTCAACCTCAATAATTAATCATCAAAAATACTGCATTCCGTAAAATTAATTTAATACAATTATATCGGGCATGTATTTTTTAAAAAATAAAAAACGATTAATAAAAAAATTAAAAAAATCAATTGAATTTAGATTTTAAGTTCCTTTAATCTTTCCTTATTGATTTTTATACGATCGGGCGTAAGATTGTATAGGCTCAAGAATAATAGAAGCCCTATTAACATGAAAATCATTGGAACTATTCCAAATAATAATTGAATGCCCCTAATCGCCTCGGCCGATTGTATGGCCGACCCTTCAACAAAACCGGTAAGTGAATGGACGATTCCAAAGCTTAATGCTTGTAAGACAATGCCGAACCTTCCAAAGAATTGCTGAATGCCAAACAAAATTCCTTCATCATGTTTCTCATACTTAGCTGTATAATCATCTACGGCAGAAGCCATTACGGGCGATAAGTAAACCCAAACACCGCCTAATCCAATACCCCAAAAAATTAACAATAGAAATAACAAGATATGCACGTTAAATAATGATAAGAATATGGAAAAAAGACATAACAAAACGCAAGCTATGGTCATCATTTTCTTATCATTATTTGCTCTCTGACCTACATAAACCCAAAATGGAGTAGAAGCCACGGCACCTATTAAAAATCCAACCTGTAGGAGTACTTGTCCTCCAGCTTGCATTCCTAATACAAATCGAACAATATAAGCAACACTCGTTTGAACAAGCGTAGTCACAGTATTGAAAAAAAGATATAAAAATACATAACCTACAAAAGGGGAACACTTGAATGCTTCTTTCATAGATCTAAAGAAGGATTTACGAGCTTCTTTTTCTTTACTTTTAAGAAGGAATCGCTCGATCATTTCAGGATCATCTCTAAGTCCCGGAATTGTTAGGGAAAAAATAATTAAAGTTCCAAGTATTACCACTCCAGCTTGAGTGACGAATGATTGCGTATCACCATAGGTGACGAGTAATGGTGGTACGATACCCCCGAGTGTAACGCCTACAGCACCTATAGGTATGCCGATTCCATTAGTCATGCGCCGTTCCTTCAATGAAGTAAATTTCATCGGAAATAAGGCCCAAAAGTTTATTTCAAATATTGTAGCAAATGAATCAAATAAACAAGTTGAAAAAACGAGCCATGCAAAAATTATCCATTGTCCTTCTACGGGATTAACTTTGGGAGGAAGAAATATTAATAGGTAACTAAAGATCCACGGAATTCCTCCAATTATAGTCCAAGGAAAAAAACGACCCCATTTTTTAGTGAATTTAAATGGCCGATTAGTCAAGTAACCTCCAATAGGGTCATTTACAGCGTTCCATATCGCATATATGATGTAGCCAAGAGTCGTGAGCCAAGTATTTAACCCAATTTCGCTTTCATAAAAGTAAAAAGTAAAAGCCGCAAATGACATCATTATGAATTGTCTTACAGCCCTACCGCACCCATAAGAAGCCATTATCAATTTTGAATGTTGACGTTCTTCTACATTTTCCATAATTTTTAGACTAAAAATTTTAATTATTATAATGAAAACATATTATAGTGTATATTCGTTGATTATTTATTTAAAGTTTTGTACTAGAAAAATTCAAAATTATACTTTTAATGGGCCCGCATGATTTAGAATCATTAGAGGTGTCTAATTATCGTGGAAAAAATTAACTTGAATATTTCTTTTTTTTATTTTATAATGATAAAATGGGAAAATGATGAAAGATATAAAGATTAAACGACTTGAAACCAATCCCATTATATATCCTGAAATGGATTCGAGCTTGGGAGAAAATATCACGGGTCCTTCCTTAATTTACATTCCTCGATGGATTGAGGAGCCTTTAGGGAAATATTATTTATATTTTGCAAGTCATAAGGGAACTTATATTAGATTAGCATTTTCTGAATCGTTAGAAGGTCCTTGGAAAATATATAAAAAAGGTACATTACATCTCAATGAATCGCTTTTTCCATCAGTGGTTCCAGAACTAAAAATAAAAAAGACTTCATTAGGGGAAAATATTCCACACGTTGCTTCTCCAGATGTTCACGTCATGGAAGATTCAAGAGAAATTCGAATGTATTATCACGGATTAGAATCTGATGGGCGTCAAGTGTCCAGAGTTGCAAGATCGAAGGATGGAATCCACTTTCAAGCTGAACCAGAAATCTTATCTCCTCCTTATCTTCGAATTTTTCAATATAACGGATATTTTTATGGAATGTGCATGCCGGGGATTTTCTATAGATCAGTTAATGGTTTAACCAATTTTGAAAGAGGTCCAATGTTATTTTCCGGAAGAATGCGCCATTCTGCGGTACGAGTCCATGAAGATCAATTGGAAGTATATTGGACAAGAGTAAAAGATTCTCCCGAGCGTATCTTACTATCAAAAATTAAATTGAGTCAAGACTGGTGGCAATGGAAAGCTTCCGAACCATTAGAAATATTAAGACCGGAAGAAAATTGGGAAGGTGCTAATTTACCCGTAGAACCATCCAAGCGCGGTCCTGTAAATGAAAAAGTTTGTCAATTAAGAGATCCAGAAATATACGAAGAAAATAATAAAATTTATTTGTTATACGTGGTTGCTGGAGAAAAAGGAATAGCAATTGCTGAAATAATAGAATCATGAAATTTTCATGCTTGGGCTTGTTTTTTAGGATACCTATTTTGAAGGTTCAGAATTTCATGAAGCATTTTTTTCAAAAGATTGTTTTTGATATTTTCATGCTTTTTATCATGCCAAAGGTTATTTTTTTCTAAAGGATCCTCTTTTAAATCATATAAATCACCTGTATTCATGAAACCTTCATAAACCGTCATTCTATATCGTTCCGTAATCATGGTACGCACGCGTATATCTCGATAAATCCCTTGTTTAGTGGCTTTATGTGCATCTTCATCTTCTTCAATGATGCAGTTATCTCTTACTTTCACGGAAGGGTTTCTTAAAACCGGCATTAAATCATGGCCTTGCATTCCGGGAGAATGATACTTTTCTCTAATCCCCAAAACATTTAAAATCGTAGTTGGAATATCAATTGAATTCACTAACGATTCGCTAACAGCTCCTTTAGGTGTAATGTCGGGTATTTTCCAAATCATGGGTACTTTTATGAGACCTTGAAAATGAGCAGGACCTTTAAATATAACTCCATGATCTCCCATTAAATCCCCGTGATCGCTTGTAAAAACAATCATGGTATTTTCTTCTAAACCAAACGACTTCAAGGCAGCAAGGATTTCTCCAATAGCTTGATCTATTAAAGATAATACACCATAAGTATAAGCTTGAAATTTTCGAAGTTCTTTTTCATTTGTCTCTCGAAGTCTTGCCCTCCTATACACGTTCACGTAATTTTTTAATACATCATGCTCTTGCAAATTATTAATCTCATTTAAAGTTGAAGATATGGTTATTTTATCAGGATGATACATTTCTCTATATTTTCCCGGAGGACATACGGGGTGATGGGGATCTGGAAAAGAACAATGCAAGAAAAAAGGTTTATTAGAATAATACCCTTGAGAATACTTTTCAAGAAAAGAAATCGTCCGTTCCTTGATATAATTTGTATGATATATATTTTCAGGAATGGGGGAATCATATAAAATTTGATCAAATAACCTTGTCGCTCTTTTTTTTATCAATTCAAGATACTCTGGACTCCGTTCTTCCACCCAATCTAAATAATCTCCTCCCACTGCATCTCCGTGCCCCAATACAATTTCATATTCTTTGAATCCATAATAAGGGTTAGGTATGGGGCGTCTCTTTTCTTTTGGTGTATAAATCGAAACAATTAATTGTTCATGAGAATAATATTTTCTACTCCAAGGAGTTCCATACCAATTCAAATGGATTTTACCGATAGAACATGTATGATAACCTGCTTTTCTTAATGCGTCGGTAAATGTAGGGATTTTAGGATTCAAATTAATTCCATTACATCGCACGCCATGAATGCTGGGATATTTTCCAGTAAATATTGTAGCCCTATTCGGCATGCAAAAAGGATTTCCACAATATGCATTTGTAAAACGAATTCCTTCAGAGGCTAATTGATCTATATTTGGAGTTTTTAAATCAGGATTTCCTGCGCAACCTAAATGATCTGCTCGTTGAGCATCCGTGATGATTAATAAAACATTCTTTTTTTCATTCAAAGCTAACACCACAGAAAAAATTTTTACATTACTAAAACATCAAAATATAAATGTATAAATTCATGTATTCGATATGGCATTTTATTCTTAAACTTTCTTCTCATTTAACTCTTGCTGTATTAAAGAAAAAAAGTAATTTTAAGCTTGCGCTTGTTTTTTTGGATACCTATCTTGGAGATTTAAGATTTCATGAAACATTTTGATTAGCAATTGATTTCTTATCTTTTCATGCTTTTTATCATGCCAAAGGTTATTTTTTTCTAAAGGATCCTCTTTTAAATCATATAAATCACCAGTTTCAGGATAACCTTCATAAACCGTCATTCTATATTGATCTGTAATAATCGTACGAATTCGTATGTTTCGATAAATTCCTTGTTTGGTAGCTTTATGCGGATCTTCATCTTCTTCAATGATGCAATTATCTCTTACTTTCACGGAAGGGTCTCTTAAAACCGGCATTAAATCATGGCCTTGCATTCCGGGAGGATGATACTTTTCCCTAATCCCCAAAACATTTAAAATCGTAGTTGGAATATCAATTGAATTCACTAACGATTCGCTAACAGCTCCTTCAGATGTAATGCCAGGTATTTTCCAAATCATGGGTACTTTTATGAGACCTTGAAAATGAGCAGGACCTTTAAGTAATAATCCATGATCTCCCATTAAATCCCCGTGATCGCTTGTAAAAACAATCATGGTATTTTCTTCTAAACCAAACGACTTCAAGGCAGCAAGGATTTCTCCAATAGCATGATCTATTAAAGATAATACACCATAAGTATAAGCTTGAAATTTTCGAAGTTCTTTTTCATTTGTTTCTCGTAATCGAGTTCTTGGATATATATTAATATAATTCCTCAATACATCATGGCCATAGAGTTCTTTAATTCCATCAAAAGTTGGAGAAATTTCAATTTTTTTAGGATCATGCAGTTTGCGGGCATTTTCCGGCGGACATACGGGGTGATGGGGATCCGGAAAAGAACAATGCAGAAAAAATGGTTTATTTCCATATTTTCCTTCACAATACCTTTCGAAAAAGGAGATGGTTCTTTCCGTTATGTATTGCGTTTGATAAAGATGCTCGGGAATCGGAGAATCATAGAATATTTGATCAAATAATTTTGTTGCTCTTTTTTTTATCAATTCAAGATACTCCGGACTCCGTTCTTCCACCCAATCTAAATAATGCCCCGCAATGGCATCTCCATGTCCAATTGTTAATTCTACCTCCTCTAGCCCGTAATACGGTTTGGGTAAAGGGATTCGTTTCTCTCTTGGAGTATATATAAATGGAATCATTTGTTCATAAGAAAAATATTTTCTACTCCAAGGAGTTCCATACCAATTCAAGTGGATTTTACCGATAGAACCTGTATGATAACCTGTTTTTCTCAATGCGTCGGTAAATGTAGGGATATTAGGGTTCAAATTAATTCCATTACATCGCACGCCATGAATGCTGGGATACTTTCCCGTAAAAATAGTAGATCTGTTTGGCATGCACATGGGATTCGCACAATAAGCATTCGTAAAGCGAAATCCTTCAGAAGCTAAACGGTCTATATTAGGTGTTTTTAAATCAGAGTTACCAGCGCAACTAAGATGATCTGCTCGTTGCTGATCGGTAATAATAAATAAAACATTCATTTTTTCTTTCATAATAACACCAATAAATTTTATATTAGGTAGATTAAAGGAATAACTAAAATTAAATAAAATTTACACTATAGTATTTAAAAAAATACTATGAAGATTCACTCACATTCTGTATTTATATAAAATCTTAATTTATTCTCTTTCTTATTTATATCACGTAGGGAGTAGATTTTAAAATAAAATAAATCATGAATAAAGCGTGATAAGAAAATGGAGATTCCAAAATTAAATTATTTTTGGGAATACGTGGATTATTGGGCGGAAAAGGAGCCTGATTTTACTTTCATTCGATTTAAAAAGAAAACGATTTCTGCGCGTGAATTAAAAGAAAAAACAGATCGGTTTGCTAAGCTTCTTTTAAGTCTTGGTGTAAAAAAGGGGGATACCATTGCAACAGTATTATCCACCATTCCCGAATTCGTTATTAGTTATATTGGTGCGGCAAAAATTGGAGCTATTACAATTCCCATGGATAAGGCCTATAAAAAAACTGACTTCATGACATTAATTCCTCATTCTGCTCCGAAAGTAATAATTACAATCGATAAATGGGAAAAAAATAAAATTGCTGATAATTTGATGGAACTCAAACCACAATTCGGTGATGTTCACTATATTGTTGTGGGGAAACATGAATTGGGATCCTCTTTTGATGCATTGATGAAAAAAGAATATCCCTTTGATTCCCAATTTGAAGAAGCTAAAAAAAATCAAGACACGAATGATTGTATTTTAGTCATTTGGACAGGAGGCACGACTGGAGCCCCTAAAGCCGTAGAATTAACTCATGCAAACATCATTGAAATGTGCTATCTCGAATACAAAAAAATAAAAGAAGATTTATCAAAAATTGACGGATTTGTTGAGCGCACTCACGAACCCTTTTTAGTTAATTTACCCACCAGCCACGTGGGCGGAACTGTTGAATTGATTGGCTCCTCCATCGTGGGTGGTAATGAGATGATAATGCAAGCTTCGTGGAGTCCTTTTGATTCTTTAAAGGCCATGCAAGAGTTTAACCTTTCCTTCATGGGTGGCGTGCCCACGATGTTTAAAATCTTTCTTTCTTTGCCAAATTTAGCATCTTATGAACCAAAAAAATATCTAAAAATTGTCTTCATGTCCGGCGAAAAAGTCTCAATGGAATTACTAAATGGAATTAAGGAGTACATGTGTGAAAATATCGTGATAGGATATGGAAGCACGGAAGCTGGTTCTGAAGTCACGTTTACAGAAATTGGAGATTCATTTGAAGATTTAGCAAGTGGATATGTAGGTAAACCCTTACCAGGCATGATTATTAAAGTCATTGATGAAAAAGGAAAAGAACTACCTCCCGGTGAAGACGGCGAAATAGTTATTAAAGGCCCCTTAACAGCAAGACGATATTTCAGAATGCTTGAAGAGGATAAAAAAGGGTTTACTGCGGATGGATTTTGTAAAACTGGGGATATGGGACATTTGGATGAAAAAGGAGGGTTATGGATCACAGGAAGGATCAAGCAAATCATTCGAGTAGGAGCCTATACGGTATTTCCTAATGAGATTGAAGAATTAGTAGTGCAGCATCCCAAAGTTGCTTTAGCCGCAGCATTAGGTGCTCCCGATGAGATAAAGGGAGAAGTAGTTTGGCTCGTAATCGGTCCAGAACTCGGTCAGAAATTCACGAAAGAAGATGAGGAAGAAATAATGGATTTATGCCGAAATAATTTAGCTAAATTTAAGGTTCCTCAAAAGATCATTGTATATCCCTTAGACCCGAATGATTTACCCATTACCCGGATTGGTAAAGTAGATCGTGTTCGTTTGGCAAAAGAATTACTTCCAAAAACAAAATAAAAACAATTCACTTTATTTTTAATTGTATTTTATCATTTTTTTTTGACAAAGTATTCTTTGATTAAAGATTTTAAAACATAATTTTATGCATTAAAGTCCTGATTACAAGCTTATTTTTAAAAATAAAAAAAATTCACGTTTTATGATTTCATGAGAATACATGTTTAAAGAGCATTGTATAGAGAAATAATCCAATGGTAAGCTAATATACTATAAACATAAAAATAATAATGGTATTAAAGATCTCTTTCCAAGATTTTGCCGCCCGGCTGACTTCGTTTTTGTTTCGCATTTTCAACGACAAGAACCCAATTCACGATAACATCAATTATGCCCGAAGGAAATTGATGAGGCTCCTTGAATGTCATATTATCTTGCAAGATTATTGGATTAAAAATAATAATATCTGCCCAAGATCCTTATCTAATTTTAGGGTACGTGCTATGGGTGCGAGGAAGAAAGATTTTAGATCCCGGTAAATGTTTAAATGCCATAGCGTCCATTCTGACCATATAATACCTTCCTTTTATGATCTTGCGAATGTCATCTTCATATATTGCTTCAGACATGAGTAGAATGTCTTTTTTTACCCTTATTCATTAATCGCAAGAATGAACGGGTTATAAGTTTTTTGGGCTATTCTAGGGTGAAATATATTCGCCGGTTCGATTTTCCTTTATTAACAGATTTTAAAAATCTGATGGTACCAATTTCTTTCAAGAATTTCACGTGAGTGCCTCCATCGACTTGCATATCAATTTCACCTATTTTAACGATGCGTAAGGGATCTAAATTAGGTGGCAAACCAATAGCTAAGCGAGCAAGCTCGGGTTGGTCTAATACTTCTTCTCTGGACATGTAATATGTATAAACTTCCAAATTTTTCTGAATGATTTGATTTGCCTTATTGATGAATGCTTTTAATAGCTCAGGGTTATACTCTTTTATGGAAAAATCAATTCGAGTTTTATCTAATTCAATCTGATTGCCTGTGATTTTCGCATTTGCCTCTTTATATAAAACATGAGAGATGAGATGAGCTGCCGTGTGGTATCGCATGAACGTGTATCGTCTTTCCCAATTCAACTCGCAAGAAACTTCATCTCCTTCTTTTAATCCGGGTTTATCCACTTCATGACTAATTTCACCTCCAAACTTGCCAACATACACGACATTATAAATTTCTCCATTTTTACGGATAATGCCTTCATCATGAGGCTGTCCACCTCCTTTCGGGTAAAAAGCAGTTTTATCAAGGACAATATATTTTCCTCCTTGAACTTTAACGACCTTGGCTTTCCACTGCTTTAAATAAGAATCATCCATATAAAGCGCTATACTTTCTGGCACAAGGTATGAAAAAAAAGGAATTTTAAAAATTTTATTTCAAAAAATAACAATTATTCTACTTTCAACAAAAAAAACATTTATAGATAAACTCTAATATATTATTTATAAATAAGAATAATTTAGACTATATTTTGCATGATGACCTTTATTTAATTAGGAATAATAATTAGGCGGGAAATATTAGGAAACATTTAATTTCCCCTCTCCTTCTTTTATTCACGACAATATTTCGCATCTTGAAATTTTGCTGTAAAACGCTGCATATATTCGTAAATTTCACATCTGAAATGCTAAAATCTGGGAAGTCATGTAGTATTTTCACTAAGATTAATATTAATTTTCCTTATTAAGAAATATATAGCGAGCAACCCGCCCCAAATAATTATAGTTATCAATGTCATCCACTCAAAAAATGTATGTAGTAAAAATGCTGGACGTTCAAGTTGGAGATTTTGATTATAATATCTTGCTAAATCAGTTACATCATATGGATAAAACAGTAGTAAAGCAAAAAATACAAATACTATTGCTCCGATAATGGAGAAACCCCAATGAATCTTTTTCTCTTTATCAATAAGAATTGCTATTGAAAATAGAACAACTGCAAGCATTCCACCAAAAAAGAATATTAAAGAAACAACCCAATGGGCGTCATAATAATTCATTGGAAATACTCCAACGAAGGATCCACCAATACATGAAATCACTCCAATATAACCCGCTAAATAGGCAAACTTATTCTCCATATATAATGCTAATCCAATATAATAAACTAACGTAATGACACCACTAATAATTAAACAAATATTGAAAAAGATAGCTAGTTCAGAAACTCCAACTTCTCCAAGCATGGAAATACTATGATTAAGGAAACTATATCTTTCTCCTTTTTTTCCAGTATATGCAATCGATGGGATAACGAAAGCAATAGTAAGAATAATTGTAGCTATTATTCCCCAATATGGTAATGCAATTTTTTTAAATGGTTTTTTCAATATTGGTCTCAAGTTTATAAAGTAATCGGTTATTGCAAGAATGATTGTACCTACTGCAAGAATAGATATAGCTATTATACCCCAAGAGAATTCATAAAGAACCATGATATTTTTTAAAAAAAAAAACCTTTAAAAGTTTTTTGGATTTATAATTTTGAAGTTGAAAAACCATCACTTTATTATCACATGGTCGCAAATAGGAAAATATGCTATAAGATCGATTACTGGAGTCCCATCAAAAGCATCTGTTCCGCCTACCTTAACGATACCTTTTTTCTTATTTCCTTCTAATATACCATATGTAGTTAAGGCGATAGGATTTGGACGATATTCGGTCCGAGTAGCAAAAATCCCCGTGACTGGAGCATTTTCCCCGTAAAGTATTTCGGTTGGCCACTCAAAAGCATTCCGATACTCCTCAGAATCCATTTCTTGAGTCCACCAGAAGACTATAACATGAATTGCACGATTATCTTTATTTAAATTATAAAGAAATTAGGATGGAAAATAGTATGTGATATTCAATTTACTTTCTCCTTCTTTTATCCAAGCTAAAATCTCATTCTGTGAGATTTTACTGTAAATAATAATACCATCCTTAAAAATACCATGCAAGAATGAATTTCCTTCTTTTAAACCATTTTTTAATTCTTGAAATGTTATTGTTTTTGGTTGGACCAAACCCTCACTATATTGATAAGCTTCTAAAAACCTTTCCTTCATGGATGCAAATGATTTATCAAAAACGCATAACAAATCGATATCACTAAATTGAGTATAAGTTCCTTTAGCAAGTGAACCAAAAATGAGGACTAATTTCAAATTAGTTTTATCAATATTTTTTAAAAAATGTTCTAATTCAATCAGATGCGGATAATTCTTCAATTTTTCTTTTAACAAATTCAATGATACTTTTTGCATTATCTATACATTCCTTAGCTGTTTTTTTATTATAAAATTCTGCGGGATAACCTGAAGCAAATCCATTAGGATATCTTGGCTGGATATAATGACGATCTAATTCTTGAGATTTTTCATGCAATTCATTATACATGGCTTCATCAAACGCTTGTTTGCTTCCGGTTTCATCGATAACAATATTTTTCCACTTTTTTAAAAGATAAATTAACCCATGACCCCAAGCTTCAACGTTCAAGGATAATAATAACGCTTTTAATGCTTTTTCAGCAGCCTGTTGTGCTTGAAAACACGTCCATTCAAAATGACCGCTCTTCATGCTATCAACAGCGGCTTGATAATCTTCTATAGCTTGATTTAGCCAATCTCTAAATCTATTCATTCGATTTATCTATATATATTATAAGTATTAAAATAATTATTTTTTTTGATCTAATTAAATTCCTTTCATCTCATTAAACCTAAAATGCGTGCCTTATTTTAAAAAAAAAGAACCATTTTAGAATTCATGTTTTATAAAATTATCATCCAACTACTCCTTCTGATTTCTTAATAAAGAATAATGGTACTAAAGAGATAAGCCCTAAAAAAGCCCCTACAATGATAAGGGGAGGCGTAGGAATATAGCCCGGCTCTCCATTAATAATGACGGGAATTCCATATTGTTGGATGACGAAAGAGCCTATAAAAGGGCCTATTACCATGGGTATTAACACCATAAAAATTAATCGAACGCCTTGGAACTTTCCTATACTTTCTGCCGGGTATTTATCTTGCATCCATGCTCCTCGCACAACGCCTGTTAATGTGGAAAACGTGAGATTCAACAAGTAAAAAATGACAACCATCCAAAAATCTTTAACAATCGCAAAAATGAAAGATAAAATCATGGTAATAATGGTGTATATAAACATTAATGTTTTACGATTAATATTCTTAATGAGAAATCCAATAATTAGTACTAATATCGTAGAGCCACCGATAATGATTAATCCGATTATACTTATGATCGTTTTCGAGAACCCCAAATAATGCTCCATGTATATAAATAAATAAGGAAAAAACACCATGGATGCAATTCCACCCAATGCCATATTAAGAAATAATAAATATAACACTTTATTTTCCTTTACATCTTGAATGGAAATGAGTTCTTTCAATTCATTTACTATTTTTTTTCTTGGCCTTCGTTCCTCTTCCACTGGAATATTTTCTTTTATCATCCCTCCCGCAATTAAGCCGCTAATGGATACAATGCCCCCTAAGATGTAAAAGAAAGTAAAATAACCAAATTCATCTATAATGACACCCGCAACGCCTAATGCGATTAAATTTGCAATTAAGACCGTAGCTGAATTAATGCTATTAATCCGATTACGATTAGAAGGATGACCTATATCAGTAATCCAAGCATTATAAGCCGCATCATTGGCTGTAGAACCGAAAAATGTCATGATAGCATCCATTATAACCACCATGATGACAGCAATGCTAATTACTTGAATTAACGCCGTTAATGGAAAAAGCGCAGTTATTATGCCCCAAATTACGTATCCAAATAAAATATACGGCTTCCTTCTTCCCATTTTAGTATAGGTGCGATCACTTAATGTTCCCATTATTAAAGTGGTAATCGTGGCTACTACGGCAGAAACTGCCACCATCCAAGCAACAGGTCTCGGATCAGGCGTTAGTTCATCAAAAACAAAGGTATTAAACCAGCTATTTTCAACGGCCCAAGCTATTTGTCCTGCGATTCCCAAAATAAGTATTATCGCAACGTTTTGCCTTCCAATCTTGACTATTTGACCATTTTCAAGCGTTTCTGTTCTTTCATCTATAACATTATTTTTTTCCATGATAAGAATTTACCAATATTTTAATTAATCTTGATTGTATTTTGCCTTATCTCAATATAAATGCATTGATGCTCAATTTATTTTACTAATTTGAAAAAAAATAAAAAGTTTGATACATCCTAATTTTCATGCTTTTTTCTCTTCATTAACCTCGAGTTTAGCGTTAATGAGTCTCTTAGTAAAAAATAAAGCAATTGGACTTTTTTGAACAATTTTACTCGTCTTTTTATATATTCTCTTTCTATTTCCTTTAATTCATCGATCTCGTTTATAATTCTAAAATTCAATCTTTTTTTAATACCGATCCTTTCTCTTATTAGCATTAATTCTTTTGCTTTATTCACTCCTACTAATCAAGATCATAGCATTACTCAAAAAAACTCGTGATTTATTTTTGAATTATCATTTGGATGAGCGGAAGCTACCTCTTAATTACTTACATCTTTCTTATTTATCACGTCTTGGAAAGATGGGGGCTTTTTCATATAATCCACACGGAGATAAAAAATGGTTAAAATTGTAATCGTAGCAAAGATAATCTCTCCTAAAATGATGTTAATATGGAAAGCCACCATGACTCCAAAAAAATCAAGAGAAAAATGAATAAGAATTGCCATGAGCACCCAAATATTGTTAGAATCCTTCACGCATTTATAGACAAGAAAGGTCATTGCTACATGAAACGTGATGATGATTATCCTCTCAACCACCCCAATGAAAACAAGCGGAGTAGCTATATCTGAGGTCAAATATGGAATGAGAGCAAGCGTGTGAAGCAAGAAAGCTTCTATAAGCCCCCACCCAAGCCCGAAAGACATTAATTGAGCGCTATCTTTAGAGGTTAATTTGATCTTTTTAATTATTAAAAAGCGTATTAATTCCTCAAAAAGCCCTGCCATTAAAGAACTAAACGCAATGTACCAAATTGACATTGATACTGCAAGAATTGCGTCCGTAGAAATTGATTCAATGGGTTCGGGATAAAAATTCAAGATAATTGCTAATTGTAATAAAGGAGAGCGAAGCAAGAGTGCCCCCAACCATGAGCCCCCACCAATAAAAAATGCCAACCATGCTTTCAACCGTAACCTCGAATAAATCAAAAAGATGATGAAATGGGGCAGAATAGCAAGCAATATGGCTAATAAAATTAAGGAATTAATGAAAACACCTCCTTATAGTCTTGGTTTCTCTTAATATAGCATCTAAATAAAATTTAATTTATTTCACCCCATTAATTATTTAGATGCTTTTTTTCAGGATCACTTAATCTGAAATTTACCTGGGATGTTTTTGTATCTCTATCGCAGAGTCCCTCTTATCCCCTCTTTCTCAATTTGATTACGATGATTCCCTTGAACCCATCCGCAAGATCAATTGTTTTCATCAAGGGGTAAATTTTTCAGGCAATGCCTAATTTCTTCTCTATTTAATCAAGCATTAATAAATTAGTCTAATTTAATACAAAATGTTAACCTTTTTTTCAATTTTCATGTTTTTTCTGGCATTTCGGATTTCTCATTTTCGACAATTTAACTTTTTTTAATTGATTATTTTTATGTTACTTTCTTTTTGAGAACTTTATACTCCATTAAATAACTAAAATTTTATTTTATTTTAGAAATCATTCTCCGATTACAAAAGTTTTAACCTTTTTCCCTAATTTTTTATGAGTTTTTATATTTAAATGAGTCATTTTTGATCATTCTGAGGATAGCATTTAAATAGAATTAAGGCAAAATATTAATTAACAAATTTATCTAAAAATTTGTTGCTCTTGTAATTAAACGGTGCGAAAAAAAATGGAACCTAAAACTAAAAAAATTGTAGCCATAATCATAATCGTTATTATCGCCGTTGGCGTTGGTCTGGGAACTTGGTATGCCGTTACCCCTCGCTACGGACAAGTACAAACCGGCACTCTAGTGACTCCTGGCGCTCCAGAAGGGATTACAGAAGATCAAGTAATTAAAATTGGTGTACTGGGCGCTTTAACCGAAATTCAAGGAGAAGGTCAATGGTATGGCGTCTATATGGCTGTTGATGAATTAAATCAAGCTGGTGGGGTTGTCATTGATGGTAAGACCTATTATTTTGGTCTTGTTGGTGAAGATACCTACGAAGCCGATCCTTACTTGGATGTAACAAAGGGCGTGGCAGCAGCCCAAAAAATGGTTCAGCAACACAAACCTAATTTTATAATAGGCGGTTTCCGAACAGAGGCATTGCTTGCCTATCAAGAAGTCGTAATGGATGCCAAAACAATTTTTATAGACACGGGAGCTGCCACTGATACTTTTACGGAAAATGTAGAAAAGAATTATGATCGCTATAAATATTTCTTCCGCACCATGCCGATTAGCTCGAGTAATTTAGCAAAAGAAATTTTAACCTTTTTAGGCTATCTACGAGTCTACATGAGTGTTGCATTAAATAAAACCGTGAATAAAGTTGCCATTATTCGTGAAGATCTCGACTGGACGGTGCCCATGACCTATTTACTCAATGGAAAAGTACCCGGTGCACCTGGCTTGGAAGATCTTGGATGGGAAATTACAACAGAGATTGCGTATCCAATCACCGCCACGTCTAGCGATTTTGCCACGTATTGGCAGCAAATACAAGATTCTGGAGCACAGCTCGTCGTACCCATCATTAGTGCTCAAGGCGGAATTTTAATGATGTCTCAATATGCTCAAATTAAACCAAAATGTTTGATTGCCGGAATTGATGTCATGTCTCAACTTGACAATTATTGGCAAATAATTGGGTAGAACATTATGGTGAATCACCACTCTATACGGGACTTGGTGCATATGATTCCGTTTACATGCTTTATTATGCGATTCAAACCATCCAATCTTTTGATACTGAAGGAATCATTAGAGTATTAGAGGGAATTGATGAAGATAATTATGTTGTCGGAGCTTCCGGCAATCTTGCCTTCACTGATAATCATGATGTTGTTGAGGGCTATGATAAAAAGACAGGCGTCATTTATGGCGTGACTCTTTTCGTTCAGTGGCAAGAAGGTGGGAAGAAAGAATGCGTTTCATCAGGAGGGTTGGTGTACCCTGAATATGTTGTTACAGCACCCATTACGTTCCCAGATTGGGGAATTAACTAAATAAAATTCTAATTATCGTTTTTTTTTATTTGTTAATCTAAATTTTTATTTTTTTGAATAAAATTAAGTTTTCTCGTGATTAAAATGGAAGTATTTGATGAATTTTAATAAAAGAATAAACCTTTTTTAACTATCATGTTAATAAATAAATAAAAAATTGATTTTTTTGTATTATCCGAAAATGTAAATATAATGAAAATAAAAGAAGGACATGAATAAAAATGTGGCAAAACGTGATTATTTTTGGGACCGTGGAAGGGTTAATATTGGCCCTTCTTGCGTTGGGCTTCTCATTAGTTTATGGGGTGGGTGGTGTGTTGAATCTTGCGCATGGTGCGTTTTATCTCGTGGCTTGTTATGCGTTATATTGGACATTAACAATTTTACGCATTCCTTTAATAATTAGTATTATTTTAACGCTTGCTATCGTAATGGGAGTAGGTGCTGCTGCATATTTAGGATTAATGGAGCCCTTGCAAGAATCAGAAATTGGAGTCATCATAGCGACCTTCTCTTTGGCTTTTTTTCTCCAGCAATTTGTAATCGTAGTTGTAGATCCGAAGTATCATGGCTTATTAAATGCCCAAATTGCCACGGGAAGTATTGCATTTTTAGGTGTTGTCATTCCTTCCCAATTCATCGTAGTAGTGGTGGGTTCCATCATTTTAATGGTTGCCGTGTCATTATTCATCAGCAAGACCAAGATTGGAAAATCCATTCAAGCGGTATCGCAAGACAGGGAAGCTGCCCAGCTCATGGGCATAGATGCAAATAGAGTTTTAATGATCACAGTCATGATATCGGCATTTTTGGCAGGTATGGGAGGAATCTTATATGCTCCCACGACGGGCATTCAGCCATACATGGGATGGGGTTTCTTAATAAGTGCCTTTGCAGTCACGATTTTTGGGGGAAAAGGAAGCATTTTAGGAAGCATTTTAGGTGCTTTAATCATGGGATATGCTCGAGCATTCTGTAGCTATTATATTTCCACCTCTTTTGCGGAATTAGTTCCGCTCATTGTTATTGTTATAATGCTTTTAATAAGGCCGAGAGGGTTGTTGGGAAAAAAGGAGTTGATGTGAGAGAATGACGGTTACAGAATCTTTTCAAAAGGGAATTCCGAAAAAGAGCATGATGAACTTGCTTCGAGATGCCATAAATGATTTACAGAATTGGTTGAAGACTTTTCGGGGAGGGCTCACGTTATTTTGCATGGCACTTCTTATAGTCGTTCCTCTCGTTTGGCGTAATGATTATGTTACGGGAATTTTAATCACGGCAATGATTTTTGCGATTTTTGCTGCGAGTTGGGATTTATTAGCGGGAATCACCGGACAAGTTAGTTTTGGTCATTCTGTATTTTTTGGCATTGCAGGCTATGTCACGGCCGCTTTGTTTAAGAACTTGGGATTAAACTGGTTTCTATGCATTATAATCGGGGCCTTGATTGCCGTATTAACAGGATTAATCGTGGGGATTCCTTGCTTGCGACTGAAAGGCCCATATTTAGCTTTAGGCACGCAAGCGTTTGCTCTGATTTTATTCAATTTGTTTATGACTGGGGAATTGTTAGGGGGAACGGAAGGAATATCAGGACTTCCTGCTATAGTTAATAAGGATATCGTTAAATTTTTCATCATTTTTGGATTCATGATAGGAACATTCATCATTCTCCTTCTTATTAGCAAGTCTAATTTAGGAACCATCTTAAAATCCATTCGAGATGATGAGACGGGGGCAGATGCAGCGGGCATCAATACCACGAGATATAAGCTGATAGCTTTCATGATCAGTGGTTTTTTTGCCGGGATTGCGGGCTCCTTGTTTGCTTTAAGCAATCGAAGCGTGAATCCTTCGGTGTATCAACCCTTATATTCTTTTTATGCTATCATCATGGCGTCGATTGGGGGGATTTCCACCATTTCAGGTTCATTAATAGGTGCTTTTTTGTTTGTCCTGCTTGCTGAATTATTCCGACCATTAGGAGAATTATCGATTTTAATTTTTTCCATCATATTAATCGTAGTAATACGATTTGCAGAACATGGATTGTTACACCCGGCTTTAGAAAGAATTAAAGAATTCTATGACAAGCTCATGGGAAGGTAATCCAAACATAGATGATAATATGAAATTAAAAATTCAAATTTTAATAAAAGAAAAAAAAGGAATATAAACCATGGGAATCATTTTAGAGGTTAAGAATCTAACGAAAAAATTTGGCGGGCTTACTGCCGTGAATGATTTTAGTTTTGAGGTAAGAAGAGGAGAACTTCTCGGACTAATTGGACCTAATGGCGCAGGAAAGACGACCTTATTTAACGTGATTACGGGTTTTGAAAAACCGAACTCGGGAACCATTCGATTTGATGGAATCGATATTACGAAGAAAAGTCCTTATGAAATCGTGAATTTTGGGATATCACGCACGTTTCAATTAGTAAGGGCGTTCCGTTTTCTTTCTTGCTTGGACAATGTTAAGGTGGCGTGTTTATCTCCTCGCGGCCAGCAAGTGGCAAAAAAAGTAGGGATTGATGAATATGCGAGCATTATTCTTTCCGAAGTCGGATTAATAGATAAAGCACGAATTCCTCCCATTATTTTACCGCATGGCGATTTAAGACGGCTTGGAATAGCCAAAGCATTGGGCTCAAACCCACAATTGCTCCTTTTGGATGAGCCTTTTAGCGGATTAACTCATGAAGAGCAATTAGGAATAAATAAATTGATTAAACAATTAAATGATAATGGCGTGACCATTTTCATTTCAGGGCACATCTTGAGGGAACTCATGGCTTTGGTGCCGCGGGTGATCGCCATGCATCAAGGAAAGTTAATTGATGATGGTCCTCCTGAGGAAGTAGCTAATAATAAAATTGTTTTGGAAGCATATTTAGGAAAAGGTGGTAAATTTGCTTGAACTACAAAAAATATATCATTATTATGGAAAAGCTAAGGCTTTGGAAGAAATCAACCTCACGGTCAAAGAAGGGGCACTCGATGCGGTAATTGGCCCTAATGGTGCCGGAAAATCCACTTTGCTGAGAGTCATTTCAAAATTAGAAGAACCGGATAGAGGGAAGGTTTTTTTTAATGGAGAAAGAATTGACGAGTTAGATCCTCATGAAATTGTGGCTCGCGGAATTGTTCATTGTCCCGAACGTCGTCGCCTATTTTATGACATGACCGTGTTAGAAAATCTGGAATTAGGGGCGTATTTAGTTAAAGATAGGGACATTTTTGAGAAGAATTTAAATTTGGTATTTGAAATTTTTCCACGCTTAGAAGAGAGAATTAAACAACGTGCAGGGACGCTGAGCGGAGGAGAACAACAAATGTTGGCAATTGGTCGGGCTCTCATGGGGAATCCAAAATTACTTTTAATGGATGAGCCTTCATTGGGGCTCGCACCGAAGGTAAAGGATAAAATTTTTGATGCAATTTTAAAAATCAAGGAAGAAGGAACGACTACTTTATTAGTAGAACAAGATGCTATGTTGGCCATGGATATCGCAGACATGATTCATGTGTTGGAAGAGGGAAAGATTGAAATGAGGGGCACTAAAGAGGAGCTCATGCGTGAACCTCGAATTAAAAAAGCGTATTTAGGAATATAAGGAGGTGGAATAAAGAAAAATGTCAGCAACTATCGAAAAATTATTGAGAGATGCCCGGGTAGATTTAGTTCTTTCGAGAATCGAGAAAGATCCAAGCGTAATAGATGAGGTCATTTCTCATTTAAATAGCAATATTCGTTCGGTTAAATTCAATGCCATTTACGTGTTAGGCGAGATAGGTACACAATCTTTAGAAGCATTGGAAGGGTTGATCAAATGCCTTAACGATGATGATTGGAGCATTTGCCGGGAAGCTTCACGCTCTCTAGGAAAAATTGGTAGGAATTCCGAGAAAGCAATCCCACATCTCATTCCATTGTTGAAAAATGAAGAACCTTCGATTCGAAAAGAGGTGGTTGTCACATTAGGAAAGATTGGCAGTGCGAAATATAATACAGTACCAAGTCTCATTGAAGCTTTATACGATGAGAACGAGGAGATTAGAGAAGAAGCTGCCGTGGCTCTTGGTAAGATTGGAAATGCTGCTCATGAAGCCATCGGTCCATTAACAGAGAGTTTAAAAGATGTGCATTGGCGAGTAAGAAAAGCAGCTGCTGAAGCGATTAGTGAAATTGGTAAAGGCTCCACCAAGGCGATTCCGGATTTAATCAAAGCCTTGGATGATGAAGATTGGAGAGTCAGATATCGGGTCATTTTCACCCTCGCTGAAATGGGAGAAAGTACCATCCCTCCTTTATTAGATATTCTGGACCACGAAAATCCCCTCGTGAAAAAAGGAGCGATTGAAGCATTAGGAGAGTTAAAAATTCCACGCCCAGAAGTTATTGAAAAGATTTCAGCTTTATTGGAAGATAAAAATGAAGCCGTGCGCGGAAAGGTAGCGGATGCGTTGCGGAGCATGGGTAAAGATGCCGTACCTGCCTTGATTAATCACTTGAAAACCTCCAAATCCAAGGTAAAAATTTTGATCCTATCTGCAATTGGAGGAATTGGGGAGGAGGCTGAAAATGCCATCCCTCACGTCATTGAACTTTTAAAAAACAAAAAGAAAACCATTCGCATCGAAGCGACCAGGACGTTAGGAAAAATTGGAAGAAATTCAAGAGAAGCGCTATCAGCATTAGAAAGTGCAACACGAGATTCGAAATGGGAGGTAAGAAGAGAAGCGGCATTGGCATTGGGTAACTTTGGAACAGGAGCGCGTGAAGCCATGCCCTCCTTAATTCAATTATTATCGGACAAAAATCCGGACGTGCGATGGAGAGCTTCTGAAGCCTTAGGAAAAATAGGCATATCGGAAAATAAAGTCATCTCTGCCTTAAAAGGCCTTATCCACGATGAGTGTGACTATGTTTGTGAATCTGCCATCAGTGCAATTGATAAATTATCAGAAAATTCATCTTAATTAATCATGATCATAAAATTCATCTATAAAAAATCTTTAAATAAAAAGAAAGAGGTGTATTGGAAAAATGAGTGAAAATCCGTACGCGAAAAAACCGTGGTTAAAACACTACGACAAGGATGTACCTCCCTCCATTGAATATCCAGAAATGAATTTGTATGAATTCTTAGATAATTCCGCAAAAAAATATGGAAGAAAAACGGCAATCTGGTTCATGAAAAATAAAATTTCCTATAAACAATTTAAAGATATCGCAGATCGCTTGGCTACAGCCCTCGTGAACCTGGGATTAAAAAAAGGACAAGTCGTGGCAATCATGATCCCAAATTTTCCTCAATTTTGTTTTAGCTTTTATGGAATATTGAAAGCCGGCGGAATTGTTACGGCTTGTAGCGTGCTCTTGACTGAACATGAATTGGCCTATCAGCTAAACGACTCGGGAGCAGAAATAATTATTGCCTGGGATAATCAATTGGAAAAGATCAATAATATCAAGGATAGAACCCGCCTTCGACACGTAATCATTACGAATGTTCTAGATTATGCCCCCCTAGCACCTACAAATCCCCCAGAAATTGCTGGTACTTTACAATTTCTTAATTTAGTGAACAATACAAAACCAAATCCTCCGAAATTTAAGACTAACGCCCGAGAAGATATAGCAGTACTGCAATATACGGGCGGAACTACAGGTTTGCCGAAAGGAGCCATGCTCACGCATTACAACTTGGTTTCTAACGTGATTGCGACCCATCGATGGATTGGCTCGGAAGCTAATCCAGGAAAAGATACAGGGTTAACCAATCTGCCCTTATTTCACATATATGGAATGACAGTGTGTATGAACATGCTTATCTATAATGGCTCCACTATTGCCTTGAATCCAGACCCGCGCGATCAAAAATCACTTTTCGAGATTATACGAGCCACTAAACCCGCTTTTTTCCCCGGCGTTCCTACCATGTACATGCGACTCTTAGAACGAGATGATTTGGAAGATTATGCTGAAGATTTGAAGAGCATACGAGTTTGCAATACGGGTGCGGCTCCGATGCCACCCGAGGTACTCAAAGAATTTGAAGGGAGAACGGGAGGCAAGATTATAGAAGGCTATGGAATGACGGAGTGTTCACCCGTAACACATAGTAATCCCGTAAATGGGTTGAGGAAAATTGGTTCCGTAGGTCTTGCCATACCTGATACCGAAGTGAAAATCGTGGACATTGATGATTATACAAAGATAGTACCCATTAGAGAAAAAGGAGAAATTATGATAAAGGGACCGCAAGTCATGAAGGGCTACTGGAACAAACCAGAGGAAACGGCTAATCAATTAAAGGATGGTTGGGTTTTGACGGGAGATATTGGGATGATGGACGAGGATGGCTATCTTTACATCGTTGATCGCAAGAAGGATATGATAAACGTCTCGGGATTCAAAGTGTATCCACGAGAGTTAGAGGATGTACTTTATGAGCATGAAGCAATTGAGAAAGCTTCAATTATTGGCATTCCTCACCCTGATCTACCGGGAAGCGAACGGGTGAAAGCATATATCGTGTTAAAAAGCAATTATGAAGAAAGCGAAGAGATGAAACGAGATATAATTGAGTTTTGTAGAAAGCATATGGCTCCTTACAAGGTTCCTAAATACATCGAATTTAGAAAAGAATTGCCGGAAACTCTTGTGGGAAAAGTTCAGCGAAAGGAATTAAAAGAAATCGAAGCGAAAAGACGAGGAGAAGAGGTCTAATTACAAGTCATTTTTATTTTCATTTTTTTTATTAAGATTGTTAAACAAAAGACACCCAAATCAATTTAATTTCTCGAGAAAGAAAAAAAGATAACACTAATAAAAAAAAATCAGAAAAATGAGGCTAACATTGATATGAAGCGAACTTTTTTCTTTTCCCTTTCTTTTTTTTGCGGGTAAGGGAAAGATCCACTGCCATAAATCCGCACCTTTTCTGATCCTCCCTCCGTTTTCCTTAAATCTTGCTTTTAATTGATTAAACTTGCCTTTCGGTATGTATTTCAAGAGCTTCACGAAAATTTTTTCCGAAACCACGACAAAATCAAATAAGATAAAATCGTTTTCAAAAATCTTAATTAATTGTTTCACGGCAATTCGATATCTTCTCTGCGACCATCTTTTTCCTATATTTTTCCATTAATTTAAGCGTATTGACCTCTTTTTGGTTTACTCTGGGTTTTAACTCGCCTCTGTCCCATATTTTTTCCGTTGAATACTCTGTTATGAGAAAGTAATTAAAATTCACCTATTTAACTGCAAAAAGTGTGAAATTTTATTAATCTGGGACAATTATAAATTCCTAATTTCATCCTGTAATTTTCCCAGCTCTTCCTTCATGTGAAAGACAATTTACTCCTTGCTGTAGACACACCGTTCTTGCTCATAATCAAACCAATTATCGTATTATATTTCTTAGAATTAATGGAAATAAATACAGAATACTCTCCAAACACGATTTCCATAACAGAATTGTCAGAGACTTCGCATTTCAATAATTTAACAAAATCTCTTGTATTAATGTAAATTGTCCCCCCGTGAAAAAATTCAAAAGAATTCTTTCTTCATTTATAATATATGTTATCAAAAATAGTACCCGAGCATGATACCTTCAATTCTTTACGTTCAGAATATTTTAAATTAATGTTCTCCAAACTATTTTAAATAAAAAGAATTCATTCAAAGATACTAATAATAGACCGTGATATGTAATATTCACGACAGAACACGTGAAGAATACAAGCAAGAAACTCATTAATTTCATTGAATATAAAAGAAATCTCGGGTTTAACGTGCATCTCATCATAGTAGAGCAATTTAAGAACAAAACTGGACAAGGGCTTCGAAAAAAAATGAAAGAAAAACAAGAAACCTCCAATACCTACATGTTTGTTCAGATATTGCAATCTATCTTGTCTTTTACATTCATGCCAATAGTCCTTATTTCACTGATGATATTTATAAGACCCAATTTCCAAAAAATAATTAAATGGGATAATATCCCTGGCATACTTGCCTTCGTTCCACACCACTGCCGTAAAAGGTAGATTTTTATTAATCGCTTGAGATACTTTCTTTTTTTTCTTCATGCAATTTTTCTACTTCTTTTTTGATTTGTAAATATTTTTCTTTCGTAATGGGAAATCTACTCATGACAATAAATCCAATTATTAAAGCAATTGCAGGAAATATAAAAATTAAGCTTCGAAGGCCGAAAATTATCTCTTCGGATACATTTTCGGGCGTAAATACAGTCCATCCAACGCTATTAAAAACAATGTTAATGGAGAGGATTACGAATATTGTTGACAATTTTGTAATTAAAGCATTTATACCATAATATCCTCCTTCTCGTCTTAATCCTGTATTTAATTCATCCTCATCTATTATTGCCGAAAGTAAGATATCTCCAAGCATAAGGGCTCCAGCAAGACCTAAACCAACAAAGAAAAATGCGATAAATGCACTTAAAATCTTCTTTATCAACATGAAGGGAAAGAGCGTAGCAATGAATATGATTTGGCATAACATGTATCCTTTTTTCATTCCAATTCTAACCGCAATATAGCGCCAAAAAATCATAAAAAAACCTGCAGAGATAAACGATAAACCTAACATTAATCCTAAAAGTATTGATTCCCCTTCGCCTATGTTTAGAACGAAACTTCCATAAAGCGGAACAATAGTAGGTAATATTCCAATAACATACCAATAAGCCAAATTAGCAACAATAAAAATTCTAAATGATTTATTTTTTAGCGAAAATTTTAGAGAATTCAACAAAGATAGAGCTTCTTCAGCATCTTTCAGATATTCTTTTCTTTCTTTTATTCCAAATATTATCATCAGAATTGCACCTACTGCTATTATAATACTCATAAATATGCCCGCTTGTCCGTATTCCGCATAATATTTAGGATCGTCTAATTTTGGTATAAATAATGTTGGTCCTATAAAAGCAAAAATCAAGCCAATCACAGTAAAAAGTTGTTTTATTGCACCTGCTCTTGCTCTATCTTCTAGATTTTTAAACATCTCAGGGAATAACGATGCATAATTCAAATCATAGAGCGTATATGTTAGATCAAACAAAATAACCATAATAAGAAAATATATAAAAGTATTAATCTCTGAATTTCTTGGTGGAATCCATAAAAAAATCATCACCACGCATAGAGGAATTATACTAATAATTATATATGGTTTTCTTCTACCCCATTTTGTTTTCGTGCGATCTGATAAAGCTCCCAACAAGGGATCATTAATTGCATTCCAAACCGACCAAATTATGAAAACAATCGTTATTAAATTGATATTCAATCCGACTACAGCGTAATAAAAAGTAAAGATGAAAAAACTAAACATTTCAAGAGCTATTGTATCCGAGAATTGTCCTATACCATAAGCAAATATCTTTTTTCTCGAGAATTTATCATCTATTTTTTTTTCTTTCTCATTCATTTTTAAACCTCATTTTTTATTTATAGAATCTTATTTTAATAATAAATTGAAATCTATACATAATCTTTTTCTTTCATCTTATTATATTTATATTTTTTTTAAAATTGTAATTAATAAAAAGACTTATAAAAAGTCGATCCCCACCATCTATATCCTATTAATTAGCAGGAAAAAAAAAGAGTTGTACATAATTAGGATAAGTTAAACAGATTTTAATCTCCTTTTTTAAAAGATTACTAAAAATAAGATAATATAGTTAAATAAAAGTTTAAATTATTTCGGAATCAATATACTTAAGAGATAAAAGAAAATTTTTTCGTGAACTATATGAAAGTAAAAGATTTCTTAGAGAAAATTACGGAAGAAACAAAAGAAGGAAAATATAAAACTTTAGGACGCCTCGTGAGAAAAGCTAAAAGAGAAGGTTTCTCAAGGGAAGAAATCATTAAAGCGCTCTCGGAGGGAATAAAGAGCGCTAGTGAGCATTATAAAATCAAAGGAATGTATCTTGATGATATTATAAAATCTGCGGCAGCATTTAATGTAGGAGCTCAATCCCTTGGACTCGAGATGGAGGAAAAAAAAGAACCCGAAAAGAGAGTTATAATTGGAGTAATGGGAGGGCCGTGGACAATTGGTTCTGATATTGTATCTGCGAACCTGCGCGCTGCTGGATTTGAAGTGGTAAATGCTGGTTCTGATATTACACCAGAAAAGCTTGCAAGAGTGGTTCAAGAAACAGGAGGAAGAATAGTTGCTTCTGCAATTTATTTAATGCAAAGTGAACCGGAAGTGGCAAAATTAGAGGAAGAATTATGGAAGAGAGGTATACGTCATGAAGTAAGAACGATTCTGAGTGGCCCCGCTAGTTCGAGACCTCTTGCGGAGCGATATAACGTGGATGCTCATGTAAAAGACGTAAATGAACTCGTGATTAAAATAAAAGAATTTTCGGAAGAATTAAAATCAGAAATGACATCTCGAGAAAGGGTCATGACATCTGTAAGATATGAAGAACCAGACCGTGTACCTTTCATTCCATTCGCTCAAACTTTTTGCGCAAAATTTGCGGGTATTCCTTTTTCAGAATACGTGAGTAAGGCAGAAAAATTTGTCGAAGGACAAATGAAAGCCTATAAAGCATTTGGATGGGATGCATTATGCTTTTCTTCCGATGTGGGAATGTATGCTGAAGCGCTAGGCGCAAAAATAGCATTCCCTCATAATGATATTCCTCGAATTATTGAGCCCCTCTTACATCATGATTCGGTTTATGAAGATTTTAAAAAATTAACCATACCTGATCCCATGGAGGCAGGTCGCTTAACAGAATCCATAAAAGCAATTGAGCTTGCCAGAAAAGAAGTGGGAGAGGATGTTCCCTTGATTGGATGGTTAGAAGGACCATTTCAGGGTGTAGCATTGTTAACTGGTGCAGATCCATTGATGCTTTTTTATGTATTAGATCACCCTAAAGAATTTAATGAAATTTTAGAGTGGTATGCAGAGTTTCAGATTAATGTTGCACGTTGTATGGGGGAAGCAGGAGCAGATATAATTGGTGTGGGAGAAACTGCCGCATATTTCATGTCTCCTAAATTCTTTGAACGTTTTTGTTTAGAACCGGAAAAAAAATTATGCGGAACAATTAAAAGAATGGGAATGATCCCTTTAATTCATTGTTGTGGATACGTTCCTCAATGCATTCCTTATGCAAAAGAAACGAATCCAGGAGGGGCAATTCAATTTGATTATCAAGTAGATTTAGCATGGGCAAAAAAAGAACTTCAAAATAAAGTAACCATCATGGGTAATCTCAACTATAATAAACTCACGAGAGCAAGTCCAAAAGAAGTATATGAGGATTGTGCCAATCATATAAAAATCGCAGCAAAAGGAGGAGGTTTTTGGTTAGCATTTGGATGTGAAATTCCTCGAGATTTGCCCATAAATAATATGAGAACAATAATTCGAGCTACAAGAACAATAGGTAAATATCCCATTTCCATATGAAAAAGTTTAAATAAACTTTATTTTAATTTACTATAATATCTTAACACTTAATAATCGAAAATTCAAAAATTATAATTCATGAATGGTTTAAACCATTAAATTAAAACATATTCTATATCAAACACGACATTTACACATTAAAATGTAATATTTCCTTTCCCTAGAAGTTCGCTGGATGGCTGCGTGGGCATGTACACATCAAAATGTAATCTAATGCCTTCACCCGAATAAAATAAAACATCTTTCTCTACCTTGAAATCTTGTCGGGGTACCGATTAAAAATGGGAGGGAATATTATTATATGACACGGGAAGAAAATATTCTTTTACTTCTGCTGGGATTTGTTCTTCCCAATTATTCCCAAATGCTTTATTATCGTGTTCTTTTCGATTTTCCCTAGGCGTACCTTTTCACCCTCCATTAAGGTGGTTAACGAGTCGAGCAATAAATTGATGAATAACTTGTATCAAACTCAGTGTAGGATGCGCACTCTTGAAAATATTCGCATGAGAATATCGCATCGTCTAGGATGTCCCGTGATAGTCTCGCCCGCCTTGTTGGAAAAACTACAATAAGAAACTAATATTTATAAAATATACTCTTTTTTTTTAAGATTGTTAAACAAAAGACACCCAAATCAATTTAATTTCTCGAAAAAGAAAAAAATAGAATAGAATTTATTTAATTTAAATACTCGGTAAAATTCATGTTGAAGAAATTAGCCTTTTAAGGCGGTTTTGCATCCGGCAACGCTTTTGCAGCGGGAAGTCCTCTTACACCCCAATGCGACTTTGGGACTTGTTGGACAATAACCTCGACAGCTTCTTTTGGAATTCCTAATCCCACGAAAACTTCCGTGACGCCGGTAATTATTTTCTCTATAGCCTCATCAGAAGTACCTTCCCACATATATATTTGGGCTAAAGGCATTTTAATTTAACACCCTCTTTTTTACAAGATTTTTGATGTAATTAACATTTATTTTAATATTATTTATAATTTTTGATATATAAATAAATTAAACGGCGTTATCATTATTTCTTTCTCCCCGTTTCACATTCTTTCAGTACCTAAGTCGTGGGAATAAAACGAAAAGAAGGAGTTTTTAATAAAATAATTTATCCAACTCTGCTTTCAATCGAGCAGGTTCGAATTTAGGTATTCTATCAATGGTTAACAAGCCGTTAATTTCTTGAAATTGGTCGTATAGTTCCGTATAGCAAAATCCATGGATCCAATCTTTTCTTGCATCAAATAATTTCAACAAATCGATTATTTTTTCAAACAATTCATCGGAGGTTTGAACCATTTGATATCCCCAATCTTCTTTTTTCTTTTCTCCGCTTAGTTCGAAACCAAAACCTCCTATTTCCGAAAAAATGACGGGGTTATCGTCGTGCGTACAAGAGGAAAGGTAAATGGGATATGGAGAGGGAATTTGATAAATTTTGTCACTATCATAAGATTCAGGTATGGCTTCATATTGTTCATACATGTGAAGTGTACATAAGTCGGATTTAGCATGAAACCATCCATCATCATCAATGATTAATCGAGTAGGATCTATGGATTTCATAAAATAATAAAGCCCTCGAGTATAATCTTTTTTTTTGTCATCGCGGTGGGCACCAGGAACGCCCCAGCCCTCGTTTAAAATGGTCCATGCTATGATTGAGGGATGGTTATAATCTCGCTCTATTACTTCCACGAAATGATTTAGCAAGCGTAATTGAGCTTTTGGAGAAAATTGAAACGCGTTACCGATTTCTCCCCACACTAAAACGCCCATTTTATCACACCAATAGAGAAAGCGGGGATCAAACACTTTTTGGTGGGTTCTCAAACCGTTAAACCCAAATTCTTTAACATATTGAATATCGCGTTTAATAGCTTCATCAGAAGGGGCTGTATACAATCCATCAGGCCAATATCCTTGAACTAAAAAAAGCTTTTGATATATGGGTTTATTGTTTAATAACACACGTTTATTGGTATTTGGGTGGGGAGAGGTTTCAGAAATGGATATTTTTCTCATGCCAAAATAGGTTTTTACCATGTCGATGAGTTCACCAGTTTTTGAGTCAACGAACTTGAATATTAAATCATATAAGAACGGATCATTCACCTCCCAAAGTCTTAATTTTTCTGTAGGAATGCTCATTTTGAACTTGAATGGCGATGGATTTTCCGGTTGCCATCGAGCTCCCTTGATTTTTAATATTTTTCGGTCTCTTTTAGCAAGTAAGTTTCCTAAAAAATCAAGGCGCAAAGTTTCTTGAGAAACAGGCTTATCCTTAGCAAGGATGGTCGCAGATAAAGTTAGGTCAGGCGTTCCCTTTCCGTGCACATCACACTCTACAATGATTTCTGATTTATCTATATCAGGAGTGATTTTTACCCATTTTAAATGATTCCTTAAAGAAACCGCTTCTATCCATGCGGTTTGCCAAATTCCGGATACTCTAGGGTAAAAAATTCCAGATGGTTCTTCCAGCCAATATTGTTTTCCTCTCGGAATTTCCAAATCTGTACTCGGGTCTTCCACTCTTACTACTAAAACATTATTATCTTTAATAAAATCCGTGATATCGAACGTGAATCCCACGTATCCTCCTTCATGAGATCCCACATATTGTTCGTTTAAATACACAGTACAAGAATAATCCACCGCTCCAAAATGCAATAAAATACGCTTATTCTTGAAGGAGGGAGGCAATTCAAACTCTTTTCGATACCACATGAAATCATGGAACCCGAGATCCCCGATTCCACTTAATTTGCTCTGAAAACAAAAAGGCACGATGATTTTTTTGTCAAATTTTTCTTTTTGGCTTTTTTCATACCATCGTTCTTTAAGGCCCTTATTAGCATCATCAAAAGCAAACTCCCATTCGCCATTTAAATTGATCCAATTATTTTCACGTTCAAATTGCGGTCTTGGATGTTCGGGTCTGGGAATAGAACCATCATTTATGATTTTCATGCTTATTAAAATATTTCCCCTGTAAAAAATTTTAAAAATTTGAAGAATTTAGGATAAAAATGAATTAATATCCTCTCGTTCTTTTGGCGTTTCATTATTAATTTTTTTGACGAACACAAAATATTTTTAATATTAAAGAATTAAATTTTAGATCATGGTCCTTGAAAAATTTCCCTTGATCACCGTGCACGGTTCCTCTTCTATAGAAATAGGCTTTCAGCACGGAAAAAAATTGAAAGAAAGAATCCAAAAAACCATTCAAGTATATCACATGGCTACCAATTTAAAAGAGGATGTAATTTTCGATAGAGCAGCCCATTTCAAACGGGTCATCTATAAATTTAACCCGGATTATTGCGATGAAATTGAAGCCATTGCGAAAGGAGCGGGTGTGAATCCTTCTTGGATTTATGCTTTAAATGGAAGAACAGAATTAGTACCGCTTCTTAGCCATGCATGTACAGCTCTTTATTTCAGTAAAACGGGCATTTTAGCTCAAAATTGGGATTGGGCGGAAGCCCTCGAATCCTTATCCCTTATAATGAGAATTAAAAAAAATAACGGACACGAAATCCTTCAAGTAACAGAACCAGGAATCATCGGGAAAATCGGATTTAATGATAAAGGAATTGGAGCGTGTCTAAATTTTCTAGATTACAAGGGAGATTTAAATGGCGTGCCAATTCATATTTTATTGCGAGCAGTTTTAGATTCTTCGAATTTAGAAGAGGCAGTAAATAAAATGAAGAATCATGAGCATGGAACGGCTAGTAATATATTAATTGGGACTGATAAGGGAAAATATGTGGATGTGGAATTTGCTGATAAACAGATTTTTTTATTTGAAAATTCCAATGAAGATGAAATTTTTATTCATACGAATCATTATCTTGATAAGGCATCCGTGCCCACGTTGATAGCCACAGAGGAGGACATTATTAATTCGCATGTACGCTATGACCAAGCTTTAAATTTAGCAAAGCAAGTTGTTGATCAATCAATTGAAGACATGAAAAAAATCCTTTTGAATAAATCCAATAAAAAGCATCCTATATGTCGAAAATACGTGCGACATCCTCTTTTTGGGCGCTCGGGATCTGTTTGTTCCATCATTATGAATTTACCACGACGAGAAATGCATGTCACGAAAGGAAATCCAACGAAACATGATTATGAGCTAATAAAATTATAGCATTAGGAAAATCGCTTTCTTTTTATTGTTGAGATAATTTAACTTAAAAGGATGATTAGTTATCTTGATTTAAAGAATTATCAATACTTTTTCAGGGTAAATAAAAAATGAATGAAAATAAAGTTAGAGAAAAAAATGGCAAGTTTTATTATCAAGATGCCCGGGCAATTAAAAAGAAATATCTTAATATTTTGTATCTTAAAGGAACTCCTCATGAAATTGGGTTTCAGCACGGTATTCTATTAAGTGAAGAGATTAAAAATGGGGCCGTAAATGTTTATGCAGATCCATTGAGAGCCCAAGGAGTAAAAAATCCCCTCATGAAAATGATTGGAAGGCTGTACTTGAATAAAAAAATTTATAAACCAACAGAGCAAGCACAGCCTAAAGAAATAATCGAGCAATTAAAAGGGATTGCTGAAGGTAGCGGAGTTCCTTATTCGACTATTTTTAAGGCGAATCATCATACTTCTGTCAACATGGTCTTGACTCCAATTATTTTTAAATCCACGGAAAAGAAGTTTAATAAGATGGGAATATTCATCCAACCCGCTTGTAGCACGTTTGTTGCGACTAAAAAGGCAACTCTTAATGGAGAAACCATTGTTGGAAGAAATACAGACTATTCTGCAATTCATGAGTGGCCAACATATCAAACAGTTAGCTTCGTGGAGCCCACAGATGGATTTAAATATGTACAAATTGGAACGGCCGGTTTATTACTTTGGGCTCCCGGAATGAATGAAAATGGTATTGTGGTTTGCGGACATTATATGATTTATGATGATATTGATCCAAGTGGATGGTGCATTCCCGCTTTTACGGATGCCATCTTGAGAACAGCTGAAAGCCTAGAAGATGCGATCAATATTTTGAAGAAAAACCCAAGAGGCGTTTCATGTGGATTCGTGGTGACAGATGGAAAATCTAAGAACGCCTTTGCTGCAGAAGTGAGCACGGGCAAGCCAACAATTCGGTGGCTAGAAGAGGACCACGTGATCATGACAAATATGGCGGTATCAGAGGAAAAGCGAAAAATAGATTTTGTTTCACGATATAATTTGAATGAAGGCTGTCCAGCTCGATATAAACGGTTGGAGCAACTCATTAAATCAAATTGGGGGAAGATCGACCCTTCATTAGCTGCAGAATTCATGGGAGATCATGTTAGATATACCACGCAAACGGAACGAAATGCATATGGTATTCTTGCGGTTGATGATAATGTTAATAGCATTATATTTGTTCCTGAAAGATTAAAATTTTGGGTGGCGGCTGGGCCAGCTCCTGTCTGTAATAATCCTTATGTTGGATTTGATTTTAACGCTGAAATGAAAGGAACTGCATCTGATGTTTCTCCGAAAATATTAAAGGGATATCAATTTAAAAATGAAAACAAGAGAAAAGGAATGGTTTTATTCAACCAAGCTTACATTTTATACGAAAAGCATGTAAAAATTACCGAAGAAATAAAGGATTTCATTCAAAAAGCTATAGAAATGGATCAGGAAGAGGTGATTTATTATCAAATGCTAGCAAAGATTTCAATTCATGAAGGTGACTATGATGCGGGTATTAATCTTCTTAACAAGGCACTCTCTTTAAAACAATCGGCCAATGAAAAAGCCCATGATACACTACTTTTAGGAATCCTACATGATCTCAAGGGGGAAAGAGATAATGCACTAGCTTATTATAATGAAATTGATGTTTTAATAGAAAATGAGCCTAAAGATTCATGGTTTAGGATAAATCGAGTAATAAAAGCTTTTAGTGAAAAATACAAAAAATATCCCTTCTCAAAAAAAGATCTGGGAGATAGATGCGTATTAATTGAATTTTCGCAAGGTGCCGGCGTGGAATAATTCAGTTCGCACGCAAGATACTAACAATTTTTTCATTTTTTAAGAATATAATGATTCTATTCATATTTGTATAAAAAATCTCTAATTGGATTTTAATTAATCGAATGATTTTCCTCTTGGTTTACCTAAAATTATCTTCCTATTGAATTTAAAATAATAAAACCTCCAAAATAAATTAAAGAAATTATTTCTTTAAAAAAGATATTAGAAGATTGAGGGGATTTCCCCAATTTCATGATAACTTTTCTTTAATCGTGCAATATGGGTCTTCTAGCGGCCAAAACAGCATCAAGACGGCCAATAGGAGTATCATGAGGGGCTGTTTTTACGATTTCAGGATTTTCCCGACATTCTTCATGGATTTTGTTCATTACAAAAATGAAATGATCTAATGAATCCTTCGATTCTGTTTCCGTGGGCTCGATCATTAAAGCTCCAGATACAATTAAAGGGAAATAAATTGTTGGTCCATAAATGCCGTAATCCAAAATTCGCTTAGCAATATCTTCCGTGGTAATACCATTTGGTACGTCCTTATCAGAAAGCACGAATTCATGCATACACCAACGATCATAAGGAAGATGATATTTTTCTTTTAATTTAATTCTAAGATAATTCGCATTTAAAACCGAAATTTCTGCCACGCGTTTCAAACCGTCCGCACCTAAAGCTCGTATGTATGAAAAGGCCCTTACTAAAATGCCAAAATTTCCCCAAAAACTCCTTATTCTCCCAATACTCATGGTTGAGGATTTATCACGGGTAAACCTTCCCTTCCGGGCAATAATGCTCGGCTCAGGTAAAAAGGGTAATAATTTTTTCTTTACCCCGATGGGACCTGCTCCGGGGCCACCACCACCATGAGGCGTCGAGAAGGTTTTATGAAGATTTAAATGAACGATATCAAAGCCCATGTCTCCGGGTCTGCATTTTCCAAGTATGGGATTTAGGTTAGCTCCATCATAGTAACATAATCCTCCATTGTCATGGACGATTTTAGTAATCGTTTCAATGTTTCTATCAAATAATCCCAACGTGTTAGGATTTGTTAACATGAGTCCCGCAACATCACCTTCTTCCATGGCAAATTCGAGTTTGTCTAATGGGATTTCTCCTTCTGGGGTGGATTGGAGTTCGATGATGGAAAAACCAGCCAGTTTCGCTGAGGCGGGATTCGTCCCATGAGCAGAATCCGGAATGAGAATTTTATTCTTGATTCTATTTTCTTGTTCAAAGTATTTTTTAATAATTAATAATCCCGTTAATTCACCATGAGCCCCCGCAGCGGGTTGAAGCGTAAATGCATCCATTCCTGTTATTTCTTCTAAAAATCTCGATAACAGATTCATGAGTTCAAGACATCCTTGGTTTTCTTCTTGAAGCGGATGTATTTGACAAAATCCCGAAAGACGTGAGATTTTTTCATTAATTTTAGGGTTGTATTTCATGGTGCATGATCCTAAAGGATAAATCCCGAAATCCACTCCATAATTGTCATGACTTAGGTTAAAATAGTGTCGGACGATTTCAACTTCCGGTATATCAGGAATGGGAATATCTTTTCTCTGTAAGGATTCTGGTAACAATTCATTTAACTCAGTAGGATCTATATCCAACCTCGCATTAAAATTGAGAGTTTTTAATTCCTTTTTCCCTTTTTCGAAAATTAATTTTTTTCCTTCACGCATTCATATCCCTCCAAAACTTATTGAGACAAATTTTTTGCTATGGTAAGAAATGTGTCAATGTTTTCCTTTGAATTTATCTCAGTGACACATGTTAACATTAAATCCTTTTTATCCGGATAATAATAAGATAAATCTAAGGGAGGCAGTAAATCGTATTCCTTGCATTGAGCTTTAAATTCTTCAACATTTGGGCATTTTACTACGAATTCATTGTAAATGGGCTTTTGATTGAGAACTTTAAATCCATTTATTTTGCTTATCTTTTTTTTCACGTAATTAGCTTTTTGAATGTTCTGAATTGCCACTTCTCGCAATCCGGTGCCTCCTAATGATACAATATATATTAAAGACGCCAAGGCACATAATGCTTGATTCGTGCAGATATTTGAAGTAGCCTTTTCTCTGCGCACGTGCTGTTCCCTCGCCTGTAAGGTCAAGATATACCCAATTTTATTTCCGTTTATTTCACGTGTTTGTCCCACCAATCTTCCCGGAATCTTACGTAGATATTTATTTTTAGTAGTAAAAATTCCCAAACCCGGACCACCAAAGGATGGGGGAAGTCCAAGAGACTGCCCTTCTGCAACAAAAATATCAATGTCAGCATCACCGGGAGGAGTTAAAATTCCCAAACACGTGGGATCTGTCATCGTTTGAATGATTAAACACCCTGATTTCTTTTTTCTAATACGTCCTACAAATTCTTTAATATTCTCTACCTCGCCATAAAAATTGGGGCTTTGAAAAAGAACCGCCGCAGTCTTATCAGATAAAGAACTAAACAAGGAACTATCTGACACTATTTCGCAATTCATTCCATGGCCCCAACAATACGTTTTCACGACTTCAATGTATTCCGGATGAATGCAATTATGAATGAGAATTTTGTTCCTTCCCGTAATATAACATGACATTATAGCTGCCTCAGCCAAAGCCATAGAACCATCATACGTACTAGCATTGGATACTTCCATCTTAGTTAATCGTGAAATCGCTGATTGATATTCAAATAAAGCTTGTAAAAGGCCTTGACTTGCTTCTGCTTGATAGGGGGTGTAAGAGGTATAAAATTCAGAACGAGACACTATAAATTCAACTAAAGAGGGAATAAAATGATAATAGCACCCTGCTCCTAAAAACGAACCCGAATATACTTTATTCTTCTTAGAAAGCTGTTCCAATTCATTGAATAATTCCGGCTCCGAGATTCCACTTGGGAGGTTGAGTCCATTTATTCTTAAATTTCCAGGAATATCCTTAAATAGCTCTTCAATTGAATGAATTCCAATGGCTTTTAACATTTTTTCAATATCTTCATTATCATGAGGAATGAAATCCATGTTAACTCCTCCTTCTTAAAAAAAATAAAAATAAAATTCTAATATTTAATTTTAATGTTCTTCCTTTTCAATAAGTTCAGAGTACTTTTCAGCCGTAAGTAATTCCTCAATCTCTAGAAGATTGGATATTGCAATCCGAACAATCCATCCGTGTTCATAAGGAGAATTATTGATATATTCGGGATTCTCTTCTAAATCTTTATTTACTTCTAAAATCTCGCCCGTCAGAGGCATGAATAACTCCTCCACGGCTTTCACTGATTCTAATTCCGTTAACACATCTCCTTTTTTAAAAGTAGAACCTACTTGCGGCAATTCAATGTATACTATGTCGCCTAACTGATATTGAGCATAATCAGTAATCCCTACAATAGCGATAGTTTTTTCATTAATTATTTTTGCCCATTCGTGGGTTTTTGCATATTTTAAATCAGTTGGGATTTTATACTCCATTTTTTTTTTAACCTTCTTAGTTTTCAAGATATAATTCATACATTACGATAAAATGGTGTTGGAACAACTCTTGCTCTTAACAGCTTATCGCGAATGCTAACTTTTAGCTCTGTTCCTGTCTTGCTATATTCCGTTTTGATAAGGGCTAATCCAATGCTCTTTTTTAATGTAGGAGAATACCCTCCTGAAGTTACGTATCCAATTTCGGTTCCATTTTCATGTACTTTATAATGTTCTCGTAGGATGCCCCGATCTAATAATGTGAGGCCAACAATAATTCGCGACGTTCCTTCTGATTTCTGCCTTAAGAGCACTTCTTTACCAATATAATCATTTCCTTCTTTCTCTTTTACTACCCATCCGATATTTGCTTCAATCGGCGTAATATCCTCACTTATTTCATGTCCGTACAAGGAATAGCAGGCCTCTAAACGTAGTGTATCTCTTGCTCCTAAACCAATGGGACGTGCCCCTGTTTCCAGTAATAAGTCCCATGCTTTCTGTACTAACCGGGAACTAATGGATATTTCGAAACCCCGCTCACCCGTATACCCCGTTCGCGCTAAAAAAATAGGCATGCTCTCCAAATAACATTTAGCAAACTGGAACCTCTGCAATTTGGAAAGCTCGACGTCAACTAACGGTTGCAATAACTCATCGCTTTTTGGACCTTGAAATGCTAACCTAGAAAATTCTTGAGAAACATCGCATGTTTTTACATTAAATTTTTCTGCATGAGATGTGATCCAATTAAAATCTTTTACTCTATTGCTTGCATTGACAATAATGCGAAATTTTTTAGAACTTTCCATGTAGTAAATGTTATCATCAACCACGCCCCCATGTTCATTGCACATGCAAGAGTATTGACTCTTATTTACATCAATTAACCGTAAATCATTAGTCATGAGATATTGCAATAAATCGACCACGTGATCTCCTTTTAATTCAAATTCGCCCATATGCGAAATGTCAAATACGCCAGCATGCGAACGCACGCACTCGTGCTCCTTGATAATACTTTCATATTGGACAGGCATGTGCCATCCAGCAAAATTAATCATGCGTGCTCCTAATTGTACATGAGTATCATGTAAGGGCGTGGTTTTTAATCGATTTGTTGAATGTCGTGATTCCATGATACCATACAAGAATCTTCTTTTCTACCAGATAAAAAAAAAAAGAATCATTTAAATATTTGCATTTTTATAGGAATTATTTTAAAAGATACTGGAATTATTTGATATTTGTTGAAATAATTAAAGATTATTAGGAGAAGATCATATTATCGGTAATAAGGTTAATATTTTTTCATGATCGACTTTTTTGGAGATCATACCAAAACATGACAATCAATTTGGATAAAATTTAAATTAAATTCCATGTTTACACATTAAAATGGTGGTTTTACATGACGAAAATAGAAAAAGCCCATGGTAATATTCAAGAAAAATTAGCCCGCCGCAGCTTCCTAGATGAAACGGACATGAGAATCCTCAACTTGCTTCAGAATGACGCTAGAATGCCCTTAAATGAGATAGCTAAAAGATTATCTAACGAAGTAAGCAAGATTTCTAAATCCACCGTGCATTACCGCATTAAGCGATTGGAAGAAGAAGGCGTCATTAAAGGATATTATGCTAAAGTAGATCCCTCAAAAATTGGTGAAGATATCACTATTGTTGTTAATATTCGAGCAAAATTCGGGAAAGGCTATCATGAGCGAATAGGAAAAAAATTATCCAAAATCCCTGGTGTATGGGCTGTATATTTCATATTCGGAGAAAATGATTTTACAGTAATTGCCAGGTGCAAAAATCGAAAAGAGTTATTCGAGAAAATGCAAATCCTCTACAATTCGGAAGATGTGGAACGGACTACTACCCAAATTGTTGGAAAAGTAGTTAAAGAAGATCCAAGAATTTTTTTTGAAGAGTATCTATGAATATCTGATTAAACAACTACTTAGTCCATCTTTTTTTAATATTAAGTGTGTCTAATAACTTTCAAATTTATCAAAACTTCCTTTCATTTGATGCTTTTTGAAAATAATCCAAATAATTTCTAATAAATTCTAAGAATTTTTAATATAAAAATATAAATTGGCAAAATAATAATAATAAATAAAAAATAATTGGAAAATTAAAATTTTTGAGGTCATGAGGTTTAATGGAATATGCCGAAAGAATGAATAGATTAGGAACGGAAACCGCATTTTTAGTATTAAAACAAATTTCGGAATTGCCTCTTGAAAGAAGAAGAAATATTATTTCCTTTGCTATCGGTGAACCTGATTTCGATACACCCGAACACATCAAGCAAGCTGGAATAAAAGCAATTCAAGAGAATTACACGCATTATACACCTTCAAGGGGAATCCCCGAATTACGAGAAGCCATCGCAGAATTTGTTTCTGATGAAAAACAAATTGATATCACTTCTAAAAATGTGATAGTCTTGCCGAGCGCTAAATTTATTGTAGATTTGGCGATATTAAGTTGTACAAATCCCGGCGATGAGATCATTTATCCTAACCCGGGCTATCCTATTTATGAAAGCCTCATTAGAGTTCATGGATGTAAGCCAATCGCCGCCCTCTTGCGAGAAGAGGAGGAGTGGAATTATAATGTCGATGAATTAAATGAGATTGTTACGGAAAAAACCAAAATGATCATTATTAACACGCCTGAAAATCCAACAGGCTCCGTGTTAAACCAGAGAAATCTCGAAGCTATTGCTCAAATTGCGTTAGAAAATGACATTTGGATTCTTACCGATGAGATTTATTCGAAGATAATTTATGATGAGGAAAAATTCGTTTCAATTGCGGCGCATCCTGACATGTTAGAAAGAACGATTATTTTGGATGGATTTAGCAAGTTTTTCGCAATGACAGGTTGGAGACTGGGATATGCCGTTGTAAATGAGCAGCTTGCCGAATATTTTGAACGCTGGTTAACAAATACAGTTTCTTGCACGGCTTCTTTCACGCAGCAAGCAGGGATCGCTGCCATGAAAGAAGATAAATCTCCTTCAATTGCAATGGTAAAGGAATTTGGGAAAAGAAGAGATCTCATCCATGAACGGCTTAATAAAATTGATGGTATGAGTGCTGTAAAACCCAAAGGAGCCTTCTACATTTTTGCAAACATAAGTGGAGCTTGTGAAAAATTGAAGCTAAAAGATTCCTTAGAATTCCAGCAATATCTATTAGATAAAGCCGATGTGGCAGTACTTTCTAGGATATTTTTTGGAAACAAAGATCCCAGCGAGACAGAGGAATACGTGCGATTTTCTTATTGCGTGTCGACAAGTGATATTAATACCGGATTGGATCGCATCGAAAAATTGCTGAGTTAAAGGAATTGCATTTTTAATAAATCGGTTTTTTAACCATTCTTTAATAATCTTTATAATTTTCTCATTCCCTCCCCATCTCCATAAGGATTAATTGACCAGGCACCTTCATGGAATCTTCGTTTTCATCAAAATATCCCTTGCCTTCAAAAACATAAACAAATACAACGTTTCCGTCAGGAAATTCGTGCGAAAATTCACGATGAGGATGCCATGGAAAGCTTAATCAGAAAATTCAATCGATTATCCATTTGATATACCTTACCAATTTATTATTTTGCCGATCTTAATGAGATAAGAGTTAAAAAAAATCATTCATTTTTTATTCCTCTAGCCATAATTAATTCGAACTTTCATTATTAGTATTCAAGTCATCATACATTTGAAATAATTCTTGCCGGAGTTGAAAAATCCGTGGAAAAATCCATGCCGGAAAAAATTCATGAGAGTTTTCGGTCGATGTGGCTTCTGTATTTCATGATTTTTTATAATTTAGGAATTTTACCCGTTAATATTGAAGAATTATTAAAAAGTTTACCCGGTATCACCCGTTTAGGCGTTGGAATCATATTCGCCGGTAATTTAATGTGTTCTACCGCCAGCGTGATCCTTTTTGGATATTTTAGCGAAAAAATCGCCCTAAAATTTTCAAGAAAACACGTATTTACTTTTATAAATTTAATATGGATCATTTCTTTCGGACTTGTAGCTCTTTCTCCAAATTATTACGTGTTTTTAATATTTTATATAATAGCGGCAATTGGGCATGGTTCTTTCGTTCCCATCGGATATTCCATGATTAGCGATTATTTCCCTCCCGAACATCGTGGAAATAGATATGGATTCATGGAATTCGGATTAACCATTGGAAATGGAACGGGGATCATTTTTGGAGGATTATTAGGAAATTATGGAGGTGTCTTTGGTTGGAGAATTGCATATGGACTTGGAGCCTTTATTGGATTTTTATGCTTAGTACGATACATTTTTCAAGGAGTCGAACCCGAAAGAGGAAGTGCCGAACCTGCTTTTCAAGATTTCAAAGGAAACCTCGATTATAATTATAGAATCACTAGAAAGGAATTAATTTCACTTCTTAGAAAGAAAACCATTTTTGCGTTAATACTTAGCATGTTATTTACGGGAATTGCAATGAGTACAATCTCAAATTGGGCGATTTATTATTTTACCTTAAAACTTCGAGTGGTAAATGCGGATTTCTATGCGACGACTATTTATTTGGTGGCAGGAATTGGCGCCTTACCGGGCACGCTCATCGGGGGTAGAGTAGGAGATAAATACGTTAAATCGGGTAATAATCGGGGCAAGGTGAAATTTTCTATGATAACTCTTTTTTTAGGTATCGCCTTTTTCATGGGATTTTATTTAACCCCCATCAATCCTACCAGCATTTTAGAACTCGTGATGCTCATTATCCTTATAATTATTTTAGGATTTCTTGGATTTTTTTTAACTACCTTGCGATTAGGAAATATTCAATCCATTTATTCGGATGTCTGTGAGCCTGAGAAAAGAAGCACGGCAATTGCTCTTAACGGACTCATGTTTAATATCGGAGGAATCATGGGAAATTTGCTTTTATCCAATATGATTGAAATTGATATTTTTTTATTACCTTTAGCATTTTTCGTCGTGTTAATCATTTGGCTCTCAGGCTCACTCACGTGGATCATTGTTTATATTTATTACCCGCGCGAGTCCGAAGAATGCAAAATAAATTTAGAAAAAAGAAGAGAAGAAATAGAATACAAAAAACAAGAAATTACTTCGCCTTGATTTTTATTGTTAAACCCACTAGCTTTAGATTCGTGGGATTTATCTAAAAAACCATTCGTATTTCTTTTTTAAACGAACTTGCAATTATCATGAGTCTACTGATGATAAACATGAAACAAAAAACTAATGCAATTAATGTTTCATGAGTATAATTACTTCCACTAGCATTTTTTGAGATAAAAAATGAACCATTTTATACCATAATACCCGTTTCTACGATTTATTTAATTCATTCCTCAAAATGGTAAAAAAGAAAAAAGATGGAAAAAAAATTAATTTAGATTTATTGAAACCTTTTTTACATTCCTCTCGAACATCTCTTTATTGATCTCTACGCCCAATCCTGGTTTTTCTAAGGCATTCACGAACCCTTTATTCGCCTTTATGGGCTCCTCTAAGAGTTGATATTCTTCTGGAACGAATGGAAATTCACACCATTCGCATCGGCTTGCCATTATAAAGTGAAGATTGGCTGCTAAAATATGCCCAAACCCAAAAATATGGGGGATGCAGCGAACTCCTTTAACTTCTGCCATAGCATCAATCTTTTTAAGCTGCAAAAATCCTCCAGAGCGCGTCACATCGGGCTGTATTATGTTAAACGATTCTTTCGAAAGAATGTCTTCAAATCGAAAGATTCCCATATCATTTTCTCCACCAGCAATTTCTACAGGCGATTTTTGTCTTAATTTCGCTAAACCGTTGAGGTTATCGGTTGGCAAGGGCTCTTCAAGCCACGTGATGTTGTATTTATCACAAATTTTCGCGATTTTTAGAGCCTCAGTGACGGAATTATACGCAGAATTAGCATCCACCATGATATCAATATCGGGAAAGGCATCTCTTACCTCTTTCATGAGCTCAGCATCTTTTTTCTCGCCATTTCCAATGCGAAGCTTAACCGCCTTGAATCCTCCTAATTCGGGCTTTAAAGCTGACTCAACAGCACCAACCGCTGCCTTAGCACTATATCCTCGAGGCATGGAGGCATAACATTTCACCTTTTTTTTCATTCCTCCGAGTAATCTATATATTGGCTGCTTCGTTGCTTTACCAATGATGTCCCAGAGAGCTACTTGGACGGCACTTGTAGCTTGAGCAATACCAAATAATATGCGGTTGCTGGAGGTGTAGATCTCGTTAAAGATCTGCTCGGTCATGAACGGGTCTTTATTGACAAGCAATTTTCCCAAAGCTTCCTCGACAAATACTTTTTGAGCGAGATTACTTAAATTCCAATGCGATAAGCCCCATCCGTCTATATTTTCATCCGTTTTGATGTTTATATAGAGTCCCGTGGCTTTAAATCGTGGCATGGAACCAATTTTAATCTTAAAATCTAATTCCAACAAATGAGCCTTAACTTCAGTAATTTTCATGTGCTTTCATCCCTCTTAAAACATGATTATCCATGAATAGATGTAGGGAAGAACTAACTTAAAATTAACCATGTCACTCATGAAAAATTGTTAAAATAATTCGATTTGATATTGAATATCATGAAAAACTATTATTACTAGTCGGCGACTCTAACTATAAATTTGGACAAAATGTCCCATCATCCCGTCGTTAGAGGAAACGGGCGTTGATCCGAAGATCAAACTTTTTTTTTGCCAGGTCGTTCCCATGTTTATTTTCATCCCGAATTGGGATTCCTTTTCCCCATTTGAGGGAAGTCCTCATGTTTTCTTTCCCTTACCTTTCTTTTCTAATACTAAATGAAAGCCTTTTTCCCCATACTCACCTCGAGAGCTAATCAGAAATGGTTTTCTCTTTTTGTTTTAATAGAGGAGAAAGGACGCTTTCTAAATAAATATCACGGGACCATGCA